>JALFVN010000040.1 GCA_022787565.1 Clostridiales bacterium | reverse complement strand
AAGCAGGCTTCGACGAATCTCCGTCTGCAGTGCTTCGTTCGACTTGCATGTGTTAGGCACGCCGCCAGCGTTCATCCTGAGCCAGGATCAAACTCTCAATAAATTGTATCTTAACCGGTGTCTCCACCGGATAAAATCAATTCTCGATCGCTTTCTTAGCTCTCAAAAGAAATTGTTTTTAATGTCTGTCTTCACAGACTTTAAGAACCCTTTTCTGGTGCTTATTTGCATAAGCTGTTCTTACATTGTTCAATTTTCAAGGTACATCTTCCCGCCACCCTTTCTTGGGGCGACAGCTTTGTTATTTTAACACCGTAAGAGCTTTCTGTCAAGAGTTTTTTCAATCTTTTTTCGATTTTCTTTTCTCTCTCGAGATTTTTCGTTGCTCTCTCAAGTGCTTGGTTAATATAGCATCTAAATTGCCACTTGTCAACACTTTTTTGATGCTTTTTTGAAGAAATTTTTTGACTTCAAAATCTTGTGGTTTCCCGCCGGAAAATGCCACAAAATACCGTTGAAGCTCAGAAAAGCCGGAACTTTCCTATGTAGGGCAGCGCCTCCCATTTGTCGTTCAGCGCGTTTCTTATTCCCACGACCATCAGGTAGATCAGCAGCAGATTCACGACCCAGCCGATGGAAAAGATGGAGCCAAGAATACTGCCGATGGCATTGCAGACGAAAAGCCTTGCCCCCTGTTTTGCATGGAACCTGGCGAATTCATCATCCTGAGCAAACAGCAGGGGAACCAGGAAGAGGATGCTTACATAAGAGAGCGCGGCCAGAAGCTTATTATGGCCTTTGGCCGTATCTGACCGTCCGCTTCCGTCGGTAAAGCGGAAGCTGCCATACTCGGTCCGCTGCCATCCGTCTGCTTTTTTCTGCTCTGCCTCACGCCTGGCCTTCTCTTCCGCTTCCTTCCTCCGGCGTTCAAGCTCCTCCATATTGCGGCGATGCTGCTGTTCGCTTTCTGCCCATTTTTTATTCAGTTCCTGCCGCTCCCGGCGGCGCTGCTCTGCCCGGGCCCGCTGATCCTCCTGCTGACGGGCTGCCTGAGCGGCGTGTTTTTCCTCCACCGCAGAGTCATAGCCGCAGGCCAGGCACTTGGTCTGCCCGTCGGGTATATAAGCGCCGCATTTATCGCAGTATGCCATGATTTCCTCCAAAACGTTGAATGTAACAATTATATATCATGGCAACCCTGTTTTCAACATTCTTTTTACGCGCAGAAGCGGTGTTTCCCGATCTGGACGATCAGGGGTCTGGACCAGATCCAGGCACTGGTGGCCGTGTCCGGATTGAAATAGTAGATAGCGCCGCCGCTGGGGTCCACACCGTTCAGGGCGTCCTGAGCGGCACGGTAGGAGGTCTCGCTGATGGGCTGATCAAACTGGCCGTCCACCATG
This sequence comes from Clostridiales bacterium, assembly GCA_022787565.1. Taxonomy (GTDB): domain Bacteria; phylum Bacillota; class Clostridia; order Oscillospirales; family Oscillospiraceae; genus Limivicinus. The sequence goes on along the minus strand of JALFVN010000040.1, from coordinate 131,362 downwards.
CAGGTGAAGGCGTCGGTCTGGTAGATGACGCCGGACAGGGTATTGGGAAAAGAGGGGTGCTTGATACGGTTGAGGATGACCGCCCCCACCGCCACCTGTCCGTTATAGGGCTCGCCCCGGGCCTCTGCGGAGATGACCCGGGCCAGCAGATACAGGTCGCCGTCCGTGGCAGTCTGGGTACCGGAGCTGCCGGAAGAGCTGGGCGTGATGCCCAGGGCCGCCAGGGTCTGGTTCCCCACCTGTCCGTCCACAGACAGGCCGTTTTTCCGCTGGAACAGACGAACCGCTTCTTCTGTGCCGCTGCCGTAGATGCCGTCTACAGCGCCGTTATAGTAGCCCCAGTTTTTCAGCCGGGTCTGGATCTCCCGCACCGTGTCGCCGCTGGAACCCCGCTTATACAGATCCGCGGACGCATATTGTACCAGTGCGATAATAAAGATGTTCGCGGCAAAGATCACCGCAATGGCAAGGATCAGTTTTTTTCTTTCTGCGCTCATAAAAACGACCTCACAAACTTTTTTCATAGTATGTGAGGTCGAACAGGTTTTATTCAGCTATTATTTCGCTCTGGTTTTGATTTCTTCTTTGATTTTTGCGATGAATTCGTCCACAGGCATGGCGCCCAGGTCCACGCCGCCGCGGGTGCGGACGGAGACGGTGCCGGACTCGGCCTCTTTGTCGCCCACAACCAGCATATAGGGCAGCTTCTGCATCTGGGCCTCGCGGATCTTGTAGCCGATCTTCTCGTTTCTCAGGTCGGTGTCCACACGGACGCCCTCCTGATCAAGGCGTTCGGCCAGCTGCTTTGCGTAATCGGAGGCGCGGTCGGTGATGGGCATGACTCTGGCCTGGACGGGAGAGAGCCACACGGGGAAGGCGCCGGCGAAATGCTCGGTGATGACGCCGATGAAGCGCTCGATGGAGCCGAAGACGACCCGGTGGATCATAATGGGACGGTGCTTCTCGCCGTCAGCGCCGGTGTACTCCAGCTGGAAGCGTTCAGGCAGCTGGCTGTCCAGCTGAATGGTTCCGCACTGCCAGGTGCGTCCCAGGCAGTCCTCAATATGGAAGTCCAGCTTGGGGCCGTAGAAGGCGCCGTCGCCCTCGTTGATCACATAGCTCTTGCCCATGTCGGTGATGGCGTCCTTCAGGATATTCTGGTTCTCCTCCCACTCCGCCTCAGTGCCGATGTGGTCCTCAGGCATGGTGGAAAGCTCGATCTCATAATTCAGGCCGAAGGTGGAATAGACCTCGTCAAAGAGACGGACCACGTTTTTGATCTCGTCCTTCATCTGCTCCCGGGTCATGAAGATATGGGCATCGTCCTGGGTAAAGCAACGGACGCGGAACAGACCGTGGAGCGCGCCGGACAGCTCATGGCGGTGGACAAGGCCCAGCTCGCCGCAGCGCAGAGGCAGGTCACGGTAGGAGTGGGGCTCGGAGGCGTAAACCAGCATACCGCCGGGGCAGTTCATGGGCTTGATGGCAAAGTCCTCGTCGTCGATCCTGGTGGTGTACATATTGTTTTTATAATGATCCCAGTGGCCGCTGCGCTCCCAGAGCTGGCGGTTGAGGATCATGGGGGTGGAGACCTCCACATAACCATACTTTTTGTGAATCTCGCGCCAGTAGTCGATCAGGGTGTTGCGCAGGACCATACCTTTGGGCAGGAAGAAGGGGAAGCCGGGGCCTTCGTCGGTGAGCATGAACAGACCCAGCTCCTTGCCGATTTTGCGGTGGTCACGCTTTTTTGCTTCCTCAATGCGCTGGAGATACTGGTCCAGCTCTTCCTTTTTCATAAAGCAGGTGCCGTAAACGCGCTGAAGTGCCTTGCGGCTGGCGTCGCCCCGCCAGTAAGAGCCGTTGCAGGCAGTGAGCTTGATGGCATTGCCCTTGACCCGGCCGGTGGAGTCCAGATGGGGGCCGGCGCAGAGGTCGGTAAAGTCGCCCTGCTTATAGAAGCTGATGACGGCGTCCTCAGGCAGATCCTGAATCAGCTCCACCTTATAGGGCTCGTCCCGCTCCTCCATGAATTTGATGGCCTCCTCACGGGGCAGCTCGAAACGCTCCAGCTTGATCTTTTCCTTGCAGATCCTGCGCATCTCCGCTTCCAGCTTTTCCAGAATCTCCGGCGTGATGGCAAAGGGCGCGTCGAAATCGTAGTAGAAGCCGTTTTCGATGGCGGGGCCGATTGCCAGCTTCACTTCGGGGTACAGGCGCTTCATGGCCTGGGCCAGAATGTGGCTGGTGGTATGGCGGTAGGTGTTTTTATACTCAGGATTTTCAAAGGTATACTGATTTTTTTCGTCCATAATGGTTTTTCCTCCCTTAAAATGAAACGCACCCCTGGCTTGTCGCCAAGGGTGCGTGAATTGCACGGTTCCACCTTGATTTTTTACTCATTGGGCGCTTAACGTGCGCCGCGCGGGGAAACTTACTGCGTTTTTCGGTCTCCCGGCTCGGGAGCGGTGGCGGCGGCGCATATCCGGGGCGGCTCACAGCCTTGGCTGCCCTCTCTGAACGTGTTCTGCGTCTGCGTTCTCCTTCAAAGCCTTTTACAGTGGACTATATTAGCATTTCTCTTTCGGTCTGTCAAACAGTTTTTTTTCTCACTGTTTTGCCAGCTTGCGCCGGAGGAGCTTCACCAGCTCCACCACGGGGATGACCATAGCGCCGAGGACAATGGCAATCACATATTCAGAGAAGCTGACGCTGGTAAAGCCGAAGGCATTGGCCAGGAGGGGGATCTCGCATACTGCGGTGGTGGCGATCAGAGAGCCGATAGCCGCGATGATGAGGATCTTATTGTGTCCTTCCAGCTTGAAAATACTGCTGCGCTGGGAGCGCATGTTGAAGCTGTGGAAAATCTCCGCCATAGACATGGTCAGGAAAGCCATGGTGGTGCCGTCGGCGCTGTTGACCATGGCCCAGGTACCGGCTTCCATGAAATGGCCGATGAAGTAGGAGGCCAGCACCAGCACGGAGACCAGCAGACCCTGATACACCACATCCACTGCCATGCCGTCAGCGAAGATACCGGCCTTGGCGTCCCGGGGCTTGCGGTCCATGATGTCCCGCTCTGCCCGCTCCATGCCCAGGGCCAGAGCCGGGAAGCAGTCGGTGACCAGATTGATCCAAAGCAGATGGACAGGCTTGAGAATGGTAAAGCCCATCAGCGTTGCGGCAAAAATGCTGATAACCTCGCTCATATTGGAGCTGAGCAGGAACTGGATGGCCTTGCGGATATTGTCATAGATCCGGCGGCCTTCCTCCACAGCGCCAACAATGGTGGCAAAGTTGTCGTCCGCCAGCACCATGTCTGCCACGTTCTTGGTGACGTCGGTGCCGGTGATACCCATGCCCACGCCGATATCGGCGGATTTGATGGAGGGGGCATCGTTCACGCCGTCGCCGGTCATGGCGGTGACACAGCCGCCCTTGCGCCAGGCGTTGACGATGCGGGTCTTGTGCTCCGGCTGAACACGGGCGTAGACGCTGATGTTCTGATATTCCTTTTCAAACTCCTCGTCGCTCATCATATCCAGCTGTGCGCCGGTGATGGCCCGTGCGCCGTCAGACAGGATGCCCAGCTCCCTGGCGATGGCTACGGCAGTATCCACATGGTCGCCGGTGATCATGATGGGACGGATACCGGCGCGGCGGCACTCCACGATGGCGTCCTTGACCTCCGGACGAACCGGATCGATCATGCCGCAAAGACCGGTAAAGCAGAGCTCCTGCTCCAGATAATCCGGCTCAAAGTTTGCGGGCTTTTCGCTCCACACTCTCTCGGCGCAGGCCAGAACGCGCAGGGCCCGGTCGGCCATGGCCTTGTTGGCGGCCGTGATCTGGGCGCGGTATTCTTCCGTCATGGGGACGGCTTTGCCGTCCTTCAGGTAATAGGCGCACTTGCCGATGATCACATCGGGAGCGCCCTTGGTATACTGGATGCAGCCGCTGCCGTTGAGATGAACAGTGGACATCATCTTGCGGCCGGAGTCGAAGGGGGCTTCGCCGCAGCGGAGGAATTTTGCTTTCAGGCTGGGTTTATCCAGGCCCAGCTTATTGGCCCAGACCACAAGAGCGGCCTCGGTGGGCTCGCCGGTCACATTGCCATCCGGATCGATCTCCGCGTCGCAGCAGAGGGCCATGGCGGCGGCGATGCGTTTTTCGTCCTCGCCGAAGAAATCCACCACGGTCATCTTGTTCTGGGTCAGGGTGCCGGTTTTATCCGAGCAGATGATCTGGGCGCAGCCCAGCGTCTCCACCGCGGTAAGACGGCGGATAATGGCGTTGCGCTTGGACATGTTGGTGACGCCGATGGACAGCACCACCGTGACCACAGCGGCAAGGCCCTCGGGAATGGCGGCCACGGCCAGGGACACAGCCACCATGAAGGAATCCAGCACCAGCTCAAAGTCCAGCCCGCCGGCACGCAGAAGCTGAACGCCGAAGACCACAAGGCAGATACCCAGCACCAGCCAGGTGAGCACCTTGGACAGCTGGCTCAGCTTGATCTGCAGAGGGGTCTGGCCCTCCTCGGCCTGGGCCAGAGCGCCGGCGATCTTGCCCATCTCCGTGTCCATGCCGGTGGCGGTGATGACGGCAGTGCCGCGGCCATAGACCACGGTGCTGCCCATGTAGACCATGTTCTTCCGGTCGCCCAGGGGGACGTCCTTCTCACCGTCGGAGAGATTGATGATGTCAATAAACTTGGTGACGGGCACAGACTCGCCGGTGAGGGCGGCTTCCTCGATCTTCAGGCTGGCGCTTTGCAGCAGACGTCCGTCCGCCGGAACAGCGTCGCCCGCCTCCAGCAGCACCACATCGCCTACCACAAGCTCCTCGCTGCGGACGATGCAGATCTTGCCGTCCCGCAGGACCTTGGAGGTGGCGGCGGACATCTCCTGCAGGGCCTCAATAGCCTTTTCCGCCTTGTTCTCCTGATAAACGCCCAATACGGCGTTGACGATGACCACAGCCAGGATGATGATCACGTCGGCAAAGCTTTCGTTCTCCACTACGGCCAGCACGCCGCTGATCAGCGCGGCCACCAGGAGAATGATGATCATGGGGTCTGCCATCTGTTCCAGGAAGCGCCGGATCAGGGATTTGCCCGGCGCGTCCGCCAGCCGGTTTTTGCCGTTGGCCTCCAGGCGGCGGGCCGCTTCTTCAGCACTCAGGCCCTCGGCGGTGGTGGACAGCTCATTTAACGTGGTTTCCGTTTCTTCGCAATAGTACCGCATATGATTGCTCCTTTCAAAATTTGGGCAAATACGCTGTAAAAATAAAAAAAGACTTTTACAGCAGTATAACTGTAAAAGTCTTGCTCAATACATAAGTATCCGGCACGCCGAACCCGAAGACGGGCTGAGATGGCGACGCGCCAACGCCTTGCGGCGCAAGCTACTCCCTTTCCGTAGAGGACAGTATATCCCTGCTTTTTTTCAAAGTCAAGAAAAATTCTGGCAAATTCACATTTTGTTTACGGTTCCGCATGGGGAAGGTTCCAGCGGAATTTTGTGGCCAGAATGCGCAGCGTTACGATAAAGCCGATGGCGATCAGCGCGCCCACGGTCTTGTTCAGGCCCAGGCGCAAAAAGCCGTAATAGAACAGGCCGCCGGCCACGGAAGCGATGGCATAAATGCGCTTATACAGCACCTTGGGCATGGCGTTTGTCAGCATATCCCGGATCATGCCGCCCCCCACGCCGGTGGTCATGCCCATCAGGATGATGAGCACGGGGTTTACAAGGCCGTATTTGCCGATGGTGATGTCCATGCCCACGATGGTAAAGGAGGCAAGGCCCAAAGCGTCAAAGATGTTGTTGATCGCGTCAAGCCGCTCTTTGTGGGCCCGGTAGCTCGGCCCCCGGACGCAGGCGTCCGCAAACACTACCAGGGAAAAGAAGGTCACCATGCCGATGTAGATAAAGCTGGTGAACATTCTGGGCGGGAACTCGCCCAGGAAGATGTCCCGCATGATGCCTCCGCCCAGAGCGGTGACCATGGCCAGAAACAGCACGCCGAAGGCGTCGGCCCGTTTTTCTATGCCCGCCATGGTCCCGGTGATGGCGGCGGAGGCCACGCCGATATATTCAAATATGACGACGGTTATTTCCATATCACACGTTGAAACGGAACAGGGTCACGTCCCCGTCCTGCATAACGTAGTCCTTACCCTCGCTGCGGACAAGGCCCTTTTCCTTTGCGGCGTTCATGCTGCCGCAGCTCTTCAGGTCGTCAAAAGCCACGATCTCGGCCCGGATAAAGCCCCGCTCAAAGTCGCTGTGGATCTTGCCTGCCGCCTGGGGCGCCTTGGTCCCCCGGCGTATGGTCCAGGCCCGGCACTCGTCGGAGCCGCAGGTCAGAAAAGAGATCAGGCCCAGCAGGGCATAGGAGCATTTGATCATCCGGTCCAGGCCGGACTCCTCCAGCCCCAGTTCCTCCAGGAACATCAGCTTGTCCTCCGGCTCCAGCTCGGCCATCTCCTCCTCCACCTTGGCGCAGATGGGCAGCACCTGGGCATTCTCGGCGGCGGCAATGGCGGCTACGGTCTGGAAATACTTGTTTTCCTGATAATTTGCCACGCCGTCCTCGTCCATATTGGCGGCGTAAATGATGGGCTTGATGGTCAGCAGGTCGCAGGACTCGATCAGCTCCGCGTCGTCGGGGTCGCAGTCAAAGCTTCTGGCGCTCTTGCCCTCGTTCAGATGCTCCAGCAGGGCCTTGAATACCTCCGCTTCATGCAGGAACTTTTTGTCTCCCTTTGCGGCCTTGGTCGCCTTTTCGATGCGGCGCTCCACCATCTCCATATCGGCCATGATCAGCTCCAGATCGATGATCTCAATATCCCGCTTGGGGTCGGTGCTGCCCTCCACATGGATGACGTTGTCATCGTCAAAGCAGCGCACAACATGGACAATGGCATCGGTGGCGCGGATGTTGCCCAAAAACTTGTTGCCCAGGCCCTCGCCCTTGGAGGCGCCCTTTACCAGACCCGCAATATCCACAAATTCGATGACGGCGGGGGTGAACTTCTTGGGCTGGTACAGCTCGGCCAGATAGTCCAGCCGCTTGTCCGGCACGGTCACCATGCCCACGTTGGGCTCGATGGTGCAGAAGGGGAAGTTTGCGGAAGCCGCGCCCGCGTTGGTGATGGCGTTAAACAGAGTGGATTTGCCCACATTGGGCAGGCCGACGATACCTAATTTCATATATCTTCATTCTCCTTTGGTTTGTCCCCGTGGAGCGTCCCTTTTTGTCGCGATGCGAGGAGAACGCCCCATAACATGCCGATTATAACAGATGCTTTTCTTTTTCTCAATAGTTTTGATGCCTGAAGCATGTTTTTGGCTTTCGCTTCAATTCCATTCCTTAGCCAACAGGAAATCGCGGATATTGCGGTGCTTGATGCCGTTGCGGCTCATGTCGAACTCATCCAGAGACACAACATACTTTGGGTAATTGTCGCGTATATTGTCATATGCGCCGAACTCACGGGCAACCGTCTCGTCTGACGCCAGCAGATAGGCCACCTGAACATACAGCTTTTCACCGCGTTTGTTGCAGACAAAATCGATTTCTTTGTCTCCGCTTCTGCCCACTGTGACCTCATAGCCCCGGCGCAGCAGTTCAAGACAGACCATATTTTCCAAAACAAGATTGATGTCCCTCATATTGCCGCCGAAGACCGCCTCACGGATCCCGTGGTCTGCAATATAATACTTCTCATTGGAGGCAAGAATCTGCTTTCCCTGCAAGTCCTCGCGCTTGACCTGATAGAGCAGAAAAGCGTCGCAGCAGTATTTGATATAATTCAGGATCGTTTCCGGCGCGACGGTTCGCTGCTCATTCTTTAAGAATTTTGCCAGCGAGGTTGCGGAGAAGGTGTTGCCCACATTCGCCATCACATAGGCGATAATGCGTTCCAGCAAATCCACATCGCGAATCTTATTGCGCTTCACAATGTCCTTAAGCTGAACAGAGTTGAAAAGGTCGTGAAGATATTGCCTGGACGGCTCATCCGCATAACGGATGTTGGCCAGGTAGGGCATACCACCGGACAGAAGATACTTCTGGAAACACCGCTGTATCTGTGCATTCGGTTCAATGGTATGGTATAGTTCCATAAACTCGGCAAAAGAGAATGGATAGATAACAAATTCCACATAGCGTCCGCCCAGATAGGTAGCAAGCTCGCCGGACAGCAGCTTGGCATTAGACCCGGTGATGTAAATATCACAGTCCAGTGTGACGCGGAGAGAGTTCACACACTTTTCCCAGTCCTTTACCTCCTGAATCTCGTCGAAAAAAAGATAAACCTTACCGTTGATCTCTGCGGCTCTTCCGGTGATCTCCTCATGCAAAGCCTTTGCGGTTTGCAAATGTGCACAGTTCATATCCTCAAAGTTGATGGAGATAAACTGAGAGGGATTAACGCCGGATTCAATCAGTTCCTGTTTGATCAGTTCCAACATGACCGATTTTCCGCAGCGGCGAATGCCGGTCATGACCTTTATCAGCTCCGTCCCGATAAACGGACGAATGCGGCTCATATACATTTCGCGTTTAATCATGAAAGAAACGGCCTCCTTTCCTGTGGTCTACCATAGTATAGTACATTCACGGCTGAAAAACAACATTCAAATCACAATTTTATAAGTTATAACTGATAAAATTATTTTTTCTGCATATTATGGCAACTACAACTGTAAGTCGAGGCTATGATATCGCGATGGATTCCATTCCGTGTAAAAAGTTCTCTTGCTTCGTTGACTTTGATAACGAAATTATCTATAATTTCTTTGCGTTGGTATCGCGAGGAGAGCGAAATGGATTACATGACCGAGCTTGCCGCCATTGCGCAGGAACATGCGGCACTATTGAAACGAAAACGGCCATAGCGCATGGCATGCTCTACTTTTTTAGATAAAAAACGTTGGGTGTGGATCACTCTTTATGAGTGTCCACCCCAACATTTATTATAATGACTGCTGAATAAACCGCTTCGGAATTTTAGCGAGACAGAATTGCGGCAGACAGGGCGGCTGTCTTGCAGTCGCCCTGTGTTTTGTCTTCAGTCTTTATTCTCATCTTTATTTTCCGGCTCTTCGCCCTTTTCTTCCTTCGGCGCTTCGGCCTGCGCTTTGCTCTCCTCGGCGTAGCCGTCGGTCATGGAGATCTTGCGGGCGGGGCGCTCAATGGTGCTGTCGTTGGCGGCCTGGCGGGCAGCCTTGGGGGAGATGGGCATAAACTCGCCGTGTTCGAAGAAGTAGTTGAACTCCTCCGCCTCCATGGTCTCGTTCCGGAGCAGGTACTCCGCGATGGCAATGAGCTGGTCTCGGTGCTCGGTGAGGATCTTCTCGCACAGGGCAGAAGCGCTGTCGAAAATGCTCTTCACTTCCTCGTCGATCACGCCGGCGGTCTCCTCGGAATAGCTCTTGGTGGTGCCGAAGTCCCGGCCGATGAAGATGCTGTGGTCTGAGCTGTCGTAGAGGATGGGGCCAAGGCGGTCGCTCATGCCGTAGCGCATGACCATATCCCGGGCAATGGAGCTGGCCTGCTGGATGTCCCCGGAGGCGCCGGTGGAGATATCGTCCAGAAACAGCTTTTCGGCCATTCTGCCGCCCAGAGCCATAACAATGCTTTCAAACATTTCCGACCTGGACTTGAAGTTTTCCAGATCCTCCTGGGGTCTGAACAGGGTGAAGCCGCCTGCGGCGCCCCGGGGGATGATAGTGATATAGTGTACCGGGTCCACATGCTCCAGATACCGGCCGCAGACCGCGTGTCCCGCCTCGTGATAGGCGGTAAGGCGGCGGGCCTTCTCGCTCATCTTGCGGCTCTTCTTCTCCGGGCCCATCTGGACCTTGAGAATGGCCTCGTCGATATCCTCCATGGTGATGAAGCGGTGCTTGCGGCGCACGGCCAGCAGAGCCGCCTCGTTCATCAGGTTTTCCAGATCCGCGCCGGCAAAGCCGGGGGTACCCTTGGCGATGCTGTTCAGATCCACGTCCTCAGCCAGATGCTTGTCGCGGGAATGGATCTTCAGAATGGCCTCGCGGCCCCGGATATCGGGCAGGCCAACATATACCTGCCGGTCGAAACGGCCGGGACGGAGCAGGGCGTTGTCCAGAATGTCGGCACGGTTGGTGGCCGCCATGACGATGACGCCCTCGTTGCTTCCGAAGCCGTCCATCTCCACAAGCAGCTGGTTCAGAGTCTGCTCGCGCTCGTCATGTCCGCCGCCCAGGCCGCTGCCTCTCTGGCGGCCAACAGCGTCGATCTCGTCGATGAAGATGATGGCGGGAGCCACCTTTTTGGCCTGATCAAACAGGTCGCGGACACGGCCTGCGCCCACGCCCACATAGAGCTCCACAAAGTCGGAGCCGGAGATAGACAGAAACTGGACGTTTGCCTCTCCCGCAACAGCCTTTGCCAACAGGGTCTTGCCGGTGCCCGGAGGGCCAACCAGCAGCACGCCCTTGGGGATGCGGGCGCCCATGGCGGTATAGGCCTTGGGATCCTTCAAAAAGTCCACGATCTCCGCCAGCTCTTCCTTTTCTTCCTCGCAGCCGGCAACATCGTTGAAGGTCTTTTTGTTCTTCTCCTCGCTGCCCAGACGGGTACGGGCCTTGCTGAACTTGGCTACGCCGCCGCCAGCGCCGCCGCTCTGCTTCATCATCATATACCACAGCCACATGGCCGCGCCGATGAGCAGCAGATAAGGCAGGAATCCGGCCCACCAGGGAACGGTGAAGCCCTCGGTATAATCATAGTCCTCGATGATCCCGGCTTCATACTGCTGTTGGATCAGCTCGTGGAAATCCTCGTAAAACACGGAAAAGCTGTACATGCTGTAGGTCTTTTCCTGGGTCAGCTCTTTCCCTGTGGCCGGGTCAGTCTCCCCCGTTCGCAGTTCAAGGATAATATCCGTTCCCTCGGTGACGAAGGACTTGACCTTCTCCTCCTTAAACAGGTCCACAAGGTCGGAATATACCATAGGCTCTTCCTTGTTTCCCCTGGTCATGGTGAAGATCGTTGCGATCAAAAGCACGATGAGCAGAACATAAAAGCCGAGGTCACGGGTTCTGTTGCGGTTGGGTTTCAAAAAACAGTCACATCCTTTTCATGGGCTTTTCGCTCATGAATATATTTCGCTCTTCAATACGCCGATATAGGGCAGGTTGCGGTATCTCTCGTTATAATCCAGTCCGTAGCCCACCACAAAGGCGTCGGGGATCTCAAAGCAGGAGTAGTCAGCGTAAACGTCCGCTTTGCGGCGGGCAGGTTTATCCATAAGGGTGGCAATACTGATGGAGGCCGGATTTCTCACCATCAGGAAATTTTTCAGATAGTTCAGGGTGACGCCGGAGTCCAGAATGTCCTCCACGATGATGATATGCCGCCCCTCAATGTCCTCGCTCAGGTCCTTGTTGATCTTTACGGCGCCGGTGGAGGTGGTACCGCTGTAGGAGGAAACGGCCATAAAGTCCATGGAGCATTTAATGCTCACATGGCGCATCAGGTCAGCCATAAAAATAAAGCAGCCCTTCAACACGCCGATAAAAATGGGGTCTTTGCCTTCGAAATCTCTGGATATCTGCGCGCCGATCTCCGCCACATGCTCTTCCAGCTCCTGCGCGGAGATGAGCACCCGCTCAATATCTCTCTCCATATTCGTATTATCTCCCTGTTTTCTCTTTTTCTATGTCCAGCCGGAGCACTTTATCCCCCGGTCCGGCTTCACAGCGCCGGTCTGTGGCCAGGCCGTATACCGCGATAATGCCTTTTTCATCCCGGATGACCGGCGTCAGATCTCTCTCCCGCTGGGTCATCCCCGCCTCAAGGAACAGGCTTTTGAGGCTCTTGGTACAATTTCTTCCAGCCGGGCTGATTCTGTCTCCCGGCCGGCGGGAATCGCATGTAATATTACCACATATACTCTCACATTTGAAGAGATAAGTTTTGAACTTGCTGTTAATTTCTTCGGAAAAATCTTCGATCCTTGCCCTGATCCTCAGTCCCGCCTCGGGGATATGGGTGACTGTGCCGGGGACGATGGCTCTCTCCGGCAGACGGACAGGCTCTTCCCCGCCGAAATACAGTCTCCCCTGCTCGAAGCGCAGCCTGATTCCGGGCAGATCGGCAAAGGCAAGCTCGTTACCCTCCGCCAATTTGATGAGTCCGTCCACCTGCTCCATGCTCAGACTTTCGGAGCAGAGCCGCCGGAACACCCGCCCGGCCACCGCCGGATGCAGGGCTCTCAGCTTTTCAAGGGACAGGCTCACGCCGTCGAAATTCTCCTTGATAAACTCCTCTGCCATAGCGCCGAGGCAGTCTTCATCCCGGCGCATCAGCTCCGCCGTCCGCAGGGCTGCCGATGAAAATGCGGGGTTGATCTCCCGCAGCGCCGGTGTCACCCGGTGGCGGATCCGGTTCCGGCTGTATTCATCGCCGGCGTTGCTGCTGTCCTCCACATGGGGGATATGGTTTTCCTGCAGATATCTCTCGATCTCCGCCCTGGTGCAGCCCAGAAGCGGGCGGATGATCTTTCCTCTCACCGGTGGGATCCCCCGGAGCCCGGCGGCGCCGCTGCCCCGGCAGAGGTTCAGAAGCAGGGTTTCCGCGTTGTCGTCCGCGTTGTGGGCAGTGGCGATCCGGGTGCAGCCCAGCTCCTCCGCCGTTTTTTGCAAAAAGGCATAGCGCAGCTCTCTGGCCGCCTCCTCGATTCCCATCCCTGTTTCTTTGGCATAGGCCCTCACGTCGCCGTGCCCGCTTACGCACAGGATACCCTTTTCCCGGCACCAGTTTTCCACAAAGGCACAGTCCCGCAGGGATTCCTCCCCCCGCAGGCCGTGCTCGTAGTGGGCGGCATAGACCTGGATCCCCAGCTCCGCCTCCCGGCTTTTCATCAGGTGCAGCAGGCACATGGAGTCGGCCCCGCCGGACACGGCGCACAAGAGCCTTGTCCCCCGGGGCAGCATATCCTGTTTTTCCCGGAAATCAATAATCATCTTCCCGCCGTTTTTCGCAGGAGCCAAAGGAGGTATACTCCGGCAGCCAGCTCAGCTCCACGGTGCCGGTCTGGCCCTTGCGGTTTTTCAGTATGATGGCTTCCGCCAGATTGGGATTTTCACTTTCCTTATTATAATACCCGTCCCGGTACAGTCCTATGACCACGTCCGCATCCTGCTCGATGGCGCCGGATTCACGCAGGTCGGACAGCTGCGGGCGCTTATCCTGCCTGGACTCGTTGGCGCGGGAGAGCTGGGACAGGCAGATGACCGGCACGTTCAGTTCTTTGGCCATGATCTTCAGCATACGGCTGATGTCGCTGACCGCCTGGGTGCGGCTCTCGTTGGACCAGCTGTGCCCGCTTCCGGCAGACTGCATCAGCTGGAGATAGTCGATAACCACCAGATCCAGGTTGGGCACCCGGCGGCACTGGGCGTTCATGTCTGACACCGTCAGAGTGGGGTTGTCGTCGATCCGGATATCCGTTGCGCTGAGAGACTGAGCCGCCTCCGCGATATCCCGCCACTGCTGCTCGGAAAGCTGGCCGGTAAGCAGATTCTGGGAGGGGACCAGCGCGGCCCTGGACAAAAGGCGGGTGACCAGCTGCTCTCTGGACATTTCCAGGGAGAACACGGCCACCGTCTTTTTCAGGTTCATGGCGGCGTACAGGGCCATGTTCAGGGCGATACTGGTTTTGCCCATGCCGGGGCGTGCCGCGACGAGGATAAGCTCCGACTTGTTCAGGCCCAGAATGGTCCTGTCCAGATCGGGCAGGCCGGTAGAGATACCGGGTATCTTGCTGCCGGAATTTGCCGCTTCGGACAATTGGTCGAACACGGTCTGCATCACGGAGGATATGGGCATCAGTCCGCCCACGTTTCTGTCCTGGCGCAGGGCGTAGATTCTCCGCTCCGCCGCCTCCAGTACGGATTCCGCCTCGCCGGAGCCCTCATAGACCATGTTGTTGATCTCGTCCGCCGCTTCTCCAAGACGGCGCAGCAGCGCACGGTCCCGGACGATGGCGGCATACTCCAGCACATTTGCGGCTGTGGGGGTGATGCGCATGACCTCCGCCACATAGCTCTCGCTGCTGTCGTCGTACACGCCCCGGACCTTCATCTGATCCAGCACCGTTACCGGGTCAATGGTCTGACCGTAGGCAAACATGGTGTACATGGTCTCGTATATGTCGCGGTTGATCTTGAGATAAAACTCGTCCGCTTTCAGCTTTTCCAGTACCTCAGGGATACACCTGGGGTCTATGAGCATGGAGCCCACCACAGCCTGCTCCGCCGGAGCGGAATAGGGGGTCTTTTTGCCCAGCAGCTCCTCCACTTGCCTCACCTCTGTCCTGCGCGCCCGGGACGCGCGATATTATCCTTCGACTACCAGCAGATTAATGGTCCCGCTGACCTCATAGCCCAGCTTGGCCTTCACGGTGAAAGCGCCGAAGGTCTTGATGGGGTCGGCCTGAACGATCTTGTTCTTCTCGATATCGATGTCAAACTGCTCCTTCAGGGCCTTGCTGATCTCCTGAGAGGTGACCGCGCCGAAGAGCTTTCCGCCGCTGCCGGCCTTGGCCCGGATGATGACCTGGACGCCGGAGAGCTTTTTGGCGTTTTCCTCGGCCTGGGCCTTCTCCTTTGCCATCTGGGCCGCCTTGGCCTTCTCCTTCAGCTTGAGGGCGTTTATATTGTCGGCCGTGGCCTCGGTGGCCAGCTTCCTGGGCAGCAGGTAGTTGCGGGCATAGCCGTCGGAAACCTCTTTCATCTCACCCTTTTTGCCCTGACCTCTTACGTCAACATTAAAAATAACTTTCATTTATCCAAAGCTCCTTTCGCTTATTTGTCCAAATATTCGTCTATGGCTCCATAGACCTTCTTCACGGCCGTGCTCAGGTCGCAGCCCGGGAATTGGGCCGCCGCCGCGCTGCGGTTGCCGCCGCCGCCCAGCTTTTCCATGATGATCTGCACATTCAGCTCACCGATGGAACGGGCAGAGGCAAAGGTGCCTCCCTTCCCGTCCGGTGCGACAACAACGGAAGCGTCAACGCCGGAGATATTCAGCAGCTCGTCCGCCGCCTGGGCCGCGACTACCCGGTCCTGAGGCATTTTGGGGGCGGCAATGGCCACCTTGCGGTAAAGCTCCGCGCTCTGCAAAATTTTATACCGGGCCACCGTGTCGGCCATGTCGGTCTGCAAAAGCCGTTTCACATCGGTGGTGTCCGCCCCGGCCCGGCGCAGATAGGCCGCCGCGTCAAAGGTGCGCTCGCCGGTGCGGATGGTAAAGCTCTTGGTGTCCAGCACGATGCCGGCAAGCATGGCCTCCGCCTCGCAGCGCAGGATGTCGGCCTGCTCCGCCACCTCCTGCAGGATCTCCGTCATCAGCTCGCAGACGGAGGAGGCATAGGGCTCGATAAAGCCCAGGGCCGCATTGTGGATATAGGTTGCCGCCACACGGTGGTGATCGATCACCGCCACACGGTTGCAGGCTTCCAGCAGGTTGGGATCCTCCACCTGCTCGGGCCGGTTGGTGTCAACCACCACCAGCAGCGTGCGGCCGTCAGCCATGAGCATGGCGTCGTCGCAGGTGATGAAGGCATCCCTGTATTCCGGCTCCCGGCGCAGCCGGTCGATCAGCTGGTGGGAGGCGTTCTTGTCCAGATCGATCACAATATTGGCCTTTACGCCGCACTTTCTGGCCAGGCAGCACACGCCCACGGCACTGCCCACGCTGTCCAGATCCGCAAAACGGTGGCCCATGACCAGAACCCTGGAGGAATCCCGGATCAGCTCGGCCAGGGTATTGGCCATAACGCGGGATTTGACCTTGGTTCGTTTTTCCACCTCGGTACCCCGGCCGCCATAAAATTCAAAGCTGAGCCGGTTTTTGATGACGGCCTGATCGCCGCCCCGGGAGAGCGCAAGCTCAATGCCCATGTTGGCAAACTGGAGCGCCTCGCTCAAATTGGCGGCGTCCACGCCCAGGCCGATGCTGATGGTGGCGTTGATGCCGCTGGGGCTCTCCACCTGATGCACGTCCTCAACAATTTTGAACTTGTGGTCCTTCATGCCCTCCAGATAGCGGCTTTCGAAGATGACCAGGTAGCGGTCCCGGTCATAGCGCTTGATGATGCAGCCGTTTTCCTCGCACCACTGGTTCAGCTTGTCCTCCACCGCATCCCGGATGTCGTTCTTGATCCGGTCCGGCTGGTTTTTGGTCAGCTCATCCAGGTTGTCAATGACGATCACCGCCGCCACCGGCCTTGACCGCTCGTATTCCAGGCGGATATTGTCGTAATCCGTTACATCCACCCAGTAGGTTATACCCATGAAGGCGCTGCTCTCGTCGTTGTTGGCAGAGCGGATGATATTGCCGTGGAGCTGATATTTTCTGCCGCCCACTTCCAGCAGGGACGGGAACTGGTTTTTCCCCTCCAGCAGCCATTTGCCGCTGAATTCCGGCACCATATCGGAGATCCGTGCATCCACCCGGGTGCCTGTACTGCCGCACATATCAAAAAACATCTCGTTGCCCCAGACGATACGGGAGTCGTCCAGCCGGAACACCGCGATGGGCAGGGGGAAATTCATCAGCGTGTTGTTCTTTGCGTTTTCCGTATCGTAGGTGACGGCTTCAATGTAGGCCGTCAGCTGCTTTGCCCTTTTGCGCCTGGCGAACTGGGAGTAGACCAGCAGCAGCAAAATGACGCCGACTTCCGCCGCGGCAACGATATACAGTTTAAAAACCAGATTCACCGCAGCAAAAGCCACCAGGAAGAACACATACATTCCCACTCCCGGTTCAGCCAGTCTCTGCAAGTTTTTGTTCACTGCTTTGCGCCTCCCGTTCCGTTTTTCCATTGGTCATAGCAGTAGATATTACATTATAGCAAATTTGATTCCCCTTTACAACAAATAATTTGCGCTCTCCGGCGGATAATAAGCAGCGTAAACCCCATTTCTGATTTGATGAACGGAGGCTGCTGATGAAAGCTGTGATCATGGCCGGCGGAGAGGGCAGGAGACTGAAAAGCATAACCGGGGAGCTGCCAAAGCCCATGGTACCTCTGCTGGGCAGACCTATGATGGAGCATATCCTGCTGCTTTTGAAAAAGCACGGCATCACGGAGATCTGCGCGGCGGTGAAATACCGGCACGAGGACATCTCCGCCTGCTTCGGCGACGGGAGTCGTTTCGGCGTCAATTTGCAGTACCGGGTGGAGGAGCAGGCTCTGGGCACGGCGGGCGGCGTGAAAAACTGCGCCGGTTTTTACGGAAATGAGGATGTGCTGGTCATCAGCGGCGACGCCGCCTGCGATTTTGACCTCTCCTCCCTCATCCGCACCCACGAAGAGGCCCGCCCCGCCGTCACCATAGCCCTGTACAGGCACCCGGAGCCGCTGAGTTACGGTCTGACCGTGACGGACAGCGAGGGCCGTATCCGGGCCTTTATTGAAAAGCCGGACTGGCCCCGGGTGGTGACGGATCTGGTAAACACCGGGATCTATGTGCTCTCCCCCCGGGCCATGGCGCTGGTTCCGGAGGGGCAGCCCTTTGACTTTGCCAAAGACCTGTTCCCGGAGCTGCTCCGCCGGGGCGAACAGCTCACCGGTCTTGCCATGGAGGGCTACTGGTGCGATGTGGGCACGCCCCTGTCCTACTATCAATGCTGTGTGGACGCGCTGAAGGGCAAGCTGAAGCTGGACATCCCCCAGGGCTTTCTTCCCGCCGCGCCGGTGAAAGCGCCGGAGGCTGAGGAGGAGGGGCTGGATTGCCCCTGCAAAGACCGGGCCGGGCTGATGGGTACGCTGGCGGAGCTGATGATGGATATGGGGGCAGACTACGCCGATGGCATCCGCCTCCACGGCAGGGGATACGAGCTGCACATCTCCCCTTCTGCCGTCCGCTCCGCCGTGCATGTGGCCGTCAATTCTCCCGACGCAGAGTTTGCCAGAGAACTGGCCCTGTCCGCAAAGGACCTGATTCAAGCCCTGGATATGTAAGCATATATCAACTGCCTGTACCATGCTTTGATCGGTACAGGCAGTGAATATTTCTTATAGCCGCAGAGCCCAGTCGCCGTAGTCGATAATTCCGCCGCCGTAGCAGAGCCGGCCTTCGGCTTTCAGCGTTTGGAAGGCGTCCCGCATGCGCAGAATAATGCCGGGCTCCACATCCAGACCAAAATGGCCCGGAAACACCCGTTTTACCGGCAGCGTTCCGATTTTCTCCAGGGAATGGAGGTAATCCTCCAGATCAGTGGTGGGAAAATAGGCCGCCAGGGTCTTTTTATACACCAGATCCCCGGTATAGAGGCTGCCCCGCTCACGCTCCCAGAAGCACATATGCCCCGGGGAGTGGCCCGGCGTGTGCAGCACCCTGATTTCCCGCCCGCCCAGGTCGATCACGTCTCCGTCCCGGAGCAGTCGGGTAGGGGTGCCCTGAAAAATTTCATATTTGTCCGGGTCAAAGCTTTTGGGCAGGATACAGCCGTGGGCAAAGCAGTCCCTGATCTCCTGCAGGGGCTGGGGAAAGCCCTCGGTGAGCCAGGGAAGCTCCGCCGGATGGGCATAAAAATCGGGAAAATACCGGTGCCCGCCGATATGGTCCCAGTGTACATGGGTGGCCACGGCGGCAACAGGCTTGTCCGTCAAGTGCCGCACTGCTTCGCCGATATTGCCGACGCCAAGGCCCGTGTCGATCAGCAGACCGCGATCCGCGCCGAGGAGCAGATAACAGTGGGTCTTTTCCCAGTGCCGGTATTCGCTGATGATATAGGTATCCTCTTCCGCCCTCTCAACGGTGAACCAGTCGTTCAATGGGCGCCTCCGCTCAGACCAGTCTGTTGGTCAGCGTGCCGATGTCTTCAATGAACACATCCACCACGTCGCCGGGCTTGAGCCACACCTTTTCCTTCTCCTCCAGCGCCACGCCGCTGGGCGTACCGGTGAAGATCAGGTCGCCCGGCTCAAGACGGATGTATTTGGACGCGTAGCTGACGATCCGGGCGCAGGAAAAAATCATTTCGGCTGTACTGCCGTTCTGACGCAGGACGCCGTTGACATAGCTTCTGACATTCTTTCCTTCCTCCGGATCAAAGCTGTCCGCCGTGACGATGCAGGGGCCGCAGGGGCCGAAGCCGGGCATGGTCTTGCCGATGAGCCACTGTCCGCTGCGCATCTGGGCGTCCCGGAGGCTGAAATCGTTGCCGCAGGTATAGCCGAAGATATAGTCCTTCGCCTCATCCTCGCTCACATTCCAGGCAGTTTTGCCCATTACGATCACCAGCTCCGCCTCATAGTCGTAGCTGCTCTCCCAGGGCGGCAGGGTCACGTCCGTTTCCGCCGGGGTCAGCGCATTGTCGAATTTGGAAAACAGGATGGGGTAGTCCGGCAGCTTCATGTTCACGCCTGCGGCATGGGCGCGGTAGTTCAGCCCCACGCACACCAGCTTGCCGGGTCTGTTCACCACATTGGCATATACCGGTTTTTCCACAAGGGGCAGGCTCTCATCCTTAGCGATCCGGCGCAGTTCCTCCGCCCCGTCGCCGCGGATCACCGCATCCATATTCTTCATAAAGCCGGCGGCGGTGGCGTCGATCAGGCCCCGTCCGGTCTCTATGGCAAGGTGGGTCTCCCCATCCACGGATATATTGCAAAGCTTCATTTTTTGACCTCCCAGATTTTTGAGGCCATTATATATCATCCGCCCGCCGCGTTCAAGACGGTATTGAGGAATTCTCCCCAAAGCTCCACCAGCCGGAAGCGCAGTACATAGCCCTCCTCTTCGGTGACGATGGACAAGTCCTCCCCGTTCAGAACATCCTGCACCTTTTCGCTCTCCGCCGCCGAAAGGCACAGGGGTGGGAACACCACGCACCACCAGTTTTTCCCCTGGCCCCGGCCCAGAATGACCCGCAGGGACTCGTAGCGCCCGGCGGGCAGGGTAAAGCCTTCATATTCCCGGGTGGGGTAGCTCTCCCGGCTGAGGGTGACGCTGACCTGCCGCCCCCGGGCCGCGGAACCGGCGGCTTGGGCAATGCCCTCCAGATTATCCCGGATGATCTGCCGGGCCTGCTGCTGGCTTTCCGTCTCTTCCAGCACCGGCGTCAGATAGGCCAGTACCGCGTCCCGCACTTCCAGCTTGATCTCCTGCTCCTCCGCCGCGTCGGAATCGGCAATGACATGCAGCCGCACCAGCGCCGAGCTTATGTTCTGCTGCCGTGTCTGGGCCCAGGTCCCGGCACAGAGTGCCAAGCTCAATGCCATCAGGGCCGCGATCTCCCATGCTCTCAGACTTTTATTTTTGCTTTTTTCCATAAAACAAACCGCCTTACTATGTATTTGCTCATAGTATCGGCGGTTTTTTTCTTTTTTATAACAGTCTGCCCACCGCTTCTGTCACGCAGCAGAAGCTGTACTCCTTTTTCAGTTCCCCACAGGCCGTCTCTGCCAGCCTCCGGTCGGAAAACACGCCGAAAACGGCGGAGCCGGTGCCGGTCATCACCGCGCCCAGGGCGCCGTGGTCCAGCAGCTGTCCTTTGATCTGGCTGACGGTACGCATACGCCGGTCCCCCACGTCCTCAAAAACGTTATACATTCTGCGGCAAAGCTCCGGCAGACTGCCCTTCTCCAGGGCGGCGATCAGGCCGGCCGTGTCCGGGTGGCCTTTAAGGCGCACGCTGTCCAGCTTTTTGAACAGCTCCGGCGTGGAGATGGAAAAGTCCGGCTTGCAGACGGTAATGAAACAGGGCGGTATGGGCGGCAGCGGGCTGAGCCGCTCTCCCCTGCCGGTAGCCAGCATGGTTCCGCCCACAAGGCAAAAAGCCACGTCCGAGCCGGTGTCCGCGGCCAGGGACATCAGCGTTTCTTCGCTCAGTCTGCCCCCGAAAGCCCGGTTCATCCCCCGCAGCACTGCCGCGGCGTCAGCGGAGCCTCCGCCCATCCCCGCTCCCACGGGGATATTCTTGCGGATATCAATGCTGACGCCCTTGTCCTGTTCGCCTGCGGCTTCAAGATATTTCACCGCCGCCTTGACGGCAAGATTTCTCTCGTCTCCGGGGATAAAGCGCAGGTTGCTCCTGGCCGAAACCCCTTCGCCGCCGATGCTGATGGTCAGCTCGTCACAGAGGGAGACAGTCTGCATGATCATCGCCATGTCGTGGTATCCGTCCTCCCGTCTGCCGGTCACATCCAGGGAGATATTGATTTTTGCATATGCTTTTTCTTTGATTACCACAGGCAGCCTCTCTTTCACGCAAACAGGTAGACCCGCAGCTCATAAGGTCTGGCCGTAAAGCCGTTGGAGATGATGAAATTGTGCTCATAGTTTGCCAGGACCAGGGTGCCCTTGGCAAGCTCTGTATTCTCCGGCGCGTCAAAGCGCAGCAGCTCGGCGGAAAATGAGCAGATCACCAGAAGCACCTGCCCATCCAGGCTGCGCCGGTAGACATAGAAATTCTTGTCCTCAGGCATAAGCTCGCGGTAATCCCCGTATAGTGCGACGGGAGTCTCTTTGCGGAATTTCAGCAGCTTCCGGTAAAAATTCAGCAAAGAGTTGGGGTCCTCCTCTTGACTTTTCACATTGATGTCCTTATAATTCCGGTTCACGTAGAACCAGGGGATGCTATTGGTAAAGCCGGCATTTTTCTCATCCGACCACTGGACAGGCGTTCTGGCGCTGTCCCGGCTGGAGCGCTGGATCAGCTCCAGCACCTTTTTCTTCGGAAGGACTCTGGAGAGGATGGCAGCGTTGTTTTTGCTCATCACATCCTGGTACATGTCCAGCCTGGGCAGCTGGATATTCAGCATCCCGATCTCCTGCCCCTGATAGATGAAGGGCGTGCCCCGCTGGAGGATATACATGGCAGCCAGCATTTTTCCGCTCTCCGTGCGGTATTTTTCGCTGCCGTAGCGACTGATGATCCTGGGATGGTCGTGGTTTTCAATATACAGGGCGTTCCAGGCTTTGCCCGCAAACGCATTCTGCCACTGGGTGAAGGCTTTTTTCATTTTCACCAGGTCGAAGGGCCGCTGGATCATATCCGTCATGAAGCAGTCCGCTTCCATATGGGAAAAGCCGATCATCTCGTCCAGCACCTTGTCCGGCCCCTCGGTGACATAGCGGAGGGCCACATCGGGCGTGGTCAGCGGGCTTTCGCCCACGGTGAAGCAGTCGTAATAATCCAGAACGTCCCGTTTGAACTCTTTCAGATAGTCGTGTACCCTGGGCCGGTTCACAAAGTGCTTCATGCCGTTGGCTATGGGGCTTTTGGGGTAGGTACTGGGCAGACCGGGGGTCTTGGAGATAAAGGTGATCACATCCTCCCGGAAGCCGTCCACCCCCATGTCCAGCCAGAACCGCATGATCTTTTTGACTTCCTCCCTCACCTGAGGGTTATCCATGTTCAGATCCGGCTGTTTTTTGGCGAACAAATGGAGATAAAATTCGTCTAAATTCCTGTCATACTCCCAGGCTCCGCCCTCAAAAATGCTGGTCCAGTTGTTGGGAGGCAGCAGCCGGCGGCCTTTTCTGCGGCCGGGGCGCCAGTAATAATAGTCATGGTAAGGGTTGTTTTTCCCCTTGCGGCTCTCTTTGAACCACATGTGTTCATCGGAGGTATGGTTCACCACCAGGTCCATAAACACCCGCATTCCCCGTTCATGGGCGCCGTCCAGCACCTGTTTGAACACCTCAAGGTTGCCGTAGTCCGGGTGGATATTCATATAGTCGGAAATATCATAACCGAAATCCGCGTTGGGAGAGGGGTAGAGCGGAGAAAACCATATGGCGTCCACGTTCAGACTCTTGATATAGTCAAGCTTCGACAATACGCCCCAAAGGTCTCCAATCCCGTCGCCGTTGCCGTCGCAGAAGCTGCGCGGCCAGATCTGATAGACCGCCATCTCCTTATACCACTGCTTTTCTGCCATGGAATCTCCCCCTTGTACACAGATGTTTCTATTTTACCACAGCTTTCCCCTTATGGCAACGCCCGGGATCATGCTTCTCTTTTCCCTGTTTTCCGATTTCCGCCAAAAGGGCAGTTCTCTGCCGGAAGTTGACCTTTTGCGGATATTGTATTATAATATAAGGTGATTCAGTATGTTTGAAAGGATATACCAGAAAATGAACAAGCGTTTTCTTTCGCTTTTGCTGATCATTCTGCTGTTGTGCGCCGCGGCGCCCTGCACCGCGCTGGCCGACAACACCATCATTGCAAATCTCGGTAAGGTGCCCGCCGGAAGATATATGGATCAGCTGATAGGCACCACAGCCACCGGCACCGCCTCCTGTGTGGGCGGCACGCTTCCCGCAGGCTGCTCCGTTGTCACGGAGATGAAAAGCAGCGGGGCCTGTCACTATCTCCGGGGCACACCCATGAGTGCCGGGGTATATGAATTCACCCTCTCCGTCAAGGACGACAGCTCGGCACAGCTCGCCACGCTCACCTGTTCCCTCACCGTGACACCGGCAGAGCCTTCCGTGATCCCCAGCGACAATGTGAGCTGCTTTTTGGGCGACGCGGTCACCATCAATGTCAAAGCCACCGTGCCCGACAGCGGCAGTCTCAGCTACCGCTGGTTTACCTGCCCCTACAACAGCACCACAAACGGCACCTTCATTGAGGGCGCCACCGGCAGTTCCCTTCAGGTCTCCACCTCCGCTGTTGGCTCAAACTTTTACTATTGCGAAGTGACCAACACCAACAACGGCAGCGCCACCACTGTTCTCAGCTCCACTATACAGGTAAGCGTCAGCGAGCCTGTGCTCTCCTCGATCTCCGTCAGCTCCATGCCTGCCGCCAAGGAATACAAGGTGGGCGACCGGCTCAACACCGCCGGGCTGGAGATCCTCGCCAGATATTCCAACGGCACCAGCGTGGTCCTCAGCAGCGGCTTCGACGTCTCCCCCTCCACGCTGAACACCGCCGGCACCCAGAACATCACCGTAAGCTACATGGGCAAAACCTGCACATTCCCCGTGCTGGTGGAGGAAGCGGAGCAGGTGGTGGAGAGTATTCTCATTGTCTCCGAGCCCACCAAGCTTGAATATACCGTAGGCGAATGGCTGGACACCAGCGGTCTGAAGCTGCGTATCCAGACCAACAAAGGCTCCTTTGATGTGACCACCGGCTTCAGCTGCTACCCCAACATTCTGGAAAAGGAGGGCAGACAGGAGATCACGCTGAACTACGGCAGCAAGAGCACCAGCTTTGTTGTCAATGTTCTTCCCGCCGAGGAAAAGGTCGAGAGCATCTCCGTAAAGACCATGCCCACCAAGCTCAGCTACAGCGCAGGGGATAAGCTGGACACCAGCGGTATGGTTCTGGAAGTGACGATGAACACGGGAAAGACCGAGGAGGTCCGCGCCGGCTTCAGCTGCACGCCGACCATTCTAGAAAAGGAAGGCCGTCAGCAGATCACAGTAAGCTACATGGGCAAGACCTGTACCTTTGAGCTGGCTGTTTCCGCCGCGCCCGAGAAAACCCCCGCCCCGGAGGAGAGCGCAGAGCCTGCAGAGCCCACGGAAACGCCTCAGGTCACGCCCAAGCCCGATATTCCCCGGGAGAAGCACACCGGAACCCTGGTCGTGGTGATCGTTATCGCCGCGGCAGTGGCACTCGCCGCTCTGGGCGCCTATGTCTTTGTGATGAAGCACGACAGTATTCAGCAGTTCCTTGACCGCTTCCGGAAAAAATAATGATTCTTCCCATCCTCCTCGCCGCCGCGGGGAGGATGTTTTATCACGAAAAATATTTTTCTCGAAAAACTGTTGACATACTGCGGTCAAATATGGTATTATCTCATGGCTGAACGGCCCGTGCGGGTGTAGTTCAATGGTAGAACACCAGCCTTCCAAGCTGGATACGTGGGTTCGATTCCCATCACCCGCTCCAGCTTTCGCTCCGGGTCAGATATGCGCCAATAGCTCAGCAGGATAGAGCAACTGCCTTCTAAGCAGTAGGTCGGGGGTTCGAATCCCTCTTGGCGTGCCAAAAGAATATTATGGTGGGATTAGCTCAGTTGGTAGAGCACCGGATTGTGGTTCCGGGTGTCGTGGGTTCGAGCCCCATATCCCACCCCATATGAAGAAAAGGCCGGCGGCGCCGGCCTTTTTCCTCAAAGTCTATACTGGGATGTAGTGTAATGGTAACACACCGGACTTTGACTCCGATATAGTGGGTTCGAGTCCCGCCATCCCAGCCATGACTTAACTCCCAACAGCTAAACGCCCCAGTAGCTCAGTAGGCAGAGCACCTGCCTTTTAAGCAGGGTGTCCGGGGTTCGAATCCCCGCTGGAGCACCATAACATCTGCACAGAGTTGATACAATGTATCGGCTCTGTGCTTTGTTTTTTTATCCCCTTGCCGCAAGGCTTTCAGGGATGCAGTCTGTTCCATCATGTAGTAGTTTCGCCAGAGGAAAAGGTTGCCAAGTACAAGATATAGTGGTTTTATATCGTTAAATTATCTATATTCGTTAAACTACTTCAGGGGGATCATATCATCAAGAAGAAGAGACGCTCAAAGAATGCATATCGTTAAACTGGAATTTTCAATGTTGTCCACACACCCAATAATCATAGTTATTCCTGCGAAAAGTATTCAGACTGTCAGCAAATTCAGAAGACAGTTCGCTGATTCTGCCTTCTCCCTGTACCATAGGATCAATGAATCTCTTTTTTGCGGAAATCTTTCGCCAGCATCCTGAATCTTTTGGCTGCGGTGCACTTGTAGTCCGGCTGTATGTGCAAAAACTATTCCATAAAGAAGCCGTACGTTCATCGGAGAGGAATTTACCAATAACCTCCGGTTCCGTTGAATATAGATCGTCTTCACTGATGATCTGATGCTCTATTGCATATCTCAAAACCTCAGAGAGTAATTGCATGGCATAACGGTCTGCGTCTGAAATATATATTTTTGAACACGCAAGCGCTGCTTTTGCGAAGGTTTCCGCAACAAGTGCGTCTTTGAACATGAGTTCCTCAATTCCATATTCGTTTGTCCCGATGATAAGATCACTGTAGAAGCGCTTTGCATCTTCTATTGTGCAGATCCTGTAATTAATGCTGTTGCCGATCGTGTATTCCAGACGGTCAGCAGACAAGAGTGGAGTATCATTATCCGCAATGGGGTATCTGTGGTAATCACATACATCCCCTGTCGTGAGTTCGTATTTCCTTAAGACAGTCTGCAATTCTGTTGAATCGGCTATCAGCATTTCTGTACCGTCTTCGGTAGATTCCTGTGTTAAATAATCTCCATGCATGAAATCGACTACATGAGCAAAAACCGGTGATGCTACATCATGCAGAAGACCGGCAATCGCTTGTTTGCGGTCATGAGTGAAATGCCAAATAATCAATGCCACTCCTATACTGTGGTCATAACGCGAGTATGAATCTATGTCAGCAAACTGTGGAAATGCTGTATATTCACAGCCACAATTCATTCCTATAGACTTAATCCTTTGAACGATCGGTGTTTCTATGCACTCACGCAGAAAATCCGGTATTCCATAATGGTAAATGTGATAATGCTCCATTGTGTTATCCTCTTCATCAATGATAAATCCCGATTTGTCGAGATGGAGTATACCATAACTCCCCGGCTTTCGGAAGATACTTTGTTTAGAGGAAGATGAGAGAAGCGTCCCGCCACAAAGGAGAGACGCACTTCCCTCAATGGGTTTATACTTCAATCTCTCCTGGGCCAAGGCCGTCGCTGCACGTCAGCCGGAATACGATCCGGTCCTTACTGTGCACCGTCATGCTGTCCACCAGCCCAGCCCACAGGCTCTCGTCGAACTCGGTGATGATCTCCGGCAGGTCCTTCATACTCTCGATGAACCGCTCGATCTTCCTGCGGCGGATCATGATCTGGTCGATCTGCTCCATGACGGCATCGCGCTTGCGCTCGGTTTCTCGTACCGATTGACCAGCGCATCGTAACGCTCGTTGTATTCCTTCTGGTCCTGCGCCACCTTGGCATGTCAAACTCAACAAGAAGTCCCGAAACCCCGCCTATGTAGTGACGATTGATTTTGGGGAGGAGCTTGGTATCAAAAAGTCCTCCGCGCAAATCACGGCACTGTATTCACCGGAGGATTTGCTTGGCAGACAGGTTATCTGCTGTGTAAATCTGACGCCTATGCACATAGGCAGCGTCAAGAGTGAGGTTCGTATTCTTGGTACGGACTCCGAACAGGGAGTCGTCCTGCTGATGCCGACGGAGATGGTCAAAAACGGAGATCAGGTGTTCTGATTGTGGGTGCTTCTTCTTTGTTTTGCGATGTAAATGATAAGCAGGAATACAGTTCAAAGAAAATCTCGTCATTGTCCCTTTTGTCCGTTTTGTCACGCGCCTCATGTGCACATGTTTTCTGCCTTCCAAAAAGCAAAAATGAACAGATTCCCCAAGAATCTGTTCATTGTATCAAGTTTATGCAGATGTGCCATAACATCAGCACAGAGTTGATACAATGTATCGGCCCTGTGCTTTGTTATTTTATCCCCTTGCCGCAAGGCTTTCAGGGATGCAGTCTGTTCACCAGCCAGAAACCCGTTCCATCATATTGTGGTTTCTTGGATCAAAAAACACAAGGCGGCACAAGATATGGTGGATTTATATCGTTATTTTATCTATATTCGTTAAACTACTACTATCTAAAAAGATACTCCAGAAGCAAGGCCCCTGGAGTTATCTTTTTATCCGTATTTCTCTGCCGTCCCGCATGGTGAATACAAGAGTGTCATCCCGATTAACCGTCACATGATCGACCGTGGTGTTCCACAGCTTCGCATCAAAACCAATGACCGTAGGCTCTGAGCTTCTGATACTATCGATCATGCCTTCGAGGATCTGAGTCTTGTCCTGCCGTGCCTGCCGTTCAGCCTGAGCATCAGCGTACTGCTTTTTCAGCTTTGTGTGTTTGGTTGCGAGATCATCATAACGTTTGGCGTAGACTTCCTGATCCTGTGCAGTCTCGGCTTTCTCCATGACCGCCTTATGCATCAGGTGCTCCAACACTTCCATCTCCGCAAGCAGATTTTTCTGCTTTTCTATCAGGTCAGTTTCTTCACATAGCCCCTGTTTGACGGCTTCCAGGCAGGAAGACAGACAGCGAATCGAGGAGCTTGATATTGTCAAGGCGTTAGGTATTATCTGCATGTGGTTCCGGGATATCGACGGGAAGATTGCGGAGATGAAGAAGTAAAACCTTGAAAAAAAGGAGCTCTCAGACCAAAAAATCTGGGAGCTTTCTTGTTTTACGGGCCAAAAGACCAAACTTGCTGCAGGCTCCCCTGATTTCGCTTTCGGAACTTGTCCGGCGTCAACCCGAACATCGCCTTGAAGCTGCGGATGAACTGACGCGTGTCCTTGTATCCGATCTCTTCGCAGATCTGTTCCAGTTTCCAGTTTTCGGATTTCAAAAGTTCGGCGGCCTTTCTCAGCTTGAAATCTTTGACGGTCGCCGAGAAGGAGCGCCCGGCCTGCTCCTGAAACATCCGGCTGAGATAGGAGTCGTTGTAGTGAAAGTGCGCGGCAAGGGAGTGGAGCGTGATCGTCCGATAGTTATCGTACATGTAATTGACCATGTCGAGAAGCTGCTGGTCCCGGATCGGAATGTTATACAGCGGCTGCATCGTATCGCGGTATTTCTGTAGAATATAGGTGATCAGGCAGGTCAGCGCGGACTCCATCAGTTCTTTTCGATAGGGCAGCCGACTCTGCTGCTGCTCATACAAAAACAGAAGCATGCTTTCGGTAGCCGGATCCTGGCCGCATTGAAAGCTCAGGGGATACACCATGGCCGGCAGGTGGGGAATGGACAGCTTTACGAATAAGCTCAAACGAATCTTGATTGTGAGACAGACCGCGTCGTCCAGCGCGATCAGCTGATGACGAACGGGAACGGGGACCAGGATAAAGCTTCCCTCGTTCTGCACCACCTCGCTCTCGTCAATGCGGTGGATGCAGCTGCCCCGGAGCACAAATGCGCATTCCACAAACTCATGGGAATGGGGCGGGATCTCCACATACCGCAGCAGCTGCTCGACTTCAATATCGCAGCCGGGGCTGATGAAATCCGCTTCCGTCAGGCCGGTCTTTCCGTACCGTTCATGAAAGGCGGCTACGATCTGCCCCTGTTCGCGCAGGGCAGACGGGCTGTTCATCGTGCTGAGCAGCCTCGCATTCAGCTGGTGCTTTGCCAGGTATAAATACTGGCCGTGGCGCAGGGGGCTTCCGGTTTGATCATAGAAGTCCTTCCCGACTCGTTCATAGGGATTCAACTGCCGAAGCTCTTCCACTAAGCGAGTATAGTCAGCCATAGGATCCGCCTCCTTTTGTTCAAGATTTACAATACAGGATGGGGAAGTAAAAATCAACCTATTCAAGAAGAAAAATAACGGTATTTTTTTATGCAGTGAAATCAGTATAATAAAATATGCCGGGACATAAAAAGCCTGTATGATGAAAGGAAATAATGAGATGGCAAAGCTCCTGAACGATCTGAAATGTATGCTTGTGCAAAAAGCAGTCTATGCCAAGCTCTACAAGGGGCACAAGCCCAACGAGTGGGAGCCCTGGCATGCGCCGGAAGTGAAGAAGCTTCCCAGCGGCCTGATCTGCCGCAGTGATGTCAAATACGGCGAGACCTGGCCCAACAGCTTCGCGGACATCTGGTATCCCGACGACAGCGGCGAGAAGCGGCCCGTGGTGGTGTACTTCCACGGCGGCGGCTTCATCTTCGGCAACAAGTCCGCCGGCGACCCGATGCAGACCGGCGGAGGCGGTGTGGGAAAGCTCGAAGCCGTCGTGCGAGCAGGCTATATCCTGGTCAATGCCGACTACGCGCTGGCGCCGCAGTACCGGTTTCCGGTGCCGATCCGGCAGACGGACGAGTTGTTCCGCTATCTGATCGCGCACCAGGAAGAACTGCATCTGGATATGTCCCGTGTCTGCCTCTCGGGAGGCAGTGCCGGGGCAAATATGACAGAAATCTATGCCGCCTGCGTCTGTAATCCCGAGTACGCTGGCCTGCTGGGCGTCGATCCCGTGATGACAAGGGAAAACCTGAAGGTGCTTGCCATCGACGAGGCCGCGCTGGATGCCAGCGTATTTGACGGCAATATGTACGCCATGCTGGGCTGCGCTATCGGCGCAAAGCGAAATACGCCGGAGACCGTGGCGATCATCAACGCGAAAACCTATATTCGCGACAGCTTCATTCCCAGCTGGATCAACGCCTCCAACGAGCCCAACGACGAAAACGGCTATTTCATCACGGAGGGCCGCGGCCTCAAGAGAAAGCTGGACGAAATCGGCGTTCCCAATGATCTGATCTTCTTCCCCGGGGCAAAGCTGCCGCACGGTTACATGGATCAGATGGCTTCCGAGCCGCATGCGAAAGAAGCCTTTGACCGGATGATGAACTTCATTCAAAAATACATATAAGGGGTAGAGAACGATGGCAAGAAAAGAAAGCGTGAACAAGCATCCGGACTGGCGGCTGAGCCGGTCGGAAAAGAACTGGTACTATGTGGGCGATACGGCGCGTCTCTTCTGCACCTCCCTGGTTGGCTCCTACATGACCGTGTTCCTGATGTTCCAGGGCATCAACACCGCGTCCCTGGCCACGGCGATCCTGCTCGTCAAGATCATTGACTCGGTGGATGATGTGCTGTTCGGCTATATCATCGACCGGATCCACATCAAGGACTGGAAGCTGTTTCAGAGATTTGCCGGCGAAGGCAAGTATATGCCCTGGTACCGGCTGTTCTTCTGGAGCTTCCCGGTCGCGACGATCCTGTTTTTCCTGATGCCCAAGGGCGCGCCGGACAGTCTGAAAATCGTCTGGTTTTTCGTGACCTATCTGTTCTATGACTTCACCTGCACGCTGACGGAGGTCCCGATGCAGTCGATGATCACCACGCTGACGGACAGCCCCTCCGAGCGCAACAGCATTCTGACCGCAAAAGGCGTGATCACTGTCATTGCGGCCATCGGCATGGCGACCGTCGTCTCCGCGCTGATGAGCGAAAAGGTGGGGGTTCCGCTGAAGAACATCGGTATCGGCGGCGCAGTGATCTTCCTGGCCTTCATGCTCCCGATGGTGTTCAAGGTCAACGAGCACAATATTGAGCTCAAGAACGTGGAAAACGAGGGCTCCCAGGAGAATTACAGCTTCAAGGACATGATCAACTGTGTGTTCACGAACAAGTACATCCTGGTCTATTTCCTGGCCGTCATCATCTCCACCATCTTCTGCACCCGCACCGCTGTGGAAAGCTTCCTCGGCTTCTACATTTTCCACGACTCTATGATCTTCACCTATGTCATGCTGATCGGCTTCGTCCCCGGCATCATCCTGAGCGCCTTCTGCGGCAAGCTGGCAGACAAATTCGGCAAGCGCAACCTTTTGGCCTTCATCTTCGTGCTGCTGACGGCCGCAACGCTGATCATCTATTTCTTCTGCCATGACAACAAAACCATGTTCATCGTAGTCGGCGGCCTGTGCGCGATCCCCAACGCGCTGGTCAGCGTAGTCAGGACCTACATCGCGCCGGACACCATCGACTACACCCGGTATAAGACCGGCAAGGATTGCTCCGGCATCTTCTATGCGCTGCAGTCCTTCCTGAACAAGGCGCTGGGTGGCGTGGTCGGTTCCGTCGCCCTGTATATCCTGGCGGTATTCGGATGGAAAGAGGTCACGGGCGACAGCTTTGCGGATCTGGCCGCCCAGGGCGTGACCCAGTCCGAGACCGCGCTGAGCGCTCTCTGGAATCTGGGCTATCTGATTCCGGGCATCGGCTTCGGGATCTCTGCGATCCTGCTGTATGCGTTCTACAATCTGAAGGATAAGGACGCGGAGCTGATGGCCAAGTGCAACGCCGGACAGATTACCCGCGAGGAATGTGAAGCGCAGCTTTCGAGGAAGTATTGATGAAACGGGAGAGCTTTAACAGCGGCTGGCTGTTCGGCCGCGGCAGCGGGACGGCTCTGGAGCGCACGATCAGCGGCGCACAGACGCCGGTTCAGGTAACGCTGCCCCATGACGCCATGATCAGCCGGGCGCGGGATCCCCAAACGCCTACCGGCAATGCCACCGGGTATTACCCCGCCGAGACCGTTCACTATACCAAAGAATTCGAATGGGATGACCCCTCCGGCGCGGCGTACCTGGAGTTTGAAGGCGTTTATCACAATGCAGCAGTCTATATCAACGGCTGCCTCGCGGCGCAGCACTATAATGGCTATACCGCTTTTACGGTCGATATTTCGCCTTTCCTGAAACAGGGAAAGAACACCGTCAAGGTACTGGTGCGAAACGGCGTTTCGTCCAGCCGCTGGTATACGGGCACCGGCATCTACCGGGACGTGTGGCTGCTTCGGGCGGGCAGCGTCCATATCGCGCCGAACGGCGTGAAGATCACAGTGTCGGAAGCGGATGAGGAAGCGGCGGCACTGCTGATCCAGACCACGCTGGTCAACCGGGAAGCACGGCAGCAAACGCTTTGCCTGCGCCATCGGATCGGCGAAGCGGAGATCAGCGCCCCGGTGACGCTCCTGGCGGGCGAAACCAAGACGGCAACACTGCGCTTTACGCTGGAGCATCCGAAGCTCTGGAGCCTTGACCACCCTTACCTGTACGATTGCGAGACCGAACTGGAGGGACTGGACAGCGAGCACACGCGCTTCGGCGTCCGAACCCTCGCCCTGGACGCCAGACGCGGGCTGCGTATAAACGGCGAGCCTGTCAAGCTTCGGGGCGGCTGCCTCCACCAGGATCACGGCGTGATAGGAGCGGTGGAGAACCGGGCTTTGACCTTCCGGCGCATCCGAAAGCTCAGGGAAGCAGGCTATAACGCGATCCGCTGCGCCCATTTTCCCACAAGCCGGATGGTGCTGGAGGCCTGTGACGAGCTGGGGATGCTCGTCATGCTGGAGCTCTGCGACGCCTGGACGGCGCCGAAGGTAGACTCTGATTATTCCGCCCACTTTCTTTCTCACTGGGAGGAAGACGCCGCGGCCATGGTGGAGCTGGCCTTTCATCATCCTTCGGTGATCCTCTACTCCATCGGCAACGAGATCTGTGAGGTCAGCGATCCTCACGAAGTGCAGTATGGCAGACAGCTCTGCGATCATATCCGCAAGCTGGATCCCACGCGCTATCTCACCAACTGCGTGAACCCGGTGCTGTCGCTGATGGATCGTATTCCGGAGCTGGCTGTCAAAGCCGGGGCGGACATCAATTCCATTTTAAACGGAAATGCCGAGGAGCTGGCCAGACTGATGGCATCCCGGGAGATCGGCGAGCCGCTGGAGGAGGCATTCAGCTATCTGGACGTGGCGGGCTACAACTACGCCGTCTTCCGCTATGAAGCGGACGCTGCGCAATACCCTCACCGTGTCATGCTGGGGGCGGAGTGCTATCCCGGCGCCCTTTATGAAAATTGGATGCTCTGCGAGAAGCTTCCGCAGCTGATCGGAGACTTCGGCTGGACGGCCTGGGACTACCTGGGCGAGGCCGGCGTCGGGCAGCACCGCTACGGCGAGGCGCCCGAGTACGATCTGTACGGCGCTTACCCCTGGCGGACGGCAAACTGCGGTGACTTCGATCTGATCGGCGACCGCCGTCCGGTATCCTACTGGCGGCAGATCGTCTGGGGACTTCGGAAGGAGCCCTATCTCGCGGTGCAGGACCCGACCCACTACGGAGAAAAGCAGTCTCCCACCCGCTGGGGCTGGTCGGACGCTCTGCGCAGCTGGAACTATCGGGGCTGCGAAGGCAAGCCCATCGTGGTGGAGGTCTATTCCGACGCCGACGAGGTCGAACTGCTTGTCAACGGCCGCTCGGTTGGAAAACAGAAGACAGAGCGCTGCAAGGCGCTGTTCGAAACCGTATACGAGCCGGGTGAGCTGACAGCGATCAATATCCGGGCCGGAAAGAGCGCGGAACTGGATCGGCTGATGACTGCCTCCGACGAAGTTCACCTGGAACAGACAGACTTTGGCGGCGGGATCATCGAGCTCTCCGTTAAGGACAAAGAGGGCATCCTCAACCCGGAGACTGTGCTGACTCTCACAGCAGAAACGAAGGGGGAGCGTACGATCCAGGGCTTTGGTTCGGCAGACCCGAAGAGCGAGGAAAACTATTTCGACAAGACCATCCGAACCTGGCACGGCCGGGCGCTCATCGTGACGCGCGGTGACGGAGAATTGAAAATTGAGGTGCAATGACATGGCATTTACGGCAATCAAACGGGCGGTGATGAACGCCCGCTTCCATAAGGTCAATAAGCATTACAAAACCGATCCTGTTGTCGGAGACCGCAGCTACATCCAGCGCGAAGGCAAAGACTCGGTGGAAGTGCTGTTCTACTATCCCAAGCAGCGGGAAAACATGCCGGTGTTTGTCCAGATCCACGGCGGCGCCTGGGTCGGCCTGGACGCGGTGGACGACGACCGCTACTGCCAGCGGCTGAGCGAAGAGCTGGGGGCCTTTGTGGTCAACGTGAACTACAAGCGGCTCTATGACAAGAGCTTCCCCTATCCGCAGGAGGAGGTCGTAGATACCGTCAAGTGGCTGAAAGCCCACGCAAAACAGCTGGGCATCGACCCCGACAGGATCATCCTTTCCGGCGGCAGCGCAGGCGGACATCTCACGGCGGGCTCTGCCATATTGCTTGCCCAGCAGGGCGTACAGATCGCGGGGCAGATCATGGAGGTTCCTTTCCTGGACTTCACCCACACGATCCCCATCGACTTCCCGGAGGGGGACAAACTCTACAAATTGATGTTTGAGCTCTATCCGCCCAAGCTGCCTTTGGACAGCGAGGTGCTGTCCCCGGCGGCGAAGATCACAGCGGAAACGCTGGAAAAGCTCTCTCCGGCGGTGGTTATCGTCTGTGGCCGGGACCCCCTGCATCCCCAGGGAGAGCATTACGCGGAGCTTTTGAAGCAGCGTGGAAAGCTGCTGGATCTGAAGATGTACAAGGATGGCTATCACGGCTTCGGCACCGACAAGGCCGAGGAAAAGCCGGAGCAGGACAAGCTGCGGGAGGATTGCTTCCGCTATAAGGTGGAAAAGGCGAAAGAGCTCTATGCGATGAGCAAGGAGGAAAACCATGGCGAAGCGGAAAACACATAAGGAGGATAGGCGCGGCTGGCCTCTGTTCAACCGGCTCCTGGCGGATTATATCGAGCTGACCCGCTTCCCGGAGCTGCCGGAGCGCCCGAAGCAGGGGAGAAACTACGAATACTGGCCGGAGGGCGCTCTCTGCGCCAACGGCAATCCCTATCACGGCTGCATTCGGCTGGGCAGTGCGAATAAGTTGGTGATCGGTTTTTCCGGCGGCGGTGTTTCGGTGGATGAGCATACCGCGGCCAGACCCCAGCGCGTGGGCGGAAAGGGTGAGATGTTCTACTCCGACGACGTGCGCTTCGGGGACGTCATTCTCCGCATGGGGACCTTCGGACAGTCAAAAAAGAATCCCTTCCGGGACTGGAACCTGCTGTTTGTGACCTACGCCACCGGGGACTTTCACTGCGGGACCGGGGATTATCCCTATACGGACCTGGATGGAAAACCCGCCGTGCTACATCACCACGGCTATACAAACTTTCAGGTGCTGCTCAAAAAGATCAAGGAACTGGTTCCGAACCCGGAGCAGATCCTGGTGACCGGCTTTTCTGCGGGAGCCTTCGCAACCTCTCTTCTGACCGACGCGGTTGCCGCCGCATTCCCGGATTGCCGGGACATCACCGCCTGTGTGGACAGTGCCATGATGCATTACGACTGGCAGCGGGTGGCCCGGGAGGTCTGGAAGTCGCCGGAAGCGATCGCAGCGCGGCTCACCGGAGGCGAGATCGTCTCTGACAGTCTGCTGGCACTTCATAAGAATCATCCCGAGATCAAGATCATGTACTGCTGCTCCGTGCGGGACGCCGCGCTGACCCAGATGGAGATGTATCTGGAGGACAGGCGCTGGGTTCCGGACAAGGCCGCAGGCGTGAGCTTCCAACGGAAGCTCAAGGAAATGCTGGATAATCTGCATAAGGAGATTCCTGACCTGAGTACGTTTATCTTTGATACGCCGGACAAAAACAGCAGGGACGCCGATCTGACCGTCCACTGCCTTTGCGGCTCCAATGCCGCTTTCACCACCGTCGTGGATGGGGTGAGCTGCGCCGACTGGATGATGCGCGGCGTCAGCGGTGAGGTGCTGAAATTAGGCCTTGGACTTTTCTGAAAGGAGATCGCAACATGAAGGCACAAGAGATCATTTTGAATGAAAAAAGAGATGTTACGCTGACCGCCTACATTCAGGAAGTCGATGGCGAATTCGGCTTTTCCAAGCGGCCCGCCATGCTGGTGATCCCCGGCGGCGGTTATGCCATGTGCTCCGACCGGGAGGCCGATCCCGTGGCCGCGGCCTATCTCAAGGCGGGATACCAGGCCTTTGTTCTCCGCTACACCTGCACGCCCAAGGGGAAGTGGCCGCTGCCGCTGGAAGACTACGAACAGGCCATGGCGCTGATCGAGGAGCGGGCGGACGAGTGGCATCTGGATAAAACAAAGATCGCGGTCGTCGGTTTTTCCGCGGGCGGGCATCTCGCCGCCTGCGCCGCGACTGTGGCAGAGCATAAGCCCGCCGCCGCTGTTCTTGTCTATCCCGCTATTCTCAAGGACATCTGCGATCTGTGCCAGCCGGGGATGCCCTATCCCCATGAACATGTCACAGCGGAGACCTGCCCCTGCTTCTTTGCCGCAGCGCGGGACGACCGCACGGTGGATATTTCCAACACGCTCCGCATGGAACTGGCGCTGGCGGAAAAAGGCGTGGCTTTTGAGA
This sequence comes from Clostridiales bacterium, assembly GCA_022787565.1. Lineage (GTDB taxonomy): Bacteria > Bacillota > Clostridia > Oscillospirales > Oscillospiraceae > Limivicinus. The sequence continues at coordinate 94,472 of JALFVN010000040.1, read as the reverse complement.
GCCATATCTATTCCTACGGCGGACATGGCTTCTCCACCGGTGAGGATTGGATCAACACCAACTCCGTCTGCCCGCGCCTGCCTCAATGGGTGCCGGACGGCATCGAGTGGCTGGGCGAGGTCATGGGGAAGCTGAAGCGCGGCGGCTTCACCGAGCCGACAGCGGCCATATCCATGAACGGAAACTTTGCGCCCGTACTCAGTGTGGACTGCACGCTCTCTCACCTTCGCAGACAGAGCGAGGAAGCGAAGACCGTCCTGGCCCCCATGTTTGCGGCCATCGAGGCCGTTGCGAAAGCCCGGCAGTTTTCTGTGGAAGGATTGATGGCGGCCGTGGGCAACAACACCGCCCGGGAAATCATGGAAATGGTGCAGATCCCCGCAGAGGCGATCACAGAGATCGACAAGGCGCTGCATCAGATGGTCAACGATCTGGAGGGGTAATCATATGATCAGAATCGATTCTCCTGACGTTCAGGAGTTTGAAAAAGAGCATCTGGCGGCGCTCCGCTCCCTTGCACCGGAGTGCATGGTGCTGCTGAAAAAGAATGGAGACTTCCCGCTTTCTTCTCCCTGCGAGATCGCTCTCTACGGCGCGGGCGCGCGGGAGACCATCAAGGGTGGCACCGGAAGCGGCGACGTGAACGTGCGCCACTATGTGACCGTGGAAGAGGGCCTTGAAAACGCAGGTTTTACCGTCACCACAAAGGCGTGGATGGATGGATACAAGGCGATCCGGGATGCCGGGATCAAGGATTTTTATGATGGCATTGCCCAAGAAGCGAAGGAGCTGGGGAAATCTGTTTTCCTCGTCGGCATGGGGCGGACGCCCCCGGAGCCCCGCTATACTCTTCCGTTGGACGGTGAGGGAAAGGTGTGCGTCTATGTGCTTTCCCGCAATTCCGGTGAAGGCGCGGACCGTCCAGGCGGCGAGGGCGATTATCTGCTGACATCGGATGAAAAGCGGGACATTCTGTGCTGCGCTGAGCGGTATGAGAAGTTTCTGCTGGTGCTGAACGTGGGCGGCCCGGTGGATATTTCGCCCGTGCTGGACAAGGTGGAAAATGTCCTCCTCCTGAGCCAGCTCGGCAGCGTAACCGGTGACGCCTTCGCGGATGTGCTGCTTGGTAAGGCCAACCCTTCCGGCAAACTCACTACGACCTGGGCGAAGGCGGGTGATATTATGCCGATCGGTGACTTTGCCGAGCGGGACGATACCCGCTACCGGGAAGGTGTTTTCGTCGGATACCGCTATTATGACGCGGCGGGTATCGAGCCGCTCTTTCCTTTCGGTTACGGGCTGAGTTATACGGAATTTGCAGAGGATTGTATGGGCTTCTCCGTGGAGAACGGACTCGTGTCCATTGAAGTTAAGATCAGAAACACCGGCCGTTTCCCCGGAAAAGAGACCGTGCAGCTCTACTGTTCCGCGCCGAGCGGCAGGCTCGTCAAGCCCCTGCGGGAGCTGGGTGGATATGCCAAAACAAGAGAACTTGCCCCCGGTGAGAGCGAGACGCTCGTGCTGAATCTCCCGCCGGAAAACCTGGCAAGCTGGGATGAAGAAAACGACTGCTGGCTGCTGGAGCAGGGTGAATACCTGTTCAGCATCGGCGCTATGCCTATTGGGGTCGTATCGCTGGACGGTCCTGTGACTTCCGATGCGCTCAGCCATTCCGGCGGAGAAGCGGACTTTACAGACTGGCAGCCGCAGATCACGCGCGAGATTCCCAGGAACCTGCCGTGTATTCCGGTTTCCGCAGCCTCACTTGGCCCCATCGGCCACTATGATCGAGAAAGCGTTGGCCGGGAGCATATCGGTTTGGAGAACCTTTCCGACTTTTCCGACCGGGAGCTGGCCACGATCTGCGCAGGAAAGCACTCGGACGCGGAGGGCATGGCGGCCATTATCGGAAACTCCGCCTCCCGTCTTGCTGGCGGCGCGGGCGAAACCGCGTCTGTTGTTACAAAAAAGGGCTATGGCGCCATCGTCATGGCCGACGGCCCTGCGGGACTGCGGCTGGCAACCAGGTACATGGAAACGGAGGACGGCCAGGATGGGCTGGATTCCGACGCCTTTAACAGCGTCCTCAATATCCTGCCGCCCGAGATCCAGCAGCTGATCCGTATGAAGCTGCGGCAGAATGAGGAAAAAGCCAAAACAAACACCGTGCTGTATCATTATGCTTCCGCGATTCCCATCGGCACGGCCCTGGCACAGGCCTGGAACCCGGTTGTTGTGGAGGCCTGCGGCGATCTGGTCGGTGAAGAAATGGAACTCTTCGGTGCCAACGTGTGGCTGGCACCCGCATTGAACATCCACCGCAGCCCGCTTTGCGGCCGGAACTTTGAATATTATTCGGAGGATCCGCTGATTTCCGGCAAAACCGCAGCAGCGATGACCCGCGGTGTGCAGAAGCATGAAAAGTGTACTGTTACGATCAAGCATTATGCATGCAACAATCAGGAAACCAACCGTTACGGTTCCAACAGTGTGGTTTCCCAACGGGCTTTGCGGGAAATCTACCTGAAAGGATTCGAGATTTGTGTAAAGGAAGCTGCGCCGAAAGCGCTGATGACTTCATATAACCTTCTGAACGGTATTCATACTGCGAACCGCAGCGATCTGATCAATACGGTACTGCGCGGCGAGTGGGGGTTTGAGGGCATCGTCATGACCGACTGGGGCACCACGAACGATAAGTTCAATTTGGGTGTCTACGGCGCGTCCAGCCCGGCGCTCTGCATTAAGGCCGGCAACGATCTGATGATGGCCGGATCGAAGGAAGATGTGGAAGGTATTCTGACCGGCATAAAGGACGGAACGATTACCCGTGCCGAACTGGAAGCCTGCACCGGAAGGATCCTGGCACTTTCAAAGGAGTTAAGTTGATGGCAAAGTGGATCTGTCATCCCGAAGATGATAAAGACAATCCTCTGGTGCCGGTTTTCAGACGGAGATTTGAACTGCATCAGAAGGTGAAAAAGGCCGTTTTGCGGCTCTCTGCCCATGGACTCTATGAAGCGAATGTCAATGGCGCGAGTGTGACCGAAAACCGGTTTTTACCGGGCCTTACGAGCTATTATTACCGTATCCAGATGCAGGAATATGACATTACCGCTCTCGTAAAAGAGGGCGGTAATGAGCTGCTTGTGACTGTAGGCGACGGTTGGTGGCGCTGGAACAACAACTTCGGCTATATGCTTGCACTCTGGGGCGAGTTTAGGCTCTATTACGCTGATGGCAGCGTGGAGACGCTCTCCACGGACGAAAGATGGGAGGTCGGCCTCGGCCCCGTCGTGCGGACGGATCTGCAAAAGGGCGAAAGCTACGACGCCCGGATCGTGCTACACGGCTGGCAAGAGGCGTCTCTCTGCACAGAGCATACAGAAGGGACGCTGATTGAAAATCAGAGCGTCCCCGTGCGGGAAAAAGAACGCTTCCAGGGTAAGCCCATGCGCGATACCGCAGGGAATCTGGTCATCGACTTCGGTCAGAACATCGCGGGCTATGTCCGAATGACACTTCGGAATACCGCGCCCGGGCAGGTCGTGCACCTGAAACACGGAGAAGGATTGGACAAGGACGGATGCTTTTCCACCGCCAACTGTGACGGCGGAAGGGCGGAATTTCAGGAGATCACCTACATCTGCAAAGGCGCGGAGGTCGAGGAATACACACCGCACTTTGCCGTATTCGGCTTCCGGTATGCCCTTGTGGAGGGCATCGAAGATGCCGACTTCGAGGCCATCGCCGTTTACTCCGATATGGAGGAGACCGGTAATTTCCGTTGCTCCAATCCACTCATCAACAAGCTCGTGGAAAACGCCCGCTGGAGCCAGAAGGGCAACTTTCTGGACGTGCCGGTGGACTGCCCCACCCGCGAGCGCAACACCTGGACGGGCGACGCCATGATCTACTGCCGCACGGCGGCGTATTTCATGGACGTACAGCAGTTTTTCAAGAAGTGGCTCTGCGACCAGACCATCGAGCAGTACGCCTCCGGCAAGCTGGGCATCACCTTCCCATCTACCTCCAGCGTCCACAATCCGGAAGAACTGAAAGCGGTGCAGGCAAAGGACCCCGCTATGGCGCTGGCCGGGCCGACCGGTAACGGAAACATCGGGGAGGACAGCGTGGGCTGGGGCGATTCCGCCGTGTGGATCCCATACCAGATGTACCTGATGTACGGCGATAAATCTTTCCTGGAAGAGCACTATGAGACGGCGAAGAAGTGGGTCGAGTTCTCCCTGCGCTGTATGAAGGAAACCAATCCAATGTATGCGGACAAGGCCTGGTACGCAAACGGCGACGGGGATCTCATCTACGACACCCGCTTCCATTACGGAGAATGGAACGAGCCGCTGCCGCCAGCCCCGGAGGTCATCGAGCTCTTTGCCAAGGGCGGCACGGCGGCGGACTACGTGACCCATATGGCCAAATACGGCAAGCCGGAGGTGGCCACCGCCTACACCAGGCGCAGCTGCGACAATCTTGCCCACATGGCACGCATCCTCGGCAAAGACGAGGACGCAGCGCACTATGCGGCGCTTTCCGAGAGAATCAAGGCCGCCTATGACAAGTACCTGATCGGCCCCGACGGCACAATCCAGCCGGGCCATCAGGCGGCGTATATCCGCGCCCTGGCGCTGGGCATGGTCAGTGAGGAGAAGAAGCCGATGGTGATCGCCCAGCTCAAAAAGGAATTGGAGGCGGCCAACTACCACCTGAACACCGGCTTCCTCTCCACCGTTTATCTGCTGCCCACCCTCTGCGACAACGGGCTGGTCGATGAAGCCTTCCGCATTCTGGAGCAGACTACCGCTCCCGGCTGGCTGCACCCCATCACGCTGGGCGCGACAACGATGCCGGAAAACTGGAACGGCATGGACGTATACCGGGACAGCTTCAATCACTACAGCTTCGGCGCGGTCTGTCAGTTCCTGTTTGAATACGTGGCGGGCATCCGCCCGAGCTTTGACGCTCCGGGCTTCCGGGAGTTTGAGCTGCGTCCTATCCTCGGCGGCAGCCTGACCTGGGCGGAGGGCAGCTACAAGACCCAATTTGGCATGATCCGCTCCCGCTGGGAGCGGGAGGGAGAGCGTTTCGTCTATACCTGCACCGTGCCCGAGGGAACAACGGCCTGCCTGACCCTGCCGGACGGCAGTGCAAGGACGCTGTGCGCCGGAACCTATCGCTTGGAAGGAGAACACCATGGATAAGCTGCCCTATCAGTTTCACGACGATCGGCGGGAGATCCGCTTTGATCGCTTTGACCTGCCCGCGCCCTGGATCAACTATCTCTCCAACGGCAGGATGCACTCCTTCGTCTCCCAGGCGGGCGGCGGAATGAGCTGGTGGCTGTCCCCGATGATGTTTCGCCTGACCCGCTACCGCTTTTACAACATGCCCATTGATTCCCCGGGTTTCTATGTGTATCTCCGCATGGCCGACGGCACGGTCTGGTCGCCCGCGTTTCGCCCCATTGAAACGCCAGTGGATTTCCGCGAGGCCTGCCACGCGCCGGGATATTCCACGTTTACCGCGAAAAAGGACGGGCTGACCGCCACCTTGAAGCTCTTCATGGCCCAGGACTATGACACGCTGGTGTGGGATCTCAAGCTCGTAAACGCGAGTGGAGAGGAGATCTCCTGCGACGTCTTTGCCTATGTGGAACTCAGCCAGTTTCTGGCGCGGGAGGAGAACATCCTCGGCTATTATCTCAAGTGGAATACCCGCGCGGTGTTCGACGAGGAACTGCAGGCCATCACCTACGCCTATACCGCCTGGATGCACCCGCGCAAGGACGAGTCCCCGCTGGTGACCTTCGCTTCGGATGCGAAAATATCTTCCTTCTGCTGCAACCGGGACCTGTTCTGCGGCAATTACCGGGATGAGAGAAATCCCGTGGAGGTTCAGAACGGCCGTCTCTCCAACACCAATCTGCAGGGCGGCGAGCCCTGCGGCGCGCTTCACACCCATGTTTCTCTCGACAAAAATGAGGAGAAACAGCTTCATTTCTTCCTCGGTGTGACCGAGGGTGCGCTGTCCGACTATGACAAGGCCATAGCCGGAGCAAAAGAGACGCTGACCGCCCTTCGCAAAGAGGGCGCGGTCGATCGGCAGTTTGCAAAGCTTCAAAGCTGGTGGAGCGAACATCTTGCCGTCTATCAATGCGTTCTGCCCGACGATGACGCTCAGAGGATGATCAACACCTGGAATCCGCTGCAGAGCGTGCAGACCGCCCGCTATTCCCGCTCCATCAGCTCGGACGCCTCCGGCGTGCGCGGCATCGGCTTCCGTGACACGGCCCAGGACATGCTGGCCCAGGCCTACCGCAAGCCGGAGTGGGCAACAGAGATGCTGTGGTATCTGGCCTCCCAACAGTTGGAGGACGGCCACGCCATCCACACCGCATGGCCCGAAGAAAAACGCCCGCCGCAGGACATTACCCGCTCGGACGATCATATCTGGATGGTGTATCTGGCCTATGCTATCGCCGCGGAAACCGGTGAACTGAGCTTTCTGGACAAGGAGATCTCGTTCCTTGGGACGGATTTGGTAACGCCTGTCGGCTCCGCCACGCTGTGGGAGCATCTGCTGCGCGGCGTGGACTTCACCGAAAAGCACCTGGGCGCACACGGTCTGCCGCTGATCCTGTTTTCTGACTGGAACGACCATCTCGGTCCCTTTGGCCGCAAGGGCAAAGGCGAGAGCATCATGGTCTCCCAGCAGCATATTGTTGCCCTGCGTCAGCTTACAGAGCTGGCCGAGGCACGCGGCGAGAGCGCGGAGCCGTTCCGGAAACTCATGGAGAAGCAGGAAAAGGCGCTGGAGGCATACGCTTGGGACGGCGCATGGTTCCTGCGGGGTCTGGACGACGAGGCTCAGCCCATCGGCACCCACACCCAAGAGCACGCCCGGATCTGGCTGAACGCCCAGAGCTGGATGGTCATTGCGGACGCCTGCTGGGAGCATCAGATCGAGGCCATGGACAGCGCCGCTCGGGAGCTGGATACCGGCATGGGCCTGCTGCTCAACACCCCCGGCTATCCCGGCTGGCCCAGCAAGGAGGCGGCCATGGTCAACGGTCTCCCCGCCGGCTACTCGGAAAACGGCGGCGTTTTCTGCCAGGCCAACTGCTGGGCCATCATGGCCGAGGCTTTGCTGGGGCGCGGCGATCGGGCCTGGAAATACTACAAGCAGATCATGCCGCATGAGGTCATCAAAAAGGTCGGCGTGGAGCGCTATCACGCGGAGGCCTATGCATACTGCTCCACCATGCTGGGCAAGGACAACGAGAAGTTCGGCTGGGGCTGCGTTTCCCAGGTCACCGGCACGGCGGCCTGGATGGACGTGGTGGCGACCCAGTATCTGCTGGGTATCCGCCCCACGCTGAAAGGATTGCTGATCGACCCGTCGATCCCCGCCGAATGGGACGGTTTCACGGTAGAGCGCAGCTTCCGCGGCTGCCATCTGACGATCCGGGTGGAAAACCCCGATCACGTCCAGCACGGCGTCAAAGAAATGCGAGTTAATGGTGTAAGAATCGATCTGAAGAACGGGTCGCTTCTGACAGAGTCGATTCTGAACGGTCGGTCAAAAGCAAATGTTCAGGTAACCATGGGAATATAAAGGAGAAGGGCAAATGGAAAAGAAAAAGCACAGAAAAGTGAAAAAAGTTCTGCTCATTCTCGCCTGCGTCATTGTCATACTTGCAATCGCTGTGTTTGTACTGCTGAAAAACACCTTTCTCAAAAGCTTCCTGGATCTGACGGGCGAGCCAGAAATCGGAAAATGGTATGAGGTCAAGGTAGATGGTACGCAGTCTTCGGACGGCAGCGAGTGGCACGGAATCTTCAAAAAAGGCACCGAGAACAAGGTCGTCGTCTATTTCTTCGGCGGCGGTGTGAGCATTACGCCGGAAACCTCGGAAGCCGGAAACAAGTTCTATGCAACGAATATGACGGGGCAGGACTTCGTGGCGGAAGGTGGTATCGGCAGCAACGCAGAGAATAACCCCTTCAAGGATTGGAGCTTCCTCGTGATTCCTTACGCTACCGGTGACTTCCATTCCGGTACAGGCGTCTATGCTGGGAAAAAGACAGTCTACCATACCGGCTACAGCAATTACGCCGCGTTCGTGGAGCAAATCAAGCCCTATGTGGGCGAGCCGGATACTCTGCTGGTAACGGGCTTCTCCGCGGGCGGCTTTGCCACGTCCCTCCTGGCTGATGACGTGATCGACCGTTTCCCCAGCGCGAAGAATATCACGGTCTGTGTGGACAGCTCGCTGCTGCTCTATGACGGATGGCACGAGACGGCGGTAAATCTCTGGCAGTCACCCAAGGAAATCTCCGACCGTCTGGTGACGGACAATCTGGTATTGGACAGCCTGACCGCGCTGTATGAAAAGCGCGGCGACAGCGTCAAAATCCTGTTCGACTGCTCCTATCGAGACGATACGCTGATGCAGTACCAGTCTTTCATCCATACGGGGAAGATGGACAAAACCAAGGCGCTGGGAGACCGGTTCCAGGCGGATCTTTCCAAGATGGTAGCAGGGCTGCAAAAGAACATTCCCGGCGTCGGTATCTACATCTGGAATTACGGAGAAGATCCGGAAACCCATAACACGCAGCACACCATCATTTCCAGCAATGTGTTTGACAAGCTGGAGGACGGCGTCAGCGTTGCGGATTGGATCTATGCTGCTATGAATGGCAATGTGGAGAGTCACGGCCTCGCGCTGCTCGACAAATAACAAGGGATAGAGGACAAATGAGGAAAGTGCTGACAATTGTGTTGATTCTGTCGGTGATACTCCTCGTGCTGGGTGCCGCTGCGGTTCAATACGTCAAGTCCATGATGCCCGGCGGGGATGGGAACAACGATATCGTAGAGGGCTATTATCTGAGCTTCAAATCCGACGCGCCGCTTGAAGTGAAGTATTCTCAGCCGGGCGATTATACGACTGCTTATACAGAGTTTCCTTCTGATAACGAATCCATCGGGAAAATCAGAGTCTGGTATCCTGCGGAACTGGAATCAGGAGGCAAGTCTTGGCCGATGATCATGGTCGTCAATGCCAGCGGAACGCCTGCCGCCTCTTATGAGCCGTTCTTCCCGCGTTTAGCATCTTGGGGCTTTATCGTAGTCGGCAACGAGGACGGTCAGACCGGAAACGGTGAAACAGCCTCTCTTACCTTGGATTTCATGCTGAACATACCCGACGGCAGTGTACTTTCTGGTAAGATCGATTATGACAGCATGGGCATTATCGGCTATTCCCAGGGCGGTGCCGGTGCGATTTGTGCCGTAACAAACTTTGAAAACGGTGCCCAATATAAGGCGATGTTTACAGGAAGCGCCGCCTATCCTACGCTGGCCAAAAACATGGGTTGGGAGTATGACGTGTCCAAGGTTGCGATCCCATATTTCATGGCTGCCGGTACCGGCAAGTCTGACGATTCCGGCAATGATCCGGAAACCAGCTTCGGCGGAGTATCGCCGCTTTCCGCAATGATTGCAAACTATGACAGCATCACGGACGAAGTGCCAAAGGTCCGGGCAAGAGCTGTCGGGGCCGAGCATGAGCAGATGCTGATGCGCTCGGACGGATACATGACCGCCTGGATGCTGTATCAGCTCACCAGCGATGAGGAGGCCGGAACGGTATTCATCGGAGAGAACGCGGAGATCCTCCGCAACGCCAACTGGCAGGACGTGGGAAAGAATCATTGAAGTACAAGAGATTATAGCGCACAAAACCAGCTGTATATAGAACCAGCTTGGCGGTGAAACCATCATTACCTGTTGCTGGAATAGGTTTTAGAAGATGAGTACCGATTGCATTTAGCAATCATCTAACAAACTATTGCTTTGCATTTGCTCTCGTGCAGGTGCTGGTTGACACATGGTAACGTCCATTTTGTCCGTTTTGTCACACCCATTTGAAGATTATCTATAACTGCATTTCTTATACAAAGCTAAAATGAACAGATACCGGCAAAATCTGTTCATTGTATCAAGTTTATGCAGATGTGCCAGAAAAAGACCTGATGAAAGCATCAGGTCTTTTTCAACGAAATAAATCCCTTGCGGGATTTGTGAAATACCGCTTCGCGGCGTGAAATACGGCTTCGCCATGTGAAATGCCTGCGGGCGTGAGTGGATTTATTTCATTTCACTTGATACACAGCATCAAATTTCACAATGCCCACAGGGCATTATTTCACATTTGCCAAATGGCAAATATTTCACCGATATTTTCGTCTTGCACCGCAAGATGAAAATGCAAACGAATCCCTCGCTGGTGTTTAGCGGCTGAGCAGTATTACCCCGTTTCCCCCAAAATTTTTAACCCGCAAAAAAGCTGAGCCGGAAAGGCTCAGCTTTTTTACGTTGTGTTGATTTTCTTTTACTGAACGGTTGTCTTTTTACGTCCGCCCACAAAGGCGACGATCCAGAACAGCACCAGCAGTACCCCGGCGATGCCGTAGCAGGCAGGCACCACTACTGCGGAGTTGGCGGCAGTGGAGAAGAAGTCGATCATCTGTCCGGCCAGAACAAAGGCCATGACGATGGGCACAATGAAGGTGACGCAGACGCGGAAGAAGATATCGAAGAACTTGGAGTGCTCACCGCTGTGTACCTCATCCAGGATGTAGTCGGGCTTGATCTCCCAGCCGACCATCAGGGCCATGAGCATGGCGCCCAGAGGCATTGCGATGCCCTCAGACCAGCAGTCCATGAAGTCCAGCCAGCAGTCGTTCCACATCGCGATGCCGTATTTCTGGAAAGGTACCCAGATGCCGTTGGAGCCAAGACCGTCAACAGCAACGATCAGCGCCTCAATGGTGATGGCAACAGAGACCCAGAGAACAACCTTTTTGCGGTTGCCCTGCTTGCCCTTGGCGGCAGCGCGGTCCAGGAAGTAGGCCGCGACGACCTCCATCAGGGAGATGGCGGAGGAGATGGCTGCCAGGAGGACCAGCAGGTAGAAGATCACGCCGAACAGGGGGCCTGCGGCGCCCATGTTGGCAAAGACGTCCTGCAGGGTGACAAACAGGAGCTTGGGACCGCCCAGAGCGATCTCGTTGGGAGCAAGGCCGCTGGACAGACCGTTGGCGACAGCTGCAGGGATAACGGCCAGACCGGCCATCAGAGCAACGATGGTATCGGCCACAACGATAAGTGCGGAGTTCTTGACCAGGTTTTCCTCTTTGCTCAGGTAGGAGCCGTAGGTGACCATGGCGCCCATGGCCAGGGACAGGGAGAAGAACATCTGACCGCCGGCGGTAGCCAAAATAGAGACCAGGCCGGGAGCTTCCTCAATGAAGCCCGCTTTCACCGCGTAGCCGGGGACAAACATGAACTTAAGGCCTTCAACTGCGCCGTCCAGCGTAAGGGCGCGGATGATGATGACGACCAGCATCACGGCCAGGGCCGGCATACCGACCTTGTTGAACTTCTCGATGCCGCTGTCAACGCCGCCGCTGACGATCAGCATGCAGATGACCATGAACAGCAGGGTGAACACGAAGCAGCCAAACGGGTTGGTGAGCATTGCGCCGAAGGTTGCGCCGCCGGTGATGGAGCTGCCGAAGATGCCGCTGAGGCCGAAGCTCAGCTCTGCCAGGTTAAGGGACATGTACTGGATGCAGTAGCCGCCCAGAACGGAGTAGAAGCTCATGATCAGGAAAGGTGCAATAATGCCGAGCCAGCCGATCCATCCGAACTTCTTTGACGCCGCCTGATATGCGCCTACCACGCCTTTGCCGGTCTTGCGGCCCAGGGCCAGCTCGCTGGTCATGATGATCATGCCCACGAACACAGCCAGCAGGAGATAGATGATCAGGAAGGTGAAGCCACCGCTCTTGCCCATCTTGAAGGGGAAGCCCCAGATGTTGCCCAGACCGACAGCAGAGCCAATGGCTGCCATGAGGAAGCCAAAATTACTGGCCCAGGAACTGCGATTGTTTTCCATTGATAATAACCTCTTTCCCATAAATTATTAACAGTTTGTGACCAATGTTATTTTAACATTTGTCTTGCATTTCTCCAAACACTATATTATTATATATATCATAAGGAATCGTTATGGATTGTCGAATCATAAGGAAGTGAAATAATTAACATGGACAGCAAGAAATTCCGGGCCCTTCTCACCGCCGTAGACAAGGGCAGCCTGACCTCCGCCGCCGCGGAGCTGGGCTACACCCAGGCCGGGATGACGAACATGATGAACTCGCTGGAAAATGAGCTGGGCATCGGCCTTCTGATCCGCAGTAAAAGCGGTGTGCGGCTGTCCGCTGCCGGGCGGCGGCTGCTGCCGGATATCCGGGCCTTTGTGGAGGCGGCAGACCGGCTGGAGGTCAGCACGCAGCACCTGCGGGATGCAGGAGCCAGCTCCCTGCGTGTTGGGGCCTATTCCAGCGTGGCCCGGCACTGGCTGCCCACAATCCTGACGGAGTTCAGAAAAATCTGCCCGGACACGGATATCTCCATCAGCATGGGCGGCAACAAGGGCATACATGACCTGGTCAGAAACGGTGAGCTGGACTGTGCCTTTGCAAGCTGTCATCCCTCCCTGCGGCACGGACTGGACTGGATCTCCGTGAAAAAAGACCCTCTGGTGGCGGTGCTGCCCAAGGACTACCCGGTGGAAAACGGGGTTTTTCCCGTCAGCGGCTTTTCCGACGAGGAATTTCTCATGCCCTCTCTTGGCTTTGACCTGGACATCATGCCTGTATTCAACGCCCAGGAGCATAAGGTATCTCCCCATATCCGCTACACCAATCTGGACGATGCCGCCCTGGTCTCCATGGTGGAGCACGGGCTGGGGCTAACCATGCTGTCCGAGCTGGTCATGCGCAGCATGACCGACGATGTCCAGGTGATCCCTATCGACCCTCCGGGTTACCGGGAGATCGGCATCATCACCAGTGAGCGCAGGCGAAACGACAAAGTCATCAAACGCTTTATCAGCTGCGCGCAGAATACCCTTGCGCAGATGTACAGCATATAGCCGGCCTCATCTTATCACCATAATATAAAGAAATCCTGCCATCTATGCCTGCGGCCGTCTCTTAGAACAGTGTGGCTCTTTTAATTTCCCTGCGGATGTGATATGACAAGCCCATCTCAGAAGAAGGAGGGATACCGGATGCGTCTGGAAAAGCTGGGAGAAAACAGCTCTTTTGTTTTTTTGCCTGAATTTGAGCCGGTCTGGGCGGCGCTGAGCCTGCTGACCGGGGAAAAGGTCCACCGGCTCTGTACGGAGATCTACAGGGCAGAATTTATCGCCCCGCTGTCGCGCCGGTACAGGTTTCTTTTCGAGAGCTTTCAGGCTGTGGAGAAAACCAACGCCCTGAACCTGCCCGACTTTCTGCTGGATCTGCCTCTGGAAAACGTCAGTCTTGAGGGCTACCGGGATTATTTGCTGGACCTGCCGCCGGAGGAATTTCTGTGGCAGTATCTGGATCTGGACTTCTGGCTCTGGCCGTGTTCCGGGGCGCGGAGCGCGCCTGCCGCAGAAGCGGCAAGCTGGATCTGTTTTAAAAACAGGTCATCCTGAGCATAGCGAAGGATCCCGTAAACAGGACGTTCAGTCTCTGCATACGGGATCCTTCGTCACTTCGCCTGCTCACCTTGCCGCTATGCTGTTTCCGGGTGTGCTCCGCGGCGGCCCGCAAAGCGGCGCGGCTGTAGAAATTCCGGTCCCTCTGCTTGTATTCGTTCCGAACAACGCAAAGTGACATGAATACAGCAATTTACATTGAAAGAAAGATATAGTATTATTACCCCGAAGGAGGTTTTGATATGAAGCCGTTTTTAGGAATTGATTTGACAATGAACAAGGAAAATGAACAGCTCAACGGAATTGGATTTTTATCTGCCAAACCATCTTTGGCTATGTCCCAAGCACTGGAGCAGTCACATGAAACTGTAGCTGCGACGGTTGCACAATCGAAACTTCCAAAGTTTTTTCGAATATTGCAGTTTGTCTGCGGTATTACTGCGGCACTTTTTCTTGCCGGCATATTGAAAGCAGATGTTTCCCTTGCAGAGGGATAACAAAATGCCCCATGGATTTTCTGGGCTTCCGGAATCTGCCTGATTATTTGGCTTGTGTTAAAGCTTTTGAGTATGCATAAAGAAAAAACAGTGCTGAGTGCGGATGAAAACACACAGGTTTTCTCCCATTGGGAACATACCACGGATGCTGTTTACGCTGAACTTTCCGTTCCTGCCGACGCCAAAGAGGTAGATATTCTTTCCTTCTTTTACAAAGAAAAAGATGGCAGCATCAAAGTTTGCGAAAAGGGAATGCAGGTTGCACCGTATTTCAATCCCACATTCAAAATCTTTACCGACGCTGAATACCTCTACCTTGCCAATTTAGAGGGAAAATATGCTTTTCCGCTTTCCTCTATTATGGGGATCCATACAGTCAAAAAGCACATTCGAATTGCCGGCTGGAACAAAGAAACCCCATACAACAAAGGGATATATAAGCAATACAAGCTTACCACAGACAATTATGGATGTATTCATTGCAAGAGCTATCACATATTAGAGCTCAACCAAAATGGCGAAATATGGGGCCTCTATTTTCCAAACTATGAGTTGCCTGTTTTTGAAGAAGCCACAAAGTAGGAGCTCTTTCAGCGCAGGTGTAAAAGAGGCTGTGAAGAAAAGGTGAGGAAAAACTCCCCCCGGACTTCACAGCCTTTTATGCGTCCGCTTACCGGTCAGCTCCAATTGCCGGAAACGCCGTCGGGCGCGTCGGATTCCCGCTTCCAGGGGCTGTCCCCTTTGCTGCGCTTTCTGCCGCGCTCGTCAAAGCCGGTCTCCACCGGGGCGGGTTGCCTCTCGTCTTTTTCCTTCTTTTTTGCCATTTCTTTCTCCTCCTATCCGATCAGGCACAGAATCAGGCCGTAAATCACGCTGGCGCTGATGCCATACACGATCACAGGCCCGGCGATGATGAACATTTTTGCCGCCGTGCCGGTGACAAGGCCCTCGGTCTTGAATTCCAGAGCCGGGGCCGCAACGGAGTTGGAAAAACCGGTGATGGGCACCAGCGTACCGGCCCCGGCCTTTTCCGCCAGCTTGTCGTAAAGCCCCAGGCCGGTGAACAGCGCCCCCAAAAACACCAGGCTCACGGAAGTGGCGGTGGCCGCCGCCTCCTTGTCCAGTCCCGCCGCTCCGTAGAGGTTCAGCAAAAACTGGCCGAAGCAGCAGATCAGCCCGCCGACCGCAAAGGCCCAGAGCATGTGGGGCCCAACCGGCGAGCGCGGCGCGTGCCGTTCGCTGTATTTTTTGTATTCGTCGTTGGTCATTTTCATTTTCATCTCTCCCTTTTATCCAGGCGCAGGGTTTTATTTGTATTTTGCACAGGGCGCGGGAAAATATGCACTTTTAAACTTTTCCCGGAAAAATGAAAATATTCCTTGACTTTGCGTCCCCGGTGCATTATAATAGCCAGGCTGACAAGTGAATAATTGCTTTTACTTGAGCAAACGTGGAGAAGTCGCGTAGTTGGTCGAGCGCGCACGATTGGAAATCGTGTATACCCCATAAGGGTATCAAGGGTTCGAATCCCTTCTTCTCCGCCACGAAAAAGTTCTCAAATTCCTTCTTTTTGACGGTTTTTGAGACCTTTTTTGCTTTTATTCAAAAAAAACGAAAAAAGGGGAATCGTGTGTCACGTTTTTTTAATCGTCTCTTGGAAATCGTGTGTAATTGTGGTAAAAATTATTATAGAGAGTTGCATAACAGCAGATAATCATGGGAGAAAGGAAATGCCTATGGATATCACCATGGCCGGTTTGGGAGACGTAAACAGCCTTGCGAAGCTGGCTGTACTGCTCTGGCCGGAGCATCAGGCGGAAGCACTGGAGCAGGAATTTGCCCTGCTCATGGCAGAAAACAAGTCGGCCTTTTTTCTGGTCCGGGAGTGTGAATTGCCCATCGGCTTTGCTCAGTGTGCACTCCGGCACGACTATGTGGAGGGGACGAACTCATGCCCTGTGGGCTATCTGGAGGGGATCTATGTTCTGGAAGAATACCGGCGCGAGGGCGTCGCCGCCGGGCTTCTCTCCGCCTGCGAAAACTGGGCGCGGCAGCAAGGATGCCGGGAGTTTGCCAGTGACTGCGAGCTTCATAACGAGCTAAGCCTTCGCTTTCATCTGGGAACAGGCTTTGAAGAGGCAAACCGGATCATCTGCTTTACCAAAAAGCTGTAACACAGGCACACAAGAGCCCGGCGTTTTTCCCTGTAAAATGTAAAAAAGCAGTACCCTGCGGCTGGCAGGGTACTGCTTTTTCTATGGATGCATTCCGGAAGCGGCAGCTCATTTCTCCCTCTGCCGCCAATAATGAAGATTCGGCAGTTGGGCTTCAAAATAGGCCCGCGCCTGCTCTGCAGGCCAGTTTTCATTGGCCATATGCCCAACCAGGAAATCCGTCAGCTCCTGCCGATCGGTGTAAGCAAATTTCCCGCCGGCATAGCACCATTTACAGTATTCCTCATTGAATGTGCCGTCCGCTTCCCTGCTGGTTGTGGAGTCCTCAAGGGGCATACCGCAGCATTGGCAGATCAGCTTCCGGGGAGAGCCCAAAAGAGTATTGATGGATACATCAAACAACCGTGACAGCAATTTCAGCGTCTCTGTATTCGGCAGGGTTTCGCCGGTTTCCCAACGGGATACCGCCTGCCGGGTAACATGGATTTTCTCCGCAAGCTCGTCCTGGGAATAGCCTTTTTGGGTCCTGAGTTCTTTTATAATATCCTTTGTTTCCATGTCGATCACCACCTTACGGAGATTATACCATCGCCGCCCCGGAAAGCCAAGCAACACGCTGTTGCTGTCTATTCCTGTAATGGGTATTGCTAATGCCTTATCTTGACTTTCTGCCGAAATTGCAGCTATCCCTTGACCCATCATACTACGGGGTGGTATATTCGGGTTAAAGACACTTTTACCAAAGAGGAACAGATATGATCAAAGACATCGACATGAACACCTGGCCGAGAAAGGAGATTTTCGACTTCTTCTCCCCCATCTCCAACCCCTTTTACAGCGTCACCTTTACGCTGGATGTGTCCAATCTCTGCCGCTACGTCAAGGAGCGGGAGCTGTCCTTTTACTACGGGCTGGTTTACCTCTGCACCCAGGCGGTGAACCGGGTGGAGGCTTTCCTCTACACCCTTGAGAACGGCCGGGTGCGCCAATTCGACAAACGTCAGCCCAGCTTTACCGACCTGGAAAAAGGCAGCGAGCTTTTCCGCATGGTTTTTGTGCCCTGCGAGGGCAGCATCGACGACTTCTGCCGTGCGGCAAAGGTGAAAAGCGAAAGTCAGCATTTCTTTTTCGACCCCACGGCGGAGACAAACGACCTGATCTATTTCTCCTGCCTGCCCTGGATGGACGTGACCGGGCTGACCAACGAGCGGAATCTTGACCCGGACGACGCCATTCCCCGCATCGCCTGGGGAAAATTTATCGACATCAACGGCAAAAAGCAGCTGCACATCTCTCTGGAGGTGAACCACCGTTTTATCGACGGAATCCATCTGGGCCGCTTCAACGAGGAGCTGTGCCGGCTGATCGAGGCGCTCTGAAAGGCGGGCAGATACCATGACTACATTTTCTGAACAGATCTTTTCAGACTATCAGGTGAGAAAAACAAAAAAGCAGAAACTGGCGTTCATCCGGCTCATGCAGTCCCATTTTCCGGAGCTCCGGGTAGAGGAGTCCAAAATTCTCCACAACCGCAACCTGGTGGCCGGAGATTGGGAGACGGCGGAGTTCATTCTCTCGGCCCACTATGACACCTGCGCAGTTCTCCCCTTTCCCAACTTCATCATGCCAAAAAACCTTCTGATCACGGTGCTGTACAGTCTGCTGATCTGCATCCCCTTTTTCCTCATCGCCTTCGGCTTCAATGTTCTTTTGTCGCTGGTGACGGACGATTTTTTGGTTCATTACTGGACGTCGCTCCTTCTGATTATCGGTCTGTTCATTCTGGTGTTCTTTCTGGGTCTGCCCAATAAGCACACCGCCAATGACAACACCTCCGGCGTAATTACGCTCTGCGAGCTGATGGAACGGATGCCGGAGGAAATGCGGAAAAAGGTGCTGTTTGTCTTCTTCGACAACGAGGAAAACGGGCTTCTGGGCTCTGCCTTTTTCCGGAAGCTCCACAAAAAGGAGATCAACGACAAGCTGATTCTCAATTTCGACTGCGTGTCTGACGGGGATCATATTCTGCTGGTGGTCAACAAGGCCGCCCGGAAAAAATACGGCGGCAGACTGGAAGCCGCCTTTCAAAGCACGGCGGAAAAGACCGTCCACCTGGAAAAGTCCTCCTCCGCCATGTACCCCTCCGATCAGGCCGGCTTCCCCATGAGCGTGGCGGTGGCAGCCCTGAAAAAGCTGCCGCTGCTGGGGCTTTATCTGGACCGCATCCACACCGGCCGGGACCGGGTTTTTGACGGAAGAAACATTGAATATCTCTGCAATAGTACCATCGATTTTCTATTCTCGGCAGAGGGAGGGAAATAATATGATCTGCATCTGTAACAGCTGGGAATTCACCCCCAACTGGTCTGAGGAGTTTCAGGCCGGTCTGGGCAAGGCGGAGAGCGTCCGCCTGCCCCATACGGTGAAGGAGATTCCCCTGCACTACGCGGGGCCGGAGGATTACGAGATGATCTGCGGCTACCGGCGCAGGCTGCCTATTCTGGAGGAATACCGGGGTAAGCGGCTGTTCCTGCAATTTGACGGAGCGGCCCACATTGCCACGGTATATGTAAACGGCCGGGAATGTGGCATTCACCGCTGCGGCTACACTGCTTTCCGGGTGGAGATCACGGACCTGGTCCGGTACGGCGGCGAAAATCAGGTGGCGGTGCGTCTGGACTGCCGGGAGAACAGAGAGATCCCACCTTTTGGGCATGTGATCGACTATCTGACCTACGGCGGACTTTACCGGGAAGTATGGCTGGATGTGCGGGAGCGGCAATATATTGAAGATGTGTATATCACCACCCCTGCCCTTGACCGGGTGCATGTGGTGCTGAGCGCGGAGGGCCGTTCCGCCCGGGTCCGTATTCTGGACATGGAGGGAAACACCAGAGCGGAGGCGAGTGGCGGCACAGAATTTGAACTGGATGTGCCGGACGCCCGACCCTGGGACTGTGAAAGCCCCACACTCTACACCTGCGTGGCGGAGCTTCTGGAGGAAAGCGGCACTGTACTCGACCGGGTAAAGGTATCTTTTGGTTTCCGTACAGCGGAATTTCGGGCGGACGGCTTTTATCTCAACGGGAAAAAGACCTTTCTCCGGGGGCTAAACCGGCACCAGTGCTACCCCACCATCGGCTATGCCGCCCCGGAGCATTTGCAGCGGGAGGACGCGAGGATCCTGCGGCACGAGCTTTCGTGCAACGCTGTCCGCACCTCCCACTATCCCCAGAGCCAGTATTTCCTCGATGAGTGCGACCGGCAGGGCCTGCTGGTATTCACGGAGATCCCCGGCTGGCAGCACATCGGGGACGAGAAATGGAAGGATCAGGCCTGCGATAACGTCCGGGAAATGGTGCTCCAGTACCGGAACCACCCCAGCATCATTCTCTGGGGCGTGCGGATCAATGAGAGTCTGGACGACGACGATTTTTACCGCCGCACCAACGCCATCGCCCGTGAGCTTGACCCCAGCCGCCCCACCAGCGGCGTGCGCTATCTGGAAAAGAGCAGTCTTTTGGAGGATGTATACGCCTATAACGACTTCTCCCACACCGGCAACAATCCGGGGGCCAAGCCCAAGAGCAAGGTCACGCCGGATATGGGCAAGGCCCTGCTGATTTCCGAGTGCAACGGCCATATGTACCCCACCAAGCCCTTTGACCCCTGGGAGCGTCGGCAGGAGCATGCTCTGCGCCACGCCCGTGTGCAGGACGCGGCCATGGCCTCCGGGGAACACGCAGGCTGCTTCGGCTGGTGTATGTTTGACTACCCCACCCACCGGGACTTCGGCTCCGGAGACCGGATGTGCTATCACGGCGTGATGGACGCCTTCCGCAATCCCAAGCTGGCCGCTGCCCTGTACAAAAGTCAGGGGGAGGATGTGCCGGTACTGGAGATCGGCTCGTCCATGGACATCGGGGACTACCCGGCGGGACAGATCGGCTGCCCCTGTATCTTCACCAACGCCGACGAGGTGGAGCTGTATAAAAACGACCGCTTTGTAACCTCCTTCAAGCCAAAGGGCTGGAAGGGACTGCCCCACGGTCCCATTCCCGTGGACGACACCATCGGTTCTCTGCTGGAGAGTAAGGAGGGCTTCGGGCCGAAAAAAGCGGAGCTGCTGCGTCGCTGTCTGGTCTCGGCAGGAAAACACGGCCTTGCCAACATGCCTTTTCCCGACAAGCTGCGGATGCTCTGGGCCATGGTCCGGTATAAGATGAGTATGCAGGACGGGGTGGACCTTTTCGGCAAGTATGTGGGCAACTGGGGCGGCGAGGCCACCCGCTGGCGTTTTGCCGCGAAAAAGAACGGCGTAACCGTGGCCCAGCGCATCTGCTGTCCGGGAAAAGCCTTGCATCTGGAAGTGAAAACGAGCAAAACCACCCTGTATGAGGGCGACCGCTACGACATGGCGGCGGTACGCATAAGGATACTGGACGAGCAGGATAATCCGGCGGTCTACGCCCAGCTCCCGGTGAGCCTGTGTGCTGAGGGGGAGATTACCCTTGTAGGCCCGTCGGTTGTGACCGCCGAGGGCGGCATGTGCGGCTGCTATGTGAAAACTACCGGCAGAACCGGTCAGGGCGCACTGCATATCCGCACGGCACAGACAGAGGACGTGGAGATTCATTTCACCATAGGAGGGCAAAATGAGACTTGAATACACCATCGAAATCGCGCGGCAGGACGGCCCCACCGTCATTCGGGGCTCTCAGGACATCCGGGAAGGTGAGCACCGCATCCTGTGCGCTCTCCCGGAGGGGCATATCCGCTCGGTCAAAGCCACCATGCCCCTGATCGTGGGGGAGCGGGAAAAAATCTTCATGAACGGCTATCAGACCTGGACGTCCTGTCCTGAATATTCCCGCCGGGATAAAATACGCCGCTGCCATTTGCCCCGCTTCATCAACGAGAAATTCGGCATCGACCGCTACGGGGACTATTTCTTTGTGGATTACCCGGAAAAGGCGGGCGTTACCCACGGGGAGAGCTATTGCTACTTCCGCACCGGGGAGCATTTCCGGCTTTTCGGCTCTCTGGACGAGCGTCCGGGCTACACCCTGTTTCAGTATGACGCCAAGGCCGGACTGCTCAGCATCAGCCGGGACTGTGAAGGACTGCGCTGCGGCGGGGAGTTTCACGCCTTTGACCTGTTTTATGCAGAGGGCAGCGAGGACGAGGTATTTGACCGCTGGTTTGCCGCCATGGGCGTAAAGCCCCTCACCACGGAGAAGCTGGCCGGTTATTCCAGCTGGTATAACCGCTACCAGAACATCGACGAGGGCAGCATCCTTTCCGATCTGGAGGGCTGCGCCCCTATGCTGCGTCCGGGCGACCTTTTCCAGATCGACGACGGCTGGCAGCCCTATGTGGGTGACTGGCTGACCACCAACGGGAGCAAATTCCCCCATGGTCTCAAGCCGATCGCGGAGGACATCCACCGCCGGGGGCTGAAGGCCGGGCTGTGGCTGGCCCCCTTTGTGTGCCAGAAGGAATCGGAGATCTACCGGGAGCATCCCGACTGGCTTTTGCAGGCAGATGGTAAAAACTGGTACTGCGGCAGCAACTGGGGCGGCTTTTACGCCCTGGATATCGACAATCCCCAGGTGGTGGACTATCTGGAGCGCAGCTTCCGGCAGATCTTTGACGACTGGGGCTTTGACCTGGTGAAGCTGGACTTTCTCTATGCCGCCGCCCCCTTCGGAAGCGACAGGGAGAGCCGGGCCGGACGGATGATCCGGGTCATGGAGCTGCTGCGCCGCTGCTGCGGTGACAAGCTGATTTTAGGCTGCGGCGTGCCGCTGATGCCAGCCTTCGGTCTGGTGGACTACTGCCGCATCAGCTGCGACGTGGGACTGGACTGGGCAAACAGCTGGGTCATACGCCGGACCAACCGGGAATATGTGTCCACCCGCAACGCCATTTTAAACAGCATCTTCCGCCGCCAGCTCAATGGCCGGGCCTTTCTCAGCGACCCGGATGTGTTCTTCCTGCGGGAGGACAACCTGAAGCTGAGCCGGGACGAAAAGTATATTCTGGCCACGGTGAACAGCCTCTTTGGCGGACTGCTGCTCTGCTCGGATAATATGTCCGAATACAGCGGCGATGCCAAGGCACTGTATGCCCGTCTCCTGCAAAACCGGGACGCTGCCGATGTACAGGTGGACGCGGACGATGGTCTTTCCGTCTCTTACACCGTGGAAGGGGTACGCGAGAAGCTGGAAATCGACTGATCGGCAAATGAATTCGCCGGAGCCGTCATTGAAACAATGGCGGCTCCGGCTTATGTTATGGGCAAAGGAGTTAATGGATAATGAAATTGGAGATCGAAGAAAACCAGGCAGTTGAACCCGAAAGTTTTGATTATTCTTCCGCCCACATGAGTGCACATTTAACGGCCTTATGCCAGCCATTCAGAAGGTTTATGCGGCGTTTCTCCTCCATTCCGGAGGTGAACACCTTGTCAATGGCCCAGTTGTTCTTCACGTCCTCAAGGCTTGTCCAGTAGCCCACCGCCAGGCCGGCCAGGTATGCCGCGCCCAGGGCCGTGGTCTCAATGCAGCGGGGGCGGTAAACATCGCTGCCGATGAGATCGGACTGGAACTGCATCAGGAAATCATTGGCGCAGGCTCCACCATCTACCTTCAGCTCCGTAATCTGTATTTTGGAATCGCGCTCCATGGCCCGGACAATGTCATAGGTCTGATATGCCAGAGACTCCAAGGTTGCGCGAATGAGATGAGCCCGGGAAAATCCCCGGGTGATGCCTACCACGGCTCCCCTGGCGTGCTGATTCCAATAGGGTGCGCCCAGGCCGGTAAAGGCCGGAACCACATAGCCGCCGGCTGTGTCCGGCACTTTCTCCGCATACTCCTGGCTCTCTGCTGCGTTGGACACCACACCCAGCTCATCCCGCAGCCACTGGACAGCCGCCCCGGCCACAAAGATACTGCCCTCCAGGGCATACTCCACATGATCCCCGTATCCCACGCCGATGGTGGTCACCAGGCCGTTTTTACTCTCCACGATCTCGCTGCCGGTATTCATCAGCAGGAAGCAGCCGGTGCCGTAGGTATTCTTCATCTGTCCCGGCGCAAAGCAGCACTGGCCGAAGAGAGCGCACTGCTGGTCCCCTGCCGCGCCGGCAATGGGAATTTCTCCGCCGTAAAGCGCAAACTCCGTGGTGCCGTAGACATGGCTGGAGGGCTTGACCTCCGGCAGAATGCACTCGGGTACATCCAGAAGCGCCAGCAGCTCCTTGTCCCAGCAGAGCTCACGGATGTTATAGAGCATGGTACGGCTGGCATTGGTGTAATCCGTCACATGAACCTTGCCCTCGGTCAGCTTCCAGATCAGCCAGGTATCAATGGTGCCGAAGAGCAGCTTGCCGGCATTGGCCCGTTTTCTGGCTCCCGGTACATTGTCCAGCAGCCATTTGATCTTGGAGCCAGAGAAATAGGCGTCAGGCTCCAGCCCAGTCTTATAGCGGATGGTTTCTGCATAGCCGCGCTTTACCAGGTCGTCGATGATATCGGAAGTGCGGCGGCACTGCCAGACGATGGCGTTGGCAATGGGCTCGCCGGTCTCCTTATCCCAGATCACGGTGGTCTCCCGCTGATTGGTGATGCCGATGGCGGCAATGGAATCGGCCTCCACCCCCAGCTTGGCCATAGCAGCCCGGGATACTTCAAGGGTGGTATCCCAGATTTCATTGGCGTCGTGCTCCACCCAGCCGGGATGAGGATAGAACTGCTTAAATTCCTTCTGCACCGAGGCGCAGATGTTGCCGGATTTATCGAAAAGAATACACCGGGAGCTTGTGGTTCCCTGGTCAAGGGACATGATATATTTCATCGCAATTCTCCTTTGAGCAATCTGACCGTACCGATTTATCAGCTCAGCAGATATGAGTTTCTAACATTTGCGCCGCAGTCCTAAGTGACTGCGGCGCTTGGGAGTAGAAAGTGCTTTCACAAATTCATTATGAAACACACCAGTTTACATGAACGTGCATGTGTTGGCACAGCTCATCAATGCAATCACAATTGCGTTGGTAATGCCGGGAAGATAAGGATTTTTGGTTGCTTTAAACACATAGCGGGAAATGATGGCAGAAGCAGGAAGCATCACCAGCAGAGGATAGAGCCAAACGACAAACAGATGGGTCTGGTCAGCAGTCCAGCGGGGGAATCCGTAAGCCTTGAAGTAAGTGTACTGTAATACCAGAACGATGACCGCGGGCAGCACATTGAACACTGCCAGGACCAGGATGTTAAGCCACTTCTTTCCGCCAATCTCGTTGAAGTTGAAGCAGTTGACCGAAATGGAGTTGACCACATAGAATACACTGAGCAGCAGCATATAGGGGATAGCAATAACAAATATGCGGGAGTTAAATGCCTTTGCTGCCAGTACCCAAATACGGAAATCAACATGGAAGAAGTAGTTTGCAATAAACACCCACATAAACGCGGAAGCAGCAACCAGCGCAGCCAGCACAATGGTCTTAAAGAGATTCTTTGCGCCAAGCTTGAGGCAAGAAGCCAGTTCATTCGCACCGCCATTGATGGCTTTACTGATGAACATGCAAATTACGCTGACAAGCGCGCAGCTCATAGCCCATATGGAGATGCCATAGACCGCAGACTGCCCCAGCAGGGTAGGTGCAAAGGTTGCTGCCTTTGCCAATTTCATTACGGGCAGGTAAGAGAATGCTCCGTAAACCGCGCCGATTACAAGGCTTGCCCAGAACCAAGCCTTTGCCTTTCCGGTTTTAAGCTTTAGAGGTGCAGGGGCCTCAGCGGCGCGGAGAGACTGGAAAGGAGCGGTGTTGACAAAGGCCACGGAGGCAGCGGCAATGAACAGGCCAAAGCCTATCAGGCCAATGGTGTTAAAAACGACTTTCCACTGCCAGATTTGATTTGTCGCAGGCAGAGGGTTGGGCGCGGGGATAGCTTTCTCAAAAAAGCTTATGGTCGCCGTGGTAGACCGCTGGGAGAAATGGGACCAGGGGTGAGTGATCTCCGGCGTATAGATAACGCGGATGCATTCCTTGCCGTCAACATTTTCGGTATATATGGTATCGTTGCTGCGCTCTTCCAGGCCAGTGGGATCCTGTCCAAAGTACAGGAAGGACTGGGCGCTGGGAGAGTGGATATAGTCGGGCTTGGGAATGGCATTTCCTTCGCTGTCAACCGTATTAAAGCCGAACTCATCGTACATGCCAGCTATAACGCCCACATTCCGGTTGCCGTATATATTGGCATAATTCCCTTCTCCGTCAACATATGTAGGATCCATACTGTTAACCAGAACCGCAGAAATCAGCCAGGGATCATTCATGTTGTCCAGCGCAGCGGCGATGTTGCAGTTCAATCCGCCGAAAGAATGGCCCGTAACACCGATCCGGGTGTTATCCACAAAATCAATCTTGGATAAAAACTGAACACCTTCATAAACACAGTTGGTCATAAGGGGTACGCCGTCACCAACCTCGGAGTTGCCGTGAGAAACCATATCACTGCTGAGAACCACATAACCGCGGCGGGCCAATTCAACATAGTTCAGATCCTGCATCTCCTTATTGTTCAGGAATCCGTGGCTGCACACGATAGCGGGAGCAGGGTTTTCTGCTGTCGCATTTTCCGGAATCAGCATAATGCCTGTCATGGTCTTTCCGTAACTATTGACCCACTTGACATCTGTCACCTTGACGGTGCCGCCTGAGGACTGCACCAGAGATGCGCCAATCATACTAATGAGCATCAGCGCAATAGCAGCCCACAATAGCAGCTTATTCTTTTTCAGGTTCATTCTTCTCTTTCCTTTCCAATGTTTTTGTTTGTTTCGACGAGTTTTTTGTGTATATCTCGCCGTTCTTGTTTCTAAAATATCTGATTTGCACAAAAAATCAATAAGAGCATTTGTTGTATTGTTTATCATTTTTATCCTCTTTTTTTGCGTTTTTCTTTATTTTTGCCCTTTTCAATTGACAACAAATTAACTTGAACAAATGATAAACAAGCAGATTGGGCAGAGTATATAAAAGGCAGAACGGGCAAGCCGTTCTGCCTGAACGTTTATTTGAAGAGATACTGGCGATATAAGGAGGGCGTGACGCCTTCTATACGTTTGAACACAGCAATAAAATTACTGACGTTCAGATAGCCCACATCCCCGGCGATTTGAGCAACGCTTTTGTTTGTCCCCCGGAGCTGTACCTTGGCCAGTTCAATTTTCTGCCGGTTGATGTAGTTGACAAAGGTTTCGCCTGTCTCCCGGTTGAAGAGGCGGGAAAAATAGCTGGGGCTCAGGTGGCAGAGGCTGGCCATCTCCTTCATGGAAACGCTTTCCCGGGGGTGATTGTGGATATACGAGATTGCAGGATAAATGGCACTGCTTGGCTTTACGGGGAGCTTTTCCCCAGGCCATGCCGGCGCGGTGCTCAGCGGCTCATGGATCTCCTGGATTTCCACGTCACTGCTCCCCTGCTCCGCATTCATATTCAGCATCCATTGGAAGGTCTCATCACGGTTACGGCTCTTTACGGCCCTGGCCACCGTATATTTCACCACGGAATCCACAAATTCCGCAATTTCCACGATGCGTTCATATTCCATCTCTGGCAGCCGTTCATACATCTCCAGAAGATCCTTGCGGGCAGCGTCCTCCTCCGCCTGGAAGGAACTGATCTCGTTCACCAGCCGCACGGCTTTTTCCGCGTCCTTGTTCATCAGGCGCACCTGGCCGAACATCACTGCCCCCAGGTATTTGTCGCCAACCATAACAGGCACTGCCACATCCACAATACCGCAGTGGCACAGATAAATATAGGGCTTTTCAAGGCGAACTGCCTCCAGTCCGGCCAGCGCGTCACAGCGGTAGCAGCGCTTGCGGGACACGGGGTTTTCTCGGATCACGCTGCAAAAGTCAGTCCGGCAGCTGTGCTTCGTAACCGGATTGCCCTTCAGGTCGATGCAGATAATGGCTGTTCCGGTCAGCTTTGCCAGCTGGTCCTGCATCTTTTCCCAAAGCGGAATATCCAGAATGCTCTGCATATCAAATTCCCGTCGGGCCATGGCAGTAAACCTCTCTTGTTGAACGTATTTTGATCAGGTCCCATGCGATCCCCGGAAAGGCAAGAAGACAAATCATGATGGATCGTGAAGGACCGCAGGACATAAATACAGTAAATCCTAAATACGCGTAAATTTTATGTATAATTTATGAATATTATTTTAATAAAATGTTAATTCTTTATATCTGATCAAAATTCTTTCTGTGTAATTTAAATCTCGATAAAAAGAAAATCACTGATCTCCACCTTCATTGTCGAAGGAAGAGTCTGTGTTCTCCGAAAAGCGCCGTGAAAAACTCACGGCGCTTTTCGGTTCTGTCAGACTTTATAACTCTATCAGCTTTTGCTCGCTTTCGCGCTTCAATTTCCTGTTGAAGTTTTCAAGAGCTCTGCAGAAAATAAGAAGCTGCTCATCGCTTAGGGGGGCTAAATCCGCAAAAAATTCTTCGAACATCATTTTCGCTTCGTTGTCCACATAGCTATTGTAGAACTGCTTCCCCATTTCAGTGGGCCGGAGGATAATGTTCTTCATATTGCCGTCCAGCCTGTAGCGCGCAGCAAATCTATATTTCAGCAATTGCTGGGTCGCTTTTGTCATGGTGCTCTGCGGAATGCCGCAGGCCAGAGCGATCTCATTCATAATGCGATTCTCGTCTTCATGGGAGATCAGATTTTCAAGGACCTGAAGTTCCTGAGACGAGAGCATAATCCCCCCGCCCATATCATGCCTTGTATTGAGCGCCCGGTTTACTATATTTGAATGTTTGGTTAATGCAGATACCAGTCTTCCATATCTGCCATGCCACTGTATTGCCAAGGTGTTGCCGCTCCTTTATCCCTTTTTCTGCAAAAACACTTGCCTCTTCTGCTTTCAGTTTATCATAAACTGTGTTCCTGACAAAAGCAAGAAGAAATATAAAAATGCAGGGCCTGAGCCCTGCATTTCAGACTGTAGACAAAGCTATCGGCAGCGTATAGAAATGCATGGGGAGAGCGCAGAGAGGGGACGGGAGTCCCCTCTCTGCGTTCAATCTATGCTTATTCAGGAGTATTTTTGAATACTCCTGAATAAGTTTTCAAGGCGTCGAACTTTGTCGACGCCTTGAAGTGCAGGGCCTGAGCCCTGCATCTTTCATATCACTTCACTTAATATCCGCTCTTGCGCCGTCTCTGCCCTCGAAGAACAGAGCCAGGGCGCCGGGGCCTACATGGGAGCCGGTGACCGGCTCATAGCAGACCTTCAAGATCTCCTTGGGCGGATGGTTTTTGTTGAGGAGGCTGATGAGATAATCCGCGTCCTTCTCGCAGGCGGCGTGGGCAATGCACACCATCTGTTCCTCCGGGTGGTCCACCAGATGGTCATAACGTTCGGCAATGGCCTCAATGGAGTGCTTTCTGCCCCTCACCTTGCCAAAGGCCACGATGTGGCCCTCCTCATCTCCTTTGAGCAGGGGTTTGATGTTCAATACCGTGCCCACAATGGCGGTGACGTTGGAGATGCGTCCGCCCTTGCGCAGGAACATCAGGTCGTCCACGGTGAACACCTGGCAGATCCGCTCTCTCATCTGGCAGAGCAGCTCCACGGTCTCTTCAATGCCCATGCCCTTGTCCCGGCAGTCCGCCGCCCGCAGGGCCAGCAGCCCCTCGCCCAGAGAGGCGCCCTTGGTGTCCACAGCGCGGACGATTCTGTCCGGGTAGGTCTCCATCAGCTGAACGGCGGCGATATTGGAAGAAGAGAAGGAGCCGCTGATGCCGGAGGACATGCTGACGAACAAAACGTCCTTCCCCTCCTTGACAAAAGGCTCGAAAAAATCCGCGTAGCGCTGGGGCGGGATCTGGGAAGTGGTCACGTCGGCATGACCCTTCATCATGGCGTAAAAGCCATCTCCGTCAAAGGCCTCAATATCGGTACAGGTATGCTCAACGCCATCCACATAATAGGAAAAGGGGATGACTTCGAGCCCGCGCTGTTCAACGATCCTTTTGGGGATATTCGCGGATGTATCGGTTACGATCACAAATGACATGGCATATGCCTCCTGAGTGAGCTTTTCTATTTTTCCGGGCATAAACAGATTATCTCCGCATCCCCGGTAAAATGATACCCAAAAGCTTCAAAAAGTTCAAGCTACTCCTCCCCTGCCGGTCTATACTGCCGGAGAGCCGGGTGTAGAGTAGCCGTTTTTTTCTCTACGGAGAGTAGAATTCGTCTTATCTTATGCACAAATTCCCCCAAAATCTGCGTTTTTAAGTATACCTCATCAAAAAAGGTGCCCTTTCATCAAGGGCACCCTTTTTATATAAACGGGTTCCAGTAGCGCCCGCCGTTCAGGGCATTGAGGGCCAGCGCCAGGACAAAGAGCAGCGCGCAGAAGGCCATACACAGGATATCCGCCCTGCCGAATTTCCGGCCCATGTACCAGGTTCGCTTTTTATTCTTGCCAAAGCCGCGCAGCTCCATGGCGTTGGAGATCAGCTCAATCCTGTCCATGCTGGAAAGCACCAGGGGGATCAGAATAGCCGCAGCGCTTTTCAGCCGCTTGAAAAGGGACTGCTTTTTGCTCATTTCCACGCCCCTGGCCTGCTGGGCCTGGGAGATCTCATGGTACTCCCGCTGAATGTCCGGTATGTAGCGCAGGGCCAGAGCCACGGAATAGGCAATGGTATACTTCACACCGATCCGGTTCAGAGAGGCCGCAAACTCGCTGGGATTGGTAGTGCAGACAAAAAGCAGCACAATGGGGATGGTGGAAAGGTATTTCAGCAGCAGATTGAGGTGATAAAACAGCTGTTCCTTGGTGACCGCATAGTTTCCGCCCAGGCTGAACAGCACGCTCTTTGTGCCGTAAATGCCCACGCCGTGCTGGGGTGAGAACAGAAAGATCAGCACATTGTTCAGCACCATGAATACCGCCGTAAAGCCCAGCATGAAGGACACGTCCCGTATTCTGATCTTTGAAATGCGGAAAAGGACGATACTGATCACCGGCAGCACGGCCAGGAATCGGGTATCATAGGTGGTCATAGCCGCAAGGCTCCACAGCAGCAGGCAAACGAGCTTTGTGGCTCCGGTGAGACGGTGAATGGGGGATGGGCGGTCGATGTAGTTGAAAATATTGGTCATTTGCGGCACACCTCCCGCTCATAATCAATAAAGCGCTGCACAAATGCCCTGGCATCCCCGATCCCGCAGCGGAGAGCCAGCTCATAGAGGGAAGTTTCCTTCAAATTGGCCCGGCTGATGACGTCCGGGTCGGTCAGGATGGCGGCGGAGCTGTCGTCCGCGATCACCCGGCCCTGGGAAAACACCACAGCCCGGTGGGCGTACTCCAGCATCAGGTGCATATCGTGGGTGATCATTACCACGGTTATGCCCCTGCCGTTCAGCTCCTCCAGGAAGGTCATAATATCGGTGTAATGGCGGTAATCCTGTCCGGCAGTGGGCTCGTCCAGAATGATCATCTCCGGCTCCAATACCAGAATGGAGGCGATGGTCACCCGCTTTTTCTGTCCGAAGCTCAGAGCCGATACCGGCCATTTGCGAAAAGGCCACAATCCGCAGATCTTCAGCGTCTCCTCCACCCGGGGGGTGACTTCTTCCTCCGGGACGCCCCGGGTACGCAGGCCCAGCGCCACCTCGTCAAAAATCATGGTCTTGGAGATCATCTGATTTGGGTTTTGCATCACATAGCCGATATGGTCGGCCCGCTCCTTGATGGACAGCGTCATCAGATCCGTGCCGTCAAAACGGAGCGTGCCCTCCTGCTGGTGTTCAAAGCCGCAGACCACCTTGGAAAAGGTGGATTTTCCCGCGCCGTTGGTGCCCACAATGGCGATAAGCTCTCCTTTTTTCACCGACACGGACACCTGCTGCAGTGCGGTATGGCCGTTTGCATAGGCAAAGCGCAGATCCTTCGCCTCCAGCAGGGTCTCCCGCTCCGGGTCAGGCGCGGCAGGCGGGGCGGCATGAAACCAGGCCCGGACCTTTTCCTTTGTCTGTTCCGTGAGCTCCACCGTCCCTATGCTCTCGGGGTGCATTTCCGGTCTGATCTCCACACCGGCATATTTCAGTGCGGTGATGTACAGCGGCTCTCTGATCCCGTTATCGCTGAGGTAATTCTGGCTCAGCAGCTGTGCCGGGGTGGTATCGGCAATGATCCTGCCCGCCTGCATAAGGACCACACGGTCCACATTGCGGTGCAGTACGTCTTCAAGCCGGTGTTCGATGATGATCACTGCGGCGCCGGTCTTTTTCTGGATCTCGTCGATCAGCTCGATAGCCTGTTTGCCGGTGGCGGGGTCAAGGTTTGCCAGCGGCTCGTCAAACAGCAGAATGTCCACATCGTCCACCATGACGCCGGCGAGGGATACTCTCTGCTTCTGCCCGCCGGACAGCTCATTGGGCGCGTGGAGAAGATGGCTTTCAATATCCACCAGTTCCGCTGCCTGCTTCACCCGCTGATGCAGCTCCGGCTCTCCCACACAGTCGTTTTCCAGAGCAAAGGCAATGTCCTCCGCCACCGTCAGGCCGATAAACTGCCCGTCGGAATCCTGAAGCACAGTGCCCACATGGCGGGAGATATCAAAAATGCTCTGCTCCTTTGTCTCCTTGCCGAAAAGCTTCAGACTGCCGCTGATCTCACCTCTATAGGAAAAAGGGATAAGGCCGTTTATACAGTGGGCCAGAGTGGACTTGCCGCAGCCGGAAGGCCCTGCAATCAGCAGCTTCTCCCCCTTGCGGACCGTCAGATTGATGTCATACAGCGTAGGCTTGGACTGGGCATTATACTGAAAGCCGAAATTTTTAAATTCCAGTACAGGCTCGTTCACGCCGTCACCTCCTATAATACAGTTCGGGTATATGGGAAAGGCCGCCTCTGAAGTCCGGGCTTTCCCATATACCCAAATACGGCGGGAGAAAATCCCGCCGTATTTGCAATGGCTGCGCTGAATTACTGCTCTTCCTTCAGACTGCCCTTTTTGGGCTTGGTGGCTGCGTAGGCCACGCAGAGCAGCGTGCCGATAATGGCGGTGGTGACAATGTTGGATGCGCCGCCTACTGCGCCCTGCAGGAACACCTTGTTGACAGGCTCGGCATACATCAGGATATCCAGAACGGGGGCGACCACGATCCATGCGATAACATGGGCGACGATCTGGGCCAGGTTGAACACCAGAATATCCTTCTTGCCGAACTCGCCCTCAGCGACCTTGACCCGCTTGGAAACCAGGCCCACCAGCAGACCGAAAACGCCGGAGGCAATGACCCAGCTCCACCAGATGCCCCAGCCGTAGCTGAAGTCGATAAGGGCATGGCCGATCAGGCCGATGAGCGCACCGGCCACAGGGCCGAACATCACAGCCATGAAGGCCAGCAGGCCGTACTGGGTAGCAATATTGGTGTTGGGGACAGGGCTGGGGATGGATACGAAACGGCCCAGCACAAAGAACAGAGCCGCGCCAACGCCGATGGCGACGATGGTCTTTACGGGAGAATTTTTCATTCTTTCTACTCCTTCTCTCTTGAAAAATCTATTTTCAGGCGCTGCGCGCCGGAAAAACAACAGAATCTACCATTTGACCGGGCTGATGCTGATCTTCCAGCTGTTTCCGGTGCCGATATTATAGGCCCGGGCAAAACTGCCCTGGTTAATGGCGACCGCCATGCAGTCAAGGGAATTGATATACACCAGCGGCTCGCCCACACGCACCTCCGCGAAAGAGTGAGCATAGGTCATGATATTGCGGTAAAGCACGCGGGTATCGTTTTCAATGGTGACCTCCACCCTGTCTCCCACCCGGAAGCCCAGCTTTTTGAACATCTCCTTGGGGATATTGGTCCAGAGACTGCCGAAACGCACATCCAGCACGTCCACCGTACCGCAGACCTGCTCCCCGTTAAGGGAGGGCGCAACTACCGGCAGTTCAACAATGCTTTCCGGATCCACTTCCGGGCCTACCTGCCGGAAGCTGATGATCCCCGCGGCAAGCCTCGCCCCGGTAAAGGCGTACACATCTCTGCCATGGAAGGTATAGGATTCCTCGGAGCCGGAGCGGCGGTTTACCGTTTCATCGATGATGCGGGCCTCGCTGATGCCCACCATACGTTTCAGATGGGTCAAGGTTCCGTTGTCGGGGGTGACGATGTACTGCCCGCTCCGGGTCTTTGCCACAATACTGCGCCGTGTGGAGCCTACGCCCGGATCCACCACGGAGACAAACACCGTCCCCTCCGGCCAGTAGGCAACCGCCTGGATCAGCCGGTAGCTGGCGTCCCAGATATTATAAGGCTCTATCTCATGGGTAAGGTCAAATACCCGCAGCTCGGGGCAGGTGGTGTAGGCCACGCCGTACATGGCGCTGACCGCGCCGTCCTGCACGCCGAAATCTGTCTGAAAAATCAGCGGCTTCAACAAAAACACCTCTTTCCTGATTGTTGATTATACCTCATTTCCCGGCTATTGACAATCAAAATTATTTTGATTTCCCCCTTGACAGCTCTGTATATACTGTATATACTGTACATATACACTTTGCACGAGGTGGGACATGAATATCTTTATCGACAACAAAAGCGGGCTGCCCATTTACGATCAGATCTACAACCAGATCAAAAGCCATATCATCAGCGGCGCGCTCAGTGAGGATCAGCTTCTCCCCTCGATACGAAATCTGGCCAAAGACCTGGGGATCAGCGTGATCACCACCCGCCGGGCTTACGACGAGCTGGAGCGGGAAGGCTTTATCTATACCGTGGCCGGCAAGGGTTCCTTTGTGGCGGCAAAAAATACGGAGCTGCTGCGGGAGGAAAATCTGCGGCAGATCGAGGCCCATTTGCAGGAGATCCGGTCTCTCGCCGTTGCCTGCGGGCTCAGCCGGGAGGAAATACTGGAAATGTTCAGCGTTATTGAGGAGGAAACAACATGAACGCGATTGAAATCAGACAACTGAGAAAAAGCTATCCGGGCTTTTCCCTTGGCCCGCTGGATCTGAGTCTGCCCCAGGGCTGCATTGTAGGCCTGATCGGGGAAAACGGAGCCGGAAAGACCACCACCATCCGCCTGATTCTGGATATGCTGCAGCGGGACGGGGGCAGCATCCGGATTCTGGGCAGGGGCGACGGGGAGGGCGTGATGCTCACCCGCGAGGAGACAGGGGTTGTACTGGATGAGGTAGGCTTTCCCGGATGCTTCAACACACGGCAGGTAAACAATGTAATGCGCCTGACCTATAAGAACTGGGACGAGGCAGCCTTCAAAACGTATATCCGCCGCTTTGATCTGCCGGAGGGAAAGCCGTTCAAGGACTTTTCCCGGGGGATGAAGATGAAGCTTGGCATTGCGGCCGCGCTGTCGCACAAGCCGAAGCTGCTCATTCTCGACGAGCCCACCAGCGGACTTGATCCGGTAGTTCGGGACGAGGTGGTGGAGCTCTTCTCCGAATTCACCCGGGATGAGAGCCATTCCATCCTCATCTCCTCCCATATCGTCAGCGATCTGGAAAAGCTCTGCGACTATATCGCCTTTCTCCATAAGGGGCAGCTGCTGCTGTTTGAGGAGAAGGATCTGCTCCTTTCGGAGTACTGCATCCTCCGCTGCACGGCGGCGGAGCTGAACGCCCTGCCCAAAGAGGCGATCAAGGGCAAAAAAGAAAACCCCTACGGCGTCACTGCCATTGTGCGGCGGGACGCGGCGCCGGCCGGCGGAAACATCAGTCCCATCAGCATTGAAGAGCTGTTCGTATTCATGGTAAAGGAGGCCTGAACGATGAAAGCGCTGTTACTGAAGGAATTTTACATGGCCAAAAGCTATATGCGGGTTTTCGCCGCCATGGTACTCATTTTTCTTCTTGTCTCCGTCTGGGCTAACGGAAACATGTTTCTCATCATGTACCCCATGGTCATCACCGCCATGCTGCCCATGTCCCTGCTGTCCTACGACGAGAAGTTTCACTGGGACCGGTACTGCGCCGCCATGCCCTTCACCCGGGTGCAGGTAGTGTCGGCAAAGTATGTTTTTGTGCTGCTGTCCGGGCTTGCCATTCTGCTGATCTCCGCCGTGGCCCAGGGAATACGGCTTCTGCCGGCGGGGAAGGACGAGTATTTCATGCTTCTGTCCATGCTGCTGGCTATGGGGCTGACGGGCCCTGCTGTGCTGCTGCCCATTATCTACAAGCTGGGCAGCGAGCGGGCGCGCATCGCCTATTACATCGTGATCGGCGCCATATGTGCCCTGGCCGTTATCCTGCCTTACAACGATCTGGCCGTGGCCGGAGCGGTCTCCGTTCCCGCGCCGCTGCTGATCTGCCTCATCAGCGTCCTGCTCTTCGCCGCCTCCTGGCTGCTGTCCATACAGTTTTATAAAAAACGCAGTCTCTGAAAAAACAAGCGTTCCCGCTCAAGGCATCGGTGGAAACCGATGCCTTGAAAAATTAAAGCAGCTTGTCAAAAACATTCTCTCATGTCCCTGCTCGATTTTATGCCGCGGATCGCTTTGTTTCTTGTTTTTTACAACATGTTTCTGCCCTTGCAGCCCCAGAAAGGCCCCTCTTCTTTCCTTCTTGACTTCGCGCTCTTTTATTATATAATAGTAAAATAGATTTGTATATTTTTACAAATATGCTGGAGGATGAAGATGATGTTCAAACACCCTTCTGACCCGATCAAAGCTGATAAAAATGAACAGGTGCTTACTTTGAGGCGTACCCCGGAAAATAATTATTGTTTCTGGATGCATCCAATAACGCTTCCCGCTCGGCTTGAGTTGGATGACGAGCTTGTCTTTTTGTATGCTGATGGAAAGTACGTGGAATCTTTCTGTTTCATTACTGGGGAGATAGAGACTTACGGGCTAACTGAAGAAACTTTGCCAGAGCTACGGAGAGACCCTTCGTCGAATGAGCTGCCCGAACTCCAACTTTACTTTTTTCGGTTTTCCGATTTCATGAGTTTGCCGCTGTCTTTTCAATCCGACCTTTTTTCTGCGAAAATTACTGCGAAAGTATTCGCCTTTGGTGTAACGGGGTGTATAGATTTTTTCAAGGATTTCATTTCCCAGTCTCCGCAGAAGAATTTATATAAACAGGACATGGTAGAAAAACTGAGCGGTGTATTGCAGGAGTTTTTAGAACACCGCATCGGATACCAACCACCCTATCTTTCAAACAAACAGCTTGAAGATAAGATATATCCGCATCATTTCTACTTTGGTGGGCAAACTGGTTTGACAATAATAAGTCTTTCTGTCGTCCATATAGAAAAAAACGATGACAGTACAGGCTGGTCTGCTTTTGCTGACGAAGTGGCCGAAACAATTTGCTGCGCAACCCTTCCTCCCCTCCCCTTTCTTTCTTTTTCGGAAACCAGTTCCGGCTGGGATTCAACAGAGGCGGGTCCCAGTCTTGGGCCGGAACACACCACCGTCCGTGGTCTTGCAGACTTGAACGCCAATAATTATTTTAGGGCAGTTTCCTGCTATACAGATATGGGAATCCGCATTCTCTCATTCACAGATAAAGAATTGAAGCTAAGCATAACCGATTTTCTTTTAAATCGCGCATGCAGAGCGGAGAGATTTGATAACAGCAAGATCTTCTGCATGCCGGCAAATACAGTTAAAGACTTTCCGAACCTATTCCTTAATGATGTCTTCGTGACCTGCTCATTTGGGTACTGGACTTCCGCAGAAGAATACAATTGCTATTTGAAAAACATAACAACAGCGGAAGATGGGCATATTCGATCTACGTGGTCTGAGCCTTTTCTTTAATCCACGCACAGATAACACAGTGAATTTCCCCTGATGATTACAACTTTTCTTTTTTGCAAAGAATAATAAAAGAACGAGGAATTGTTTTTCCCAATTCCTCGTTCTCCAGCTTGTCAAAAAAGTCCTGATCGGACTTTTTTGACCGCTTCAGCCGCCGAGCGTTTTGAGGAATTCAAAACGCTGCTTCGCCCAAAAAGCCTGAAAAATCAGGCTTTTTTGCGGCGGGTTATTGGATTGCGAGGCGGGTCTTGCCCCCTCGCGCTCCCCCGCGGCTCTGTTGTCGGCAGCAAAAGCACAGTTTTTTGACAGTCTCAAGAACGAGGAATTGTTTTTTCCCAATTCCTCGTTCTCTTTTTATTCCACTTATTCCACGGATTTCAATGACTCGGTCATGCTGATCTTGTCCAGCTTGAAGCTCATGGCAAAGTTGGCTGCCATGGCGAAAAGCACCGTGACGCCGAAGGCCAGCAGGTAGCTCAAGGCGGAAACGCGCACATCGTAGCTCATGTAATCCACCTGGATCAGTTCCATAATGAAGCGGTGCAGCAGCTTGCCCATCAGCAGTCCGGCAGCGCCGCCCAGCACGGACAGCAGCAGGTTCTCCCGCAGGGTATAGGTTGCCGTCTCCGACGGATAAAAGCCCAGTACCTTTACCGTGGCAATCTCCCGGATGCGCTCCATGATGTTGATGTTGGTCAGATTGCAGAGGACGATAAAGGCAAGGGCAGCCGCGCAGACCACCACCAGCGCCACGATCATGTTGAGACTCTTCATGGAATTGCTGACCGTCTCCTTCTCTCGGGCCGTCAGGGAAACATAGCTGACGCCGTTCTGGGAGCGCAGGCGGGCCGCAAGCCCTTCACCGCCGTCCTCGCTGCCGTCGCAGAGGTAGGCGGCGTTATTTTTTGCCCCGTTCAGCGTTTCCGGCGACACATAGATATAGTGGCTCAGATAGTTTTTCGCTATGCCCGTGATGGTGAGGCTCAGGCTGTCGCCGTCGTCTGTCTCCAGCGCCACCTGATCTCCCAGGCTGATGTCCATCATTTCGGCAAGATGAACCGTGAGGATCGCCTCTCCCTTCCGGGGATACGCCAGATCCCCCCTGTCGTCGTACAGGCGGATCGCCTTTTTCAGCTCTTCCCCCTCAGCGGCCACCAGCTTGACGGAATGGCTTTCCGTGCCGTTGTTCAGTTCCGCGTTCACCTGGTAGCTCAGGGCCCAGGCTTCCGCCTGATCCTTCCACAGCGCCTCCGCTTTTGCATCCGTATCCAGGATCTCCGGGTCGTAGTTCACCAGCATGTCATAATGGCTGACCTCGCCGTACTGGTAATCCGGCACATTGGCGATGGAGTCCTCCACGCCGAAGCCAGCCACCAGCAGGGCTGTGCAGCCCCCTACGCCCAAAATCATCAGCATAACGCGGGCGGGATGGCGGAAAGCGTTTCTCAAGGTGACCTTGCTCAGGAAAGAGAGCCGTTTCCACAAGGGCTTTATCCGCTCCAGCAGAATACGCTTTCCGGCCTTGGGCGCTTTGGGGCGGATCAGCTCCGCAGGGCGCTCGCTCAGTTCCTTGCGGCAGGTCAGCACCGTGACCGCAACTGTGCTGAGCAGCGCCACCGCCATGCAGGCAGCGCACATCCCCACGCTGAAGTAGAGCTTCAGGGTGGTATAGCTGTAAATAATATTGTATGCGTACCAGACGATGAAGGGGATCACCGTAACGCCCATCACAAAGCCCAGAACACAGCCCACAAAGGCCGCGCTTCCGGAGTACCACAGATATTTTCTCATGATCATCCGGCCGGAATAGCCCATGGCCTTCAGGGTGCCGATCTGGGTGCGCTCGTCATTGATCATACGGGTCATGGTGGTCACGCAGACCAGCGCCGCAATGAGCACGAAGAACACCGGGAACGCCCCCGCCACGGCGGTGATGATGCTGGTGTCGTTTTCGAAGGTGACGCAGCCGGGGTTAGACTCCCGGTTCAGCGTGAATACTTCCAGTTTCAGCTTTTCGTCGGTTTCTTTTACCGCGTCGGCATACGCAGTCTCCGCGTCCTCCAGTTCTTTTCTGCCGTCGGCAAGCTTCTGCTCCGCCTCGGCTTCCCCTTCTTTATACTCTACCCAGCCCTGATCGATTTGCCGCTGGGCCTGTTCCAGCTGCACCCTTCCCTCGTCCAGCTGCTTCTGGCCCTCGGTCATGGTCACTTTGGAATTTTCAATCTCCGTCTCGGCGGCGTCCAGCTGCGCTCTGCCTTCGGCAATGGCCCGCTCTCCGGCGGCGATCTCCGCCTGAGCTGCGGCGACCTGGGCTTTGGCCTCGTTCAGTTCCGCCTCCGCCGCGGCGATCTCCGCTTCCTGGGGGGCAAACTTCTCCGCCGCGCTGTCCCGTGCGGACACCGCGTTCTCTCTGCGCTCCTGGAGCCGCTGCATCCGGGCATTGAGCAGGGCAAGCCGGGTCTCATAGCCGATGTCGGAAGGGTCAAGGGCGTCGATATCCTGCTGCACCTGGCTGATCTCCTGGTCGATAAGCGCGATCGTCTGCTCATAGGGCCAGAGCACGGCCTGCTTCGTGGCCTCCAGCTGCGCCTTGCCCTCGGCCAGCTGCTGTTCGCCCGCCTGGATCTGGGCGATAGCCGGTTCAAGCTCCGCTTTGCCCTGCTGAAGCTCCTTTTCCTTCTCGTCCAGCATGGCGCGATTTTCTTCGATCTCTTCCAGTGCGCCGGGGATCTGCGCCCAGCCGTCATCGATCTCTTTCTGTTTTTCCTCGATCTCTTTCAGGCCGTTGTCGATGTCCGCCTGGCCCTGGACCAGAGCCGCCCTGGCGCTGCTAAGCTCCTTTTGGGCCTCTTTCTCGCCCTCGCGGTATTCTTCCCAGCCCTCATCCAGCTCGGCTCTGGCCTCCGCCAGTTCCTTGTCCGCCTCATCGCGGAGCTGCTGATAGCGGCTGGCTCCCCGGCTGTTCAGCAGGCTCTTTACCTCCGGCTCCAGCCTGTTCCGGGCGGCAGCATATTCCGCGGAATACAGCTTCCCCGGCAGATCGCAGTACAGCAGGATCTCCTGAAAAACCTCCTGGCCAAAGGCCTCGTCCGGCAGAAGCACAAAGCCGCTGAGCTTTCCTGAGCCCAGAGAGGTGCTGCCCCGGTCATAGCTGATATATCTGGGGCTTTTCGCCAGTCCCACAATGGTAAACTCCCGCTGGGCGAAAAAGGCCAGGGTATCTTCGTCGTTTGTATCGCTTATCGTTATTCTCCGGCCGATATCGCTGCTGCTGAAGGCTCCGGCGTCGCCGAGACACTCATCGGCCCTCTCCGGCATCCGCCCCTCAGTCAGATAGGGCGTGCAGACCGTTTCGGTGACAGACATGAAGTGGTACGGCTCCTCATGGCTGCCCAGAACAGCCAGAGCGTCTGTAAAAAAGGCGCCCTCCGCGTATTCCACGCCCGCAAGCTGCCGGAAAGCGTTCACGTCATCCTGCGTCAGACCCAGGGTGGACATGAGCTGGAAATCGTACATCCGCTGGTCGTGCAAATAGCTTTCGGCCGTTTCCAGCATGGCCGGCTGAGAGCTTTGCAGCCCGGCGTAAAAGCCTGCGCCCAGGGCAATAATGGCCACAATGGCCAGATAACGCCCCAGAGAGCTCTTGATGCTGCGCAGCAGCATTTTCATACTGAACCGATCCATCCGCTCACCACTCGATTTCTTCCACGGGGATGATCT
The DNA here is from genome assembly GCA_022787565.1 of Clostridiales bacterium. GTDB lineage: Bacteria > Bacillota > Clostridia > Oscillospirales > Oscillospiraceae > Limivicinus. Next base: position 53,652 of record JALFVN010000040.1, on the reverse strand, counting down.
CCTCGTTTTTCTGCACAGAGGAGATTGTGCCGCTCTTTACTCTGATCACCCTGTCGGCCATGGCGCAGAGAGCTTTGTTGTGGGTGATGATGATCACCGTCATGCCGGTGCTGCGGCTGGTGTCCTGCAGCAGCTTCAGAATGGCCTTGCCGGTGTTGTAATCCAGTGCGCCGGTGGGCTCATCGCAGAGCAGGAGCTTGGGGTTTTTCGCCAGAGCCCTTGCAATCGCCACTCTCTGCTGCTCACCCCCGGAGAGCTGGGCCGGGAAGTTGCCCATCCGGTCCTTCAGCCCCACCTGCTCCAGCACGGTAGCCGGGTCAAGAGAATCTTTCTTGAGTTGGGCCGCGATCTCCACATTTTCCAGCGCGGTCAGATTGGGGATAAGATTGTAAAACTGGAACACAAAACCCACGTCCGTACGCCGGTATGCAGTAAGCTCCTTTTTCCCGAAAGCGCTGACCTCCGCTCCGTCTACCACCACATGACCCTCGGTCAGTTTGTCCATGCCGCCCAGGATGTTGAGCAGCGTGGTCTTCCCTGCGCCGGACTCGCCCACGATGACGCAGATCTCGCCTTTTTCAATTTCAAAGCTCACGTCATGCAGGGCCGTCACCGTTACCTCGCCGGCAATGTAGTCCTTTTTCACGTTTTCAAAACAGATGAATTTGTCTGCCATGTCCGTCCCCCGAAATGCCTGTTATTTCTGCCGTGCTTCTCCGGCGATATATTCCGTCTCGTTGCCGTTTTCGTCCACAAACACAAAGCTTCTCAGCCTGCCGCCGTTTTCATAAAAGGCGTCCACCCGCTGTTCTCCCGCCCAATCGCAAAGGCGATAGCCGCTGTATCCGCCCTGGTGCCAGGAGCCGCCGTCCAGCTCGGCAAGGGGGATACTGCTCTGCCCCAGCCGCTCATCCGCCGGCATTGCCCGGACGGTCCAGCCCTGCCCGGCGTCGTCAACAAACTCCGCCGCGCCCCGGAGCAGCGGGGAATAGACCCGGAAAGCCCCCTCTTCCAGCGCCAGACTGCATATCCGGCTGCCCTCGCCGGTTTTCTGTGTATAGTAAAGTGTATTATCGATGATCAGCGGCGCATAGGACACGGTGCTGCTCAGCTTCAGATCCTTTCCGTCGTCCAGGCGAAGCAGATGCAGGCTCTCTCCGTCATTGCCGCTTTGATACAGTACCCAACCGTCAAAATAATAGGTATAGCAGCAAATATCGTCGATCAGCACGGTCTTGCCGCTGCCGTCGGCGGCCGCGGTGCAAAACCGGCCGGCCGCGTCGCAGAAATACATTTTTCCGCCCTCAAGCTGCAAAAAGCTGCAGGGCTCATCCACAAGCACCTGCCTGTCGCTGCCGTCGGTACGGATGCTTTCGACGGAAGAGCTGCCGTTTTGGTTGATATAATACAGCCGTCCGTCCTCCAGCGCTATGCAGGCCGGTACACAGTCCTCCGCCAGAACGGTAAAGTTCCCCGGCACACCGTCTGTCAGCACATAACAGGCCAGCACCGGAGAATAATCCTCGTCATAGTCAAAGCACCAGAGTCTGCCGTCGGAAACAAGGGCCCGGTTTCCGCCCATAACAGAGGCCATATGCCGGGATCGGGCCGTGTCGAAATTTACCTGGATCTTCTCCATGCTTTCGATGACCGTTGTCTCCCGGTCCGACAGCTCTTCCTGTTGTACGCCGCTGTCGCTGCAGCCGCAGAGGCTGAAAAGCAGCAAGCTCATGCAGGCCAGTAAAATTGCTTCAAAAGTTTTAAGCATTGTCCGTTCTCCTTGTAAATGCCCCGTTATTTTACCATAATTATTCCCATAAAGCAATTGCGCCCCCTGCCCGAACATGGTATTATCGAAGCAAAAACAGCAAAGGAATGAAGAGTTATGAAAAAGTTTACAAAATATTCAGCCCTGCTGCTGGCTCTGCTGATGCTGGTGGTTTCCCTTTGCGGCTGTCTCTCCGGTCCGTCCGAACCGGCGCCGGCCGGCACTGTGCCTGCAGCGGTGGAAGCGGAAAGCCCGGAACCGGTGCTCGACGAGTACGGCAGCTACACCTCGAAGGAAGATGTGGCGCTGTATATCTTCACCTACGGCTGTCTGCCGCAAAACTTCATCACCAAGGACCAGGCCCGGCAGGCAGGATGGAGCGGCGGCTCTCTGGAGCCCTATTGCCCCGGCATGTGTATCGGCGGAGATCCTTTCGGCAACCGGGAGGGGCTGCTGCCCAAAGCCGATGGGCGCACATGGACGGAATGTGACATCAACACCCTGGGTGCCGACTCCCGGGGTGCAGAGCGCATCGTCTTTTCCAACGACGGTCTGATCTATTATACCGGCGACCATTACGAGAGCTTTTCCCTCCTGTACGGCCAGACATAAATGTAATTTATTGGATATTCGACAAATTTCGACTTTTGTGGTAAAAATTTTTTGACAGGGCCTGTCGAAGCAGCTTGCCAGCGCGCGAAGAGTATCATATTATGTCAACAAGTAGTCTGCGTCATTCGACAATTTTCTGTTGTTTAGCAGTGTCAATTATGGTAAATTTACTGCGACACAGCGGTTAATCTGTTATGAATCGTACAGACACACCTGTAAACATCATATAAGGGAGGACAAAATTATGGAAACTAAAACGCGCATTCTCATCGCAGACTCGAACCAGGATTTTTGCAGTCTCCTCACCGACCTTATTTCCGCAGAGAAAGACATGGAGGTAGCGGCGGCGGCTGACAATGGGCTGGACGCTCTGGCTCTTATCACGGAGTTGAAACCGGATCTGGTGCTTTTGGACCTGGTTCTCACCAAGCTGGACGGTATTGAAGTGCTGCGCCGCCTGCCCGAGACCGGAGCCAAGCCCCATGTGATCATTCTTTCCGGTTTTGTGAACAACAAGGTGGTGGCAGACTGCTCGAATATGGGTGTGGATTACTTTATGCCCAAGCCCTGTGACACGCCGGTGCTGCTCAGCCGAATCCGTCAGGCGGTCTCCTCCGGGAACCACGCTGCCCCGTCCGCCGGCTTTGAATGCGCGGCTGTCGCCCAGCAGAAAAACCGGGAGACCATGAATCTTGAGGCTGTGGTCACGGACATCATCCATGAGATCGGCGTGCCTGCCCATATCAAGGGCTACCAGTATCTCCGGGAGGCCATTATCCTCACCATCAATGACATGGACATGATCAATGCCGTCACCAAGGTACTCTACCCCGAGGTGGCCAAGAAATTCGGCACAACGCCCTCCCGGGTGGAGCGGGCCATCCGACACGCCATTGAGGTGGCCTGGGACCGGGGTGATATTGAAGTGCTGCAGAAGTTCTTCGGCTATACCGTCTCCAACATCAAGGGCAAGCCCACCAACAGCGAATTTATCGCCATGATCGCAGACTGTCTTTCTCTGCGGAGGAAACAGGCCGCCCAGTGAGCTGAAGGTCTGAGAAACGGTAACTCGCGGGGTTTTCATTCCGGCATTTCATAGCGACTAATTCACTGAAAATACGATTGTAACTCCCGCTCAATGCCATAAACTTCAGCAGCTTATCACAATAAACTCTTCTGATTTATTGATTGTCAAAAACTATGAATCAGAGGAGTTTTATTATGGAAAAAAGCATTGAAGATTGGATTTGCGAGTACATGCTTTATTGCCGCAGCAAAAAACTTCGTCCCAAGACTATGTGCAGCTTTGAGCAAACGCTCCACCTTTTTAAACGATGGCTGGAAGAAACGGAGAAACTCACTGATATCGGCAAAGTCACAGAAGCTATCATCAGGCGATATATCGTCGACTTACAACAGCGGGGAAAATATACCACTTGTGTCTCTGATTTTTCGAAAGCGCAAAATCGCCCAGAACGTCGCAGAGATTACCGTACTCAAATAAGTGATGTTACAATTAATAATTACATTCGCAATATCCGTGCATTTTTCAATTGGCTGGATTTTGAAGCTGCACTTTCAAAGAATCCCATGAAAAAAATCCGGCAAATCAAGACGGAGCGAAGAGCAAAAGAATATCTCACGGATGAAGAATTTTACAAGCTTTGCAAATCCCTTGACCTCTCATACTTTGCCGAACACAGGGATCACACAATTATCAATCTTCTTTTAGACACAGGAATGCGTCTTGGTGAGTGCTTGTCGCTCAAAATTGATGACCTTGACACCGCACATCGGGCAATAAGACTAAAAGAGGAAAACACAAAGGGGCGACATAGCCGAAATGTATTTTTTTCAAAGAAGATGGATGTTCTTCTCCGCAAATGGCTCAGATATAAAGACCGCTACTGTGAATCCGTCTATCTGTTTCCTAAACACGACGGGACGCAGATCAACATCTCGTCTTTTGAAGCCAACTTCAGAAAATACTTGCGTCGCTCAGGAATAAGCAAAGAGATCAGTCCTCACGCTTTACGTAATAATTTTGCCAAACGTTGTCTTATGGCAGGGATGGACATTTATACTCTTAGCAGGATACTAGGCCATTCAAGTGTAACAGTTACCGAAAAAGCATATCTCGACTTGACAGATGATGATATCCGTTTGCGTTATCAACATTTTAGTCCTATTGAAAACATGAGATAGACAACAATGCTTTAATGCTCATTCATGAACCATCGTGTTTTTGCTCATCTATCGCCAAGCCGCATCATCTACATCTTGTGTCAAGCGGTTACAACTCGGTAATTATTTTCAATATATTGAATTTTCCTCTTGACATGGATCGTGTTTCGCCTTATTATTTGGCCTGGATTCCAGGCGAAAGAAAACAGCGCCTTGCGGGGCCTAATCCGCAAAGCGCTGCATCTCTGCCTTCACAAACACCAAGTATTAAGTCATGGTATTAATGTGATTCTTGAAACAGGCAAAGTATATCATGGTTTTTTACTCATTTCAATTTGGGATATTTACCAAAAATCTTTATTTTTTGTGAGGGCTGAGTTTTCTTTCCGGTCTGTTTACATAGATGTCCGATAAATACGATGTAAACAATATTTAGGAGGAAAAACAATGCTGTATGCAACAAAAATCAAGATGAAGCCTTCCTGTTCTTATTCTCAGAATCTCTTGGAAATTGATTCCATCTACATTGAAGGCTGCCGCAACCCCGGGTTCTTCAAGAAAGAGAACCTTCATGACTATCTGAAGGATAATCCCGGATCAATTCGAGTCAACATACCGCCTTACCCCAATCTCATACCTGCTACCAGCGTTTACGGCGAAAAATATGTGCGATCCACCCCGGATATATACAAGCACGATGATTTGCTGGATCTTCCGCGAGTGTAAGGAGGCAAGGCATGGGTAAAAATCAGCACGTTACAAAACACCCCGCTGGTGGGTGGCAGGTCAAGGGTGCAGGCAATTCCCGCGCTACCGTTCGAACCAGCACTCAGCGGGAAGCAATTACAATCGCTCGCGATATAGCGAGAAACCAAAAATCTGAGCTTTTCATTCATGGCACCAATGGTCAAATCCGCGCCAGAGACTCGTATGGACATGATCCATATCCTCCGAAAGGATAAGACCCATTATCTGTGTGATAGGCCCACACACTTACTCCACCCCAAGCACATTGCCCTAGAGCCACCGCTCTGGGGCTTTTTCATGTCAAGTTTTTTCAAGATAGTTGATGAGTAATTGACCCTATCGCATTCACGGAGAATCAGCCCTTCTCCGTAGTTTTTTGTCTCCCGGGTCATTACTTCCCATCCCGCTCCATTCTCTGCTTTATGGCCGTCTTTATATATTGGTTGACCTTCTCCCCCGCTCTTTCTGCTGCGGCTTTCATTGCATCATAGTCGGCTATCTGCATATCCAGAGGGACACGCTTTATTTTCTCTGCCTTGTATTTTACGGAGCTTTTATATGCAAAACTATAGATATAATCATATCTGGGCTTCTTTAATGCTTGATCCACAATTGTTTTTTTTGCCGCTGATATGATATAAATATATATGACAACAAATCACAAGAGTCTATAGCGATAAACTGTCCTATAAATAACATTGCGACCATGCAAAAGTTCTTCGGCTATACCGTCTCCAACATCAAGGGCAAGCCCACCAACAGCGAATTTATCGCCATGATCGCAGACTGTCTTTCTCTGCGGAGGAAACAGGCCGCCCGGTGAATCAAAACCTCCACAGCGCAAAAGAAAAAGGGCCTGAAAACCCTCCCCAACAGGCAATAACCGCCCCCGGCACATCCCACGATGCGCCGGGGGCGGTTTTTTTGCTTTTACAGGCCCAGCAATTGTTTTTTCTTTGCGTCAAACTCTTCCTGCGTGATAGCGCCTGTCTCCAAAAGTTCTTTCCATTTTTTGATTTCATCCGCCTCGCTCTGGACTGCTGCACCCGTCGGTATGTTCTGACAGCTCAGGGCGGTCTGATTTTTGTCTGGGATAAGGTTGACATGAATAATTGCCACAATAAACAGCATCCATCCGTAAAACCACCAAGCCCAGAAGCTGTAGCCTTTTTTCTCTGCTATTTTACCGGTAATTATACCGAGACCTGCGGAAATAATAAGAACGATAAGTAATTCCATCTTTTATCCTTTCAATATTTGCTTTTTCTTATCATCAAACTCTTCCTGGGTAAGCACTCCTGCGTCCAGCAGTTCTCTATATTTTTTCAATTCTTCTGCGTCAGATACTCTTTCCACTATGAGTTCATGCTGTTTCACGAGTTCATCCAGCTTGACAGTTTTTACTATGGCAATCACGCAAAAAAAGATCAGTACCGGTTCAAGCGCTATAACAACATAAAGCGACAGGTTGGTCATTAGATGCTCAGTTTTAATGGTAATTATCGCGCTCAGCAGCGGAATCAAATTTACGCAGGCACAGATCATCGAACATTTTGGCTTATTAAGCCAAATGAAAATCGCCCCGGCAACCATTGCTGCAAAAGCCGCGATAAGCAAATATTTGGAAACCAAGTCTGCAATGGCGTAACGAAATATTGTTGGATCCGGCAAAATCCTACCATACATGTAAGTATAATCAAGCTCATAATCAAACACTGTTCTTGGCAGAAACAGTCCGCCAAAAACCGCGATAAAAAATATGGTTATTATCACCTGCCATACTCTTGGTGTTGCATACACCGCTTTGTTTTTCTCATTCAGATTTACGTTTTCCATAAGATACCCCTCTTTTTTACGTTTTTGATCGGCTTGGTGTAATTACAATAATTTTATAACAACTTTAAGTTGTTGTCAACAACTAATTATTGGTGTTTTATCAAACGCCTTCAAGTTGTTAATCTATATAAAAAGAAGGTGTATACCATGCTAAAAAATCTGAAAAATTTGCGTGAAGAAACAGGGACAACACAAAGGCAACTTGCCGAGGCTGTTTCTGTCAGTCAGCAGTCCGTCAACAAATATGAAAACCATAACATTGAGCCGGATATTGAAACGCTCATCCGAATAGCCGATTTCTTTAATACTTCTATAGATTACCTTGTTGGGTACAGTCAGATACGCAGGAAGAACGAATCTGTGACCCCGTTTGATCTGACAGAAAGGGAAAGTAATTTAATCAATAAATACAGACAGCTTGACCGTAAAAAAAAGTCTGCTGTTGATGCGGTCGTCGAAAGTTTTTTTGACTGATTCGCACAGAGCAAAAACCGCCCCCGGCACATCCCACGATGCGCCGGGGGCGGTTTTTTACAGCGAAAGCCTTTCATTCTCAGGAGCAATGCGGCGAAGGATGACAGGCAGGTTTCCGGCTGCGGCACAAGGGCTGTCGAGGACGCCAGCCCCTACATGCTCACCGCCAGACTTCCGGCCTGATTGTAGGGGCCGGCGTCCCCGACGGCCCTTTCCCGTACTTCTGTCATTCTGAACCGCGACAGCGGTGAAGAATCCCGTGAACAGAACACCGAAGCCGCAGAACACGGGATCCTTCCCTTCGTTCAGGATGACAGCATATATTGGGTGCAGCAGACGGGCGGGGAATCCCGCCCCTACGGTCTTGCACCAGACTGCCGGTGATGTTGTAGGGGCCGCCCTGGGTGGCGGTCCGCCTTAAACCACCTGTCATTCTGAGGAGCCCAGCGACCAAGAATCCCGTGAACAGGAGCCCCGGCGTAACCCCAATGGCAGTATGCATTGAAAAACCCATGGCCGCCCTGTTGGGCGGCCATGAAATCCTTGTTTTATTCGAAGTCCAGCACCCGGCGCATACGGACCAGGGTCAGGCGGTTGCGGATGGCGGCGGAGACGGTGAGCATCTCGTCGGACAGGGCGGGGTCGATGCCAATGTGCTCGGGCAGGTACTTTGCGCCCACACCCTTATACAGGGCCTCCAGCTCCTCCACAGGAGGAATGGTGGCGATCAGCTCCCTGATCTCGTCCCAGTGGTCCACAATGTTCTGCGGATCGAAGGTGCCCAGAACATCGTTCTCATTCTCCTTCATGATGCCCTCGTAGAGCCTGGGTCCGAATTTCTCCATGACCCAGTCGGAGGTCAGCGGCTGGAAGGGCCTGGCCTTGGGTGTCAGCGCTGCCAGACGGTGATACTCCTTTGCGCACAGGAAGGTGCCCACACCCACGCACTCGCCGTGGATGCCCTCGGCCCCCTCAAAGCGGGGCGGGTGCATCTCCACCAGATGCGCCATCAGATGCTCCGCGCCGGAGGCGGCTCTGGAGTGGTGCAGCAGCTGCATGGTCAGGCCGCTCTTCATCTGGGCCATGGTCATGGCCTCGATATCCGCCTTGCCGGTGGCCGCGTATTCGTCAGCGGCCTTGCGCATGATATTCAGCGCCTCCTGGGCAAGATCCGCCACCATGGGGCAGTAGTATTCGCCATCTACCAGTCTGGCGATCTTCCAGTCCACCAGAGAGATGTATTTGGAAAGAATATCGTTTATGCCGCTGGCCACCAGACGGGCGGGAGCGCCCTTGATGATGTCCAGGTCGGCCACCACCAGAACGGGAGCCAGCATGGGGATGGACTTTTTCTGGCCATTCAGAATGACAGAGCAGATATCCGCGGTGAAGCCGTCAGAGCTTGCCAGGGTGGGGATGGCCACAAAGGGGATGCCCAGCTTGTATGCGGGGTATCTGCCGAAGTCCATGATGGTTCCGGCGCCGAAGGCGACAATGACCTCGGGCTCGTCCAGTTTGGTCATCATATCCTCGATCAGCACATCCTCGGAGCGCAGGCCCTCAGCCGGGAGGACGATCTCCTGATCCGCCTGAACATGCTTGCCCTCGGTAAGCTTATAGATGTTGCTGTCATACACCACGGTGCGGCGTTTGCCTGCCAGGCCCACGTCGGCCATGTACTGTTCGAAATTCTTCAGTGCGTCGTACTCAACAACTACCTTTTTGGTCTCCAGGGTATGTTCTCTTCCGCAGACGCATTTGCCCACATATTTTGAGCAATCCATTATCATAGCGCTCTTCTCCTTTTTTGATGAAAATGAAAATAGGCCCGAAGCCTGCCGTTTCTTTTTTCATTATACATTATTTTCTTGCCAATACAAAGGCTTATTTTATTTTTTTATCTTATTTTTTTATTCCCCTTTCTTTCCCCACCCAATATGACAAATTTCCCACCCTCCTCTGATTATACTGGAGAGCACAATCATGGAGGTGAGAAAATGCAGAAAATGGCTTCCCTGCTTGCCTCGCTGCTGCTGATGCTGTCCCTTTACCGCGGCGCAGGGGGAGATTACGACCCGAAGGTGGACTATCTGTCCATCATGCTCCGTGCCGCCGTCTGCGGGGATATTGAAGCGGGACGGGCGGCGGAGATCTGCCGCAATAAACAGATCGACCGGACAGGCTCCGATGGGACGAAGATCTCCTTTGAAGACCTGTTCTGGCTGGCAAAGATCATCACCAGTGAGGCGGGCAGTGAAAGGCTCAGCGACGAATGGCGCATGTGCGTTGGGGAGGTGGTGCTCAACCGGGTGGCTTCTCCGGAATTTCCCGACACGGTAAAGGAGGTCATCATGCAGGAGGGGCAGTACGAAGGCGTAAACACAGACGAATTTCTCTATTATCTGAACCCCACTGAGGCAAGCGTTGACGCGGCTCTCCGGCTTTTGCTGGGAGAACGGCTGATGGAGCCTCAGGTGGTGTTTCAGGCAAACTTCCCCCAGGGCGGGAGCGTCTACAGAAAGTATTACGACAGTCTTTACGGATATACATATTTCTGCACCACCAGCTATCCGGAGCTGTATGGCTGACTTTTTCGGCAGCACAACCATGCTGCCGTTATTTTTTTATATTTTTTGCAAAGTATACTTGACAAACAATGCAAAGCTTGCTATACTAAATTCGCAAAGTTAACTTAGCATTTTTAAAGTGAGGCAAACATGAAAACAAGAATACGCGAACTGAGAAAGCAGCGGAAATTATCCCAGGAGGAGCTGGCCGACGCGGTTGGTACCACCCGGCAGACCATCACCTCCATCGAAGTGGGAAAGTATACCGCTTCCCTGCCCCTGGCCTACAAAATCGCCCGTTATTTCGGGCTGAGCATCGAAGAGGTGTTCGATTTTTCCGATCTGGATGAATGAATTAAGGAGTAAACTATGGAAAACTATCGTGAAAAACTGAAAATACAGAATATTCTTTACGGCATTGGCGCCCTTGCGCTGCTTGCCATACAGATTTTGGCCTTTACCGGCATCGTCACGCCGCTGGGCATGGACGAGAGATGGCACAGCTTTTATAACGGCTTTATCGCCGGAGCAGCCTTCGGTGTGATGGCGCTCTTCATCGTGGGGCTGATCATGAATCTGCGCGCCCTGCGAAACGAAAAGGCAATGAAGACGCAGTACATCAAAGAGACGGATGAGCGCAGCCGCCAGATCGCGGTATTGGGCAAGAGTGCCGGCGCCACCATATTTCTTCTGCTTTTGCTGCCCACCGCCATCATTCTGGGCTATTTCAATGTGACGGTGTTTATCACCTGCATCAGCTGTGTGCTGGCCCTGGCTCTGTCCATGGCAGGCGCCAAGCTCTATTTCTCCCGCAAGCTCTGAAATATCCAATTGCGACACGCGTCCCGAAGGGGCGCAGGTTATACAAAGCAGTCGGCCATGCAAAAACCGCATGGTCGGCTGCTTTGTACGCTGTGTATGCAGTTTGTTTTATCTTTCCTTTACTTTTAAAAACGTCACCGGAAAACGATGCCGGCGCCGGACCACGACTCTGACCATTTTTCCGCAGTTTTCGCAGAGTTCCCGCTCCTTGGACAGGATGAAGTCTGCTTCCGTAAAGTCCGTGCCGCTGATCCCGTTCAGACACCTGAGGCAAAATTCAGCCACCTTGGCCCCTCCTTTTAGTCATCTTTGGGATAATATCAGCATAATTCTAATGATACTGTCAAACCATAATTACTCATCTTTAAGGTAGGTTTGTCAGGATGAAAATATACAAGCATAATGGCCTGTGCAATGTCTCCGGCGCCCGGATCAGGCAGCGGAGGGAGGAACTGAGGCTGTCGCAGGAGCAGCTGTCCGCGAGGCTTCAGCTTCTGGGTCTGGAGCTGAACCAGAAGGTCGTCAGCCGGGTCGAGACCGGGCTGCGGGTAGTGCCGGACTTTGAACTGGATTATTACGCCCGGGCACTGGATACCGACATCCTCTGGCTTCTTGGTCTGCGCTGAGGTGCGGGCCGCTAAACGCTGCGCCGCTCCTCGTATTCCCGCAGGATGCGCAGAAAATTGCCCAGATACATCACCAGGCAGGCGGAGACCGGCACAATACAGCACAATACCAGCACCGACGCGGTGTGTTCCGGCATTCTCGGGAAGGCCAGCAGCGCCCCTACGCAGCCGTAGATCAGCGCCGTGCACAGCTTTCCGTACCATTTGGCGCTGTGTACCTGCCCCGTGACCAGAATAACGTGCAGCCCGGTAAGAGACAGCACGATCTCCCGCAGCACATGCAGGCCCAGCAGCAGCCAGACCGCCGGGGTCTCCAGGGCGGCGCAGAGCATCATCGCCGCCTGCATCAGCTTGTCTGCCACCGGGTCAAGGATCTTGCCCAGCTTTGTGACCATGTTGAAGCGGCGGGCGATGGCCCCGTCCAATACATCCGTGGCCCCAGCCAGCAGTACCACGCCCATGGCGGCAGTCACCTTGCCGTCCAGATAGTAGGATACGAACAGCGGCACCAGAAAGAGCCTTGCGGCGCTGATCAGATTCGGTAAATTCAACATTTTTTCCTCCTCATGAATCCTTTCAACTATGTTATACCCAATCCGGGAGAAATTTTGCAGGAAAGCTGTCGGCTTAATTTTTCTTATTCTTTCATTTTTCTCTTGAAAATATGCGGAAGGATGATAAAATAAATTTGTTTACCTTTATTCGGGATGGAAATGATATGAAAATAATGAAAAAACTGCTCTGCCTGGGGGCGGCGCTCTGTATTTTGCTGAGTCTGTTCCCCGCCGCCTGTGCGGAAGGCACAGACGATGAACGGTTCAGGGACAAAACCTGGGACGAAGTGGTGGACGGCTTCTTTGAGGAGCACGGCCTGGGCTCAGGCTTTGTCACTTTCGGTTACTATAATACAGTCACCGGCGAAGAACACTACTACGACGGCGACAAATATGTGATTGCCGCCAGCATGTTCAAGGTCCCGCTGAACATGCTGTATGCCGAGAAAGTCGCCAACGGGGAAATGGACTGGGATACCAAGATATACGGTATTGCCTATTCCAATTTGATGGAATGGTCCATCGTCAATTCGGACAACCAGATGGCAGAATATCTGTGGAAAAAAACCGGCAGCTACCGTACATACCGGGAACTGATCTGTCCCTACATGGGCGAAGACCCGGAGACCGTGGACGAAATGTACTGGAAGAACAACTATTTTACCAGCCGGCAGATCATCCACTGTCTCAAGACCCTGTACGATAACCCCGAGCGCTTCCCACGGATCGTGGAAACCATGCGCAAGGCCGAGCCTGAAAACTACTTCAACTATCACGAACAGGCCTTCGATATCGCCCATAAATACGGCTATCTGGTAGAAGACGGCGGACTGTATCTGAACGACTGCGCCATCTGCTATACGGACGACCCGATCCTGATCGTTATGTTCACCTTCGGCGTGCCCAAGCCCTACGACATGCTGGCCGATTTCTGCACCCTGATGTGCGATTATACCCAGTATCAGACGGCTCTGCGCCGTGAAGAGGAGGCCCGTCTGGCCGAGGAAGCGGCAATTCAGAATCTGGAAAACACCGCTGCAAGAGAAAGCCCGGACGTAAGTTCTGATTTCTCCACAGCCGTTATCGGCAGTGCCGACGGCCCCAATTCCATCATTCTTTCCGACAAAGGAAGCGTTGGCGGTATGCTCATTCTTTCTGCACTGATCATCGCGCTTGCGGCCTTGCTGCTCATTCCCATCCTGCGCTGCGCGAAACGGGGAAAGCTCCGGCTCTCCTGGGCCCTTGCCGCCCTGATTTTCAGCGCCCTGGCAATGATTCTTGCCGTTTTCGCGCCCGGTCTGGGCACTGTGGTAACAGCGCCCGCCGGAGATCCCCAGGAAACGGTGACGGAATTTTTCGATTCGGTCATCACCGGCGATTATCCGGCGGCCTACGCCTGTCTCAGCGATTATACCAGCCTGGGTCTTGAGAATGTGCCGGGCACGGAGGCCGGGCAGCAGATCTATCAGGCCCTGCGGCAGAGCTTTTCCTATAAGCTCTACGGCGACTGCGTCAAAAACGGTCTCAGCGCCAGACAACAGGTTCTGCTGACCCATCTGGACGTGAACGCCCTGAAGGCCGATCTGAAAACCGCCGCCGACACCGCGCTGGCCCAGTTGGTCCAGGCGCTCCCGAAAAACGAGCTTTACGACGAGAACAACAACTACTTGCCCAGCGTGACGGAGACGGCCTACGCCAACGCGGTATCCTCTCTGCTGGCCCATGTGGAGGATTACTACACCACCACCGGTCTTGCGCTGGAGCTGAGCTACACCACCGACGGCTGGCGTATCGTCACCAACAACCTTATGCTCAACGCCCTCTGCGGCGGAGCTGCCTACTGAAAGGAGGCGTCTCAATGAGCAACAGAATCAGCGATGCGGATATCGACGCCATACTCCGGGAATTTTCAGAGCAGCTGGAGCAGGAGGCCAAGGCTGCGGCCAGCCCTTCCCCTCAGCGCAAAGCGGAAAACGCCCCTGCCGCGCCGGAGAGCAGTCCCCACCGGGAGAACAGGAGCGGATCCCACCCGGAGCAGACCAGAGAGCGCCCTTCCCTGCCGGAAAAACCCAGGGAACGGGAGGCGGTACGCAAGACGCCGCCTGTCTCCCGCACTTCCTCTCAGCCGGTCCGGGAGGCAGCGCCTGTACGGGCTGCCCGTCCCGCTTTCTCCTTCGGCTGCCTTATTCTGATCCTTATCTCCCTTTTCGCCCTGACCTGGGCTCTGGTGAATATCCATCCCGGCACCGGCACAGCCACCGCCAGCTCCACGGAGAACCGTCTTGACCTGGTGGGCAAGCTGGATGTGTTTATGAACAACGCCGCCAGCGACGCGCTGGAAAACGTGGCCTATATCAAGAAGATCTATACCATCCCCGAAAGCGACCTTGTGGCGCCCAAGCCCGATCCCACAAAGTTCGGCTCCACCACCGACCCCATGGTGGTCCAGTCCATTGTGGACTCCGCCGCGGAGCTTCTGGACGGCCAGACCCTGGTCTGGAACCCGGACATTGTGCTGATGGAGGGCACGGAGATCCAGTATTACTATGACGAGACCATCCTTGTCATCGCCTGGAAAGAGGCCATCAACAACTCGGCCTGTACCTTCTCCGAGGTAAAGATCGCCCACGGCTCCCAGCTTCGCCGTGCGCTGGCCGACAACACCTATGGCTCCAGCGTACAGATGTACCCCACCCAAATGGCCGAAAACGCCAACGCGGTCATCGCCATCAACGGCGACTTTTACGGTCACCGGCCCTTTGGCATCACCGTCTACCAGCGCCAGCTTTACCGCTTCAATCCCAAGACGCTGGAGACCTGCTTCTTCACCGCCTCCGGGGACATGCTCTTTACCCACGCGGGAGAGCTTACGGACGAGGAGTCCGTGAAAAAACTGGTTGCGGATAACGACATCACCTTCTCCGTATCCTTCGGGCCCATCCTGGTGGAAAACGGCCAGCTGAAAACCACCGACAGCTATCTGGTCGGTGAGATCGATACCCAGTATTCCCGCGCAGCCATCGGTCAGGTGGACAAGCTGCACTACCTTCTGATGTCCATTAACGAAGAGGGCGCATATCAGCGCCGTGTTCCCATGAACGTGGCAGCAGAATACATCTACAGCAAGGGCGTGGTCAACGCCTACGCCCTGGACGGCGGGCAGACCGCCACCATCGTCATGCAGGGCAAAACCGTCAACCGTCCCGACTGGGGCAACGAACGCCTGATGACCGATATTATCTACTTTGCAACGGCTCTGCCGGGAGAGGAGGCGTCCTCATGAATCAGATAGCCGTCTGTATAGGGAACATCATCGTGTACTGGAGCTCCGTCGTCATCTTCTTCGGCATCGCGGCAAGCTTTGCCCTGAGCTACGCGCTGTACACCTCCCACGGCGGACGGGGCTCTGCCCTCTGGCTGTTTTTGCCCCTTGCCATCTTTTTCTCTGTGATCCTTGCCCGGGCCGTCCACTGGTACTGCCATATGGAGCAGTACGCCGGCTTCTGGCGCGCCATGACCGACTATTCCCAGGGGGATTATTGCCTCCATGGCGCTCTGCTCGGCGCCGTGCTTGCCGCGCTGGTGGTCCGGCTCCTGGGCTTTACCCAGAATCTGGGCCGTCTGTTTGACTGTCTGGCCCCCGGCGCTGCGCTCTGCATCGCCTTCATCCGGCTCAGCGCCCTGTTCAACACCTCCTGCCGGAGCAAGATCGTGGTAACTAACCCGCTGCTTCAGCATCTGCCCCTGGCCTCCGGCATTCCCACCGCCAACGGCGGCACGGAATACCGCTTCGCTACTTTCTTCATCCAGTTCTTGGTTATGCTTATCCTGCTGTGGATCCTGCTGCGCTTCTTCTACCGCCGCCGCCGCTATCCCATGAAAAACGATTACCCCAGAGACGGCCATGTAGGACTGATGTTCCTGGTGTATTACGATGCGGTGGAGGTGGTTCTGGACAGCACCCGCTACGACTCCAGCTTTCTGCCCTTCAACGGTTTTATCAGCTTGACCCAGATCCTCTGTGCGCTGATCATCCTGGGTGTATTTATCCTCTACAGTGTTCGCTCCGTGAAAGCCAACGGTCTGCAGCCCCGGCATTGGGTCATGTGGGTGTGTTTCTTCCTGACCGTGGCGGGAACCGGCGTTTTTGAGTATCTGGTCCAGCGCTTCGGAAACCTGTATTTGTTCTGCTACAGTGCCATGTCGGTGACCTTGTTCCTGATGGCCTTCATCGTCAACCGCATGTACCGCAGCGTCTGCGCGGATATCTACGAAAAAGCATAAAATGTTAAATCAGATTTGGGCAGCCTTGTGGCTGCCCAAATGTTTTTTGGTTTTTCTTGAAAAGCCGGGGCCGGCGTGGTATACTCTCTGCGCAAGCAACGGATCGGGATCTGTCCATCGAGACAGTTTACAGGGGAATGTGGGTGTGAATCCCACGCGAGGCCGTCACTGTGAGGCGGGGCGTTTATGAAACGTAAACACCCCCGAAGTCAGAAAACCTGCCCGTGCAGCGGAAAAACCCGCTGTGTCGTACAAAGAACCGCGTCACCCGGTCAAATTGTAGGCGTGCGCAGGCTTTCTGCGCCCTTCTCTCTTTTTCTTTGTACGGTTTCCGGTAAAAAAGAAAGGAGAGGATTTTTTATGTCCGCAAACAAGAAAAAAATCATTGCTGTGGCCGTCCTGCTTGTATTGGTCGCGGCAGCCATCGTCGCCACTGTGTGCCTGAAGCCCGCCGGAGCGGCGGGAGACAAGACCATCACCGTTCAGGTCATCCACGGCGACGGAACACAGAAGGACTTCACCATCAGCACCGATGCGGAGTTCCTGCGGGGTGCGCTGGAGCAGGAGGGCCTGGTCCAGGGCGACGAGAGCGAATACGGCCTGTTTGTCACCGTTGTTGACGGTGAAACTGCCGACAGCGAGCAGCAGCAGTGGTGGTGCTTCACCAAGGGCGGCGAAATGCTGATGACCGGCGTGGACGATACCCCCATCGCCGATGGGGAGCAGTATGAGATCACCCTCACCGTCGGCTGGTAAGCTGAGCGCAAAGGAGATCAGTGTCCTCGCCCTGATGGGGGCGCTGATCTTCGCCCTGAAGATAGCGCTGGCAGCTCTGCCCAATGTGAACATGAATTCCCTGCTCATCATCCTGACCGCCGTATTTTTCGGCTGGCGGGTGATGTACTCCGTGGCGGTGTACATCATGCTGGAGGGTCTGGTGTTCGGCTTTGGGATGTGGTGGTTTTGCTACTGGTATCTCTGGCCCATTCTGGCCATTGCTGCCGTGCTGCTGCGCAAAAACGATTCCGCCCTGATCTGGGCGGTGGTGGCCGGGGTCTTCGGCCTCTGCTTCGGGGCGCTCTGCTCCATCCCCTACCTCTTTATCGGCGGCTGGGCCATGGCCCTGTCCTACTGGGTCAGCGGCATCACCTTTGACCTGGTCCACTGCGCCGGGAATTTCGTGTTCACCCTGACACTGTACCGTCCCTTGTATAAGGTCATGGCAAAAATACTTGCCAAGCCCGCGTAACGCGCAAAAATGAGCCTGCATCGTTTTGATGCAGGCTCAAATTTTTCGGAACATTTCAGCTCAGGAAAGCGGGCGGCCCATGTGACGCGGCGGGTCTTGCTGTCATCCTGAGGAGGGAACCGACGAAGGATCCCGTAAGGTTACACTGTGTCTTCTGTTCACGGGATTCTTCGGCGCGATGCGCCTCAGAATGACAGGAGGCGGAGGAAAGAAAAGTGAACTGGTATTCGGTCGCCCGCACAATGCACGGTCATTTTCACTTGCAGTTTTCTATTGTGAAGCAGACATTCTCGCTCTTATCTGTGAACGAATACTGATAAATATCGTCACCTTCAAAATAGTAGTAACTGACAAAGCTTTTGACCTTAATCACAAGATCAAGCTGCTCAAGTCCTTTTGCCGCCTCAGGCAAGCCGTTTTGGCTCTCGAGAACCACCTTGCCGTCTTTCTCTACTCCGGTAAATGGCCCCAAATCGGTGCCGTCAGCCATAGTGATGTGATCCCCCAAGCCGATCTTTCTGACGATAAAGCCTACTTTTCCGTTTTCCTCATAGTCGGCTTTTATCCGGTTGATTTCCTCCTCGCTGAATCCATAATCCCAAAGGATGTCCAAATCGTCGCTGAGTTTCCACAGCTTATCGAAGTTCTCATCCCCGGGGCCGAAGCCGATCTCCAGCGAGTATTTTATCGCGTCCAGTGAGTACGCGATAATTAAATCTTCCCCGTCATAATAGGATTCCTCAAGGGTTATGGCGCTGCCCGCCAGTTCCGACAGATCTTCCGTTATCGGTTCCTTATTGGACAACTCACCTGCCTGTTCATATTTTGCGTCTCTCTCCGCGTCGGGCGTCGCAAACCAGCCTGATAAACTTCCTATGACGGACTGTGCAAAGCCTGTGGCATAGGCCGTCGCGGACAGCAGCAGTACGAAAACCGCCGCAATCAGCGCCACCCGCGCCGTTTTGCGGACAGGGCGTTTATTCTTCCTGTTTTCTGTGTTTATTTTTTCCATTGTCAGCTCCTTGATCTTCGTCGCGGAGGCATGGTTTTCCGTCCGGATAGGGACGTCGCTGTCCTGTATGCAGTCCAGCAGGTCAACAATTCTGTATTCCATTATAAGCTGCCTCCTTCCGTGTTCAGATCAGCCGTCAGCTCAGCCCTGAGCTTTTCCCGGCCCCGGGCCAGCCTGGAGCGCACCGTGGACGCGTTCATTTCCATCTGCGCCGCGATATCTTTGACGGGCTGTCCATAATAGTAAAACCGCAGGAAAATCTCCCGGTCCGGGTATTCCATCAGCAGCACCGCGTGCCTTACCCGCATGTTCAGCTCCTTCTGCTCAAGCCGGGTCTCCGGCGTCATGTGGTCCACAATCAGAATATCCTCGTCCAAAGGCAGGGCATTTCCCCGCTCCCGGTATTTGTTTTTCGCCATGTTCCGGGCAATGCTGCCCAGATAGGCTTTTACCGATGAAGACCTGACTTTTTCCGCGTTGTTCCACAGGGCAAAAAACACGTCCGACGCCACTTCTTCTATGTCGGCGGTGCTCATATCGCCGCCGATGATGTTGTAGATGATGGTGCTGACATAGGGCGCGTATTTGTCGATGAACCAGGCCAGCGCCTGCTGCGAGCCCCGCTGCAGTTCCTTCAGGGCCTTCCCTTCGGTCAAGGCTGCCACCTCCGATACTGATCTCTTTCTTAACGGCCGTCACTCTAATAACACGGGTTTTTCAAAAAAGTTGCAGGAAAAACGAAAAAATTTCGGGCCGATGTCTCCATCGGCCCTTATAGGATAGCATTATCCTTGCCTGATTCCCACTGTCTGCCCCATGATCTCCACGCTTTCAATGGCGTAGATGTTGATGGTCCCCGTCCAGAAACAGATACCTTTCGCCCAGCCGTCCTCAAAGGGCATACGCACAATGACCGGAATAGCAAAGCTCGTTCCGTCGGTGAAATTCAGCTTTGCACCGCTGAGCGCTTCCTCTATGCTGTTGAGCCAGCTTACCTGCAAAGGCCGGTATTCCGCCCTTTCCTCCTCCGTCCAGTCACTGCGGTGCACGTTTTCCGCGTCAGGATGCGCAATAAGCCAGGTAAGCCCCGCGGGATAGACGATCAACCCCTCGATGGTGCCGCATTCGCCGGTCTCGCTGTTTTCAAAGACCACCGGCGTATCCAGCATCAGTTCCCTGACCTCCAGTCCGGTGGGATAGAAGCTCACACTGCCGTAATCGTGGTCAAGGCTGACGTCTGTGCCGCCGCTCTTCAGAGGCGTCACCGTAATGCCCCAGATCCTCAGTTCCACTGGCTTTGTGCAGTCCATCGAGCTGCGCAGGATATTGCATTGGAGGGTAAGTGTCTGCGTCTCCTCGTCATAGGCATGTTCCAGCATCAGTCTGGATACCTCTGCCGGATCCACATATTGTATCTCCCCGCCGGCATCCGGGTCATACGCCGTGACCAAATTGCTTTCACCCAACTTGAGCCATTCTTCCTCCGGCACATAAGGCTCGGCTGCGCTGAAGGTATTCCCCCCGTCAATGGAATACACAAATTTTTCTGTTCCCGCGCAGGCGCTCACGTCCTCCCGGCTGACGGGGGAAATGTTTACATATACCTTTTGAAATTCACCGTCAGCAACAGCGGACAGCAGCGCAATCCCCGCCGCATTCTCCCCTGCGCCAGTGTCATATTCCACATAGCTCTCTACCTGATTTTCTTCTATGCTGAGACTCTCCTTCAGCTCCGCCTGACGGCGCTGGTGGATGCTGCTGATGGCATAGGCCGTCACCCCGAGGGCCAGCAGCAGCGCGACGGCCGCGGCAAGGGTCACGAAGCGCCTTGATCCCCTGCGCGCACGGGATGTATTCATTTTCAAAGTCTCCTTTCCGTCTGGGTGGGCAGAGACCCTTCGTCCATCGTTTTCCGCAGCCTCCCGGATAAATTCATCATCGATCTGATCCAGAACCGCTTCCCAGTTTAGCTTTGTCATACTGCCACACCTTCCTTTTCCAAACAGCCTTTCAGGCCCTGCCGCAGACGGTAAAGCCGCACGGACACGTTGTGCTTTGTCAAGCCGAAGTCCGCCGCAAGCGCCTCCAGCCCGTCCTGGTAAAAATAGCGCCGCACAAAAAGTCTGCGGGAATCGCCGTCCAGCGTGCCCAGCCAGCGGTTAATGAGCGCCGCCAGCTCCCGCTCCTCCAGCCTTGCGGCAGTATCCTCTCGGGAAGGGATACATTCGTCCAGCTCGGAAAACAGCAGATCAGAGCGGTCGTCCCGTTTTTTCCTGTGCTTCTGCCGCGCCAGGTCAAAGGCCGCATTCCGGCCCAATTTTGCGGCAAAGGCCGTCAGATTTTGGGGGCGCTCCGGCGGGATGGCGTTCCACAACCGCATATAGGCGTCTGACACGGCCTCCTCCGCGTCTCTGGGGTCCTCCAGGATATTCCCGGCAACACGGCGCAGAAGCCTGCCGTATTTTTGCTGGGTCTGTGCCAGCGCCTCCTGCGAGCGCTCCCAGAACAGCTTTACGATACGTTCATCCTCCATGTGCTTGTTCCTTCCTTTTTGAGATCTCACCTGTAAAGGCGACAAAGGGCAGCGGATGTCACAGAAAATCAGAAAAAATTTTTCTGTCATCCTGAGAACTGCGTAGACGCCCGGGAAAGCCACCTCATCCGACCCTCCGGGCCACCTTCCCCTCAAAGGGGAAGGCTTTTGACACGCACTTTTCATGCCTCCCCTAACAGGGGAGGTGCCCCCGAAGGGGGCGGAGGGGTTTGCCTCCCCCTGGAGGGAGAAAGGAATAGTGAAGAGTGAAGAAGTGAGGTGGCCGCAAAGCGGCCGGATTAAAATTTGTCGCCACAGGCGACACCACACCTATTCACTTTTCACTATTACTTCTTACTTTGACTACCCCTCAGTCAGCTTCGCTGACAGCTCCCCTGACAAGGGGAGCCTTTACATCCCGCCGGATAAAAATACGCAGCATGGGCAAGCCCATGCTGCGTATTCTTATTCTTGAATTTACTTTGCGTAGTCCACAGCCTTGGTCTCGCGGACAAGATGGACCTTGATCTGACCGGGGTAAGTCAGCTCTTCTTCGATCTTCTTGGCGATATCCCGGGCCAGCAGGACCATCTGATCCTCGCTGACATCCTCGGGCTTGACCATGATGCGGATCTCGCGGCCGGCCTGGATGGCGTAGGAGCTTGCGATGCCGGGGAAGCTCTTGGAGACCTCTTCCAGCTTTTCCAGCCGCTTCACATAGTTTTCAATGTTCTCGCGTCTTGCGCCGGGGCGGGAGGCGGAGATGGCGTCCGCCGCCTGGACCAGGCAGGCCACAACCGTGTGGGGCTCCACGTCGCCGTGGTGGGCCTCGATGGCGTGAATGACAGCCTCAGACTCCCTGTACTTGCGGGCCAGATCCACGCCGATGGTGACATGGCTGCCCTCCACCTCGTGGTCAATGGCCTTGCCGATATCGTGGAGCAGACCTGCGCGCTTGGCAGTGTTCACATCCACGCCCAGCTCAGAGGCCAGCAGGCCCGCGATATGGGAGACCTCGATGGAGTGGTTCAGCACGTTCTGGCCGTAGCTGGTGCGGTATCTCATGCGGCCCAGGAGCTTGATCAGCTCCGGATTCAGGCCGTGGATATTGGTCTCGAACACGGCACGCTCGCCCTCGGCCTTGATGGTGGCGTTGACCTCTTTCTGGGCCTTGGCAACCATTTCCTCAATACGGGCAGGGTGGATACGCCCGTCCTGGATCAGCTTCTCCAAAGCGATGCGGGCCACCTCGCGGCGGACGGGGTCAAAGCTGGAGACGGTGATGGTCTCGGGGGTGTCGTCGATAATCAGGTCGCAGCCGGTAAGGGTCTCGATGCTGCGGATGTTGCGGCCTTCGCGGCCGATAATGCGGCCCTTCATCTCGTCGTTGGGGAGGGGTACGACAGAGACGGTGATCTCGCTTGCGTGGTCGGCGGCACAGCGCTGGATGGCGGTGGCGATGATCTCTCTCGCCTTTTCGTCCGCTTCTTCCTTGTACTGGGTCTCGATCTCCTTGATCTTCATGGCCATCTCGTGGGTCACATCGTCACGGATGTTGTTGATCAGGTAGGTCTTGGCCTCCTCCACGGAAAAGCCGGAGATCTTCTCCAGCATTTCCAGCTGGCTTTTCTTGACCAGGGCCACTTCCTGCTGCTGTGCTTCCACAGCGGCGATCTTGTTGTTCAGGGTGTCGCTCTTTTTCTCGACGGAATCGATCTTCCGGTCAAGGTTTTCTTCCTTCTGCTGAAGGCGGCGTTCCTGCTTCTGCAGGTCCGCACGGCGTTCCTTTACTTCCCGCTCATATTCGGAGCGGTTTTTGTGTATTTCTTCCTTTGCCTCGACGAGAGCCTCTCTCTTCTTGCTCTCGGCGCTCTTTATTGACTCATTGATAATACGCTTTGCCTCTTCCTCGGCACTGATGATCTCTCTCTCCGCAATTTTTTTGCGGTAGTAGATACCAAGGGCGAAGCACGCGACAGCAACTGCGATGATCACAGCCACAATAATGATCCAAAAATACCAGGGCATAGTAAGCAAACACACCTCCATTCTTTCAGAATTTTGCGGTGGTTCAATTCATGCTGTTAACTTTTGATCTAAAAGCAAGACGGGCCATAAAACGAACCCATCGAAATTGAAAAGTAATATTCAGCCAGAGCTTCCCCATGCTCCTTAAAAATATTATTCATGTCATTTTACCGTGCCTTTGTTGTTATGTCAAGTAAATCGCTTAAATAAATTTAAGAAAATCTTACAAATGTAAAATCACCGGGGCGGTGTACGCCGCCCCGGTGATTGCATTTACTGTTCTGTTGTCAGCTCCACCTTGCCCTCCCGTACAAGAGCCGTGAGCATACAGCCGGGGCAGACGTCTCCCTCCAGAAGCATCTCCGCAGCCGCATCCTCGATACTCTGCTGCACGGCCCGGCGCAGAGGGCGGGCGCCGAATTTGTCGTCATAGCCCGCCGAAGCCAGCCACTTTACCGTCTCTTCCGGGACGGAAAGCTCCAGCCCCAGCTCCCGGAAGCGTTCCCTCACCTGCCGGAGCATCCCCCGGGTGATCTCCACCACATTCTCCTGACTGAGCCGGTGGAAAACAATGGTCTCGTCAATGCGGTTGAGAAACTCCGGACGGAAGGTCTCCCTCAGCTCTTCCATGACCCGGCGGCGCATGTCCGTCTCCTTCCCGGTCTCCGTCCCCGCAAAGCCCAGAGGCTGCCGCCCGTCGGTAATGGCCTTGGCTCCCACGTTGGAGGTCATCACGATCACCGTATTGCGAAAATCCACCTTCCGTCCGGCGGAGTCGGTCAGATGCCCGTCGTCCATGATCTGCAGAAGGATGCCCCACACGTCCTCATGGGCTTTTTCGATCTCGTCAAAGAGCACCACAGACCAAGGCTTGCGCCGCACCCGCTCTGTCAGCTGGCCGCCGTCCTCATAGCCCACATAGCCGGGAGGCGAGCCGATCAGCCGGCTGACGCTGTGCTTTTCCATGTACTCCGACATGTCCAGCCGGATCATGGCGCCCTCGTCCCCGTACACCGTGGCGGCCAGCGCCCGGCAAAGCTCAGTTTTCCCTACGCCGGTAGGCCCCAGAAAGAGGAAGCTGCCCACCGGCCGGTCCGGGTCCTTCAGCCCGACGCGGCTGCGGCGGACGGCCTTTGCCACCGCCGCCACCGCCTCGTCCTGGCCCACAATGCGGCATTTCAGCAGCGCCTCCAGATTTTTCAGCCGCTCTGTCTCGTCCTCATCCAGGCCGGTGACCGGGATGTTGGTCCACAGCGACACCACCTGGGCGATGGCACCGGCGTCCACAATCCTGACGGCGCTCTGCCCGGTCCCCGCCTCCACATGCACTGCCGCCGCAGCCTCATCCACCAGGTCTATGGCCTTGTCCGGCAGAAAGCGGTCGTTGATATAGCGGACAGACAGCTCATAGGCTGCGGTCAGGGCTTCATCCAGAATTTTCACGTCGTGGTGCTTTTCCAGCGCGCCCCGGAGACTGCGGAGCATGTCCATGGTCTGCTCCCGGGAAGGCTCCGCCACCTTGACCGGCTGAAACCTGCGCTCCAGCGCCGCGTCCTTTTCAATATGCCGGCGGTATTCCTCCGGGGTAGTGGCGCCGATAATCTGTACCTCTCCCCGGCCCAGGGCGGGCTTTAAGATGTTCGCTGCGTCAATGGCCCCCTCGGCGCTTCCGGCGCCGATGATGGTATGCAGCTCGTCGATGAACAGGATCACATCTCCCGCCCGGCGCACATCCCGCAGTACCGATTTGACCCGCTCCTCAAAATCTCCCCGGTACTTGGTCCCCGCCAGCATGGCCGGGATATCCAGGGAGACAATGCGCTTGTTGGCAAGTTCCGCCGTGGTCTTTCCCTGAGCAACCTGTATGGCCAGCCCCTCCGCAACGGCGGTCTTTCCCACGCCCGGCTCCCCCACCAGCACCGGGTTATTCTTGGTTCTCCGGGAGAGGATCTGCACCGTGCGCCGTATCTCGTCCCCACGGCCCACCACCGGGTCGATCTTGCCCTCGGCGGCAAGCTCCGTCAGGTCCCGGCTGTACTGATCCAGCACCTTGGTATCCGTCCGGCGCACCGTACTGCGGAGAGTGCCGGTCTGGGCCTTGCCGTTGTAGCCCGGGTTTCCGAACACCGCCATAATGTCGGTGTAAATATCATTGATCTCCAGCCCCAGCTCCGTCAGGGCCATGACGCCGCCGCACTCGCTCTGCCGCAGGACGCCCAGCAGCAGATGCTCGGTGCCGATGTAGCCCTGCCGCAGACGGACGGTCTCCTCAGCAGCCTTTTCCACTGCCAACCGGGCACGGACGGTGAGCCCATGCTCCGGTGTGCCGGGGACGCCCTTTCCTGCACGTTTGCAGACAGCAGCCCTCAGCTTTCTTTCGTCCACGCCCCGCTGCCTCAGTATTCTGGCTCCCAGGCCCTCGCTTTCGCCCAGGATCCCCAGCAGCAGATGCTCGGTGCCTACATAGCTGTGGCCCAGCTCACCTGCCGCCTCTCTGGCCTTCTCGATCGCAAGCTCCGCACGTTGTGTAAATTGTTCGTTGCTCCTCATGGTATACCCCCTTGTCAGGTTCTTC
Source organism: Clostridiales bacterium (assembly GCA_022787565.1). Classification (GTDB taxonomy): domain Bacteria; phylum Bacillota; class Clostridia; order Oscillospirales; family Oscillospiraceae; genus Limivicinus. The sequence continues at coordinate 27,781 of JALFVN010000040.1, read as the reverse complement.
TTACGATTATCGCCCATTTTTGCCGCCGATTAGGGCGAAAGCCCGGAGCGGTTTTGAAAATTATCGCCAGATTTCCTGGGATTTATAGGGATTCAAAAAAATTTCAATTGATTTTTGCAGGAGATGTGTTACAATTAGCAATACGATGACCTGAAGGTCAAATAACATACGGAGGTAACATTATGGCTTTTGTTATTACCGATGAGTGCCTGTCCTGCGGTTCCTGCGCAGCGCAGTGCCCCGCAGAAGCGATCGACATGGGCGATCTTCACTACGAGATCGACGCTGAGAAGTGCCTTGAGTGCGGCGCTTGCGCAGCCCAGTGCCCTGCCGAAGCAATCGTACAGGAGTAATCCACTACATAGATGAAGGGGCGATTTTATCGCCCCTTCATCTATTTTATCGCAATTTTATCCGCTTTTTTGGGGGAAACCATGGGAACCTTTGAACAGCTGTGGCCCGGCGGGCCGCTTTTTTGTCAGGCAGAGCATTTCCGCCTCGGCACCGACTGTGTTCTGCTGGCCGATTTTGTGAATATCGCCTCCGCCATTAATGGAATAGACCTGGGCTGTGCCTCCGGGGCTATCGGGCTGCTGCTTCTCAGCCGCAGTCCCAGACTGCACATGACCGGCCTTGAGCTTTTGCCCCAGGCGGCCGTCCTGGCTGAAGAGAACATGGCGGTCAACGGTCTGGCCGACAGAAGCCGCATCGTCACCGGGGATCTCCGGCAGCACAGACAGCTTTTTCCCTCCGGCAGCTTTGATCTGGTAGTGTCCAACCCGCCCTATTTTCCGCTGGGCAGCGGCGCCCTCTCCCCGGATGGGGGCCGGGCTGCGGCCCGGGGGGAAATAAGCTGTACGCTGGAAGACATCTGCACTGCCGCCGCCTTTCTCTGCCGTACCGGCGGAACTTTTGCTCTGGTACACAAGCCGGAGCGGCTGTCGGAGGTTCTCTGCTGCATGAGCCGCCACAGCCTTGAGCCCAAGCGTCTGCGTCTGGTGTGCCACCGGGCGGAGCTTGCGCCGAATCTTGTGCTGATCGAAGGCCGCCGGGGCGGAAAGCCCGGGATGAAAATTGAACCCCTGCTGGTCCTCCGCAACGCCGACGGCAGCGAGACCGACGAGGTAAAACGGATCTATCACCGGTAAAAAAACTACGGGCTGAAACACAGTCCGTAGTTTTTCACCGATCTTCTTTCTTGCCCCGGTTGACCACCAGGATGCCGGTACATACCAGCGCCAGCGCGATAAGTCCCTGGGCGCCGAAGGCCTGGTTGCGCTCACCCAGCAGCAGGGCGGACAGCAGCACGCCGAACACCGGGTTGGAAAAGCCAAACACGCTGACCCGGGACACCGGGTTATACTTCATCAGCAGGCTCCACACGCTGTAAGCCACGGCAGAGACCAGCGCCAGATAGACAAGCAGGAGCAGTCCGGGCCCGTTCACCGTCCCCAGCCGGCCGCCGAAGGCCAGACCGATGAAGCTCATGATCAGGCCGCCCAGGATGAACTGATAGCCGCTGAGCATAACCGGATCCTCGGCTTTGGAATAGGACTTCATGGTGACATAGGAAAAGGCATAGGCCACCGTGGACAGCAGAATGCAGCCCTCCCCGGCAAAGCTCATCTGGAGATCCAGCCCGCCGGAGGAGGAGAGATTCACCAGCACCACCCCGGCAAAGCCGATCAGGCAGCCGATCATTTTCCGGCCGCTGAGCTTTTCCTGCCGGAAAAGCAGGCTGGAAATGAGGATGCCGACGAAAACATTGGTGGCCACCACAATGGAGACCTTGACCCCCGAGGCATGGGCGCAGCCGATATAAAAGAAGGTGTACTGAATGACCGTCTGGAGCATAGCCAGCACAGCGATTTTGGAAAGAGAGCTTTTCTTTGGCAGCAGCAGCTTTCCGCCCATCAGACTCCCCAGCAGCACCGCCAGCACGCCTGCCAGAGTAAAACGAACCCCGGCAAAGAGGATCAGGGAGGGAATATGATCCGTCTGTATCCGGAGCAGACCGTAACCGATCTTGATCACCGGCGCGGCGCTGCCCCAGAGCAAGTTGGCAAGCACTGCCAGACCTACCACCACGGCAGTCTTCTGCATTGTTTTTTCATTGAGCTTCATTCTCTGTCTTTTCTCCTGCGGCTTTAACGGGCTGCCCATCTGCGGCAGCCCGTTTCTTTATTTGATATGGATCACTTTCTCTGTCAGCTCCGCGGCGCTCACATTGGGATTGTGGTAGCGCTCCCGCTTCACGGTGGGGCCGCCCATGTGGATGGCCTGCTTAGGGCAGTATTGCAGGCAGCTCAGGCACTGAATACAGTCCGTGCCGAACCGGGGCTTTTCGCCCTCCAGACGGATATTCCCCCTGGGGCAGAGTCCTGCGCACTGTCCGCAGCCGATGCAGTTTTCCGTCACGCTGAGTTTTTTTGCCTTGCGTTTGGTCAGACTGGGCCAAACCGCGCTCTCCGCCTTGTTCAAAAGCAGCGCTCTGGGGCGTCCGGGCCGCTTATTCTTTGCCAGAATATCCTCTGCCGCCTTTTCCGCCAGTTCTTCCGCCCGTTTCTGGGCCTTTTCCGGCCCCATAAGCGGCATCATCAGCTTGTGGGGAAAGAGCCAGATGCAGGAGCACTGGTGGCTTATTCCCGCCCAGTAGTCCAGACCCACGATGCTGTCGATTACGCTCAGCCCCACGCCGGGATAAGCGGCGAAGCTGCACACGGCAAACTTGTACGCCGAACAGCCCACGGCCACGTTGCGTACATATTCCTCCACATCGCCGGGAAGCCCGCCCGCGTAGCAGGGGAACACAAAGCCCACTCTCTCCGCCTCCCGCACATCCGTGAGGGCAGGTGCGCTGCGCATCATCACGATATCCGTGTCGCCCAGTTTTTTGGCAATGTTTTTTGCGATGTCCAGGCAGTTTCCGCTGCCTGAATAGCAGTAGATCACGTTTTTGCTCATAAAGACATCTCCTTTTTCATGATGAAAACATTGTACACGATTTTCTGTTATGATACAATAGTCCCGCAAAATGTAAAACAAAGGAGCCTTTTATGTACCACATCAAGACGGATAAACGGGCTGAAAAATCCGTTGAACTGATTTGCACCGGGCTATTGGCCTGTCTGGAGCAAAAGCCCTTTTCGCAAATAAGCATCAGCGATATTCAGCGGGCATCCACCGTCAGCCGTTCCACCTTCTATCGGAATTTTGACAGTCTGGACGATGTGCTTGCCCTGCTCTGTGACAGGGGCTTTGATGAGATTCTGCGCAGCGGCTCTGACGCCTTGAACCTTGCTGCCTTTCATTACTGGTATGCCCACGGCCGGCTACTGGAAGCCATACTTTCGTCGGGAAAAACCGCTGTTTTTACCAGCAGCCTGCGCCGCTGCATAGCCAGGGCCGGACATGTCTCCGCGCTCTTTGCGGACGCGGCCCGGTTTGACTATTTCTCCTCCACCGTGGCCCATGTCATGCTGGGGATCCTTGCCGCATGGATAGAGCGGGGGAAAAAGGAGAGCGAAGAGGAGCTTCTGCTGATCCTCCGGGACAGTTTTTCCGCTGTCAGCCTCCTCGGCCTGATGACTTAGAGCAAGAAGATGGAGTCGTCGTTCTCGATCCAGTCGCTGACGGGGATGGTGCGATACTCCGTCTCCGTCATCCGGATGACCACCCGGTCGATGCCGGCATTGATGATCTGCCGCTTGCACATGGAGCAGGACATGGCGTCATGGAGCAGCTCGTTGGTGCGGGCGTCCCGGCCTACAAGGTAGATGGTAGCCCCGATCATGTCCCGCCGGGAGGCAGAAATGATGGCGTTGGCCTCCGCGTGAACGCTGCGGCAAAGCTCATAGCGCTCCCCTGAAGGGATCTTCAGGTTCTCCCTGGTGCAGACGCCCAGATCCGAGCAGTTGCGGCGGCCCCTGGGGGCGCCATTGTAGCCGGTGGAGATAATCTCATCGTTTCTGACGATGATCGCCCCATACTTCCGGCGCAGACAGGTGGAGCGCTCCAGCACCGAGTCCGCGATGTCAAGATAATAGTTCTGCTTGCTTGTACGGCTGTCCATAAGCCCGCCTCCGTTTCTGTTATATTTTTAAATATACCTTAAGATTACCCGGCGAGTCAATATGGGGTAGCATTTTTCGTTTTTTTATGCTACAATACAGCTATGAACAGAAATTACCAAAAAGAACTGGACCGCATTATCCAGAAACGGGGCCAAAAGACGCCCCGTGTGCTTTTGCACAGCTGCTGCGGTCCCTGCTCCAGCTCCGTGCTGGAATACATCACGCAATACTTTGATGTGACCCTGCTCTGGTATAACCCCAACCTCTATCCAAAAGAGGAATTTGACCGCCGGTTTCAGACGCAGGTGGAGCTGATCGAAAAAATGGGCCTTGCGGACAAAGTCAGCATCCTGGCTGAGCCCTGGAAGAGCGAAGACTATTACCGCCGCGTCAAAGGGCTTGAGAACGAGCCTGAAGGCGGCAGGCGCTGCGCCGAGTGCTTCCGTCTGCGCCTTCTGGAGACGGCAAGGCTGGCCAAGCACTATGGCTATGACTATTTCTGCACCACCCTCACCCTGTCCCGCCACAAGGACGCGGTGCTGATCAACACCATCGGCGAGGAGATCGCCCGGGCCACCGGTGTGAGCTGGCTGCCATCGGATTTCAAAAAGCGCAACGGCGAAAACCGCTCCATCGAGCTTAGCGAACAGTATGGGCTCTACCGACAGCTGTACTGCGGCTGTGAATTCTCCCTGCGCAAGCGGGAAGATACCGCGGCCAGAATGGGCACAGATCCACAAATCGCGATACCGCAGGTTTCCACACCCTGCGATAAATAAAAAATGGAGGTTTCCAAAAAATGAATAACAAATCCCTGCGCGCACACTCTCTTGCCGCCGCCGCCATCGTGGGCGCCGCCTACGCGGTGCTGACCATGGCGCTGGCTCCCATCAGCTACGGGGCGATCCAGCTCCGCGTTTCCGAAGTTCTCTGCATCCTGCCCTATTTTATGCCGTGTACGGCGTGGGGACTGTTTATCGGCTGCGCCGCGGCAAATCTGCTGACGGGTAATCTTTTCGACATTGTTTTCGGTTCGCTGGCCACGCTGGCCGCCGCTCTGCTTACCGCCGCCATCGGCAGGCGGAAACGCAGTCTGGCCAACAGCGCCCTTGCCTGCCTGATGCCTGTTGTGTTCAACGCCCTCATTGTGGGCGCAGTGATCACCGCCGCCTATGAAGGGCTGAATCTGTTCAGGCACCCGGGCGTATTTGCGATGAACGCCGCCTATGTTGGCCTGGGCGAGGCCATCGTGCTCTACGTTCTGGGTCTTCCCCTCATGCGCTATCTCCCCCGAAAGAAATTTTTTAAGGAGTTTGTAAAAAAAGTCAATCCGTAGACCAGAAAGGAGCTTCAGATGAAAGTCAGGAAAGCCATCATCCCCGCCGCCGGTCTTGGCACAAGACTTCTGCCCAATACCAAGAGCATCCCCAAGGAAATGCTTCCGCTGGTGGACAAGCCGGTGATCCAGTACATTGTGGAGGAAGCCGTCTCTGCCGGAATTGAAGAGATCCTTATCATCACCAATCGCGGCAAATCTCCTATTGAGGATTACTTCGATTACGCCCCCGATCTGGAGGACCGTCTCATCCGGGACGGCAAAAAGGATGAAGCTGACACGGTCCGCGCCGTGGCGGATATGGCCGATGTATTCTTCCTGCGCCAGAAGGAGACCAAGGGTCTGGGCCATGCCATCTGGCGGGCAAAGACCTTTGTAGGCAACGAGCCCTTTGCCATCCTTCTGGGAGATGACATCATGCTCAGCGAGAAGCCTGTTCTCAAGCAGTTAGTGGAAGCTGCCGAGGAACACAGCTGCAGCGCCATCGCCGTGCGGGAAGTGCCGGATGAGCTGATTGTGAAATACTCCTCCGTCAAGCTGGAAGAACAGCTGAGCGAGAGAGTTTTCCGCATCGGCGACATGAACGAAAAGCCCACGCTGGAGGAGAAATTCTCCAACTACGCCATTCTGGGCCGCTATGTCCTGACGCCCGCCATCTTTGATATTCTTGAGCACACCGCCCCCGGCCGCAATAACGAGATCCAGCTCACCGACGGTATGAAAGAGCTGTGCCGCATGGAGCCCATGTGCGCCGTAGACTTTGAGGGCCGCCGTTACGACACCGGCAACCTGAAGGGCTATCTGGAGGCCATCATCGACTTTGCCCTGAAAAACGAGGAGGCCGGGGACTGGCTCCGGGATTTCATCAAGGAAAAGGCAAAAGCTCTGTGATACCCTTGACAAAGCTTGATTTGCGTTATAAAATTATTTTACAATCAAGCAAAGGGGTGCTGGGTTTTCCCGGCTGAGACTGAGTTAATGGATACTCAGGACCCTGGAACCTGATCCGGATAATGCCGGCGTAGGAAAGGTCGATATGCAATTTTCCGCAGGTTCTTTTTCCGTAAAGAACCTGCGGCTTTTTCATATCTCCTTCCGGAAAACTATTTTTGGAGGCAGAAAAATGAAAACCAACACCCATCTTAAACTCCGCGCCCTGTGCGAAGGCGCTATTTTCGTGGCCCTTGCCCAGGTCATCAGCTACCTGAAGTTTTTTGAGCTGCCCCAGGGCGGCTCCATCACCGTGGGCATGCTGCCCATCTTCCTCTTCTGTGCCCGCTGGGGCTTCGGTCCCGGTATGCTGGCCAGCATCACCTACAGTCTGCTGCAGCTGCTGCTGGACGGCGCCTACGCCTGGGGCTGGCAGTCCATGATCGGCGACTATATTCTGGCTTTCTCCGTTCTGGGTCTGGCCGGTCTTTTCCACAAGCAGAAATACGGCTTCTTCACCGGCACGGTGGTGGGCTGCGTTGCCCGCTTCCTGGTGGCCTATGTGGTTGGTGCCACCATCTGGGCCGAATATATGCCGGAGAGCTTTTTCGGCATGACCATGACCACCCCCTGGTTCTACTCCGCGCTGTATAACGGCAGCTACATGCTCATCGACATGATTCTCTGCCTTGCGGTGGGCGCGCTGCTCTGGAAGCCCCTGGGCAAATATATCCGGGGAGAGGATTTGGCTGCAAAAAATAAGGATTCCGTATTTTTTTATTGACAGACAGAGGCAAAATAGTTTATAATGTCCACTCGGCGACCCCTCGTCGCCGAGTGTTTGTTTTGTCAACTACTTCGGGCTTGCCCGATGTTGAGTATTACACCTGAAAGGAGTGCAGAAAATGTTCCGTACCTACCAGCCCAAGAAGCGCCAGCGCAAAAAGGAGCACGGCTTCCGCAAGAGAATGAAGACCGCCAACGGCCGCAAAGTCCTTGCCCGCCGCAGAGCAAAAGGCAGAGCCCAGCTCAGCGCCTGAACCACACTCGTGAAGCAGGTCAAATCGTGAATAATTTTAGGGCGGAGCGATCCGCCCTTTAGGTGTTTGCAGATATTTCGGACCGCATCCGGCCGGAGGTGATTTTGTCCTGGATACCCGGTGCACATTGAAAAAAAACAGCGATTTCAGGCGCCTGTATGCCAAGGGCAAAAGCGCAGTGAATCCTTACATGGTGCTTTACTGCCGGCGCAACAGTCTGGGTGTGAACCGCCTGGGCTATACGGTGTCCACAAAACTGGGACATGCCGTAGTGCGCAACCGTGTCCGCCGCCGTTTAAGAGAGATCTGCCGGCTCAATTCCCCGGCCATGAAAACAGGCTTTGACATCGTTGTGGTGGCCAGGTCCCGCTGTGTGAACGCCCGGTATGCCAAGATGGACGCCGCCTTTCTGGAGGCCTGCGGCACGCTGGGACTTTTGCGGGAGGACCGGCCATGAAAAAGCTTATGCTGGCCGCCATCCGCTTTTACCAGCGGAATATCTCCCCCAGCCGTCCCGCCTGCTGCCGTTTTATTCCGACCTGCTCCCAATATGCGCTTGAAGCCATTCAAAAATACGGCCCCCTGAAAGGCGGCTGGCTTGCCTTGAAGCGCATATCCCGCTGTCATCCCTTCCACAGGAAGGACTATGACATCTATGACCCCGTGCCATAAGGCCGGCGGTCGCCCCATCAAAAAAGAATATCGAGGAGTAACCTATGTGGGCAACAATCACTAAACCCTTTGCCTGGCTGATGGTCAAGCTCTATGAGCTTACCGGAAACTATGGCATCGCCGTGATCCTTTTCGCTCTTGCGGTGAACCTGGTCCTTACCCCCTTCATGGCCAAGAGCAAAAAGAGCATGATGCGCTCTACCCGTCTCCAGCCCCGGATCCAGGAGCTGCAGAAGCGGCACGAGGGCAACCCCCAGAAGCTGAACCAGGAGATGCAGAACCTCTACCGGGAGGAAGGCGTCAACCCCATGTCCGGCTGTCTGTGGTCTCTTATCCCCTTCCCCATTCTGATCGCCCTGTACAGCGTTATCCGCCAGCCCATCACCCGCATGATGTTTGCCGCGCAGGACGTTGTGACCACCCTTCAGGAATACTTTGTGGCAAACGGCCTCTATACTGTCCCCGCAAAGGCAGACGCCTATGTGGAGATCAAGCTGGCCAACCTGGCGCATGAGCACTGGGACGCAGTCACCGCAGACCTGGCCGGTAAGATCGACGGGCTTTTGAATGTGGACTTCGGCTTCCTGGGCCTGAACCTGGGCGCCCAGCCCCGGTGGAATTTCTTTGTCAGCACCGACTGGAGCGACGTCTCCGTCTGGCTGCCTGCCTTGGGTCTGTTCCTGATCCCCTTCATCTCCGCCGCGCTGTCCTGGCTGTCCATGAAGATCAGCAATATGTCAAACCCCCAGCAGGACGCCCAGACCCAGGCCTCCATGAAGACCATGAACCTGATGATGCCCCTGATGTCCATCTGGATCTGCTTTGTCATGCCCGCCGCCATGGGTATCTACTGGATTGCCAACAGCGTTTTCGGCATGGTCCGCGACTTTGCCCTCACCAAGGTGTACAAGCGCAAGCTGGACAAAGAGGATGCCGAGCGCCAGGCCATGCGCAGCGCCCGGGAAAAGGAGCTGGAGGAAAAGCGTCTGGAGACCGAGCGTCTCCGCGCCGAGGGCAAGACCGAAAAGAATGCCAACACCAGCAAGAAAAAGATCCAGGCCAACGAGAAGCAGAAGCAGGACGAGCGGAAAGCCGCCCTGGACAAGGCCGAGCGCGCCGCCCGCCGCGAGCGCCTGGGCATCAAGGAGGAGGAGAAGCCTGCCTCCCAGGTGGGCAACCGCCGCTATGCCCGCGGCCGCGCCTATGTTGCCGACCGCTTCACCAATCCCGAAAGCGCGCAGGAAGCAACCCTTGCCGCCGCTGCCGCGTCTGAGGGCGCGGACCCCATTGATGAGAGCGTTGAAGAGACCGTCGTCACTCCGGTGGAAGAGACGGCCGCCCCTTTGTCCGGGGACATTGCTCCCTCCGATGAGGAAAAATAAACAGGAGTATTCGATATGATCAAAACTTTGGAAAAGACCGCTCGCACAGAGGATGAGGCCATCGCCGCCGCTCTGGCGGAGCTTGGCATGGATCGTGACGATGTATCTGTTGAAATCGTTGAGCGTGCAAAGTCCGGTTTTCTGGGCATCGGCGCATCCCCCGCAGTTATCCGCGTAAGCTATGAGGTGCCGGATCCGGTTGAGGAGAAGACTCCCGTCGCCAGACCCGCCGCAGAGCCCGTCCGGGCCGCTGCCGCAGAGGAGGAAAATCCCGATTTTGCGGCTGTCCGTCAGTTTCTCTCCGGTCTGCTGGAGCGCATGGGCGTGAAAGCACAGATCGAGATCAGCACCCGCGAAAACGGGGGCATTAATGTCAATCTCAGCGGAAACGGCATGGGCGCCATTATCGGCCGTCGGGGCGAGACCCTGGACGCCATCCAGCACCTGACCAATTATGCGGTGAACCGCGGCAGTGAGAAGCACCTGCACATCAGTGTAGACGCGGAGAATTACCGCAGCAAGCGGGAGGAATCTCTTACCCGCCTTGCGGAGAAGATGGCGGAAAAGGCCATCAAATACAAACGCAGCATGGCTCTGGAGCCCATGAATTCCTATGAGCGCCATGTGATCCACACTGCTTTGCAGAATTATGAGGGCGTGACCACAAGCTCCACCGGAGTTGAGCCTAACCGCCGCGTGGTTGTGTCCTATGTCAAGCCTGAACAGCCTAACAACAAGCCCCAGAGCCGGGAATGGGCATAATAAGGCAGCCGAAATAATACTTTATGTGCCTTGCACATCGGAGGAATGAACAATGATTTTTGAAAAAGTACAAAAGGCTCTGGCCGAGCAGTTTGAAGTCAGCCCCGACACCATCACCCTGGACACCAATCTGGTAGATGACCTGGGTGCCGACTCTCTCGACGTTGTCGAGCTCATCATGTCCATTGAAGACGAATTCGGCGTCTCCATTTCCGACGAGGAAGCCGCAAACCTCATCACCGTCCAGAAGATCGTGGACTTTGTGGAAAAGCTCCAGTAATTAACCTAAAAAACGCCCTCTCACGAAATTGTGAGAGGGCGTTTTTTATGCCTGCATCAGGCGCTTGAAGTCTTCCATATAAGCATAGGGTACCAGCAGCCCCTCCCGGTACATCTGGAGGATCTCGTCGGCGGTGGCACACATGGCGCCGCAGGTCTCGTTTTCCAGAAGTCTGATCTGTTCCGGCTGAAAATCAAATTCAAAAAGCCACACGTCGCAGAAATAGTGATCCTTTCGGAAGCGGTGGACGATCCTGCCCTTCTCCGGCGGGAGGAGCAGTCCTGTCTCCTCCTGCAATTCTCTCAGCGCAGCGGTTAGGCTGTCGTCCCCGGCCAGGGCGGAACCGCCGGTGCACTCCCACATATTGGGCCATCCCTTGTTGGGGGCGCGTTTGGTCAGCAGAAAGCGCCCATCGCCCCGGCGTACCCAGACATGGACCACCAGATGGTAGTCCTCCCCCCTCAGCATATCCCCCCGGCGGTGGAGCCGTCCGGTAAGGCAGCGGTTTTTGTCATATACATCCCACAGCTCATCGGGACTGCTCTGCATGTTCAGCCACTTGTTCACCCAGCGGGCGGACTGCCGCAGAGCGGCCACGGTCTTGGTCTCCAGCACCACCCGGCAGTCGTGCTCGGATGCAAGGCGCAGATAGCGCTCCAGATCCATCTCCCCGTCGCCCAGGGCCAGATGCACCTGGGTCCCCAGGGCGTCGTGCATGTGCATATGTCTCAGACGGTCAGCCCGCTCCATGATGATGGGCTTGTCGGCACAGTTTATGGCATAGTCATGGCCGATATCATAGGTCATGGCAAAGGCCGGGCTTTCCAGCAGCAGATCCAGCCCGTGGACCAGGAAGGGCAGGTCAAAGCCGTCGGTATTCTCCACGCAGATTTTTATGCCGCTGTCCCCCACAGCCTGGGTGACCCGGTCTCTGAACTGGCGGAGATGGTCCAGATAAACCTCTTCGTTCTCCTCATAAATATACACCCGCTTTGTGGGAAGGGTGCAGTAGATTCCCCGGAGCATGTGCATATTCAGGGTGGGTATGCCCAGCTTTTTTGCCAGCTCCACCACACCCAGCACATTTTCCACATAGGCCTGCCTGACGGCAGAGTTGAGACTGCAGGGGTTCAGCTCCTCGTCCAGATGCACGGTATAAAAAATGCCGTACTTCTCCCTGATCCGCAAAAGCTCGTCCACATCCAGTTTCTCCAACTGGTTTTGGGGAAAGCTCATGTTCAGTTCGATAAATTTCAGCCCCAGCTCCCGGCACAAAGCAGCGCTCTCTTCCAGCGTGTTTAATTCGATCAGCGTGGGCATTCCAAAGGAGATCATTCTCCCGCCTCCTGTAAAGAAAACTTCGTTAAGAGGATATGTTATCAGAAGAATTCCTGCTTGTCAACTTCAGCGCCGGAGCCATTATTTACAGATTGTATATTGACAAGGGCAGAGAATCCCGTTAAAATATGTCGCACACGACTTATATAGAGGTGTTTTCATGGAAAAAGAAATGCCCATCGGCCTGCGTTTTTCCCTTTTGCACCGTTCGTTCAAAAAACAGCTTGACGAACTGCTGAAGGAAAAAGAGCTGACAGGGGTACAGTTCGGCGTATTGGGGCAGCTTGACCGGCTGGAGCGCTCCGGGCAGGAGGAGGTCTACCAGAAGGATCTTGAGCTGGCTACCCATGTGACGCACCCGACAATGACAGCAATCATCAAGCGGCTGGAAAAGCAGGGCTTTGTTGTCTGCCGCCCGGGAGCAAAGGACCGGCGGTATAAATGTATCTGTTCCACGGAAAAGTCTAAGCAGCTCAGGCAGGAGATGGCAGAAGTGGACCGGCAGGTGTTTGACAATTTGTGCAGCGGTCTGAGCGGAGAGCAGAAAGCTTCTCTGATTGCCATGGCAGACCTGATGTTGAAAAACGCCGGCTGCTGCGGGAAAGGAAATCAACAAGATGATTAAGAAACTTGCTTCATGTATCAGGGAATACAGGCTTCCCACCATCCTCACGCTTATTTTTATCAGCGGCGAGGCATTTCTGGAAGTGCTGATCCCCTTCTTCACCGCCGATCTGGTCAATGCCATAAAGGCCGCTGTCCCCATGTCGGAAGTGGTGCAGACAGGTATCCTGTTGGTGCTTATGGCCATGTTGTCCCTGGGCTGCGGGGGCGCGGCAGGCTATTTTGCCGCAAAAGCTTCCGCCGGCTTTTCCAAAAACCTGCGGCATGATATTTTCAGTCGGGTGCAGGCCTTCTCTTTTGAGAATATCGACCGTTTTTCCTCCGCCTCTCTGGTGACGCGGATGACCACGGATGTGGTGAACGTACAGATGTCCTTCATGATGGTGATCCGCATTGCCATAAGAGCGCCGCTGATGTTCCTGTTCGCCATGATCATGGGCTTTGTTCTGGGCGGCCCTCTGGCAGCCACCTTCCTTTTCATCGTGCCGGTGCTTCTCTTCGGACTGATCCTGATCGGGCGCAAGGCCATGCCCGCTTTCCGCGCCGTATTCAGAAAATACGATAAAATGAACGAGTCCATCGAAGAAAATGTCCGGGCCATGCGGGTAGTCAAGGGCTTCTCCCGTGAGGAGTATGAGAAGGTCAAGTTCGGTAAAGCGTCGGATAATATCTGCAGGGATTTTACCAGAGCCGAGCGAATCGTTGCGCTGAACTCTCCGCTGATGCAGCTTTGCCTGTACTTCAACATGGTCTTTGTGCTGTTTGTGGGCGCCAGGCTGATCGTCACCAGCGGCGGTCAGATCATCGATGTAGGACAGATTGCCGCCATGCTGACCTACGGCTTTATGATCCTTATGTCCCTGATGATGATCTCCATGATCTATGTGATGCTCACCATGTCCGCCGAGTCCATGAAGAGGATCTATGAAGTGCTCTGCGAAGAGCCGGCTCTCTCCAATCCGGAGGCCCCCGTAACCCAGGTAAAGGATGGCTCCGTTGATTTTCAGGGCGTCTCCTTCAAATATTCCAAAGAGGCGAAGAAAAATGCCCTTGCAGACATTGACCTGCATATTGACTCCGGTATGACTGTGGGCATTCTGGGCGGCACCGGCTCCAGCAAATCCACTCTGGTCCAGCTTATCCCCAGACTTTACGATGTGACCGAAGGCTCGGTGAAGGTGGGCGGCGTTGATGTGCGGGACTATGATCTGGATACCTTGAGAAGCGCGGTATCCGTAGTGCTCCAGAAAAACCTGCTGTTTTCCGGAACCATAAAGGAGAACCTCCGCTGGGGCAACGAAAACGCCACCGACGAGGAAATCGTTCAGGCCTGCAGACTGGCCCAGGCGGATGAGTTTGTCCGCTCTTTCCCCGAGGGTTACGATTCCCGGATCGAACAGGGCGGAACCAACGTGTCCGGCGGGCAGAAGCAGCGCCTGTGCATCGCAAGGGCTCTGCTGAAAAAGCCGAAAATCCTTATTCTGGACGACTCCACCAGCGCCGTGGACACCAAGACTGACGCGCTGATCCGGGAGGGCTTCCGGACCTATATTCCGGAGACCACCAAAATCATTATCGCCCAGCGTATTTCCTCCGTGCAGGACGCAGACATGATCGTGGTGCTGGATAACGGGCGCATCTCCGCCGTAGGCAAGCACGAGGAGCTGCTGGCCTCCAACAGCATTTACAGAGAGGTATATGAGCAGCAGACCAGAGGAGGTGAGCAGCATGAATAAACGTCCCCCCATGACTTACGAAAAAGGGAAAAATCCCCTTGTGCGGGTAATAAAGAAACTGTTCGGCTATTATCCTGTGCTGGCCCCGCTGACCATGCTGTGCATTCTTTTCTCCTCCATCGTCTCATCTATCCCCTCGCTGTTCATTCAGAACATTCTTGCCGTTGTGGAAAAATGGTACCGGGGCGGTGACTGGATGGCCGCCAAAGCGGAGATCCTCCCCTACATCACCCTGCTGATTGTTCTGTATGCCCTGTCCATCATCTCCATGGTGGCATACTCCCAGCTGATGGCCTACATGACCCAGGGCTTTCTGAACAAACTCCGTCAGGAGATGTTTGACGGAATGCAGGACCTGCCCATCCGCTACTTTGATACCCATAAGCACGGCGATATCATGAGCTATTACACCAACGACATTGACACCCTTCGTCAACTGGTGTCCCAGTCCCTGCCCTCCATCATTCAGGCCGGAGCCATTGTGCTTTGCGTGTTCAGCATCATGCTCTATTTCAGCATATGGATGACATTGATCCTGCTTCTGGGCGTAGCTGCGATGATCTTTGCCTCCCGGAAGGTGGGAGGCGGCTCCGCCAAATATTTTATGCGGCAGCAGAAGTCCGTGGCGGCCACAGAGGGTTACGTTCAGGAGATGATGAACGGTCAGAAGGTCATTAAGGTGTTCTGCCATGAAGCGCAGAGCATTGAGGATTTCGACCGGATAAACGGCGAGCTGTTTGAAAACAGCTTCCGCGCCCATGCTTACGCCAATGTGCTGGGCCCCATCATCGGCAATATCGGAAACATTCTGTATGTTACCCTGGCGCTGGCCGGCGGCGTTTTCCTTCTGTCCGGGCTGCCTAATCTGAGCTTTTCCGGTAAAGCCTTCAGCATCAGCATTCTTGTCCCCTTCCTGAACATGGCAAAGCAGTTCACCGGCAATGTCAACCAGCTCTCCCAGCAGATCAACTCCATTGTCATGGCCGGCGCGGGCGCGGCCCGGGTCTTCAGCCTGATGGATGAAAAGCCGGAGGACGACGAGGGCTACGTCACCCTGGTCAACGTGGAGGAAGGCCCTGACGGCAGTCTGAGGGAGACTGAGAAGCACACCGGGCACTGGGCCTGGCGGCATCCCCACAGCGACGGCAGCCTGAGCTATACCCCGCTGCGGGGTGATGTCCGGCTGTTTGACGTGGACTTCTCCTATGTGGAGGGCGAGGAAGTGCTCCACGATGTCTCCGTCTACGCGGAGCCAGGACAGAAGGTGGCCTTTGTAGGCGCTACGGGCGCGGGCAAGACTACCATCACCAATCTCATTAACCGCTTTTACGACATTGCCGACGGCAAGATCCGTTACGACGGCATCAACATCAACAAGATCAGAAAATCTGACCTGCGCCGCTCTCTGGGCATCGTTTTGCAGGACACCAACCTGTTCACCGGCACCGTTATGGAAAATATCCGCTACGGCCGGCTGGACGCCAGCGACGAGGACTGCCGGGAGGCGGCAAGGCTCTCCGGCGCAGACGACTTTATCAGCCGTCTGCCGGAAGGCTACAACACCATGCTGTCCAACAATGGTGCAAACCTCTCCCAGGGCCAGCGCCAGCTCATTGCCATTGCCAGAGCTGCCGTGGCAGACCCTCCGGTGATGATCCTGGACGAAGCCACTTCCTCCATCGATACCCGTACCGAGGCCATCGTGCAGCGGGGTATGGATAAGCTGATGGAGGGCAGGACGGTGTTCGTCATCGCCCACCGGCTCTCCACCGTAATGAACTCTGACGTGATTATGGTGCTGGACCACGGCCGCATCATTGAGCGGGGCAGCCATGAAAAGCTGCTTGCGGAAAAAGGCACCTATTACCAGCTCTATACCGGCGCCTTTGAGCTTGAATAAAAAGAAAAGAGGCAGTCTCACCTTGTGATATGCGGGTGAGGCCGCCTCTTCTCTTACTTTACCACAGCAATTCGACCAATTTTATATTGAAAAGTAGTGTTTTCGTATATTATAATGGAAAAAAGACCTGGGAGGTGCACAAAAAATGAGCAATACCCCGCAAGTCAGTACCGGAATTGAAGCCCTTGACCGGTCCCTCGACTTCCTCCGTGCCGGAGATACCGTGACCTGGCAGATCGAGGACATCGGTGACTATGTCTATGTGGCGACCCGTTTTGTCTCCACGGTGGCCCGCAGCGGGCAGCGCATCGTATACCTGCGCTTCGGCGACCACGAGGAGGTCATCGACGCTGCCGCCCTGCAGGGCCGGGGCGCCAATGTGAAAAAGTATATACTGGACCCGGCCGTTGGCTTTGAGACCTTTGCCGTCCAGGTACACCGCATCATCAGTCGGGAGGAACCCAACAGCTTTTACATTTTCGACTGCCTCTCCGAGCTGCAGCGGTACTGGTTCTCCGACCTGATGATCTGCAACTTTTTCTGCCTGACCAGTCCCTTCCTGCAAAAACAAAACGCCATTGCCTATGTGCCCATCAAATACGAGCGGCACATCTACGAGACCATCTCCCGCATCCGCCGGGCCACCTCCGTGCTGATGAATGTCAGAACGCTGGAGAGCAGCATCTATATCCACCCGCTGAAGGCCGAGGGGCGCAGTACGGACAGCATGTTCTTCCCCATTAGAATCAGCGGCAACAGCAGCCGGGTGATCACCTCCAGCATTGAAAATTACGCCATTTTCGACATTTTCACCCAGACCGGCGAGCGCCGGGACTGCTGGGACAGCATGTTCGACTCGGTAAGCGCCGGAGCCGGGGAACCCACCGACCCGGACGGGGTGGCGCTGAAGGAGAACATCATGCGCTGCCTGCTGGGCACGGAGCCTACAAGGCTGGAGCTCTGCCGGAAATATTTCTCCGTCCGCGACCTGATGGACATCAAAAAGCGGGAGATCGGCACCGGCTGTATCGGCGGCAAGGCCGTGGGCATGCTCCTGGCCCGCAACATTATCCGTGACACCCTGCCGGAGCTTTATCAGGAACGGATTGAGCCCCACGACTCCTATTTTATCGGCGCGGATGTATTCTATACCTACGCGGTACAGAACAACACCTGGGACCTGCGTACCCGGATGATCGAGCCGGAGGACTACATGCGCCTGGCCCCGGAATTTCGTGACCGGCTGCTTCAGGGTGAGTTTATGCCCACCATCAAGGAGCAGTTTCTCTCCATGCTGGAATATTTCGGCCAGTCGCCTATCATTGTACGCTCCAGCTCTCTGCTGGAAGACGGCATCGGCAACGCCTTTGCCGGAAAATACGAAAGTGTATTCTGCCCCAACCAGGGCACGCTGGAGGAGCGCTACCGGGTATTTGAAAACGCAGTACGCACTGTTTACGCCAGCACCGTCAGCGCCGACGCCTTCAAATACAGGGCGGAGCGCAATCTGCTTGACCGGGACGAACAGATGGCCCTGCTGGTCATGCGCGTCAGCGGCGACAGGCGGGGGCAGTATTATTACCCCCATGTAGCCGGCGTGGGCCACTCCAAAAACCTGTATATGGCAGGCACCGGCGCCTCTCTTGAAAACAGGGGTATGCTGCGGCTGGTTTTCGGCATGGGCACAAGAGCCGTGGACCGTGAGGCGGATGACTACGCCCGTTTTATCAAGCTGGACGATCCCCTTGCCCCGCCTATGGTGGAATATGGCGATGAGTACAAGTACTCCCAGCACAAGGTGGATCTGATCGATCTGAAGGAGAACCGCTTCCGTACCGTGGATATCGAAAGTCTGCACAAGGCGGAGATGGGCGCGGATCCCTTGCTCTTTATGGAGCCGGACATGGCTGCCGCCGCCCATTACCGGGAGTTGGGGCTGACCGGCGTGCAGGCCCCGGATATCGTCAGCTTCAACCGCCTGCTGCGCCGCACAAAATTTACTGATGATCTGGGCCTGATCATGGCAACGCTGGAAAAAATCTATGACTACCCGGTGGACGTGGAATACGCCTGCAGCTTTAACCGCGCCGGGGAGTACCGGATCAACCTGCTCCAATGCCGCACTCTGCAGACCCACGGCATGGGACAGGCCGGGGTGATGCCCAAGGTAAAGGACTTTTTCTTCCGCATAAAAGGCAACTTTATGGGCGGCAATGTGTGCATCCCCGTGCGCTACGCGGTGTTTGTCCGGGCGGAGGAATATCTGGAGCTGCCGGAGCGTCTGAAATACGCTGTGGCCCGCAGGATCGGTGAGCTGAACACGCTGCTGACAAAAGAGGGCGCGGTGCTGATCGGACCGGGCCGCTGGGGCACCACCACGCCCAGTCTGGGCGTGCCGGTGAGCTTTGCAGAGATTTCCCGCTATACCTGTATGTGTGAGGTGGCCTACAGCTCCCACGGTATGCGGCCGGAGCTTTCCTACGGCAGTCACTTTTTCCAGGATCTTGTGGAGTCCCGGATCTTCTATGCCGCCCTGTACCGCGACGAGGAGGGCTGTCTGTTCAATGACGAGCTTTTCCGCAGTATGCCCGACCGCTACAGTGACTTTTCGCCTGTTGGCGACGGGCTGGAACAGGTCATCTCCGTTTACGACCTGGGTCCACGGGGCGGGATCCTGTATGCCGAAGTGGGCAGCCAGGATTGCTTTTTGGCCAAGGTCTGATCTTCTTCTCCAAAAAATTCGCCGGACTTCTCGTCCGGCGATTTTTTATTGACAAATTGCGGGAGATGTGTATAATAACAATCGTTATATAACTTATGTTATTTAAGGAGGGTATACCATGCCGCCCAAAGCGAAAGTCACCAGGGAGGATATTCTCTCCGCCTGCGTGGAGATCATCCGTCAGAGCGGTTTTGACGCGGTAAACGCCAGAGCGCTGGCCTCCCGCCTCGGCTGTTCCACCCAGCCCATCTTTTCCAACTACGCCTCCATGGAGGCGCTGAAGGCCGACGCCCTGTGCTACGCGGAGCAGGTCTATCAGCACTATCTCCGTACCGAAGTGGCAAGCGGCGAGTTCCCGCCCTATAAGGCCAGCGGCATGGCTTACATCCGCTTCGCCAGAGAGGAAAAGCAGCTTTTCCGCCTGCTGTTCATGCGCGACCGCAGCGCTGAGCCACCGAAAAACGACGGCGGGGATTTTGACGGTATCCTCGATATGATTCAGCGCAGCACCGGCCTTGACCGGGAGCGGGCCAGTCTGTTCCACCTGGAAATGTGGGTCTGCGTCCATGGCATCGCCACCATGTGCGCCACTTCCTATCTGAACTGGGACAAGGACATGATCAGCCGGATAATGACAGATGCCTATGAGGGAATGAAGCTTCGCTTTCTGGCAGAGGAGGGAGAAAAATGACCGCGATCGAAATAAAAAAACTGAGCAAACGGTACAGGGACATTACCGCCGTTGACCGGCTCAGTCTGGAAATCGGCGCCGGAGAGCTGTTTTCTCTTTTAGGAGTAAACGGCGCGGGCAAGACCACCACCATCAAAATGCTCTCCTGCCTGACCCGCCCGGACAGCGGAGACGCGCTGTTAAAGGGCAAAAGCATTCTCCGTGACAGCGACGGGGTGAAATCCATTATCGCCGTCTCTCCCCAGGAGACAGCGGTGGCCCCTCTGCTCAGCGTCCGGGAAAACCTTGCGCTGATGGCGGGTATCCACGGCATGAACAAGGCGGAGACCGCCGCAAAAATTGGGGAGCTGTCTGAAAAGCTGGGGCTGGAAAGCGTTTTATCCCGCAAGGCAGGGAAGCTCTCCGGCGGCTGGCAGCGGCGTCTCAGCATCGCCATGGCGCTGATCTCCGACCCGGAAATTCTCTTTCTGGATGAGCCCACCCTGGGCCTTGACGTGCTGGCCCGCAGTGAGCTGTGGGACCTGATCCGCAGTCTTAAGGGCCGCATGACCATTGTGCTCACCACCCACTACATGGAGGAGGCCGAGGCGCTGTCCGACCGGACCGGCATCATGAAAAATGGCCGGCTGATCGCTCTGGGCACCCCGGCAGAGATCAAAGCCCAGGCCGGTACGGAACGCTTTGAAGAAGCCTTTGTCAAGCTGGTAAAGGAGGCGGAATGGTGATGCGTATGTTCTCCTATTCTCTGCGCACAGCCAGGGAAATTCTGCGGGACCCGCTGAATCTGGGCTTCGGCCTGGGCTTTCCCCTGGTGCTGCTGTTTCTGCTCAGCGCCATACAGGCCAATATCCCCGTCAGCCTTTTCGAGCTGGATATGCTGACCCCGGGCCTTACGGTCTTTGGGCTGGCTTTCATGACCCTGTTTTCCGCGGCTCTGATCGCCAAGGACCGCTCCTCTTCCCTGCTGCAGCGGCTGTATACCACACCTCTCCGGCCTTCGGACTACATTCTGGGCTATATGCTGCCTGTGCTGCCCATCTCGGCAGCACAGTGCCTGCTGTGCTACCTGGCCGCGGCCTGTCTGGGGCTGAAGCTGACGATAAACGTGCTTTGGGCCTTGCTGCTGCTCATCCCGGCGGAGATCTTTTTTATCGCGCTGGGTCTTCTCTGCGGCAGCGTACTTACGGATAAGCAGGTAGGCGGCATCTGCGGCGCCCTGCTGACCAACCTGACCGCCTGGCTCTCCGGGGTCTGGTTTGATCTGGACCTGGTGGGCGGCACCTTCAAGGCCATTGCCTATGCCCTGCCCTTTGTTCACGCGGTGGAGATGGAGCGGGCGGTGCTCGCCGGCAATTACAGCAACATCTGGACCCATCTGCTCTGGGTTTTGGGCTACGGGATCGTGGCCCTCGTGGCCGCCGTGCTGTTGTTTTTGCGGCAGATGAGGCGGCAATAGACCGGAAAAGACCTGATGCATCTGCATCAGGTCTTTTCAGCTTGTTGTTCAATTTGTTTAATGGCCTTTCTGAACTGGAAGAAGAACAGAACAGCGGTAAAGGTCACCGCGATCACGTCTGCTACCGGCTCCGCCGCGTATACCGCAAGGGTCTTGTCCTGCATCAGCCGGGGCATAATATAGATCAGCGGCAGCAGCAGCACAAATTTCCGCATGACCGCCACCATGATGGAGGCCTTGGCGTTGCCCAGGGAGATGAAGGTCATCTGGCAGGCAGTCTGTATGCCGAAAATGATCATGGCGCCGCAGTAGATTCTCAGTGCCTTAGCGGCAAAGTCTTTCAGCACCGCGTCCGGCGTGAAGATACCGGCGAAAAGCTGGGGAAAGAGCATAATCAGCGCCCAGAGGAAGGCCGCGTAGGAGAGGCTCACGGTCAGCAGCAGGCGGTAGGTCTTTTTCACCCGCTCCGCGTTTTTCGCCCCGTAGTTATAGCTGATGATGGGCTGTGCCCCCTGGCCCAGGCCCTGCAGGGGCAGCATGGCAAACTGCATCACGCTGGTGAGGATGGTCATGGCCCCAACGGCGATGTCCCCGCCGTAGCGCAGCAGGGAGGAGTTGAAGCAGACGAAAATCACGCTCTCGCTGGACTGCATGATGAAAGGAGCCAGCCCCAGCGCCATGCAGGGCAGCACCACGGAGCCCCGGATGCGTAAATTCTCCTTTTTGATGCGAAGCAGAGTCTTTTTCCCGGTAAGGAAGCGCAACACCCAGGTGCAGGACACCCCCTGGGAGAGAATGGTGGCCAGCGCCGCGCCCTTGACGCCCATATCCAGCCCAAAAATGAAAATAGGGTCCAGAATAATATTGCACACCGCGCCGATGGCCACCGTCAGCATGCCGGTTCTGGCAAAGCCCTGGGCCGTGATAAAGGCGTTCATGCCCAGGGTCAGCTGCACAAAGATGGTGCCCATGGCGTAGATATTCATATAATTTACGGCGTAGTCGATGGTATTTTCGCTTGCGCCGAAGGTGAGCAGCAGTTCCCGGTTCCACAGCAGCAGCACTGCCGTCAGCATCAGGGCCACCAGGACCTGCATGGTAAAGCAGCCGCCCAGCGTCTTTTCCGCCTTTTCCTTGTCTCCCTGGCCCATGAAGATGGAGGCCCGGGGTGCGCCGCCGGAGCCGAAAAGCGCGGCAAAGGCCGAAACGATCAGAATAATGGGCAGACACACGCCCACGCCTGTGAGGGCAAGGTTCCCGTCCTCCGGCATATGCCCGATGTAGATTCTGTCCACAATGTTGTACAGCATGTTGATGAGCTGGGCCGCCACTGTGGGGATGGCCAGCTTCACCAGCAGCCCGCCTACGGGCGCTGTGCCTAAAAAGTCGTTGTTTTCCTTCATTTTCTCATATCCAATCAAAAGTTAAACGCGGCGCAGTTCGCGCCGCGTAAAATTTATTATATCATCTGTATTTCTGCGCTTAAATGGATAAACTGTAAATTCTTCACGGAAATTCCAGCTTTACGCCGCTCCACAGCTTTTCGGCGCCTTGGGCAAGCATGTCCTTGTCGCTGGTGGAGAGGGCTTCAAAAGCCGTGACGGTCAGCTTCTTCCCGCTGCGCTTCCATTTGCCCACGACTCTGCCGTGCAGCAGAACCGGCGGCATCACAATGCCTGACAGGCTGAAAATTCCCCGCAGATGCTCCGGCGGCAGGTACAGGCTCTCTGTCCATGGTTTTCCTCCTGTCCCGTAACAGGAAGCATTATACCATTTCCCGCCCCTTTTTCCAAAGACTTTTCTCCTTATGTTCATTTTTTCCAAAAAACAAGGGCGCCGGATGCCGTTAAATTATGATAACATGAATTGCATTTTTCACTTTGCTGTGCTAAACTGATTAAAACTATCTTGGAAAAGAGAAACTGACAATGATCGACAAATGGAGCATCACGATCCCTGAGCTGTCCGGGGATGAGCCCAGAAACGCATATGTTTACCTGCCGGACTGCGCGGAGGATGACCCGGAGCTGCGCTTTCCCGTGCTGTACATGTTCGACGGGCACAATGTTTTCTTTGATGAGGACGCCACCTACGGCAAAAGCTGGGGGATGCAGGAATACGCGGAGGACAGTGAGCTGCCGCTGATTATCGCCGCGGTGGAGTGCACCCACGACCCCAACAATGGCCGCCTCAGCGAGTATTCGCCCTTCACCTTCAGCGAGGAGGGCTTCGGCCGCATCAAGGGCCGGGGGCGGCAGACCATGGAGTGGATGATAAACACCTTCAAACCCATGATCGACGAAAATTACCCCACGCTGCCGGACCGGGAGCACAGCTTCATTGCCGGAAGCTCCATGGGCGGACTGATGAGCCTTTACGCAGTGACAAAATACAACCATGTATTCTCAAGAGCAGCGGCACTTTCCCCCTCTGTCTGGGTTGCAGGCGGACGGCTTGACCATATGTTCCGGGAGGCGGAGATCGCCCCCGGCACCGTAGTGTATATGGACTACGGCGAAAACGAGCTGAACAATCACCCGGATATGCTCCGCCGCTTCAGCCGTGTGGCCTCCATTCTGATGGAGCGCGGCGTGCTGCTCAACTGCCGCATTGTCCCCGGCGGCGACCACTGCGAAGCCAGCTGGGAGCGGCAGATCCCCTTCTTTATGGACACACTGTTTTACGGATTGGAGTAAGAAAGCGATGAAAATGCAGTACTTTAAGGAATACAGCCAGGCCCTGGGCAGAGATATGGAGTGCAAGGTCTACGGTCACGCAGGCCGTCCCGTGCTCTTTATCCCCTGCCAGGACGGCCGTTTTTTCGACTTTGAGAACTACCATATGAGCTATCACTGGGCCCCCTGGATCGAGGAGGGAAAGGCCATGGTCTTTGCCATTGATACCATTGATCAGGAGACCTGGTCGGCCAAATCCGGCAACCCCTATTGGCGCATCCGCCGCCATGAGCAATGGATCAAATACATCACCGACGAGATGGCCCCCTTTATCCGGGACATGGCCAACCGCTGCAACGGCTGGGTAGGATATCCCGGCATCATCGCCTTCGGCTGCAGTCTGGGCGCCACCCACGCAGCAAATCTTTTCTTCCGCTTCCCCGACCAGTTTGACGGGCTGCTGGCCCTCAGCGGCATCTACACCGCCGACTATGGCTTCGACGGCTACATGGACGAGCTGGTATACCAGAACTCCCCCGTCCATTATCTGAGCAACATGCCCGCAGATCACCCCTATGTTGCCCGGTATAACCGCAACAAGGGCATCATCTGTGTGGGCCAGGGGCCCTGGGAGCGGCCGGAGACCACCTTTGCCCTGCGGGATATTCTGAAAAACAAGGGCATCAACACCTGGGTGGACGTCTGGGGCTACGACTGTGCCCACGATTGGCCCTGGTGGTATAAGCAGGTAGAATACTTCCTCCCCAAGCTGCTTGGATGAATCTGATACAGAGAGAAGAGAGAAAACAACCATGAAAAACATCATCTTCATTTCCCCCAATTTTCCCACCAACTACTGGCAGTTCTGCCGTGAGCTGAAAAACAACGGTCTGAACGTGCTGGGCATCGGCGACCAGCCCTACGACGAGCTGAGAGCGGAGCTGAAAAACAGCCTGACCGAGTATTACAAGGTGGGCAGTCTGGAAAACTACGACGAGGTATACCGGGCCGTGGCCTTCCTGACCTTCAAGTATGGCCGCATCGACTGGCTGGAGTCCAATAACGAATACTGGCTGGAGCAGGACGCAAAGCTCCGCACCGACTTCAACATCACCAGCGGTTTTCAGGTGGGCGATCTGCACCGCATCAAGTACAAATCCGGCATGAAGGAATACTACGAGAAGGCTGGAATTACCGTGGCCCGCTACCATCTGGTGGAGGATATCGAGGGCTGCCGGGACTTTATTGCCAGGGTTGGCTATCCCGTGGTCGTAAAGCCGGACAACGGCGTGGGCGCTGCCCACACCTACAAGCTGAAGAACGACGAGGAGCTTCAGCACTTCATGGCCACCCGTCCCGAGGGCGTGCCTTACATCATGGAGGAGTTTGTCCACGCGGAGGTCAACTCCTATGACGCCATCATCGACTCCCACGGCGAGCCCATTTTCGAAACCGGCAACATTACCCCCATGTCCATTATGGATATCGTCAACGACAACGACAACTCCATTTATTACATTCTCAAGGACCTGCCGGAGGATACCCGTGCCGCAGGCCGGGCGGCGGTGAAGAGTTTCGGCGTGAAGAGCCGCTTTATCCACTTTGAGTTTTTCCGCCTGACCCAGGACCAGGAGGGACTGGGCAAAAAGGGCCAGATCATGGCCCTGGAAGTGAACATGCGCCCCTGCGGCGGCTTCACCCCCGACATGATCAACTTTGCCCACAGCACCAACGTGTATAAGATCTGGGCCGATATGATCGCCTATGACTCCACCCTGACGCCTGTGGGCGGACATCAGTTCTGCGCTTTTGCCGGACTGCGGGACGGCAAGAATTTTAAAATGAGTCACGAGGACATCATGGCAAAGTACGGTTCCTGCATGAAGATGGTTGACCGGATGCCCGACGCTCTGGCCGGCGCTATGGGCAACCGCATATATGTGGCCACCTTCCCCACCAGGGAGGCGCTGGACAGCTTCTACAGCGACGTTCTGGCCTGCTGGTAACAAGTGTCATCCTGAGGAGCAAAGCGACGAAGGATCCCGTAATGAGAACATCTGCGCTCTCATTACGGGATCCTTCTCTCATATCTTGCCGCAGTTGCCGTTTCCGGGCCTGTTTCACAACGGCCTGCAATTCGCTCAGGATGACTTGTTTATCTCACCCTCAGCTGCCAGAAGGCCACAGCGCTGGCGGCGGCCACGTTCAGCGAGTCTACCCCGTGGGACATGGGGATGCGCACCGTGTAGTCACAGCTTGCGATGGTCTCCTCCGCAAGGCCATCCCCCTCGGTGCCCAGAACAATAGCCAGCTTTTCCTCCGCCATAAGCCGTGGGTCTTCGATGCTTACGGAATTGTCCGTCAGCGCCATGGCGGCAGTCTTGAAGCCCAGGCTGTGCAGCAGCTCCTGCCCCTCAACCGGCCAGGCGCAGTCCAGATAGGTCCAGGGTACCTGGAACACCGTGCCCATGCTGACTCTTACCGCCCGGCGGTACAGACCGTCGCAGCAGGCAGGGGTGAGCAGCACCGCGTCCATGCCCAGCGCCGCGGCGGAACGGAAGATGGCCCCCAGATTGGTGGGGTTCATAATGTTCTCCAGGACAGCTATGCGCCTTGCGCCTGTACAGATTTCTTCCGCCTCTGGCAGCTTCGGGCGGCGCATGGCGCAGAGCACGCCCCGTGTC
Source organism: Clostridiales bacterium (assembly GCA_022787565.1). GTDB lineage: Bacteria > Bacillota > Clostridia > Oscillospirales > Oscillospiraceae > Limivicinus. The sequence goes on along the minus strand of JALFVN010000040.1, from coordinate 1,480 downwards.
AGGGGAAAGCCGGTGAGCTGGGTGAGAATGCTCAGTTCTGCGGTGTAGATCGGGATATCCCCGCAGCGGGCGATCACCTCCGCCGCCTGGCCGGCGATATGCTTCCGTTCCAGAAGCATGGACACCGGCACGCAACCCCCATCCAGGGCCCGGAGGATCACGTTGGGGCTCTCCGCGATAAACAGCGCGTTTTCCGGCTCCTGCCGGTTCAGAAGCTGGTTTTCCGTGAGCCTTGCGTATACATCCAGCTCCGGCGCGGCAAAATCGCTTATTTCAATCACATTGGGCATAGTATCGACCTCTCATAAGAATAATCCGGGTCGCCCCGGCTGCTTGGTTTATACGGGCATATAATCTGATGCGAAATAACGCCCTCATATGATGCTACCCCAACTATTGACATAGAGCCAAAATAGTCCGAAAACTCGCATACAAAACGAGTTTTCGGACAAATTGTGGCGGAGGGCGTGGGATTCGAACCCACGTGCCGGCTCATCACCGACAAAACGATTTCGAGTGTTGTCTATCATTGGCAGATACGCGGTTGGAGCAGGTCGTTACGGGCAGCCTCGTCAAATGCCGAAAACCCAGGCGCCGCAAGGAGTTGCGGACATTCCGACCTGTATCTGCCAGAGGCGTTTTGAACCAGCCCAGAGTTCAAATAGAACCGCGTTCTTGCGTAAAAAGCCTCAGTTCTTGCGCGTTTGCAAGAAGTTAGGCAAGAAAACAGAGACCCCAGCAGCGTCAATGAAGCACCCTTTCGGACCGAAAAAAACAGAAAGGAGCTTCGTCATGACATACGATGCAAAGGAACTCGAACAATATCCGGAGATCATGAATAAGGAGCAGCTGCGCAAGGTCTGCCATATCAGCAAGCGGACGGCGCACTATCTGCTGCAGTTCAATCTGATCCCCCATGTCTGCACCGGGAAGAAAACCCGCTGCTACGCCATCAAGAAAAAAGACGTCATCGACTTTATGATCAACCGGGAGGTCAACCCCAGCCGGTACATCGTGCCAACCAGCTGGTACAAATACGGAAACGAGAACGTGAAGCCCTACAAGATCCGCATTCAGCCGCCCCTTCCCAACGATCCGCAGAAGACGCGGCGCTACTATGAAAGCAAGCTGGCCGACTATCCGGACGTGATCGACGTGTCCGCCATCGTGGAGTTTACCGGCTACAACCGCCACACGGTCTGCGAGTGGATTCGATTCGGAAAGCTCCGCGCCCTGGCGTTGCAGAACAAGTACATGATCCCGAAGTGCTATCTGATCGACTGGCTCTCCTCGGAGGAGCACAACACAACCACCCGCAAGTCCCGCCGCCACATTGACCGGCTCTGGGAGCTGCAGAAATGGAGTGACGGGCAATGAGGGGAAATATCATCGAGGAGCTGTACTACGGCAACATCGACCCGCAGGATCGCGGCTACCGTCCCAAGAGCCCTGTGAAAAAGGCGTCCGACTCTCTGAACGA
>JALFVN010000033.1 GCA_022787565.1 Clostridiales bacterium | reverse complement strand
GTGGTGGGTGATGAAGGGCCGGGCGGCGGCGCCGCCGGCGATGGTGTTCAGCACCGGAGTCTCCACCTCGATATAGCCCATGTTATCCAGGTACTCCCGCATGAACTTGATGCACTGGGAGCGGATGACAAAGTTCTTCTTCACCTCGGGGTTCACCATCAGGTCCACGTACCGCTGACGGAACCGCAGTTCCTTGTCCTGAAGGCCATGGAACTTCTCCGGCAGGGGCAGTAGGGACTTGGAAAGCAGAGTGATGTTCTTGGCCCGGACACTCATCTCACCCCGCTGGGTGCGGAAGACCTCGCCGTCCACACCCACGATGTCGCCGATGTCATATTTCTTGAAAGCCTTGTAAACGGCCTCGTCCATCTCGTCCTGGCGGGCGTAGAGCTGGATGCGGCCATCCCGGTCTTGGAGGTCGCAGAAGCTGACCTTGCCCATGCCGCGCTTACTCATCAGGCGGCCCGCCACCTTGACGGACTTGCCCTCCATGGCGTCAAAGTTGTCCTTGATCTGCTGGGAGGTGGCGTCCCAGTCAAAACGGGTCTGCTGGAAGGGGTCCTGGCCGGCCTCCTGCAGGGCGGCCAGCTTCTCCCGGCGGACCTTGCGCTGCTGGTTCAGGTCCTGCTCGGGCGCGGGCTGCTGGTTGTTCTTCTGTTCAGACATGTTCGCCTCTCCTTACCGCTCGATCTTCTGCACCGTGTAGGTGATGGGGCCGCGGGGAGCGTCCACCGTGACGGTGTCGCCCTCCTTGGCGCCCAGCAGGGCCTTACCGAAGGGGGATTCCTCAGAGATGATGCCGTGCATGGGATCGGCCTCCTGAGAGCCCACGATCTTATAAGTGGGCATGGCACGACCGGAGGCGTCCGCCACCGTCACCTTGCAGCCGATGGTGACCACGTTGGTGGGAGCGTTGCTCTCGTCCACGATGACCACATGCTGCAAAATCTCTTCCAGCTCCGCAATACGGGAATACAGTTTGCCCTGCTCGTTCTTGGCCTCGTCGTACTCGCTGTTCTCGCTCAGATCGCCGAAACCGCGGGCCACCTTGATCTGCTCAGCCACCTCGTCGGACCGGGTGGTTTTCAGATAGTTCAGTTCTTCCTGCAGCTCCTGAGCGCGGGCTGCGCTCATTTTGTATTCTTTTTCCATATTGGCAGTATCCTTTCTTGTATCTTTTGATGGGGAAAATCACGTTGATTTCCCTGCACATACTTATTCTATATTATCATAGAGTAGTATTATAGAGGGTGGGTTTCAGAATGTCAAGGGGCGGCTTTCTCCGTCTCCAGGGAAATCTGTCCCCGTTTCAGGACGCCCGCTTCCTGCAAAGCCGCCAGGAGCTGTCCTCTGTCGGCTCCCTCCGGCAGGGCCTCCTCCAGCACCGGCGGCAGCGCCAGTGCCGGCAGCGGCGCCGACTCGTCATACAGCGGCAGCACCACCGGGTTCCGGCAAGCCAGATCCGGCCGGGCGTCAAACAGCACCAGGGCCTCCGCGCTCTCCACCTGCTCTTTCGCCGGACTCAGCAGCAGAGACACGCCGTACTCCTTCCGCAGCTGCCGGCAGAGGTCCTCGCCGCCGTAGGGCAGGTCCAGCAGCACGTAGCGGTGGCGCAGTGCCAGTTCCGTCACCGTACGCACCAATTCGCCGGTCATCTGCGCCGCGCAGACCGCCACTTTGGCTCCCGCCGGAGACAGTCCCCGCCGCCCCAGGTCCAGCCGCACCCAGTCCGCCGCCAGACGGCGCCGCAGAGCCAGGGTCGGCACCGGCCGCAGGCCGCATTTTTCCAGCTGCTCCCGGCAGGGAAAGTCCTCCGGCAGCACCACCTGCACCACGCCCTGTTTCCGCAGCCGTTTCCCCGCCGCCAGCACCCGGCGGCGCAGGATGGCCTCCGGCGTCCTGGGGCCCCGCAGCACCTCCGCGCAGAGGAACCGCATGTGCAGGATACTGCGCTCCCGCACCGCCGCATACTTTTGCTTTTTTCCCGCCTGGGAGCTTTTCCATAACAGCATACCAACCATAAAGATCATCCTCCCGCTCCATGGTATGGAGCGGGAGGATGTTTTATGTCGCTTATCCGGCCAATACGTAACCTGTCAGGTATTTCAGCGGATTGATCCGCGTGCCGTTTTCCGTGATCTCGAAGTGGAGGTGGGGTCCCGTGGAGTTGCCGGTGGAGCCGGTGATGCCCAGGACATCGCCCTGGTTCACATACTGGCCCACGGACACCTTCCGGCTGCTCATGTGGGCGTACAGTGTGGTGTTGCCGCTGCCATGGGAGACCACCACGTAGTTGCCGTAAGATCTGGAGTACTGGGACACGATGACCGTGCCCGCCTTGGCCGCGTGAATTTCCGTGGTATATCCTACGCCGCCGATATCGATGCCCTTGTGGTTGGTGGAGCCGATGCCGCCGGGAGAGGCCCGTCCGCCAAAGGTGGAGGTGATGCGCCGGCTGCTGACCGGCCAGATATAGCCGCCCAGTGCCGCGTTGGAGGGCTTGCCCTGGGCCGCCTGCTGAGCTGCCAGCTCCTTAGACAGTTTGAGAATTTGGGCCTGGACCGCCTCGGCCTCGGCGGAGAGGTCGTCCATGTCCTCCTGATATTCGCTCTTACTGGCCCGCAGCTGCGCCACCAAGGCATTGGCCGCCTCCCGCTGCTTGTTCAGCTCGGACTTCTTGCTGACCAGCTCCGCCTTGGCGGCCTCCGACTCGGCCTTCTGCGTCTCCAGGGACTCTTTCTTCTCCTCGATTTCCGCCTGGAGGTCCTGGAGGTCCTGGATGACCTTCTGGTCCGAGTCCATGATCTCGTTGATAAAGTCCAGCCGGCTCAGCAGGTCCGTAAAGCTGTCCGCTTTGAAAAGCACGGACCAATAGCTGATGGTGCCCCGCTCCTCCATGGCCCGGACCCGCTTGCAGAACAACTCGTACTGGGCCGCTTCCCGTTCTTGGGCGTCCAACAGCTCTGCCTCCGTCTGGGTGATCAGCTCCGCGTAAGTGCTGATCTGGCTCTCCACATTGGATATCTCACTGCTGAGCACGCTGATCTCGCTATCCAGCAGTTCCTTTTTCTTCATATTGTTGGCGATATCATCCGACAGCGCGCTGATCTTGCTCTGAAGCTCTTTCTTCTGCTGGCTCAGATCACTGGCGTTGTTCTTCAGCTTGTCGATGTCCGCCTGGGTCACCGCCAGCGCCGGAGACAAATCCACGCACAGCACGCAGACCGCCAACAGCAGTGCCGCCAGCACCTGGAAGACCCGCCCCGCTCGTTTCGTATGTTTCATGGCACCTTCCTCACACCTGCAGGAACTTCCGAATGGCGGACAAGCTGCCGCCCACGCCGATGACGATGCCGGCGGCGGCAAAGATTCCCGCCACGGCGGGCCAGAGCTGCTGGAAGGGGATGATGTGGATCAGCTGGAGGGTGTCGTTGGTATCCACACCCTGGGCCACCGCCGCGTACAGGCCCCATTGCAGGAAAAACGCGATGGCGGCACTCAAAAAGCCCAGCAGGAAACCCTCGTACACGAAGGGCCAGCGGATAAATCCGTTGGTGGCACCCACCATCCGCATGATGGCGATTTCCTCCCGGCGGTCAAAGGTGGTCAGCTTGATGGTGTTGGAGATGATGAACACTGACACCACAAACAAAATGGCGATCAGCGCCACGCAGACCACCGTGGCCACATTCCGGACCGTGATGAAGCCGCCGGCGATCTCCTCATAGGCGTTGACCTTGGCAATGCCGGAAACGGCCTTTACCTGCTCCGCAGTCTGGCTGAGCTGATGCAGGTCCGTAATCTTGATGGCAAAGCGGTCCCGGAAAATCTCCGGGTCCAAGTCCTGAAACAGGGACTCATCGGGGTACTGTTCCGCAAAGGACTCCATGGCCTCTTCCTTGCTGATGAACTTGGCGGAGGCCACGTTGGGCACCGCCTCCAGTTTGGACTGCAGGGCTTTTGCCTGCTCCTCCGTATAGCTGTCGTCCACATAGGCCAGAATCTCATTCTCCTGCTCCAGGTCCTGGAGCAGGGCGTTGGCATTCACGGCCACCAGGGTGAAGGTGCCCATAATCAGCAGGCACGCCACTGTAATGCCGATGGCCGCGAAGGACATAAAGCCGTGGCTGAACATGTTGCTGAGGCCCTCATGGAAAAAATAACCAAAATCGTGCTTACCCATGGATATGACCTCCCACATAGCCGCCGACACTGTCGTTGATGACGTGGCCGGAGTCGATGGTGACCACCCGTTTTCCGAAGTGGTCCACCAGGTCCTTCTCGTGGGTCACCACCACCACGGTGGTGCCCAGCTCGTTGATTTTCACCAGCAGATTCATCAGTTCCAGAGACCGCTCCGGGTCCAGATTGCCCGTGGGCTCGTCGGCGATAATGGTGTTGGGGTTGTTCACCAACGCCCGGGCGATGGCCACACGCTGCTGTTCGCCGCCGGAGAGCTCCGTTGGATAGCTGTTGGACTTCTTGGAAAGTCCTACCAGGTTCAGCACATAGGGGATGCGCTTTTGAATCTCCTTGGGGCTGGCCCCCACGGCCCGCATGACGAAGGACAGGTTGTCGTATACAGTTTTCTTCTCGATCAGGCGGAAATCCTGGAAAATGACGCCCAGCGTCCGGCGCATCAGGGGAATCTGCCTCTCGGAAATATTGCTGACGGAAAAACCGTTGATCATAATACGGCCGGCGCAGGGCTCCACCTCGCCGGTCAGCAGCTTGATGATGGTGGACTTGCCAGAGCCGGAGGGGCCCACCAGAAAGACGAACTCACCGTCCTCAATGGTCAGGGTAATGCCCTTGATGGCCCGGGTGCCGTTGTCATATTCCATCTCCACGTCTTTCAAACGGATCATGCTACACCTCGTACGTCAGAATGTCTCTATCAGGAAAACGTCGGTTCCCGTCAAAATGTCTCCACAAATCCGACAGGTCGACATAATTCTTAATCGTAGTACATTATATACAGTTTTCCGCGCCAATGCAAGACCGTTTGAAATTCGTTCACAATTGTTCACAACTTTTCTTGGGTGTGCGTGATATATGGACAATATATGGTTAAAAAGTAAGAATATGGCGTATTCTTCCCAAATGCGCTCTAAAGTGGAACTATCGTCCTGTTTTGTAGGTGTACATCCACACCGCTTTCGCGGGCGATATCAAAAACGTCAGCCTCAAACATACAGGTCCCGGCTGGAAATCCAGCCGGGACCTGTGTTTTCTCTATGTAGGTAAATCAGGAATCGATGCCCCGAGAGGTCAGGTACTTCTTGACCATGAGGGCCACCTTGAAGGTGATGGCGTCGTCAAACTCCCGCAGGTCCAACCCCGTCAGCTTCTTGATCTTCTCCAGCCGGTACACCAGAGTATTGCGGTGGACAAACAGCTTCCGGGCAGTCTCGGACACGTTCAGGTTGTTCTCGAAGAACTTATGGATGGTGAAGAGCGTCTCTTTGTCCAGAGCGTCGATGGGGTTCTTCTTGAAGACCTCCTGGAGGAACATCTCGCACAGGGTCGTGGGCAACTGATAAATCAGGCGGCCAATGCCCAGGTTCTCATAGTTGATGACGTACTTCTCGGTATCGAAAACCTTGCCCACCTCGATGGCGATATTGGCCTCTTTATAGCTCTTGGCCAGATCCCGCAAATGGGTGGCCACAGTGCCGATACCCACCACCACAGTGCTCTCCGTGCCGGAGCGCAGGGCTTCCTCGATGGTGCCGGCGATCTTGTTCAGTTCCTTGACACCGGAGCCCTCGGGCATCTGGCGGATCAGTACCACATCGCCCTCTCCGATGCTGAGGACAAAGTCATTCTGCCGGTCGGGGAACAGGGACTGGATCACATCCGTGGGCACGGACTCACCTTTTTTCAGGGAGCGGATAACAAACACGCCCCGGGGCACATCCGCCACGACGCGCAGCTCCTTGGCCCGCATATAGATATCGCCCAGCATAATGTTATCGGAAATGATGTCTTTGATGAAAGAACCCCGATCATGCTTTTCCTCATAGTAGGACTTTGCGGCATTCAGAGCCACAGTCGCCATGGCGCAGACAGTCTTGCTGACCTCGTTGTCGCCAAAAGCGAAGGCCGCGTAGTCAAACTGGGTATTCCAGCCATTCAGAGCCTTGAAGGTCTTTCCCTCAGAGGAGACCATGCTTCCGGAGGCGCCGTTGATGACCGGTACATGCTCCGCCCAGCGCTGTCCGATCATGGACAACTCACTGCAGGCAATTACGATGCCTTCTCCGTCAATCACGCCAACGGTTCGATCCGTATTTTCCTTCAGCTGCAGCACCACATTTTGAAAAATTCTCCCAGACATGGTCGTCCTCCTCACCTAAAATCACACGCAAATCTTTGTGCAATTTGTCAACGTCAACATTATATCGGCAAATTTGCCAAAATGCAAGATGTTTTTTCTTTTTTCAACAAAAATTTCAATCGCTTTTTGGTGAAGATTTGAGGTTTTCCTTGGAAATATCAAAGGCTTCTTAAATTCTCTACTTCTTCCGCTGTCAAAAACCGGTATTCACCCCTGGGCAGGTCCGGGTCCAAGGTCAAATTGCCCATTTTGACCCGTTCCAGATACAGGACCGGCTTTCCGCGGTAGGCCAGCATGCGCTTCACCTGATGGAATTTTCCCTCCCGCAGGGTGACGTGGGCCTCGCTCTCCTCCCCCGCTGACAAAATCTCCAGTACGGCGCTCTGGCAGACCAGACCATCATCCAGCGTCATGCCGGCTGCAAAAGCCTGACAGTCCTCCTCTGTCAGGTGGCCGGCCACCCGGGCGTAATAGACCTTGTCCACATGATGCCGGGGAGAAAGCAAATCGTGTGCCAGTCCTCCTTCGTTTGTCAAAAGCAGCAGGCCCTCGGTGTCCTTGTCCAGCCGCCCCACAGGGAACAGTCCCTGGCGCCGCAGTTCCTGGGCCAGTAGGTCCAGCACGGTTTTTCCCCGTCCGTCCTCCGTCGCGGATAGGTATCCCGCCGGCTTGTTTAGCATGATCCAGGTATACCGCTGATAAGTCAGCCGCTCCCCGTTGACCACGATCTCCGCCGCCTCCGGGTCCGCTTTTTCCTCCGGGCCTGCCGCCGGCAGGCCGTCCACCAGTACCTGCCCATGGCGGATCAGGTTCTTTACCTCTTTCCGGGACCATTTCCCCGTGGAGGCGATAATCTTATCCAAACGCTGCTTTTCCAATGGAGTCTCCCCTTTTCTTCGTTCTCGTGCATCATCTTATCATAAAGCCCCTGGAAAATGAATAGGAAACAAGCAGGAGGGATCGATATGATGATTTGGACTGCCCGGTTTTCCCGGAAAAAAGCTGTATTCGCCGTCATTCTGATGGGCGTGGTCATGGCCGCCCTGATCCTGCTGATAGGACGCATGCCGGAAGACACCCCTGCCGCCCCGGAGCTGACCAGCAACGAGGAGCGTGTAGCCTATCTTCAGTCTCTTGGCTGGGAGGTCACGGAGGAGCCTCTGGAGACACTGCAATTTCTGCTGCCGGACCACCTGGATGAGCCCTACCTGAGCTACAATGATCTGCAAAGACAGCAGGGCTTTGACCTGTCCGCATGCTGCGGCAAGCAGGTGTCCCGCTACACCTACGCCGTGACGAATTATCCGGGCAGAGCAGAAAATGTCCAGCTCAACCTCTATCTCTGTGAGGATCGCCCTGTGGCGGGCGATATCTTCTGTCCCGGTGCGGACGGCTTTCAGAAAACGCTGCAATATCCGGGAGATGGCGCTGCTGCGTGAGGTCAAAAAAAGGACTGCTGCAAATGCAGCAGTCCTTTTGAAAGGCAGGAAATTATTCGCCGACCTCGGTGACAGCGCCGGAACCAACGGTGCGGCCGCCCTCACGGATAGCGAAACGCAGACCCTTCTCAATAGCGATGGGGGTGATCAGCTCAACGCTCATCTCGACGTTATCGCCGGGCATGCACATCTCGGTGCCCTCGGGCAGAGTGATGACGCCGGTAACGTCGGTGGTGCGGAAGTAGAACTGAGGACGATAGTTGTTGAAGAAGGGAGTATGACGGCCGCCCTCGTCCTTAGTCAGAACGTAAACCTGGCCCTTGAACTTGGTGTGGGGATGAATGGAGCCGGGCTTAGCCAGAACCTGGCCGCGCTCAATGCCCTGACGGTCAACACCACGCAGCAGAGCGCCGATGTTGTCGCCGGCCTCAGCGTAGTCCAGCAGCTTGTGGAACATCTCGATACCAGTGACGACGGTCTTCTTCTTCTCCTCGGTCAGGCCGACAATCTCGACTTCCTCGGACAGCTTCAGGATACCACGCTCCACACGGCCGGTAGCAACGGTACCACGGCCAGAGATGGTGAAGACGTCCTCGACGGGCATCAGGAAGGGCATATCTTCCTTACGGTCGGGAGTGGGGATATAATCGTCAACAGCATCCATCAGCTCCTTGATGCAGGCATACTCGGGAGCGTTGGGATCGGTGGACTCGGAGATCAGAGCGTTCAGAGCGGAACCACGGATGATGGGGATTTCATCACCGGGGAACTCGTACTTGTCCAGCAGCTCGCGGACTTCCATCTCGACCAGCTCCAGCAGCTCCTCGTCGTCGACCTGATCGCACTTGTTCAGGAACACAACGATAGCGGGCACGCCCACCTGACGGGCCAGCAGGATGTGCTCACGGGTCTGAGCCATGGGGCCGTCGGAAGCAGCGATGACCAGGATAGCGCCGTCCATCTGAGCGGCACCGGTGATCATGTTCTTGATCTAGTCAGCGTGGCCCGGGCAGTCAACGTGAGCATAGTGACGCTTCTCGGTCTCATACTCAACGTGAGCGGTGTTGATGGTGATGCCGCGCTCCTTCTCCTCGGGAGCCTTATCGATGCTGTCATAAGCCTCGAACTCGGCCTTGCCCTGATAGGACAGCCACTTGGTGATAGCGGCGGTCAGAGTGGTCTTGCCATGGTCGACGTGACCGATGGTGCCGATGTTGACATGGGGCTTGGTTCTTTCAAATTTCTGCTTAGCCATTTGAAAATCCTCCTATCAATTTACAAAATCAACTTGTAGCAATGCAAAATCAATCAGCATTGCTTATTTTACAGTATATCGTGGGGAAAATCAATACCCGAATTAGTCCTGAGACTTGGTGCGGGTCTCCACGATCTTGTCGCGAATGCTCTTGGGCAGCTCGCAGTAGCTGTGGGGCTCCATGGTGTACTGACCACGGCCCTGCGTGGAAGAACGCAGGTCGGTGGCGTAGCCAAACATGTTGGCCAGAGGCACCAGAGCGTCCACCTGCTGCGCACCGGGCCGGGCCTCCTGGCCCAGGATCTGGCCGCGGCGTGCGGTCAGGTCGCCGATGACGGTGCCCAAATAATCGTCGGGAGCAATGACGCTGACCTTCATGATGGGCTCCAGCAGCACGGGATCGGCCTTGCGCATAGCCTCCTTGAAGGCCATGGAGCCGGCGATCTTAAATGCCATTTCAGAGGAGTCGACCTCATGATAGGAGCCATCGTACAGGGTGACCTTGACATCCACCACGGGGAAGCCAGCGACAACACCGGCGTTCAGGGCGCCGCGGATACCGGCGTCGACAGCGGGGATGAACTCCTTGGGAATGGAGCCGCCCACGACGGCGTTGATAAACTCGTAACCCTTGCCGGACTCGTTGGGCTCGACCTTGATCTTGACATGACCGTACTGGCCGGAACCGCCGCTCTGGCGCTTGTACTTGGTCTCCTGATCCACAGCCTTCTTGATGGTCTCCTTGTAGGCGACCTGGGGAGCGCCGACGTTGGCCTCTACCTTGAACTCACGCAGCAGGCGGTCCACGATGATCTCCAGGTGCAGCTCGCCCATGCCGGCGATGATGGTCTGACCAGTCTCTTCGTCGGTGTAGGTCTTGAAGGTGGGGTCCTCCTCGGCCAGCTTGATCAGGCCCATGGTCATCTTTTCCTGACCAGCCTTGGTCTTGGGCTCGATAGCCACGCGGATAACGGGCTCGGGGAACTCCATGGACTCTAGGATGATGGGGTGCTTCTCGTCGCACAGAGTATCACCGGTGGTGGTGTTCTTCAGGCCGACAGCGGCTTCGATATCGCCGGCGTAGACCTCTTCGATGTCCTCCCGGTGGTTGGCGTGCATCTGCAGGATGCGGCCCATGCGCTCCTTCTGGTTCTTCACGCTGTTGAGCACGGTGGAACCAGTGGTCAGGTGACCGGAGTACACACGGAAGAAGCTCAGACGGCCCACATAGGGGTCGGTCATAATCTTGAACGCCAGAGCGGAGAAGGGAGCATTATCGTCGGAAGGACGCTCTTCCTCCTCGTCAGTCTTGGGATTCACACCCTTGATGGGGGGGATATCCACGGGGGAGGGCATATAGTCAACGATGGCATCCAGCATCTTCTGCACGCCCTTGTTCTTGTAAGAGGTGCCGCAGACGACAGGGACCATTTCGTTGGCAATGGTGGCCTTGCGGATGGTGGCCCGGATCTTGTCCTGGGGGACTTCCTCGCCGCTCAGATACATCTCCATGATCTCATCGTCGAACATGGAAACGGCATCCATCAGCTTCTCGTGGTACTCGTTGGCCAGATCCACCATGTCCTCGGGGATGGGCTCCACGCGCATATCGTTGCCCAGATCGTCATAGTAGATATCAGCATCCATTTCGATCAGGTCGATGATGCCCTTAAAGGAATCCTCACTGCCGATGGGCAACTGGATGGGCACAGCATTGCACTTCAGACGCTCGTCGATCATGCGCAACACGTTGTAGAAGTCGGCGCCCATGATGTCCATCTTGTTGACGTAAATCATGCGGGGAACATGATAGTTATCGGCCTGGCGCCACACCGTCTCGGACTGGGGCTCCACGCCGCCCTTGGCGCACAGAACGGTCACGGAACCGTCCAGAACACGCAGGGAGCGCTGGACCTCAACCGTGAAGTCCACGTGGCCCGGGGTATCAATGATATTGATACGGGTCTTGGGGAACTTACGGCCCTTGCCCTCGGGGAAGAACTTCGCGGAGCCTTCCCAATAGCAAGTGGTGGCGGCAGAAGTGATGGTGATACCACGCTCCTGCTCCTGAGCCATCCAGTCCATGGTAGCAGTACCGTCATGGGTCTCACCAATCTTATAGTTCACGCCGGTGTAGTACAGAATACGCTCGGTAGTCGTGGTCTTACCTGCATCGATGTGAGCCATAATGCCGATATTTCTGGTATTTTCAAGAGGTGTTTTTCTCGGCATACTGTTTCTCCTAACTTACCAGCGGAAGTGTGCGAACGCCTTGTTGGCCTCGGCAGCCTTGTGGACTTCCTCGCGCTTCTTCACGGCGGCACCGGTGTTGTTGGCGGCGTCCATGATCTCTCCGGCCAGACGCTCGGCCATGGTGCGCTCACTGCGGGCGCGGGAGTAAGCGGTCAGCCAGCGCAGACCCAGGGTCTGACGACGGGCGGGGCGAACTTCCATAGGGACCTGATAGTTGGCGCCGCCGACACGACGGGCCTTGACCTCCAGGCTGGGCATGATGTTTTCCATAGCCTGGGTAAAAACTTCAACGGGGTCCTTCTCGGTCTTCTCCTTGATCTGGTCGAAAGCCGCGTAGACCACCTTCTGCGCCACACCCTTCTTGCCGTCCAGCATGACGCTGTTGACCAGCTTGGTCACCAGGACGGAGCCGTATACGGGATCGGGCAGAACTTCTCTCTTGGGAACATTACCTCTTCTGGGCACTATGCTTCCCTCCTTCATAATAATTCTATGATCTCATAGGTACTCAAAAGGCGATATTTCAGCCTTCCGTAGAATGCCTGCCGAAGCGGTAACATACGTATCATATATATAAACCTATTCGGCAAACTTTCAGAATGTTGCAGATCTTACTTCTGCTTGGGACGCTTGGCGCCGTACTTGGAACGGCTCTGCATACGGCCGGAAACGCCCTGGGTATCCAGAGTACCACGGATAATGTGATAACGGACGCCGGGGAGGTCCTTGACACGACCGCCGCGGATCATGACGACAGAGTGCTCCTGCAGGGAGTGACCCACGCCAGGGATATAGGCGGTGACCTCATAGCCGTTGGTCAGACGCACACGGGCGATCTTACGCAGAGCGGAGTTGGGCTTCTTGGGGGTCGCGGTTCTCACGGCGGTGCAGACGCCTCTCTTCTGGGGAGAAGGCAGATCGGTGGTCTTGGTCTTCAGGGTGTTCAGACCGAACTGCAGAGCGGGAGAAGTGGACTTGTAGGTAGCCTGTTCTCTTCCTTTACGGACCAGCTGGTTAAAAGTAGGCATTGAATTTCTCCTTTCTTACATATTTCTGGCAGCCGCATTTTGCGGACAGCCTTTATTTTTTACGGAAAGCCGGTAGGCTATTCCGAAAAAAACGAAATCATTGCAGGACGGCCACCACGGACGCGCCCACCGTAATGCGGCAGGCCTGACCCAACTGGGCCATGGTGTGGTCGGTCTCCACAGGGATGCCGGCTGCCTCACAGCTGGCAGCCACCGGATCGGTGATGGCGGGATCGGCGTCACAGGCGAGATACACCCGCCGCGCCCGGCCCTCCCGGATCGCTTTGCGGGACTGCTTCACGCCGATGACCTTCTCCTGGGAAGCGAGTTCCGTGATCACGGGAATTTCCTCCTGAAACGCATGGCAAAATTCGCAGAATCTATCCGCGCAAGTTGAAATTATAGCATGAGTAGCGTCAATCGTCAAGTATTTCTGCCAAATGGATTTTTATTTTTCCTGTTTTACAAATATTGGCGGTTTTATTCAGTGTTTTTTTATTTTTTGATGCATTTATCCATTCCATGATCCGGAAGCCGACGGGATTCCGCCGCTGCGGGAGCTGCGGCGGATGTTTTCTCTCCAGTACAAACTTTTTCTCTCCGCTCTTCGTCTGTAAAATAGAACACTGACAAGGAGGACTTTATGATGAAACATTTCGCCCCTCTGGCCGCTCTGCTGGCTCTTCTCCTGGTGCTGGCCGCCTGCGGCGCCGCTGATTCCCAGTCCCTGGCGGCCGCCGACCCCGCCAAAGAGTCCACCGCCACGTTGGAAGAGCTCTGCGGCTCCGACTATCAAAGCTACATCATTGAGACCATCACCATGCAGATGGAGAACCGTATGGACAAGACCCCCGACGTAGTATACTTCCCCATTGCGGACAACGCGCCTTTGACGGACTATGCCGCCATTGACGAAACTACGGACTTCACTGTGGACGGAGACGGCAACATCGTGATCCTGTTCCCGGCGGGCACCGTTGCCGATGAAGCCCACGGAGAACAGTCCTTCCGCATCCCCCGTCCCTGAGCACACCGCAAAAAAGAGGACCGCCATTCCGCTACTCCTGATAGGGGTATCTTGAAGCGTGTTCTCGGATTAGGCAGGCAGTGCAATTGTACTGTCTGCCTTTTCTGTCGTCTCTCCGCATAGAAGCATATCGTCTGTCTCGTTGAGGTTGAAGTCCCGAAAACAGATATGGATCTTCTGCGGTGCGTGCTTGGAGTATTTGACCTCTTTCTCATACACGATGATTTTCGCCACAAAGGTGCGGAGCAGTTCCGGTGTCAGTTCCGTCATGTCAGTGAACTTTCTGGCCTTGGCGATGAAGTTCTTGGCGTTGGCCATGCTGCTGCGTAGTTTCTCCAGGCGCTCCTCCGTGGCGGGGATGGCTTCGGCCAGCTGTGCTTTCTCCTTGGAGTATGCCTCAGATAGCAAGCGGAACTGCTCATTGCTCACCCGTCCCAAGGCGCTGTCCTCATACATCCGCTTGAACACTACATCCAGTTCGCCATCCCGTTTCCGCATCGTGGACAGTTCCCGTTCCAACCCCCGGATCTCCTTTGCCAGCTCAGTGGATTGCTTCTGCTGGATGTATGCGGCGAACCGCTCCGGGTCGCTCCTGGCAAACTCTGTGGCTCTGCGGATCGTTTCCAGCACGATTTCCTTCAGCGCCACTTCCCGGATATAGTGAGCGCTACACGCTTCTGCCCCGTCCTTCTTGTAGGTGCGGCAAGTGAAATTGTTCTGTTCCGGCTTCATGGTGTGCGCCCGGTGCAGCACCATGGGCATACCGCAGTCCGCACAATACACCAATCCAGAGAACATATTCTGCTCATCCATATTTGTCCGTCGGCGTTTATGGGATCGTACCTCCTGTACAATATCCCAGGTTTCCTGATCCACCAGCGCTTCATGAGTATGCTCAAAGATAAGCCACTCTGATTTGGGGCGTTCGCACTTCTTTTTGTCCTTGTAGGACTTGGTGCTGTAGCGGAGGTTAACCGTGTGCCCAAGGTAGACCATGTTCTGAAGCATATCCGCCACCATGTCGCCAGTCCAGTTGTAGGGCCGCTCTGTATTCAGCCCAGAGTGGGATGTGCCGAATTTCGTATAGGCGTACATGGATGGACTGTAGATGCATTCTTTCTTGAGCTGCTTTGCAATCTGGGCTGGTCCCATTCCGCCGGCGCACATAGCGAAGATGCGTTTGACGACAGTCGCCGCCTCCTCATCCACCAACAGAGGAGAGTCCTTGGTTGCTCCCTTGCGGTAACCGTAAGGAGCCCGCGTCCCCACCCGGATTCCCCGCTGTGCCTTGGCGTTCACCACATTCCGCACCTTGCGACTGCAGTCCCGCACATGCCACTCATTGAACAAATTTTTGAAAGGCATCAGCTCGTTGCTGTTTTCATACTTGGTGTCAACATTGTCGTTGACAGCGATGTAGCGCACATCATTGGACGGGAAGATCTCCTCGATATAAAGGCCGGTATGAAGCTGGTTTCTGCCAAGACGGGAGAGATCCTTTGTGATGATGACGGCGATGTCGCCGTTGCTCATGTCATCCATCATCTGTTCAAAGGCTGGGCGATTGAAATTCGCACCGGAATATCCATCGTCCACATAAAATCTGGTATTCTGAAACCCATTCTCATCGGCGTACTTTTGCAGGATAAGTTTTTGGTTCTGGATACTGTTGGAGTCGCCCTCCAGATTATCATCTCGGGACAGACGGCAATAGAGCGCCGTGATTTTTTGGTTTGGCTGTAACATATTGACCTCCTTCATAAAATGCCAAACCGATTGAGAGATTGCAACCATACAATACCCTCAATCGGTTTGTTTGTCTATGCGAACCTGTTTTTCAGGCGGAAATATTTTTTGCGTCCCGCTCCAGGTCGATGACCTGTTTCATAAGATCGACCGTAGATTGCGTTCCTCCGAAACTGAATTCCGCGGACACAATGTACTCTCTGCCGCACACACGCTGTCGGCGGCTTTTTATAATCTTGCCGCCCCTTTCTTCCACTGCGGTATCCCGCACTGCCTTGGCAGAGGGAATATCCTCACCTCCATGCTCTTCTTCACTGTAGGAGCGGGGACGCTCATTGTATTTGAATTTATACGCCATATTGTTCCTTTCTCCTGACGCTACAGTCAGGTAACAAGAATAGCAGACCGTTACATGGTCTGCTGCTGTGTTTGTTCTGCCTGCTGTTCTTCGGCTCGCTGCTGTTCTGTAGCTGATTGCTCATCCTGTGTGAGCACCATGGCTACGCCAGCCACCAGCCCGATGACCGCACCGATGTTTTTGGCTTCCTGTTCTGCCTGGATACGGCGGTAACGTTCCTCGGCATCTTCGTCACCATCATCCAGTAACGCTCCAGTCGCCGCCAGACCATACAGCCCAGCGTGGAGCGGCTTCATAGAAACAGGTTGCGGATGTTGCTGACCACTGTCGCTGTGCCATACCCCATCGCCAGCAGCGCTCCCACGATGAGCAGTACCAGCACGATCCATTTGGCCACTACGATCAGGTCGAAGTCCGGAAGCCAGTCCAGCCATTTGCAGGAACGCTTTTCTTTCTTCTTCCCAGCCTGTTCCAGCAGAGCAGTCATCTCCGTCAACGATTTCTGGATCTCCGCCATGCTGTTCTGTACTGCCGTCAGATCCGTATGGGATCTCAGGTTCGGAAGATACTCCCGCATCCCACGCACTTCCCACCCGATGGACTCTATCTTCTGTGTCAGCATCGTCAGAGCCTCCGGCAGCGGACACTGAATGACGATGGGCGTGATCGGTGAACTCGACTCCTGCGCTGTCGGCTGCGGTGAAGGCTCGGGCCGGTTCAGGGCCATGAGCTCGTCCATAGATAATTTCTTCTCTGATCCTGAATTCATATTCCATGTTCTCCTTCAAGTATTTGTCACCGAACAGCAGGCGGTCACGGCACTGCCAGCCGCTGGGTGTAGTGTAGGTGATATTTTTTCGGGACTTTTCCCAGCGAACCTTGCAGCCCTCGCTCTCCATCAGCGCAATGAACTCCTCGCGGTTGGAAGCGTGGCGCATACAGTCGTTGATGATATTCATGAGCTGCAGCTTCTTGCTCTGACCACGGGCTGCTGTGTGATACTCTCCGATGGTCATAGCCTTTGTTTTCTGTTTTTGTTTCCTGGGTTGAAACACAGGAAGTGAAAACTCCCTACAGACCATGTCGTTACGTTGCCGCAGTTCCTGGAGCTGTTCTTTGGCGATGTGCAGTTTCCGTCCGGTATCGAAGTTGACCGAGTTGATGATGAAGTGTGAATGGATGTGCTCACGGTCTGTGTGGGTGCAGACCAGGACTTCGTATCCCTCATAGTACTCGGCCAGCTCCAGCGCGGCCGCGTGAGCAGTGACCGGATCGACCGCTTCGTCTTTCGGGAAGCTCTGTACCATGTGGTAGAACAGCACACCGTCCGTTTTGTGGTAAAGCCGCTTGGTAGTCATGAAGTCTGCATAGACAGATTCCGGCTGGCAGTTGATACCTGTGACCAACCGCTGCCCCTCGAACTCGGTCTTTTTATCCTGCATGATATACCGCATCACGGCCCCCATGCATCCACCGCTCTGTCCCCGCTTGTAGTTGGCGAAGCTGATGATCGCCATAGTCACCACCGCTTTCGTTCCAGGATCATTCGGACGGTGTCGCAGAGTTTAGAGAACGCCTGATGCACATTTTCCAGATCGATCACAGTCACTCGTCCCATGTGCGCCAGGGTGACGAGCTGGTTCAGATTTCTGCCGATGGACTTCAGTTCCTTCAGCACTTCTTTCAGGCCGTCGATGACCACCACCTGCTTTCCCAGGCAGCAGGCAGTTACATAGTCGCTCATGGACATCCCGGACTGCTTCGCCAACTCCTTAATGATCTCCCGGTCTGCGGATGCCATGCGAGTGCTGAATTTGATATCTTTTTTCATGTCGTTTCCTCCAAATCGTAGATAAAGTGGGTCCGGGCTTCTGCCCGGAATTCATGCGGAAGTCGGGCAGCGGCGTTGCCGCAGACCAGACAAACGCGATGCTGGCCCCTCCTAAAGGAGGGAAAATTCTCCCCCACCAGGGCTTTTTCAGGATTTCGGCCAAAAGCGGCCCTTGACGGCCTTCCGGCTGGCCTGCGGGAGTTTACTCGACTTTCCCGGAAAAGCCCCGCAAACCGCCAACAAACCGCCTTCAACGGCTTAACTGCCCCGTGACAGCTGTGACGGCTGTGACAGGAAATTTGCCACTGGCGCTGTCCCGATTTTGCCGTCATTCCCGTCACTGCCGTCACTGTCAAAGCAGAGGATGCTCAGTGTGCGGGAATCCCTTGTGCGGTGCGCCGCAACGCGGATTCCGTTTTGCTCCAGCTCTCCCGCGTACTTCACCAGCTTCTTGGAGAGGACGCTGGGCAGGATGCTTTCTCCCGTCTGCGCTTCCAGCAGTTCACTCAACTCCGTGGCTGTTCCCTCAAATCTGTGCAGCCTTTTCAGAAATGCAGAGAGGAAAGTTACCTCCGGGTCAACAGCCGGAGCGTCCTCCTCCACCGGCTCTGTCAGAACCCAAGTGTGGGTGTCCTTTTGAAAGCGGAGCGGCAGCTCCCGGTACTCGATATCCCGGCCCGTGCAGTACAGCGTGGCTTCGCCGCTGCCCCGCTTGCGCTCCTTCAGCACGAAGCTGGAGTCCGTCGCACCGCTGATGCCCGTGGTCCCGGAGATCATATTCAGTGGGTCCTCGTCGTTCATCTTCCGCAGGTGATGGATGAGCAGAATGGCGATGCCGTAGTCATCCGCCAACCGTTTCAGCGCCGTGATGTCCCGGTAGTCGCTGGCGTAGGGGTTTGCGTTCTCACCGGGCTGCCGTACCTTTTGCAGCGTGTCGATGACTACCATCGCTGTTCCCGGATGCTCTGACAGGAAGCCCTTGAGCTGATCCTCCAGTCCGCCGCCGATGCTTCCGGCAAGAGTGGCGAAGTGCAGCGTGTCTGGTGCGTCCTCTGTGATTTGGAACAGCCGGTTCTGGATACGGGTAAGGCTATCCTCCAGGCAAAGGTAGAGGACCGTCCCCTTGGTCACCGCGAAGTCCCACACAGATTCTCCCTTCGCAACGCAGAGGCAGAGCCACAGCGCCAACCAGGACTTGCCGACTTTCGGTGCGCCCGCCAGGATGTGCAGCCCTTCCGGCAGCAAACGGTCCACCACGAATTTCGTAGGCGGCAGAACTGTTGTCATCAATGTTTCCGCGTCAATGGTTTTCATGTTGCTGACCATACTTTTCATTCCCTTCTTCTCTTGATAAAGAACCGCTCTCACAAACTGTGGGAGCAGTATCCATGTTGCGTCTTCAGTTCAGCAGTTCCAAAAATTCATCCATGGATCTCACAATCCCCGCATCCCGCATCATCCTGTAGCGGAGCAGATCACAGCTGGTGCGAAAGCTGATCTCCGCGAACTCCAGCATCTTGTCCATGGCGATGAGCTGCTCTTTTGTTTTCAACCTCGTGCTGCATTTTGGATGGAGCAGATAGGCCCTGACCACATTGGCATTTGGCATATCTGTTTTCAGAAAGTCCTCCATCTCACGAACAACATAGTCGCAGCTTTCCTCGTTGGCCTCTTGAATAAACTGCAGCAGCACCATATCAAAAAATTGTGTCATCATTTTATTGACCTCTTTTCTTTATTTTTAGGGGGTTATACAGCTGCCTCCCTCAGCTGTATCTCCTTGTGGAAACTGCCCCTCTAACCTTAAGGACACTCGTAAATCACTTGTAAACCGAAAAAAATAAAAAAACTACGGAGCCCTGTCATACGACAGAGCTCCGCAGCTTTTCGTGGAGTTTTTTCAGCCGCTTGGATACCGCCATCCTGGATATTCCAAAAACTTCTCCGACCTGTTCTTCGGTCATATAGCATTTATACCGAAGGTCGATCAATTTCTGTTCCTGGTCATCCAGTTGTTTAACGGCATTACGCAGTTTTTCAAGCCGGAGGTTCTTGATACAGGCATCTTCCACGGGACGTCGAATCGGAACAGCACAATCAGACACCGTTTCAAACTCACTTTTACTCAGATGTCTCCGATCCTGCCTTGTTTCCGCCTGGTCCCGCTTCCGTTCCTCTTCAAGGTAGTCTGCGACCTCCCTTGACACTAATACTGGCTCCTCATTATAGATAACGACAATGTCGTTCATTCATGCCCTTTCCGCTTTACGCGGGAAGGAACACACCTGCGCTGCCGGCACAGCGTCAAGACTGTGGACGCCCATGGAAAGTTCCCGTCGTACAGGTGGGTTTTGAATGCCCTACGCGGTCCATGAATGTCCGAGGCCACACTCTGGTGTGGACCTCACCGGAAAGCTACAGAATTTGGCTTTCGCCTAAAACTATTATAGTACATCCGTTTGATTTTTCAATCATTGCAAATCAGTGTTCAAAAAATGTTTACAGATAACAGAGATTATCCAAACAGCAGAAATACATCACAGAAGTTCTAAAGCAGCTCAAATACATTCGTGTAGATCAGTTGCACGCCCTGATCCGGGAGGCATTCCTCCCCGCTATGGACATCGACGATCACCGCATGGCCGTCATGCTGCGGCAGATGCGCACCATAACGAATTTTGTCCGGTTCCAGGACAACATTGTGTGCTACGGTGAGCGGGAAACAGACACTCGCCGGCTGGAGGCCATCGATGTCATGCTGGAGCTGACAGAGAACAAGCCGTCCTTTTACTCCGTGTACGCTCTCCAGGAGCCCCTGCTCCTGCGCTTCACCGGCGGCGGCGAAAATGACACGCGTCTTTTCAGTATGGCTTGGATGGACATACCAGCGAACTAACCGGTGAACAGGTCATGCAGGGACTTATATCCAACAGGGTTTTCTAACTATTTATTGTCACAGCGGAGCTGCCAGTGCAGCTCCGCTGTCGTTTTATTTTTGTATACGAAAAATGCGTATTGCGTATTTGCCGATATTTGAATGTTAAATCCACAGCACTTGTTGACAAGCATCGGACATCTATGTATACTAAGCATAGATGTCCAATGTGTCTTTTTGGGAGGGGTGAATTATCTTGAAAGCATGGGATACTTGGCGAGACAAGGTCGTGGATCAAGTACGCTTCTGGCCAGATCGCGCGGCAATCGCCAGGGAATTGGATGCCCACTATGAGGACCATGTGAATGATTTGGAGCGGTTTGGATTCGCACATGAACTCGCACAAGAGAGAGCACTGAATGCGATGGGGGATGCAGAAGAAGTCGGCAGAGCGATGGATAAAGCACATAAGCCGGGCCTGGGCTGGCTATGGTTTGTGAGTAAGTGGGCTGCAATTCTCTGCATCGTAACCGTTGCGCTGATGTTTTTTGGAGACGCCGGATGGCAGCAATCTTTTCACGAACCGGCACAGCGCTCAGGAGACTATGAGCCGGATGGGTATTTCTTTTTCAGTGAGGGATGGGAGCGGGACAACGCCGTTCGTGTGCTGGTAGGGAAAGGTACTTCTACAGTGGAACGGGATGGAGATACCTTTTCCGTTCCTTATGCGGCCGTCTGGAAGTGCCATTATCCTGCCGACAGTGAAAACAATGAGCAGGCCTACGACCTGTATTGGATGACAGTTGTTCTGGCGGCGGATGATAGAAACCCATTTGACGCAAGGCTTGGCAATTTTGCGGATCATCTGGTACTTACCTGTGCCGATGGACGGTTTTACACACATGATTACAGAAGAATCGGGACAGATGAGAACGGCAAAGGCATCTGGGGACCGGGAAACGGTCATTTTACAGGGAACCAAATATCCGCGGACCCATTCCGAAACCTGTATTATCTGTGGCAGTGCGCGGAGGTATCACCGGGAGAGTGGTGTGATCTGTCCTATCCCAACGGCGAGCCGTGGAGTATCCGAATTGAATGGGAGGAGGTGGAGCCATGAGATTGCCGAAATTGAGCAGACGCCAAAAGGTTGTCCGCAATTTCTTCGTAGCGGCCCTCTGCCTCTTCTGGATGGCGTGGCATCATGGCTTTCCCACGCGGAGTTACGAGGTGCTGCTGCAGCGGGCGGCCGGGGTATATCTCATCGAAGCGCCGGTAGAGCTGCTGTATGTGTATGAGGAAGAACAATTTGTATATGGTGTGGTAGACGAAAGATTACTACGAGCAGGATACGAAGATGAACTATTCGGTATGCAACTGAATCATTCCCGGCTCTATCCCGAGGGAAAACGATATGTTGTACATTACAACACCCACGATTATGATAAGGCTTCAGATACATGTACGCTTCGTTTTGACGGTATGCTGATAGGCTTTCTGGGAGATGCGGCAACCGCGGAAATGGATATTCAGTTGGTAACTTATCATTCGATTACAATGAAAGAAGAGTCGCGGGAAATAAAAACCATAATCGGTGTCCGGGAAGGAAATTACAATCTGCGCTTTCCGGTGGTAGAGGATGGCCGTGATGGGCTAAATGTGAATGCTTCCCTTGTATCGCTACGGCTGTACGATAAAGGGGGAAACCTTCTGGAAGAGAAGTTCTATGAACCGCAGGATTTATTTGAGGAGGGATGAGTATGAAGATCGACAAAAGCCTGATGACCGGCAGTACGACCCTGTTGGTCCTGTCCCTGTTGGCCCGGGAGGAGATGTACGGCTACCAGATGATCACGGAGCTGGCACGACGGTCCGACCACACCTTTGAGCTAAAGGAGGGCACCTTGTATCCGATTCTCCACACGCTGGAGGCAGACCGGCTGGTGACAGTTCGGGAGAAAGAGGCGGAGACAGGCCGGGTACGGAAGTACTACCGCATCACCCGCAAGGGCCTGAAAGCCTTGGAGGAGAAGAAAGAGGAGTGGAACGTGTTCGCGCAAAAAGTTAACGCCGTCATCTGCGGTGCGTCCCTTGCTTGATGCCATGGAGAGACGGTTTGAGGATTGGTGCTGGAAGGTGACGGACCAGGTTCGCTTCTGGCCGGACCGGGCGGAGATTGCAAAGGAACTGACGGCGCATTACGAGGACCATGTGAAGGACCTGGAACGGCTGGGCTACGAGCGTGAGCTTGCGAAGCAGCGGGCCCTGGGGGCCATGGGAGACCCGGTAGAGATCGGCAAGGCACTGGACAAGGCCCACAAGCCCTGGCTTGGGTGGCTGTGGCAGTTTACCCGGGGACTGATCCTGGTGCTGCTGGCAGCCTGCCTGGTAGTGTATCTGCATGCGAACGGACGGGTCAACGACGCGGGATACCGGATACAAAACCAACTGGCTTGGAGAGCGCCCTCCGAGGGGGCTGACCGGGTGGAGACAGAGCAGGCAACCCTTTGTCTGTCCCCCGGGCAGATTACGAAGGAGGATGGCCACATCCACGCTGCCTTCCAACTTTCGGTGAAGATGAAGGACCCCTTTGGATACAGTCCCAACTACGCCATCGGTTATCTGGAGATCACGGATGACCGGGGGCCAATTCCCTTACAGGAGTGGACGGCAGAGGATACTTGGCCGGAGGTTGGATACTGGCGTGGTCTTCAAAGCACTGATACCAGTTGGACCCGGTATCAGTGGACGATGGAGCTGGTGCTGGATTATAGCCCCGAGTGGGTGGAGGTCCGGTATCCCTACGGCGGCAATGACTGGACCCTGCGGGTGGAATGGGAGGAGATGGCATGAGCAGGAACCGCACGTATCGAATTATCCGCAATCTGCTGATCTGCCTGTTGATCGGTGCGGTCGTCTATGCCTGCTTGGGCTTTCCGCCCTATACGGTGAAGGGCATGTGCCGCCAGATGGAGCGGGACTATCTGCTGGAGGAACCTCTGGAACCGCTGTACAGTCTGCGGGAGAACAGCCGGTATATGAATGACCACGCCCGGTATACCTTCGTGGTGGCCCGAAGCGGGGATACGTACTTATCCTTTCAGTACGAGCAGAACTTCCTGCAGAACTGGCGATATTACCAGCATGTTTTTCCCAAAATGTCCAACAGCGTGCTCTGCACAGGGCGGAACGGGGTGCTGTATGTGGCCGGTCCTTTTGGAAATGCCGCTTCTGCGACGGCCCAGGTGACGGTGGAGAAGACCATCATGACTATTGACCCGGACACCGAGGAGCGCCAGATTGCCAGAGGCCCGGAGAAGCGGACCTTCACCTTTCAGGGAGAGAAGGCCAGAGAAGACCTGTTTCTCTTTCAATACCGGAGCGGCAAATCCGACCTTTGGCCGGAGCAGGTCCCGGAGGCGGAGCGGGAACTGGAGGATGTGGTGGACTTGTGGTACCGCAGCTATCTGAAGGGCGAGGGAGACGGCTCTGGTCACGGTTGGCTCCATGATAATGTACCGGTACAGGTGACGCTGTACGATGAAGCAGGTGCGCCGCTGGAGACCCTTGACCTGACGGTAGATACCTATGAACTCCATAACTGGTGATGGTGCCGGAACAGGAAACACTCATCATTCTACCATTGGTGCGGTCCTATTTAAATTTTTAACCTCACCCGCTTAGCGGGTGGCTATTTGTTCCGCTTTCGCAGAACTCACTAAAGAGAGCATGAAAACATCCACGAGCTCTAATTTACTCGTGGATGTTTTTGCACATCTCTCAATCGGCCATGTTAAAATCAGATTCCAAGATGTCCCTATGAGGTTTCGCCCTTGCGGTCCTCTTTTTTGCTTTTCAGTGGGGATCAATCCTCAAACACGGGGACTTCCTCGGCGGCGTCTCCTTGGGCATCAGGCACCAACTCCTCGGCAAAGGTGTGATAGGCCTGGAGCCCCGTACCGGCAGGGATCAGCTTGCCGATGATAACGTTCTCCTTCAGACCCACCAGGTGGTCCACCTTGCCCTTGATGGCGGCCTCGGTCAGGACCTTGGTAGTCTCCTGGAAGGAGGCGGCAGACAGGAAGGAGTCGGTGGCCAAAGACGCCTTGGTGATGCCCATCAGCAGCTGGGTGCCGACGGCGTGGCGCAGAGGCTCGCCGTTCTCCTGGGTCTCACCGGCGGCGTTGCGGCGATCGATCTCCTCATTGGCGTCGTCCAGCTCCAAGACGTCCACCATGGAGCCGTCCAGCAGCTTGGTGTCGCCGGCGTCCTCAAGACGGACCTTGCGCATCATCTGGCGGACAATGACCTCGATGTGCTTATCGTTGATATCCACGCCCTGCTGACGGTACACGCGCAGAACTTCCTGGATCAGGTAGTTGTACACGGCGTCGGCGCCGCGGATGCGGAGCACATCGTGGGGGTTCAGGGCGCCGTAGGTCAGCTGAGTGCCGGCCTCAATGGTGTCGCCGTCCTTCACCTGCAGACCGGTGTGGGGCACCGCGTAGGTGCGGGTGTCCCCGTCGTCAGCGGTGACAATGATGTTCAGGAGGCTGCCCTTGGTGGCCTCTTCAAAGCGGACCTTACCGCCGATCTCGGCCAGAGTGGCCATACGCTTGGGTTTCCGGGCCTCGAACAGTTCCTCGACACGGGGAAGGCCCTGGGTGATATCGCCGCCGGCCAGGCCGCCGGTGTGGAACGTACGCATGGTCAGCTGGGTGCCGGGCTCGCCGATGGACTGGGCAGCGATGATGCCGACCGCTTCGCCGGGGCCGACGGGCTTCTGGGTGGCCAGGTTCATGCCGTAGCACTTAGCGCACACGCCGCTGTGGGCCTTGCAGGTCAGGACAGTGCGGATCATGACGGTGGGATGCTCGTCGACAGCGGGGTCGAAGGAACACTCGTCGCCCGGACGGGGGTTCTTCTGGACCCACTTGCGGGACTCCAGAATCTTGGCGTCGGCGGAGGTCATCATCTTCGTGCTGGAGAGCAGGACCTCGCCGGTCTCGGCGTCCACCACGTCGCCCACCAGGAAGCGGCCATGGAGACGGTCGGAGAACTTCTCAATGACCTGGCCGTTCTCGCTGATCTCGGAGACCTTGATGCCGTGGGTGACATGGCAGTCCTCCTCGCGGATGATAACATCCTGGGAGACATCGACCATTCGGCGGGTCAGGTAACCGGAGTCGGCGGTACGCAGAGCGGTATCGGCCAGGCCCTTACGAGCGCCGCGGCTGGAGATGAAGTACTCCAGGGCGGTCAGGCCCTCACGGTAGTTTGCCTTGATGGGGATCTCGATGGTCTTACCGGCGGTATTGGCGATCAGGCCGCGCATACCGGCCAGCTGCCGAATCTGCTTCATGGAGCCACGGGCGCCGGAGTCCGCCATCATAAAGATGGGGTTGTAGCGGTCCAGGTTCTTCTGCAGGGCGTCGGAGACGTCGTTGGTGGTCTTCTCCCAGACCTGCACCACCTGCTTGTAGCGCTCGTGGTCGGTCATGAAGCCCATCTTGTACTGGTTTTCGATGTCCAGCACCGCCTGCTCAGAGGCAGCGACCATTTCGTACTTCTTGGGGGGGATTGTCATATCCGCGATGGAGACAGTGATGGCTGCCAGGGTGGAGTGATGGTAGCCGGTGGCCTTGATGGCGTCCAGCACCTCGGCGGCCACGGTGAAGCCGTGCTTGTTGATAGTGCGGTCCACGATCTGGCCCAGTTGCTTCTTGCCGCAGGTAAAGGTGATCTCGTAGTCACAGATATGGGCGGGATCGGAGCGATCCACGAAGCCCAGGTCCTGGGGAATGTTGTGGTTGAAGATGATGCGGCCTGGAGTGACCTCCACCACGCGGGTGTAATCCACGCCGTCCACGTTCAGGGTGCGGCGCACCAGCACGGGGCAGTGGGGACCGATGGCATGCTCATTGTAGGCCATCAGGGCTTCGTCCTCGCTGGCGTAGATATGCAGGGGCTTGTAGGTGGCCTTCTTCTGCTCCTTGGACAGGGCCGCGTTGGCGGTCATGAACTCCTCGGCATCCACGACGGACTGGGCGGGCAGGCCGGTGTCGCCGGGGTCTTCGCACCAGATGGTCTCGGCGCCCTTCTCGGCCTTGCCCATGCGGTCCATAGTCAGGTAGTAGGAACCCAGCACCATGTCCTGGGTGGGCACGGTGACGGGACCGCCGTCCTGAGGACGTAGCAGGTTGTTGGCGGAGAGCATCAGGATACGGGCCTCGGCCTGGGCCTCGGCGGACAGGGGCACGTGAATGGCCATCTGGTCGCCGTCGAAGTCGGCGTTGAAGGCGGTGCAGTTCAGGGGATGCAGCTTCAATGCGCGGCCGTCCACCAGCACCGGCTCGAAGGCCTGGATGCCCAGGCGGTGCAGCGTCGGGGCGCGGTTGAGCATGACGGGGTGGTCCTTGATGATGACGTCCAGAGCGTCCCACACCTCGGTGACGCCCTTGTCCACCATCTTCTTGGCGGACTTGATGTTGTTGGCGGTGCCGTCCTCCACCAGCTTCTTCATGATGAAGGGCCGGAACAGCTCCACGGCCATCTCCTTGGGCACGCCGCACTGGTAGATCTTCTGCTCGGGGCCGACCACGATAACGGAGCGGCCGGAGTAGTCCACGCGCTTGCCCAGCAGGTTCTGGCGGAAGCGGCCCTGCTTGCCCTTGAGCAGGTCGCTCAGGGACTTGAGGGC
>JALFVN010000024.1 GCA_022787565.1 Clostridiales bacterium | reverse complement strand
TTCGAGCCAATCCCCGAAGCGCATGTCAGGCTTCACCTTATCGGACTTGATGCCGCCCAGTTCCTCCTTTAGTTTCTGGAGCTTCTCAGCGCACTCCCGTTTAGTTTTTGCGAGGACATTCTTCGTCTTGGGATAGCCCTTATCGTCGTAGCCGACGACATAGCGGCCCTCCCAACGGCCATCCGCACGTTGCCTTATGGTTCCGTCTCCGTTTTTTCGCTTTCTTGCCACGGTTTCAACTCCTTTCCGAACAAGTCTTCTATGAATCCACCCACAATGCCGCTGGCCTGCCGCTGCATATCCGAAGTCACATGGGTGTAGGTATCCAGCGTGAAAGACGCATTGGTGTGTCCCAGGATGCCTGACAATGTTTTGGCGTCCACGCCGCTGGCCAGCGCATGGGTGGCGAACGTATGTCGCAAGTCATGGAATCGGATGTCGGGGAGACCGGCCTGCTGGAGCAGCACTTTCAGCCGGCGATAGGCCGAGTCAGGATTCGCCGGCAACTCCGGGCTGGTGGGGTGAGGGAAGATCCATTGACTGATTGCTCGCTTCTTTCTCTGCCGCAGGAGCTCCACGATGCTTCGGGGCAGGATGATGGTACGCATGCCTTTGCTGGTCTTGGTGTCCCCCAGAGCAAACACGCCCATCTTTTTGCTGTGGAGGGTACGGCACACTTTGAGCGTTCCTTTCTTCTCATCAAAGTCCTTCCACATCAGACCGCAGATTTCGCCCCGCCGCAGTCCGGTCATAAGCTCGGTGTAGAAGAACTCATACCATACCTCGTCCTGTCGAATCGTCTCCATGAAGGTGTCCAGCTCCTGCTCATTCAGGATGCGCTTGGGCTTGTAGTTTGGCCTGGGGGCCGTCGGCCCCTCGGTGGGGTTCTTCGGGATGATGTGTGCCTGCACTGCATCCTTCATGGCGCCGTGGAGCATGGTATGGAGGTGGTTGACGGTGGCGTCGGAGAGCTCATTTCCATCCTCGGAATGCTCATGGATACGGCCCTCTTTTTTCAGGCGGCGGTACATACGCTGGATGTCCTGGCTGGTGACGAGGGATACCTGCTTGTGTCCCATCTGGGGCTTGATGTAGCAGTCGATGAACTGACGGTAGCACTTCATGGTGCTGGGGCGGATGGTGCCTTCCTTGTACTCCTCCAGCCAGATGTCCAGCCACTCGCCCAGCGTCATGCGGCTGTCCTCGGTCAGCTCCACATCCTGGTAGCGCTCGATGCTCTGGTGAAGCTTGTCTGTCAGCTCCTTCTGGGTGTTGGCATAGTCGTGATGAAAGATGGGGTCGCCGTTTTTCTTGTGGCCCACCACGATGCGGCCTTCCCAGCGGCCATCGTCGCGTTTGCGCACCATCCCGTCACCGGACGGCCTGCGCTTTGCCATTAGTCACCCCTCCTTAAGTCTGCAAGCTGCCCCATCCTGCGCTCTTCTTCCTCAGCGAAGGAGTAGGGCGGCTCTACGTTCAGTTCACCTATAATACCCCACGCCAGACGGAAGCCTGCCGTAAAGCTGGCGAGGGAAATCTCGTCCCGCAGCTCTGCTTCCAGGTCCACCAGCTTCAGCAGCTTGCGCCGCTCATCCTTGGGCCTGTCCTCCGTCAGCTCCCGGTGGAGCTCATTGAGTTCCTGCCGCAGTTCTGGGAAGTCCGGTTCCTTGAAGAATTGCCGCTGGAGTCCTCTCATGTATTCGTACATCAAATCGCCTCCTGTCAGCGACACACAATACCGTAACTTCTGCTGAATAGCTATCCCCAATTGACCACAATTTTCAGAAAGTTATCAATTGCGGGCGGGCTTTCTTTCTTTGTTTTGCGACGTAAATTTTGAGGTGGTGCATGGACTTGCGTTACCGACAGAGTGAGCCGCATCCGAATTCGGATGCGGCTCATTTGGAAGCATCGCCGCATTCATGCGTAGGGATTATTTGCAGTTGGGTTCCCTACGAACATGTAGCAGAAGGCTCTGTCGTTATCGACGGTAACGCCGACACCGAGGGCATCGCAATTCGGGTCAGTCATCGTTGCCAGATGGCCGGGGGAGTTCTCCCAGTTTGCCACAGCCTTTTCGGAAATCCTTTTAGGGTCCGTGACGGTGAATACCGTCAGGTTGGAACCGAAGCCGTGGGGATACCCAGACGCTGCCACCGTCTCACATTCCACTCGGTTGTTGTGCTTGGTGTACAGGTAGGCGGAACATTCCTGCGCTGCATCCATGAGAGCCTGATTGACTGTCAGTTCAGGAGCACCATGTTTCCTCCGCACCTCGTTGATGCGCCGGATCATTTCCTCCCGGATCTCCATATCTGTCGGCCGAGAGCTGACTTCCTGTGCTGGGGCAATTCCGGTATACGGCGCCCCCGTGTCGATCTGCACGCCGTTCTCCCAATACACATTGAAGCCTACCTGTTGGCCGATGTCCCTAAGCCGCACGAAATTGTTCCCCGCAATGTTATAGGCCGTCATAGAGACCTGTTGGCCATCCACATATATTTTCTGCCAAGTGGGTTCTGCCACGATTCCCGCTGCGGCTTCGCTCACCAGGGCTGCGCCGATAACCATGCCCGTCACCATGGCTGTGATATTTTTCTTGTCGTGCTTCATGCCGATGCTCCTCTCTGTTTTGTAACACAAAGCAATAGCACAACCAGAGGGCAAAAGCTATATGATTTTTGCGGAAGTGGTCTGTGATAAAACGTAGGCATTACCTCCGAGCGAGAGTTTCAGCGTTCGACGGCAGCCGCCAAACCATCACTTTCCCCCAATATTGTGATCTACCCATTCCTTGAGCTTGTCCTTGGGGATCACGATGCGGGTGCCGATTTTCAGTGCCGGGAAGCCCTTGGTGCGGGCCAGCTCGTAGGCTCCGGCACGGGAGATGCCCAGGGCTGCCGCCATCTCCAGAACCGAGAGCATCATCGGAAGTTCCTCGTAGGATTTGAACGTTACTTTTTTCATGTACTATCCTTTCTCCCTTCCTGGCGGAAGGGCCTTTTATTTGTTATCCTTCGTCTTGTTGATTTATTTCCCCACCATCTGGTGGAGGGGAGTGCCCGCAGGAGCTGCGGTCATTTCATGGTCATATTCCAGCCGCCATACTGCTGCTCCTCATGGTCATTCTCCTTGTGGCCATGGGCGAGGCGCTTCTCTCGCAGTTGTTCACGGAGTTTACGGTCGGCGTGGATGAGTCCCGTGCCGCTTTGCGGCAGGGAGTTGTCCTGAAAGATATTCGCCATGTGGTGGAGCAGCCTCGTCACCGCAAGGAACACCTCCGGCGCTGTCGAAGCGCTTTGCCTTTCCAGAAGGCACTGTGCGTAGTTGCGCCCCTGCTCTGCCGCCAGGGTCAGCCATTGGATGCCCTCCTCTTTGTCCCGCTCGACTACCTTTCCCTGGAGCAGCAGTTTCCCCAACAGA
>JALFVN010000002.1 GCA_022787565.1 Clostridiales bacterium | reverse complement strand
AAGTGCATGACCTTCGGCAGCATCCCGGAGAACTACGACGTCTTCGTCCATGCTTCCGCCGGAAACGACGTGGTAAAATTTCTGAAAAATGCGTATGAGCCCCTGATCTGGAAACGCGAAAAATGAAAAAACTGCTCCCGGGTTTTTGCCGTGGAGCAGTTTTTTGCGTGTGAAGGCAATAAAATCCACCTCTTACCCGTCTAATGGATGAAAACACACAAGGCCTGTGTGAAAAGGAGAGTGATCGGCACGAGAGACCTGATTAAAAAAGCCCGTTCCGGCGATACGGAAGCCTTTATCGCCCTGATAGAGGCAAACCGCCAGACGCTGTACAAAGTGGCGCGGGGCTTTTTCAGTGAGCCCATGGATATTGAAGACGCCATATCGGAAACCGTGATCTCCTGCTGGGAACATCTCTCCACATTGAGAAAGCCGGAAACCTTCAGGACCTGGCTCACCCGCATTCTGATCAACAAGTGCACAGACATCAAGCGCCAGCGAAAAAACATTGTGCCGCTGGAGCAGCTTCCCGAGGCAGCGGCTGCGGTCTCCGCCCCTGACGCCGCGGATTTTGAAGACCTGATCCGTCCCCTGGCTCCATTGTACAGAGTGGTGATGATCCTGTATTACAGCGAGGGATATAAGTCGCGGGAGATCGCGGAGATGTTGGGGCTGCCCCCGGGCACAGTGACAAGCCGGCTGAAACGCGGGCGAGAACAGCTTGCCGGTATTCTGGAAGGAAAGGAGTGCGTTTGAATGGGCATGGATGAGAAAAAACTGTTTGAAGCCTTTCGCCAGGAGGTGGACATACCTCTGGAGCTTCAACAGCGGCTCGGGCGCACCTATGAGCAGCTCCGGCAGCTTGGCCGGGCAGAAAGGGAAAGCACAATGTCACATAAAAAAGTAGGCCGCTGGGCAAGGACGCTTCTTGTCGCCGCGATCATCATGTCGCTGCTGACCGTCACCGCCTTTGCCGTGGGGATACACGGCGGCTTTATTGAGTCCGCCTTTGGAAAGGGCGTATCCAGCAGAGATGGCTATGAGCGGGTGGATGTGGATCCCGAACAGGCGGAAGCGCTGATTGGGGAGTACATCGCCCAGGTAGGAACCGTGGTGGAGCTTGGGGATCTCAGCTTCACCATCGACAACGCCATCATGGACGAAAACGGTCTTGCCTGTATACGCTATACTGTGGAAAACCCCAACGGCCTTGAGGTGAAAGACCTTTATTACGCCGAATACGGGGAATTTCCACCCTATTCCGTGAATTTCGAAACGGATCAGGGCCAGATATTATCGGACGAGACCCTGGAGGACCAGACGCTGCGCACCGAAACCCGGCGCACCTTTGTCTCCTACATCACCCCCTTTGCCCCGGTTGCGGCAGAGGAGGGCATGGTGATGGAGATCAGCCTCTGGCTGGACTCCGAGAGCAAAGGTCCCTCCGCCCGGGTCAATATTCCGGCGGCAACCAAGGCGGAAGCCCGGGAATTCAGCGGCGGTGATCTTCTTGTCAGCGTTTCTCCCATCGGGATCACCATCCAAATAGCAGACGCCGTACCCCTGCTCCCCCAGGAGGGGGGCCGGACCAATCCCGCTTCCCCGGTGCCGACACCCGACAGTTCCTCCCCGTACTATGAACTGAAAATAGAGGAGCTGCGCATCCTTTACACCGACGGCAGCGAATATGTGGTCTTTGGTGAAGGCTGCTATAATGCCAGCAAGGGCTCATCCCACGACAAGACGCTCCGCTTTGTCTTTAACCGTCTTGTGGATACAGGCAGCATTGAAACTCTGGTCATCAACGGCGAAACACTCAGCAAATAAACACTTTCAGCGCGGAAAAATCCCGTATCATGGGGCAAATACCTCTTGATACGGGATTCTTGCTGCGCTTTATCTTCCCACATTCTCCCGGGCAAGGCTTACGGTGTCTCTGATCAAAGCGCCGGAAATGAATTCCTCGCCTGTCATGATCTGTGCGCCCACGTTTGCCATGTCCCGCAGGTTGCTTTGCTGGATCTCCTCCGTGTTGGAGGAAGTACAGTCGCTGAGTACAGCCACGTTGTATTCCAGAGAAATACCGTCATAGCAGGTGGTGCGGATGCAGTTTGGCGTGGTGGTGCCTGCCAGAACGATGGTGTTCACGCCCAGGCGGCGGAGGATCAGGTCCAGCTCCGTGTGGAAGAAGGCGGAGTAGCGGGGCTTGATGATCCGGTAATCCCTGCCGCAAAAGCCGAATTCCTCCGGCATATCGGCGGATATCTCATCCGGGCAGCCGGGTGACATGGCCCTGCCCCCTTCAAGCCAGCGCTCAAAGCGGGTGTGCTCCACGTCGCTGCCGTCGGCCCGGTAGCGGCGGGTGACAAAAAACACGGGTATATTCTGCTTCCGGCAATGGTTTATCACTGCGGTGCATGCGGGCACCGTGGCCCCTGCGCCCCGGATGCACTGGGCAGAGGCCTCATTGAGAAAGCCCTTTTGCATGTCGATAACGATCAGCGCCGTTTTTGCGTCCATAATATCCTCCTTGGAAAAAACAGCGCCGCAGAATATTTGCGGCGCTGTAAAAAGCGGTATTCGATTAACGCTTGCTGAACTGCGGAGCGCGACGGGCTGCCTTGAGACCGTATTTCTTACGCTCTTTCATTCTCGGGTCGCGGGTCAGGAAACCTGCGGCCTTCAGGGAAGCGCGGTAGCTCTCATCCACCAGAAGCAGAGCGCGGGCGATGCCGTGGCGGATAGCGCCGGCCTGGCCGGAAACGCCGCCGCCGGCGACAGTAGCCTCGATGTCCACCTTGCCGACGGTGCCGGTGGTGACCAGGGGCTGACGAACGATGAGCTTCAGGGTGTCGAGACCGAAGTAGTCGTCGATATCACGGCCGTTGATGGTGATCACACCGGTGCCGTTAGGGATGAGGTGAACGCGTGCGACGGAGGACTTTCTGCGTCCGGTGCCGTACATATAGGGCTTTTTGCACTTATAGGTTGCCATATTTCTTTACCTCCTCTTAGCGATCCCAAACTTCGGGCTTCTGGGCTGCGTGGGTGTGCTCTGCGCCGGCAAAAACTCTCAGGCGCTTGAGCTGCCACTGAGCGATGGTGTTCTTCTGCAGCATGCCGCGGACAGCCAGGCGCATAGCCAGCTCGGGCTTGGTCTTCATCAGGGTCTTGTACTGGGTCTCTTTCAGTCCGCCGGGATAACCGGAGTGGGTACGGTAGTACTTCTGCTCCAGCTTCTTGCCGGTGAGAACTGCGTCCTTCGCGTTGATGATGATGACATAGTCGCCGCAGTCAACGTGGGGGGTATAGTCGGTCTTGAGCTTGCCGCGCAGCAGGTCGGCGGCGAGAGCAGCGGTCTTGCCCAGGGGCTTGCCGGCTGCGTCAAGGACGTACCATTTGCGGGTAACGGTCTCCTTGGTTACCATGGTCGTAGACATATTTTGTGCCTCCATATAGAATTAAATGTTTTGACAATTCAGGCGCAGGAGTTTACAATAAACGCCAAGCGCGCTTTATTTTTATACCACAGCTTTTCAAGCCTGTCAACACTAATTTTAATTCTGATTTCCAAATCTCCTGAAATCTTTTAAAATCTCCTGAATTCTCATTAAATCTTATTTCCGTTTTTAATTTTTCTCTGAGGGTAGGATATGGATAAACTCATCAATGAATTTACCGGCGTGATCCGCCGGGCAGTGGACGACTACAGCATGATCGAAGAGGGCGACAAAATCGCCGTGGGTGTTTCCGGGGGAAAAGACAGTCTTCTGCTGCTGGTGGCCCTCCACCACCTGCAAAGCTACTATCCAAAGCACTTTGACCTGGAGGCCATCACCATTGAGTTGGGCTTTGAGGGTATGGATTTCACGCCGGTGGCGGAGCTTTGCCGGGAGCTGGGCATCCCCTATACCTGTCTCAAGACCGACATCAAGGAAGTCGTTTTCGACGTACGCAGGGAGGACAACCCCTGCTCCCTCTGCGCCAAGATGCGCCGGGGCGCGCTGAACGACGCCATCCGCCAGCGGGGCATCAACAAGCTGGCTCTGGGCCACCATTTTGACGACGCGGTGGAGACCTTTATGCTGTCATTGCTGTTTGAGGGCCGGCTCAGCTGCTTCCGGCCTGTCACCTATCTGGACCGCTCCGGCGTCACCCAGATCCGGCCCATGATCTACGCCGGGGAGTTGAAGATCAGCAATCTGGCGGAGTATCTGCATCTCCCCATTGTGGAAAACCCCTGCCCCCAGGACAAGGGGAGCAAGCGCTATGAGATCAAGCAGCTGCTGAAAACCCTGAGCGCCCGGTATCCGGATATGAAATCCAAGGTTTTCGGCGCCATGCAGCGGCTCCCCCTCCCCGGATGGGAGACTGTCAATGGGCGTCAGCCCAAAGGAAAATAAGCTTAAAGCAGAGAAACGCCCGAAGTGACCCTTCGGGTTTTTCTCTGCGAAATATTAGCAGGGATGACAGGAAAAGGCAAGCATGCTATAATTAAATCGTTAATATTATACTGTCAAGGAGGAAGTTATGGAATATCTCCGTATTCAGCTGAATGTAGAGAACATACCCGAACTGGACCCCGGCTTCATCCCCCTCTATAAATTCAATCAGGCATTTCTGAAGGACGCAGAAAAGCCTGTAGGCATCGCGGTGGAGCGTGCCGACGGCGAGATGGCCGTATGCCGCACCTTCATCCACGGCGCGGAAGAGATGCGTAAAGCAGACCACTATTACATCAACCGCCTGGTAAAGACTATCCTGTGGATGAAAGGCGGCTTCAAGATCTATGTCTGCGGTGATCAGGATACCTATGAGTACCTTTCCGCCGCATACAGCGCCGGCGGAGAGCAGGAATTTGACCGGGACTACATGGCAGGCGTGTTCGAGCACCCCTTTGAGGTGGT
Organism: Clostridiales bacterium; assembly: GCA_022787565.1. GTDB lineage: Bacteria > Bacillota > Clostridia > Oscillospirales > Oscillospiraceae > Limivicinus. The sequence goes on along the minus strand of JALFVN010000002.1, from coordinate 70,565 downwards.
GCTGGTGGACGAGCTGCCGGAGGCCAAGGACGCCCCCAAGCCCATGGGCGGCCACATGGAGGGCTGCCGCATCGGCTTTGACGCCGGCGGGAGCGACCGAAAAGTCTCTGCCGTAATCGACGGGGAGACGGTCTATTCCGAAGAGGTGGTCTGGTTTCCCAAAATCAACAGCGACCCGGATTACCACTACGAGGGCATCGTGGCCGCACTGAAGTCAGCCGCATCCCATATGCCCCGGGTGGACGCTGTCGGCGTCTCCTCCGCAGGCATTTTTATCAACAACCGCACCATGGCCGCTTCTCTGTTCCTTCAGGTACCCAAAGACCTGTTTGATCAGAAAGTAAAGGACATCTATATCCGCGCCATCACCGACACCTTCGGCCCCATTCCCTACTCCGTGGTAAACGACGGCGACGTTTCCGCGCTGGCCGGCGCCATCAGTCTTGAGGACACCAATATTCTGGGTATCGCTATGGGCACCAGCGAAGCCGTGGGCTATGTGGACGGGCAGGGCCGGATCACCGGCTGGCTCAACGAGCTGGCCTTTGTCCCCGTGGACGCAAACCCCGCCGCCATGGAGGACGAGTGGTCTCACGACATCGGCTGCGGCGTGAAATACTTCTCTCAGGACAGCGTGATCAAGCTGGCTCCCGCCGCGGGCATTGAGCTGGACGCCGCCCTGTCCCCCGCCGAGAAGCTGAAGGCGGTTCAAAAGCTGATGGAGGAGGGCGATGACCGGGCCACCGCCATCTACCGCAGCATCGGAACCTATCTGGCCCACACGCTGGTTCTGTACCATGATCTCTACGCTTTCCGCAGCGTGCTGCTTCTGGGCCGGGTCATGTCCGGCAAGGGCGGCGACACCCTGCTGGACACCTGCCGCAAGGTGCTGGCCAACGAGTACCCCGAGGTCTGCGATAAGATCAACATTGCTCTGCCCGACGAGCGTTTCCGCCGCGTAGGCCAGTCCGCCGCCGCCGCATCCCTGCCGGAGATTCGATAACCATGAAAAAACACATTGTCTGTTTCGGCGATTCCAACACCCACGGCTACTGCGCCGACCCCGCCGACTGCGCAGACGGAGGCGACCGTTTCAACGAAAACGAGCGCTGGACCTGCCTGCTGCAGAAAGCGCTGGGCGAAGACTATCTTGTGATCGAGGAAGGACTCTCCGGGCGCACCACCGTATTCACGGATCCCTTGCAGGAGTCCATGTCCGGTCTGGACGCGATCTATTCCTGTCTGATGAGCCACGAGCCGGTGGACCTGCTGATCCTCATGCTGGGCACCAACGACGCCAAGGAGCGATTCAGTGCCAACGCGGCCTGTATCGCATACGGAATGGAACGCCTGGTGTTCAAGGCCAGAACCGTAGATGCCTGGCGCGGCGGAAAGCCCAACATTCTTGTGGTCTGCCCGCCCCATATCGGCAGCGGCATACTGGACCACCCTTTCATTGCCACCATGGGCCGGGACTGTCTGGAAAAGGCCCGTGACCTTGCGCCCCTTTACAAAGACCTGGCTGAAAGGCAGGGCTGTGCCTTCCTGGATGCGGAGGGCATTGCGGAATTCAATCGTCTTGACTGTATGCACCTGACATGCCGGGGCCACCGGCAGCTTGCGGAGGCTCTGACCGCTCTGGTGCCGGAACTGGTAAACTAACGGCGCTATTCCCCTTAACGAAACAGCCCCCCGGACGAAAGTCCGGGGGGCGTTTTCATTTTATCCGGTTTTATCCCTTGACGCCGCCGGAAGTCAGGCCGGCAGTCAGGTGTTTCTCGATGAACATGAAGAGAATGACCACAGGGATGGTCGCAAGCAGAGACGCCGCGAACAGGTACTGCCATTCGATCATGTTGAAGGAGGAGAACTGGGTGATACCCACCGTAATGGGCCGGTTTGCCGCCGTGGAGATCAGCACCGTGGATATGGTGTATTCATTCCAGGAGTTGATGAACACAAAAATCAGCGTGGTAACGATGCCGGGGGCTGCCATGGGCAGCAGAATATGCCACAGGGAACCAAACACGCTACAGCCGTCGATGCGGGCGGCCTGCTCCATCTCCGGGGAGATGGCAACAAAGGTTCCGCGCAGCAGCCATATAGCAAAGGCCTGGTTGAAAGCCGCGTTGATCAGCATCAGGCCCAGGATGGAGTCGTTCAGACCCAGTGTGCCCATAAGCTGAGAGATACCGATAAGCAAAACCACCGGGGAGAACATCTGGCTCATGATCACAAAGCCCAGGAACATCTTCTTGCCCTTAAATTTCATACGGGCCATGGCATAGGCCGCGGGAATACCGCAAATCAGGGCTATGGCCGTGGCGCCGCCGGCAATCAGCGCGGAGTTGAGCAGATAGCGGGGCACGCCCTGGTTGATGATGTGCTTTAAATTCTCAAACTTCCACTCTGTGGGGAAGATGTGCTGGAAATACATATCCGTCGTCTCCGCATTAGAGCGGAAGGCCGTGATCAGCATCACATAATAGGGGTAGAGAATGAACAGGCACAGAACGATCACAAAGCCATACAGCAGGCCCCGGAGCAGCGCATGCTTAATTGTGCCGAAGCGGAGCTGGATACCGGCAAGGATCGCCACCAGCATGCAGGGCAGGATCGCCCACAGGGTGTACAGGTTGGAAAAACTCAGATCCTTCAGCGCCGCGTCAATATTTTCTCCTGCCGCGCCGCCGAACAGGAAGCTGTCCAGCCTGGCATACAGCGCCTCTTTCCCCTCCGTCACAATGCCTCCGCTGTACAGCGCAACACGGCGGGAGAGGGTATAGGTATTGGTCATAAAGAACACAGGAACCAGCAGGAACGCAGCCAGCGCCAGCAAACAGGAGGCGCTTCTCAGCATCCGTGCCCGGCTGTCCAGAAATCTGTATGAAGTGTCCATGCAGGGCAGGGTTCCCAGAAACGCACAGACTACCGAGAGCAAAAGACAGGCGAGGATCCCCAGCAGAACCCAGGAAGAGGTCAGCCCCGCGCCAAGGAAGGACCAGCCGTTTTTCGTAAATTCCTCGTTGATCGTAAAAGTCACCAGGGAGGTAGTTTCCCCCTTGGAGTTGGTGCGCTCGGTCACCGTCTCGTTGACGGTCACCTCAATTCCGCCTGCGCGAAGCTCCTCAGCCACCTGCTCCACCTCGGCGGAAACGGCCTGGTAGGTCTCGTCACCAACGAAGGTGTTGGGGGATTTCTTGGTATAAACGCAGGAGTTGAAGCGGAAGGCGGGCAGACTGAGCAGTATGGCCACCGCCGCCACTACCACCAGCAGCATCGCCAAAGCGAGGCGGTTTTTCTTTACTGTGGAAGAAGAGTTCACTGCTCATCCTCCTTTCTCATCACGCTCAGCATGTATGCCCCGGCACAGATACACAGAATCAGGAAGCCGATGACCGACAAGGCCGTTGCCGGGCCTTTCTTTCTGTCATAGAAACTGAGCATATACAGGTAGGTGATCAGCGTATCCGTCTTGTTTGCCGGCGCGCCTTTTGTCATGGTATAGATGATGGGGAAGGAGTTGAACACATAGATGATATTCAAAACCGTGCTGACTGTCAGGGAGGGCTTTACCAGCGGGATCGTAACATTGAAAAGCTTATCCCAGAAGCTGGCACCGTCGATGTCCGCCGCCTCGTAGAGGGAGCCGTCAATGGACTGGAGGCCGGAGAGCACGCAGAAGGTGACAAAGGGTATGGTCACGAAGATACCCACACCGCACTCCCACATAAACTCGATCTGGTATGTAGCCCGCCAGTTGATGGCCTGCTTGATGATACCCAGATTCAGCAGGATGTTATTCAGGTTGCCGTATTCATACTTGATGATGTAATTCCAGACAGAAGCCTGAATGACCAGGGAGGTAGCCCAGGGGAACACCAGGATTGCTCTGGCGATCTTTCTGCCCCTGAACTTCTGGTTGAGCACCATGGCAATAATAAAGCCGATGATGGTCGAAAAGCCCACAACGGCGATCACCCACACGAGGGTATTGAGCATCACCGTTCTGAAAGCCGGCAGGGATACCGCGTCAGTAAAGTTCATAAAGCCAACAAATCCGCCGACCACGCCGGATTTCGACACTTCGCTGAAGGACAGCTTAAACACGATGGCGATAGGAAATACCACAAAAATCGCCATCAGCGCAATGCTTGGCAGAAGCCAGAGATACGGCCCCACCCGTTTTCCTAATCTTTCGTTCATCCTCACCCTTCTCTCGTTTATTCTTTTCAAAAAACATTGTTCTTCCCACAGCTCGCGTTGCGGGTCAATATTCTTTGAAAAAAACAGGGCCGGAGAGCTCTCCGGCCCCAAGGGATCACTTATTTTTTATTCCGGTGAAAAATCAGCCGGCGATTTCTGCCTGGAGGGCGTCCAGCTCATCCTGTACGGATGCGCCGGCCAGTGCGTTCTGCTCAGCAGTGATAACACCCTGCTTGACAGCATCCCATTCTGCCTTCGCAGTGGGGTAGAACTGGCAGGAGCTCAGAACGTCCAGCCAAGCCTCGAAGCTGGGATCGGCTGCGACCAGAGCCTCAACGGCGGAGTTGACTGCGGGCAGGAAGCCTTCCATGCTGACCCAGCCCACATAGTTCTCGGGATCGTAGAAGAAGGTGAGGAACTTGCCGATGGCTTCATCGCGGGCAGCCTGGTCGGGAGCGCTCTCGTCCTTGAAGGCCATCACGCGGTCCATAACACCGACGGAGGAAGAGGTCTTGCCGTCGTTTGCGGGGATGGCTGCAGTGGCCATGTTGACGGTGGAATCCTTGTCAGCGGCGTAGGTAGGCAGGGAGTTGGGGGCGATGACCATGGCCAGCTTGCCGGCAGCAAACATATCCTGCAGGTCATAGCGGGTCTGGGTGGCGGGCTGGGGGTTGGTGTAGCCGTTGCTGTACAGGCTGAGAGCAAACTCGATAGCCTCTACGTTCTCCGGGCTGTTGAGGGCCCAGTTGCCGTCGGCGTCAACAAAGCCGCCGCCGTTGCCCCAGGTGTAGTAGGCGAAAGCAGCCTGACCTTCGTCAGTGGTCATATCAATACCCCAGGGATACACTTCGCCGTCGTAGTAGTCGATGATGGCCTGGCTTACATCTTCCAGCTCTGCCCAGGTGGTGGGAACTTCAATGCCCACTTCCTCGAACATATCCACGTTGTAGTACAGTGCGCGGGCGGAAGCCAGGTCGGGAACTGCCCAAACGGTGCCGTCGATCACAGACTGCTCAATGAAGGAGGGGAAGAAATCATTGTAGAGCTCTTCCGGGCAATACTGGGAGACAGGCTCCAGCAGGCCTTCATTGGCGTAGTTGGCGAAAACGTCGATGTTCAGGATGTCAGGAGCCTGGTTGCTGGCGATACGGGTATCGACTACGGTGTAGACGTCGTTCCAGGAGACAACCTCCAGGTTCAGCTTGATGCCAGGGTTCTCGGCTTCAAACTTGTCCACGAAATTGGTGCCGTTCATGCCGGTTCCCAGGAACCAGTCCTGGGTGTTGGGGCCGTACTGGCAGATGATCACATCCAGGGTGATCTCATCTGCAGCAGGAGCCTCGGGTGCTGCGGATTCCTCAGCAGGCGCAGCAGATTCTGCGGGGGCTGCGGTCTGGCCGCAGGCGCAGAGCGCAAAGACCATGGTCAGTGCAAGAAGCAGTGCAAGAATTTTTTTCATGTTTTCCTCCTTATGATTTTAAAAAAATTGCTGACATTCGATTTGGGTTTCCACCCAGGGATTCCGGCGGATAGGTACATCGCCTTTTGAATAAAGGCGGCAAGGGGATCCCCTTGCTGTGCAAACCGGATGTTTTTCCCCCTGTTTTGATGCCCCTTTGTGCAATCAAAACAGATTGGCTAAAAAAGTCCGGGACTGTGTTTATTATACTTAGTGAAAATTGATAATTATAGAAAGTATTTTTCGCATTATAGAAAAATTTTACACTTGAGAAAAATCGTAAGGAACTCGTTCATTTTTGTCATCGCCCATTGCCGCTGCGGTTTTTCTTGCGGTAGGCGCTGGGGGTAAGGCCGGTGAGGGATTTGAATATCTTCGTAAAGTAGTTATAGTCGCTGAAGCCCACCTCCTCCGCCACGGCGGATATCGGCTCGTCGCTCCGGATGAGCAGATTTTTGGCCGCGTTGATGCGCCGCTCGGCAATAACATGGGTCAGCGTGCTCCCCCCGGAGAGCTTTTTCGCCAGGGAGCACAGCTTTGTGGTACCCATGTGCAGATCGGATGATATCTTTTTCAGGGACAGCGGCTCCATATAGTGCTGATCCAGATACATTTCCAGTCTCTGCACATCTGTATATTCCGCCGAATGGATGATGCCCTCCAGCTGAATATAGGAGGTCAGCGCCTCCAGCAGTTCGGCATAAGCTTCAATCTCCTGCCGGGAATACTGGTGCATGGCCAGAAAGCTGTCGTGCAGATCCTCCATATCTCCTCCGTACCAGTCCAGGGTGCTCCGGGTAACTTCCCACTGGCTGTCTATGGGTGAATCGTCCAGCAGCTGGCCGAAGACCAGATAAGCGATAGGGATACCGCTCTCCGCTATGGGCAGTACCGCCTCGCAGATGCCCGCGTGGCAGCGGTAGACATTGATTCCCCGCAGAGTGGAGCATTTTTTCACCGCCGCCGCGTCGCAGGCCTCACAGCGGGCATGGCCCTCCGGCGTTGCGTTTATCCGCCGGCAGAAGGGGTTTTGCGAACCGATGATCTGTATGTCCTTGCCGTTGACGTCAAAGATATTGGCCCATATACCCGTCAGCGTGTGCAGGTTGGTTATCAGTCTGAGAAGCCGTTCATTATTGAAAAGCACATTCATGGCGCGCCCTCACCCGTTGGATTTTTCTAATATCTGTATTATATCACGGATTTTTGGATTTGTCATCCCTTGAACAGCGCAGTTTCTTCCCGGATAATGCGGCACATTTCCTCCCATTTCTCCTCCATGTCCCGGACCAGCTTAAACTGGGTACGGGCCCGGTCCAGATTGTGCTCCGGCCGATGGATAGCAAAATAGTGGTCCCCGTCCAGATAATCGGTGAGAAAACGCAGACCGCACTCCAGCGTCATCGTCTTTGCGCCAAGAGGAAGCGTCTCCCGCTCCTTTTCGGTCAGACTGGGGCAGGAACGGATAAAACCTCTGGCAAAGGTCCGGTAAAGCTCCAGATCCATGCTCATTTTATCCAGATCTTTCTCATCCTCCGCCGCGGTAGCCGCCCCGAAGCGGATGGAATCACCGAAATCGTAGGCCGCAAGGCCGGGCATGACCGTATCCAGGTCAATGACACAGAGGGCTTTTCTGGTTTTCGCGTCCAGCATGACGTTATTGAGCTTGGTGTCGTTGTGGGTGACGCGCAGAGGTAGCTCGCCGCAGTCTCTCATGCGCTGAAGCTCTCCCCCGGTCTGCTCCCGGGACAGGACAAATTCGATCTCGTCCCTGACGGCGGCAGCTCTGCCGCAGACATCCGCCGCCAGGACCCGGCGGAAGGTCTTGTACCGCTCCGGGGTGTTGTGAAAATTGGGGATGGTCTCATGCAGCGTATGGGCCGGGAACCGGGTCAGCATGTCCTGAAACCGGCCGAAAGCAACGGCGCTCTGGAAAAAGTCCTCCCGGGTCTCCGCCGCCTGAAGGCAGATGCTGTCCTCCACAAAATCGTAGACCCGCCAGCTCTGGCCCTTTTCGTCCGTATACATGATGTCGCCATCCTCTGCGGGGACAATGTGCAGCGTCCCTCTGGGGTCCTTCACCCGTTCGCCCACAAAGCGGGTAACGGCGGCAATGTTCTCCATCATCCCCCGCACATCGGGAAAGACATTTCCGTTGATCCCCTGGAGGATATATCGCTTTCCCTGATCCGTCACCACAAGAAAGGTGCGGTTGATGTGCCCAAAGCCGTATTTTTCACAGGAGACAGGCGCTCCGGCAAGGGGAAAATGAAATATGGCGTTCTCCATTCAAAAAGCCTCCCAAAAAGCAATTTGACTATATTGTACAAAAACGGCCGGATAATAATAGTATCTGCGTCACAGATAATAGAAAAATTTTTCATTTACCGCAATATTTATCGTGATTTGAAAAAGAAAAACGAGGAGCGGTTATCCGTTCCTCGTTAAAATTGACGATTTTAAGCTTCGCCGCGCTCTCTGAGTGCGTCCTTGCGGGAGATGTTCCAGCGGCCCTTTTCATCGATGCCGGTGAACTTGACCCAGGTCTTGTCGCCCACGTTGAGCACGTCCTCCACCTTCTCGGTGCGCTTGAACTCCAGATCCTTGATGTGGCACATGGCGTCCTTGCCCGGGACCAGCTCCACGAAAGCGCCCAGGTTGGAGATCACGCGCTTGACCTCGCCGTAGTACAGTGCGCCAACTTCCGGCTCAAACACAATGTCCTCAATGGTCTTGCGGGCGGCGCGGCAGGCTTCGATGTCGGAGCTGGCGATGAAGATGCTGCCGTCGTCGTTGATGTCGATCTTGCAGCCGGTGTCGGCGGTGATCTTCTGGATGACCTTGCCGCCGGAGCCGATGACCTCGCGGATCTTGTCGGGGTTGATCTTGATCTGGATCATCTTTGGGGCAGACTTGGCCAGTTCCTTGCGGGGCTCAGCAATGGCCTTGAGCATAATGGCGTCCAGGATCTGGAAGCGGGCCTCCTTGGTGATGGAGAAGGCTTCCTTGATGATCTCGTGCTTCAGTCCGTCGTTCTTCAGGTCCATCTGAATGGCGGTGATGCCCTGCTTGGTGCCGGCCACCTTGAAGTCCATCTCGCCGTGGAAGTCTTCAACACCCTGAATGTCGATGAAGGTGGTGAAGTCGTCGCCGTCCTGAATCAGGCCGCAGGAAATGCCGGCAACGGGAGCCTTGATGGGCACGCCTGCGTCCATCAGCGCAAGGGTGGTGCCGCAGATGGAGCCCTGAGAGGTGGAGCCGTTGGAGGACAGGACCTCAGAGACTACACGGATGGCGTAGGGGAAGTCCTCCACGTCGGGGATAACGCATTCCAGCGCCTTTTCCACCAGTGCGCCGTGGCCGTATTCGCGGCGTCCGGTGCTGCGGCTGGCACGGGCCTCGCCGGTGGAGTAGGAGGGCATGTTGTAGTGGTGCATGAAGCGCTTCTCTTCCTCTTCCCAGATGGTATCCAGCTTCTGGGCTTCGCTGAGGGTTGCCAGCGTTGCGATGGAAAGGACCTGGGTCTGGCCGCGGGTAAACAGGCCGGAGCCGTGGACAACAGGGATGACGCCCACTTCGGCAGCCAGGGGCCTGATTTCGTTCATCTGGCGTCCATCCACACGCTTGCCAGCCAGAAGCCACTTCTTGACGACCTTCTTCTGCAGCTTGTACAGGATCTCGTCCATGTACTGCATCAGATCCGGGTGCTCCTCGCCATACTTCTCTTCCACCATGGCGACCCACTCGTTCACGCGGGCTTCGCGGACGTTCTTGTCGTCGGTGTCCATGCAGTATTCCATGGACGCGAACTCGTTTTCCACCAGCTTCTGGAACAGCTCCTCATCGAAGGAGGCGTGCTCATACGCGAATTTGGGCTTGCCTACCTCGGCGACCATCTTGTCGATCAGGTCAAGGACGGGCTGGAGATGCTCGTGGGCCTGAACGATACCCTCATACATCACGTTGTCGGGGACCTGGTCGGCCTCAGACTCGATCATGACGATCTTCTTGTGGGTAGCGGCGATAGTGGTGGTCATGCGGTTGGTCTTGCGCTCTTCCTGGGTGGGGTTGAAGAGGTACTTCTCGCCGTCCCAGCCCAGAACGATGCCGGCGATGGGGCCGTTGAAGGGCACGTCGGAGATGGAGACTGCGGCGGATGCGCCGATCATTGCGGTGATCTCGGGGGAGCAGTCCCGGTCAACAGACAGCACTTCGCAGGCGATGACCACGTCGTTGCGCAGGTCGCTGGGGAAGAGGGGGCGCATGGGGCGGTCGATCAGGCGGGAGGCCAGAACTGCGGGCAGGCTGGGCTTGCCTTCGCGGCGCATGAAGCTGCCGGGGATGCGGCCCACGGCGTAGAGCTTCTCATTGAAGTCCACGGCGAGGGGGAAGTAATCGATACCGTCCTTGGGACGGGCGGAGGCGGTACAGGTGACAAGGACGGTGGTCTCGCCGTACTTCACCAGAACAGCCGCGTTGCAGAGCTCTGCCATCTTGCCCACTTCCATGGACAGGGGGCGGCCTTCATACATCATTTCGAACTTTCTGTAGTTGGGAAACTGCTTGTTGGTAATGATCATGCCTTTTGCTTCTCCTTCTTTTTTTCTTTGGAGCTGCCGGCGTCATAGCACTTGAAGCAGAATCGGATAAACTCCGGTATTGCTTCAAATACTAATCCGTCGGTAGCTCCCTGGTTTCTTCTGCCGGGAACCGGGGGCAAAGGTATGGGGACAATATTATCCTATTGTCCCCATAAAAAACCTTCATAACCCTCAGTAAAGAGCTGAACAGAAATTACTTGCGGATGTTCAGCTTTGCGATGATCGCACGGTAACGCTCGATGTCCTTCTTGGCCAGGTAGTCCAGCAGACGGCGGCGCTTACCGACCATCTTGTACATGCCCAGACGGCTGTGGTCGTCGTTGGGGTGCTTCTTCAGATGCTCGGTCAGCTCCAGGATGCGCTCGGACAGAATGGCGATCTGGACCTCAGGAGAGCCGGTATCGCCCTCGTGGGTGGCGTTGCTGCTGATCACTTCGGTTTTCTTTTCTTTGGTAATCATAATGATTATCCCCTTTCTTGATTTGTGCTATACCCTGCAGCCAAGCATCGGGCGGAAAGGCTACCGCAGCGGCGGCATGACCCCGAAGCTGAGCATACGGGCGCATTCTGGTTTATAATAACATCTCTACGGCAGGAAGTCAACCATTATTCTGTTCCTAAGCAGTAAATAACAGCGAAAATTTACCGGTTGCGCATCAGGGTCTTCATACGCAGGCTGTGATCCAGGATGCTCTTGCGCAGGCGCAGGTTCTTGGGCGTTACCTCCAGCAGCTCGTCGTCGGCCAGAAATTCCAGACACTGCTCCAGACTGAGCTGGCGGGGCGGGATCAGGCGCAGGGCCTCATCGGAGCCGGAGGCACGGGTGTTGGTCAGGTGCTTGGTGCGGCAGACGTTCACCGGCACATCCTCGCTCTTGGGGCAGACGCCCACGATCATACCGGCATAGACCTTGGTGCCCGGCGTGATGAACAGCGCGCCCCGGTCCTGGGCGTTCCACAGACCGTAGGCCACAGCCTCGCCGGTCTCAAAGGCGATGAGGGAGCCGGTGTTGCGGCGGGCAATGTCGCCCTTATAGGGCTCATAGCGTTCAAACACGGAGGCCAGAATACCCTCGCCCTTGGTGTCGGTCAAAAACTCGTTGCGGTAGCCGAAGAGGCCACGGGAGGGGACAAGAAATTCCATCTTCATGCGGCTGCCCACAGGGGTCATCTCCAAAAATTCGCCCTTGCGCGCGCCCAGCTTCTCCATAACGGAGCCCATGAAGTCCTGGGGTACATCCACCACCACGCGCTCCACCGGCTCGCAGGTCTTGCCGTCGATCTCCTGATACAGCACGCGGGGAGGAGACACCTGGAACTCATAGCCCTCACGGCGCATGGTCTCGATCAGAATGGACAGGCTCATCTCACCCCGGCCCGCCACGTTGAAGCTGTCGGTGCTGTCGGCCACATCGGTGACTCTCAGGGATACATCCTTCAGCGTCTCCCGCATCAGGCGGTCGCGGATCTGGCGGGAGGTAACGAACTTGCCCTCCCGGCCGGCAAAGGGGCTGTCGTTTACGGAGAAGGTCATCTCCAGCGTGGGAGCGCCGATCTTCACGAAGGCCAGCGGCTCCGCAAAGCCCTTGGCGCAGATGGTGTCGCCGATGGTGATCTCGCCGATGCCGCTCATGGCAATGATATTGCCGGCGCCGGCTTCGGTGACGGGGACCCGGTTCAGTCCGTCAAACTGGTACAGGGAGACGGCCTTTGCCCGCATGGGAGCGGCGTCGGGATCGTGGTAGTTGCAGACCTCGATCTCCTGGTTCTGCTTGATGACGCCCCGCTCGATACGGCCGATGGCGATGCGGCCCACATATTCATTATAATCTATGCTGCTGACCAGCATCTGGAAGGGGGCGTCCTCGTCCATCTCCGGTGCGGGGATATACTCCAGAATGGTCTCGAACAGGGGCTTCAGATCCGTTCCCACCGTATCCGGGGAATAACTGGCCGTGCCCTGACGGCCGGAGCAGAAGAGCATGGGAGAATCCAGCTGCTCGTCGGTGGCGTCCAGATCCATCAGAAGCTCCAGCACCTCGTCGATGACTTCGTGGATGCGCTGGTCGGGGCGGTCGATCTTGTTGACCACCACGATGACCCGGTGGCCCAGCTCCAGCGCCCGGCTGAGAACAAAACGGGTCTGGGGCATGGGGCCCTCGGCGGCGTCCACCAGCAGGATAACGCCGTTGACCATTTTCAAAATGCGCTCCACCTCGCCGCCGAAGTCGGCGTGGCCCGGCGTATCTACGATATTGATTTTGGTATCGCCGTACCATACGGCAGTGTTCTTGGCCATAATGGTGATGCCGCGCTCCCGCTCCAGATCGTTGGAGTCCATCACGCGCTCCACCACTTCCTGGTTCTCCCGGTACACGCCGGACTGCTTGAGCATCTCATCCACCAGCGTGGTCTTGCCGTGGTCAACGTGGGCAATAATGGCGACGTTTCTGAGTTTATCCATAAAATTCGCAGCTCCCCTGAGTAAAGTCTCTGTATTTCAATATTTTCAACACAAAATTGGATTTTAACACCCTCAGTCCTAAAATGCAACACCTTAACATCATTTTTCCGATTATTGCAATGTTTTCAAGTCCGTGTTACAATCAGAAAAACAAAAATCATATTGGAGAACATAATGAGCGACAATTTCTTTGCCTATATATCCCGTATGCGCTATATCGGCCGCTGGAGTCTGATGCGCAATTCCCTGCCGGAGAACATCCAGGAGCACAGTCACATGGCGGCGGTGATCGCCCACGCGCTGGGGATCATCCGCCGGGACGTGTACCATATTCCCTGTGACCCCAACGAGTGCGCCGCCGTGGCCTTGTACCACGACTGTTCGGAGATCCTGACCGGGGATCTGCCCACCCCCATCAAGTATCACAGCCCGGAGATCATGGGCGCCTATAAGCAGGTGGAGGAGCTGGCCTGCCAAAAGCTGCTGGCCACTCTGCCGGAGGAGCTTCGGGGAGCCTACGAGCCGCTGCTCACCGGGGAGGCTCAGGAGCGGCTCCACGATCTGGTGAAGGCCGCGGACAAGCTCTCTGCATATATCAAATGTATAGAGGAACGCAAAACCGGCAACGACGAATTTCTCTCCGCCGAAAAGCAGACCCGGGCCCTTTTGGAGGCAAGCCCCCTGCCGGAGGTACAATATTTTCTGGCGCATTTTATCCCCGCCTTCGAGCTGACGCTGGACGAGCTGGGGACCATAGAGGAGTAGAGCATGGAACAGCACAAGATTGACCGGATCAACGAGCTTGCCCGTCTGGCCAAGCAGCGGGAGCTGACGGCGGAGGAGCTGGCAGAGCGGGACATCCTCAGAAAAGAGTACATCGAGGACTGGCGCAGAAGCACCATCGCCGTGCTGGAAAACACCTATATCCAGACCCCCGACGGGAAAAAGCATAAATTACAAAAGAAAGAACAATAAAACGGGCAGGCAGGCGTGTTATTTCTCCTGCCTGCTGTACAATTCATCGAGCTGCCACTGCAGCAGGTTGTTTTGTATATAGTTTCTTACTTCAAACAGATCCTGTTCGTTCCGTATTACATGCTCATAATAGTTTCTCTGCCAAGGCGTTCCGGCAGAGATATTATTTTCCTGGCAATATTTTCTCCATTCATTTGCCGCAATGGATTTATACGCTCCCACCACATTCCCCAGCGTAGGGGCGACCCTTGCGGTCGCCCGCTCCCCCGAAAGGCTGACAATGAAGTGTATGTGGTTCGGCATGATAACACGGCAGTCAAATTCCACGCCGTATAGCCTCTCCACCTTTTCAAATACTTGTTCTGCGATTTCTCCAAGCGGCAGCAACACAACCGGCGGGCGACCACAAGGGTCGCCCCTACACACTTTTGACAACAGATTTCTGCGGTTTTCGGTGCAGATCGTGACAAAATACATTCCGGGAGCGGTATAATCGTAATGTTCAAGTCTTGGCTGTTTTCTTTGTTCCATGGGCATCCCCTTACAGCAAGCGCCCGCCATTTCTGGCGGGCGCTTACTTTTTTTATTTTATTCCACGGCGATCATGTAATAATACACCGGCTGGCCGCCGCTTACCACGCTGACATCCGCGTCGGGGAAGCAGCCGACAATGGTCTGGGCCGACTCGTTGGCCTCGTCCTCCTTCACGTCCTCGCCGTAGTACACGGTGATGAACTCCGGGTTGAACTCGTCAAAGGCCCAGCTCAGCTCCTTGAACAGGGTCTTGATGTTGGTGTAGCTGCCGATGAGGGCGCCGTCCAGCAGGGCCAGATACTCGCCCGCGTGGATGTTGTGCCCGTCGAAATCAGAATCCCTGGCCGCATAGGTGATCATGGCGGTGTGTACATTGGCTATGGCCTCGTTCATGGTGGAAACCATCATTTCCTCCCCCTCGTCGGGGTTGAAGTTCAGCAGCGCGGAAACGCCCTGGGGCACGGTCTTGGTGGGCATGACGATGACCTTTTTCTCGGTCAGGGGGATGCACTGCTCTGCCGCCATGGTGATGTTTTTATTGTTGGGGAACACAAACACGGTGGAGGCGGGGGTCTTGTTGATAACCTTGAGGATATCGTCGGTGGAGGGGTTCATGGTCTGTCCGCCGGTGACGATACCGTCGGCACCAAGCTCCCGGAAAAGAGCCTCCATCCCTGCCCCGGCGCAGACGGTGACCACGCCGAATTCCTTCTCCGGTGCGGCAACGGCGTCCTCCTGCTCCTCCAGCTCCTTCTCGATCTGCTCCAGATCGTCTGTGCTCTGGGCTTTCTTGCCGGCTACCAGATCGTCGTGCTGGGTGCGCATATTCTCGATCTTGGCCAGCTCCAGGGTGCCGTACTTCTGGGCCTCGTTCAGGGCGTTGCCGGGAATGTTGGTGTGTACATGGACCTTGAAGGCCTCGTCATCCTCGCCGATGACCAGAGAGTCGCCGATGCTGGACAGGTACTTGCGCAGGGGCTCCAGATCCACGTCCGGCGTCTTCTTGCGGACGATGAACACGGTATCAAAGGCAAAGGTGATATCCTCGGTGTCGAACACGTCAAAGGCGCTGCTCTCGGCAAAGGCGCTGAAATCGCCGCCCTCCTCAGGGGCCGTGACCTCGCCTCGCAGGGAGGCCAGCATGGCTTTGAGAATGATCATATAACCCATGCCGCCCGCGTCGATAACGCCGGCCTTTTTCAGCACGGGGTTCATGTTCACGGTGTTTTCCAGGGCCTCGTCACCGGCTTTAATGGCGCAGACCAGCGTATTTTCCAGACTGGCCCCGGCATTGGCGGCTTCCACCGCGGCGGCAGCCGCCAGACGGGAGACCGTGAGGATGGTGCCCTCGGCAGGCTTCATGACCGCCTTGTAGGCAGCGTCCACGCCGTCAGCCAGAGCGCCGGAAAATTCCACCGTTCCGGCAGATTCAAGCCCCTTCAGGCGGCGGGAAATGCCCCGGAACAGCAGGGACAGAATAACGCCGGAATTTCCTCTGGCGCCCCGCAGCAGAGCGGAAGCCACACAGTCGGCAGCCGCGTCCAGGGAGACAAAGCTTTTTTTGCGCAGCTCTGTGGCCGCGTTATTGAGGGTAAGGCCCATGTTCGTGCCGGTATCTCCGTCGGGCACGGGAAAAACGTTCAGGTCGTTTACCTTTTGAATATTTTCGTGCAGGGCCGCGTCCGCACACAGGATCATTTCCTTGAACGCGGCGGCGTCAATGTAATCTCTCAAGTGAAAGCACCTCCGGGGATCAGCAAAAGCTTATCCGATTATTGTGTCTATATATACATCCACGTTCTTCACAGGGACTCCGGTGGATTTGGACAGCTTGTAGCTGACCTCGTTCATAATGCTGCGGGAAACTGCGGCCATGTTCACGCCGTGATCCACACCGATGTGCAGCTCCAGGGACAGGCTGCCGTCATCGTTGAATTTGACCTCCACGCCCTTGGACATGGATTCTCTGCGCAGCAGCTGCAGCGGCCCGCCTTCCTTGCTGCGGCCGGCCATGCCCTTAACGCCGAAGCAGCTGGTGGCAGCGTCGCCCGCAAGATAGGTAAAGACCTCGCTGGTGATGCTTATTTTTCCGTAATCGTTGATGATGTTCACCATAGCTGACGATCTCCTTTCATCATTCACGGTCACACTGACCGATTGTATGATTATAAACCATTACTTCAAAAAGCACAAGTAAAAAAAAGCACAATTTACTTATGCTATAACGACACTTTGTCAGTTCAGTCATATAGAATGGGCAAAATTTGCAATATTTGCAGGAATTTTATTGAGCTTGCATGTTTACAAGTTGACGATTTGATGTTAAACTGTCAATGGCTCGGATAACGGGCCGCGACAGTCAATTTTTTGCAATGGAGATGAATATAGAAATGCAGAGACACTTCAAAACCATGGACGGCAACACCGCTGCTGCCCATGTATCCTACGCATTCACCGAAGTCGCAGCAATCTACCCCATCACCCCCTCAAGCCCCATGGCCGACTATGTGGACCAGTGGTCCGCCAACGGCCGGAAGAACATTTTCGGTTCCACCGTCAAGGTGCAGGAAATGCAGTCCGAGGCAGGTGCGGCAGGTGCCGTTCACGGCTCTCTGAATGCTGGTGCTCTGACCACCACTTACACCGCTTCCCAGGGTCTGCTTCTGATGATCCCCAACATGTACAAGATCGCAGGCGAGCTGCTGCCCGGCGTGTTCCACGTCAGCGCACGTACCCTTGCCAGCCACACCCTGAACATCTTCGGCGATCACAGCGACGTTATGGCCTGCCGTCAGACCGGCTTTGCCATGCTGGCTGAGAGCAACGTCCAGGAGGTTATGGATCTTTCCCCCGTAGCTCACCTGGCCGCCATCAAGGGCCGCGTCCCCTTCCTGAACTTCTTCGACGGCTTCCGCACCTCCCACGAGCTGCAGAAGATCGAAGTATGGGATTACGAGGACCTGAAGGACATGTGCGACATGGACGCCGTCGAGGCTTTCCGTGCCCGCGCCCTCAACTCCCAGCACCCCGTAATGCGCGGTTCTCACGAGAACGGAGACATCTTCTTCCAGAACCGTGAGGCTTCCAACTCCTACTACAACGCCGTTCCCGCCATTGTCGAGGAGTACATGGGCAAGATCAACGCCAAGCTCGGCACCGACTACCAGCTCTTCAACTACTACGGCGCTCCCGACGCTGACCGCGTCATTGTGGCCATGGGCTCCATCTGCGACGTGGCAGAGGAAGTCATCGACTACATGAACGCCAACGGCGAGAAGGTCGGCCTGGTCAAGGTCCGCCTGTTCCGCCCCTTCTGCCCGGAGAAGCTCCTGGCCGCCATCCCCGAGACCTGCAAGAAGATCGCCGTTCTGGACCGCACCAAGGAGCCCGGCGCTCAGGGCGAGCCTCTGTACCTGGATGTTGTCACCGCGCTGGCCAACGCCGGCAAGAACGACGTCACCGTCATCGGCGGCCGCTATGGTCTGGGTTCCAAGGACACGCCTCCCGCCTCTGTCTTCGCCGTGTACAATGAGCTGGCAAAGGCCGCACCCAAGCGTCAGTTCACCATCGGCATTGTCGATGATGTGACCAACCTGTCCCTTGAGGAAGTTCCCGCTCCCGCTACTGCCGCAGAAGGCACTATCGAGTGCAAGTTCTGGGGTCTGGGCGGCGACGGCACCGTCGGTGCAAACAAGAACTCCATCAAGATCATCGGCGACCACACCGACAAATACGTTCAGGCCTACTTCCAGTACGACTCCAAGAAGACCGGCGGCGTGACCGTAAGCCATCTGCGCTTCGGTGACAAGCTGATCAAGAGCCCCTACTACATCAACAAGGCCGACTTTGTCGCCTGCCATGTTCCCTCCTATATCACCAAGGGCTTCCCCATCGTCCGCGACGTCAAGCCCGGCGGCGTGTTCCTGGTCAACTGCCAGTGGAGCTTTGAGGAGCTGGAGCATCACCTGGATGCCG
Source organism: Clostridiales bacterium (assembly GCA_022787565.1). Taxonomy (GTDB): domain Bacteria; phylum Bacillota; class Clostridia; order Oscillospirales; family Oscillospiraceae; genus Limivicinus. The sequence goes on along the minus strand of JALFVN010000002.1, from coordinate 52,352 downwards.
CTTCCAAGCGTTACATTGCCAACAACAACATCCAGCTTTACATGATCAACGCTATTGACCTTGCCAAGAAGATCGGCATGGGCAAGCGTACCAACACCATCCTGCAGTCCGCATTCTTCTCCCTGGCCAAGGTCATGCCCGAGGCAGAGGCCATCCAGTACATGAAGGACGCCGCCCTCCACTCCTACCTGAAGAAGGGCCAGGACGTGGTCGACATGAACTACGCCGCCATTGACGCCGGTGCTACCGCATACGTCAAGGTGGAGGTTCCCGCCGAGTGGGCCAACGCTGTTGACTGCACCGAGGCCACTGTCAAGACCGGCCGCGAAAAGACCGTCAAGATGGTCACCAACATCCTTGATCCCGTGGACAAGATGGACGGCGACTCTCTGCCTGTTTCCGCTTTCGTGGATCACGCCGACGGTACCTTCGAGCTGGGCGCAGCCGCATACGAGAAGCGCGGTATCGCTGTCTCCGTTCCCAAGTGGGACGCCGAGAAGTGCATCCAGTGCAACAAGTGCGCATTTGTCTGCCCCCATGCCACCATCCGTCCCTTCGCTCTCACCGCTGAAGAGGCCGCTGCCGCTCCCGCGCAGACCAAGCTGGCCGACATCAAGGGCATCAAGGGCTGCGACTACAAGTTCGGCATGGCCGTTTCCGCTCTGGACTGCATGGGCTGCGGCGTCTGCGTAGGCCAGTGCGCTGTCCACGCTATCGAGATGGTTCCCATGGAGAGCCAGCTGGATCAGCAGGAAGTCTTCGACTACATGGTTGCCAATGTTGCCGAGAAAAAGGAGCTCTTCAAGGCCGAGAATCCCAAGTTCAGCCAGTTTGCTCAGCCCTACCTGGAGTTCTCCGGTTCCTGCGCCGGCTGCGCCGAGACCAGCTATGCCCGTCTCGTTACTCAGCTCTTCGGCGACCACATGCTCATCTCCAACGCCACCGGCTGCTCCTCCATCTGGGGCGGACCTGCTGCCACTTCTCCCTACACTGTCAACAAGGAAGGCCACGGCCCCGCATGGGCAAACTCCCTGTTTGAGGATAACGCAGAGCACGGCCTCGGCATGTTCCTGGGCCAGAAGAAGATCCGCGACGATCTGAAGCCCTCCGTGGAGTACATTGCTGCCAATACCTCCAACGCCGACCTCAAGAAGGCCGCAGAGGATTATCTGGCCACCTATGACGACGGCAACGCCAACCAGGAGCCCAGCAAGCGTCTGGTCGCTCTGCTGGAGGCCAACGGCGCCTGCTGCGAGCACGCCGAAAAGGTCCTCAAGGGCAAGGATTTCCTGAACAAGAAGTCCTGCTGGATCTTCGGCGGCGACGGCTGGGCATTCGACATCGGCTACGGCGGTGTTGACCATGTTCTGGCCTCCGGCGAGGATGTGAACATCTTCGTGTTCAACACTGAGGTTTACTCCAACACCGGCGGACAGGCTTCCAAGGCTTCCAACATCGGCCAGGTCGCTCAGTTCGCAGCTGCCGGTAAGGAGACCAAGTCCAAGGCTCTGGCCGAGATGGCTATGACCTACGGCTATGTCTATGTTGCCCAGATCGCCATGGGCGCAAACCAGCTCCAGACCATGAAGGCCATTGCCGAGGCCGAGGCCCACAAGGGTCCCTCCCTCATCATCGCCTACGCTCCCTGCGAGATGCACAGCATCAAGGGCGGCATGACCAACTGCCAGCTGGAGATGGACAAGGCTGTCAAGTGCGGTTACTGGAACCTGTTCCGCTTCAACCCCAACGCCGAGAAGCCCTTCACGCTGGACAGCAAGGAGCCTGCCGGCGGTTACCAGGAGTTCCTGATGAACGAGGCCCGCTACAGCCGCCTGACCCGCGAGTTCCCCGAGAGGGCAACCGACCTGTTCGCCAAGAACGAGGCCAACGCCAAGGAGCGCTACGAGCATCTGATGAAGCTCAAAGCTCTCTACGAGTGATTCACAAACCATATAAGCACACTGAGCCCGCCGGTTTCCCGGCGGGCTCAGACTGTAGACAAAGCTATCGGCGGCGTATAGAAATGCATGGGGAGAGCGCAGAGAGGGGACGGGAGTCCCCTTTCAGCGTTCAATCTATTCTTATTCAGGAGTATTTTTGAATACTCCTGAATAAGTTTTCAAGGCGTCGAACTTCGTCGACGCCTTGAGCCCGCCGGTCTCCCGGCGGGCTCAATTATTATTTTCAATGCGTTTGCCGGTTTACCGGCTCAGTTTATTCAGCGCAGCATCTCACCGATGCTGTGTCCAAACTGAAAAACATAAATGACCGAAAGAGCAAAGAGCATAAACAGGCCGTAGCCAAAGAGAAAGCCTGTAACAACTCTCTTTACATTGGTGCTTTCATAGCTTGTTTTCAGCTGAACCAGGCCGTCCACGCACAAAGGCAGCGTAAAAACAGCGGAAAGCCATGCCGGCAGCCGGAAGAAGAAACAGGAGAACAGGGAGAAAATTATCCCCAGCAGTTCTCCTGTACATCTTGCGCAAATCGGGAATTGTTCCCCGCGATAATAAAATGAACGGTCGCCTCTGCAATGGCAGCCGAAAATAATGGGCAGCCATTTATAGAGCATTCGTTTCACTTCAATATCCCATCATTGCCGCGCCGACGCCCAAGGCAATCATAAGAATATAGAACACGACCAGAACAATAACGGAGACCAGAGCGCCTACGCCTGCTGCTTTGGAAGTTTTGGGCTTGGTGTCTTTCCAGACAAGGAACAGAATGAGGCCGACGATGGGGATGCAGAAGCCAAGGAGGCCCCAGCCGAAGCCGCCGTTGTCAACCACTGCAGGTTTTGTCTCCTGATACACACCACACCGGGGGCATATAGTGGCCAGATCGTCGATCACTGCTCCGCAATTTTTACAGTATGCCATTTTCATTTCTCCTTTTCTTTTCTCTCTTTTCCCTTTTTTCTCCTGTGTTCGGGGATGTTTTTATTATAGCGTTTAACGAAAATCATGTCAATACTTGTAAATGGGGCCCGGCGGAAAGACTCTCTCCCGAGCGCGCCGGGTCTCCGGCAGCTTTCTTCAGAAAGATTAAGTTGACTCAGGCTTGGAAAAATTGATACCCTGTATTGGGAGATGTCTCTTTGGCCTTTCCCGCTCTGAGGGATGAAAAAAGACCGGCGCGCCCCTGTTGCCATTCTGCCTTTCGCCGGAGAAAAGTTGTCCTGTCAGGCTTGCAATGTTGTTCCGGCAATGGTATTATAATATAACGCGCTGGATCTCCGGCATTTTATACCATACTCCCATAAAATGCAGACAAGGTCTGCTTTTTGTTGGAAAAGAGTATTACAGGAGGCTTATTATGAGTGGAAAACGTATTGTCCGCATCATTTTCGGACTTATCTTGCTTGTTGCATTTGCCGTCTGTTCCTATATGAGTTTTATGGCCGCGCCCAAGAGCATGGAGCTGAACAAGGCCCCGGCCGAGAGTGCCGCCCCGGTGGAAACCCCCGCGCCGTCAGCTGTCCCCGAGGAGAGCCCCCTTGTTTCCGAGGCGCCTGTGGAGAGTGAGGCCCCGGAGGCGACCCCGGAGCCTGTAGACAGCGACCTGCCCCAGATCGACATTACCAGTTGGGAATTCATCCTGGCCAATCTGGATAACCCCATCGGCGATTACACCCCCAGCACCGATACCCTGGAAGGCCAGCCTCTGGACAGCCGCATTATCGAGCCCATGAAGGAATTTGTAGCCGCCGCCAGAGCGGAGGGACTGAGCGTTTATCTGTCCTCCGGCTACCGGGACTACGCCACCCAGCAGTATCTGTATAACCGCAAGGTGGCCCAGTACGGCGAAGAAGTGGCCAAGACCATCGTCGCGCCGCCGGGCACCAGCGAGCATCAGACCGGTCTGGCCTGCGACATCACCGACCGCTATTACGAGGTCAAGGACAGCAGCCTTGAAAATACGGCCATGTACCAGTGGATGAGCCAGCACTGCCAGGAGTACGGCTTCATTGTCCGTTATCCCAAGGATAAGGAAGACGTGACCGGCATCATCTACGAGCCCTGGCATTTCCGCTATGTGGGCGTGGAGGCCGCTACCTACATCATGGAGCACGGCCTCTGCCTGGAGGAGTTTTTGGCGCTGTACAAGTAAACAAGTCATCAAGAGGGGCGGAAAACCGCCCCTCTTTCTTTGGCTCCTATTGCTCCGATTTGATAATTTTATAGGCTCCCATCTCTGCAAAAGTTTTTGTGTTGAATTTTCTCTCTTTACGCTTCAGTATTTTTCTTATATTTGCTGCTAAAGCATCTCTTACTGGAATTGATGAACTACTTGTATATTTTGTGCCAGTAATCAGGTCAACACACTCGACGAGGCGGCGATTTTGATTTACAGATATTGAGTATGAGAAGTCGTTCTCCTCAAGCCAATCTTGCAGATCAGATTGATCTGGAAGCCATACACTGCCGCTTATGAGCTGTTTTTCCTCATCAGTCAGAGGGTCAGAAATGTTTCCGCCTAAAGAAAAACATATATCGTTCTTGCAAAACACCATGTTTCTGTTTGGATACTCTTGCTGCACTTTTGAATAAAAGCCCAGAGCATAGAGCTGCATAGCAGTATCATATGTTATATGCATGAAAAGCCTCCTTACTTATTTTCCAGCAATTATTTTTACAACCATTCCGCCATCTCCTTTATGCTTACCAGTATAGTAGTCGAGGACCATGGTGGTGATCAGATCGTCGCTGTTATTCAGCGTCCGGTCCTTGCCGCACCAGCGGTAGCTGCGTACCCCTCCGCCTCCCGTGACCGTGACAGACGCGCCGGTGGTGCCGTTTTTTAGTAAGAGCGCAGCTTCCGTTAGGGGGAAACTGCGCCCTTTTGCCGGATTGGGGAGAGATTCACTGTGGTCTCCCCAAAAGGGCTGACTTTAAGTTTAGTAATGTTGTTTTTTGGAAAGAAGTAGCTATCAGTCGGCTATTTTTGCTTGATATATCTCTCATAGTCGGCCTTCAACATCATTGCCTGCTTTTTGGGGAGTACAGTCATCAAATAAGAATAGAGCTTCTTGCTGAATCGAACTTTGATTTGCCGTTGAGACGGTTTCCACAGATTGATCTGCGTTCTGTATTTTTCGGGGAAGTAGTCTAAAGACATAAAAATGAAATAAACGTTCGAGCCAAGTATGGAATTTTGTGAATTCATAAAGGCATGCCTATACATACCGATTCCACAGCCTTTACACTTGTCATATTCAATAGTAAATTGCTTTTGAAACAGAACGGAGACGTATACGGAATTTTCTTTAAATTCTCCCCATGAGTAAAGCTGATTTTTTGCCTTCCACAAATAACATGACCATAACACGCTACAAGATAAACACATTACGAAGAGGCAAATAGAAGCAACGTTTATTTCAACAGTAAACATTGAAGCTCCGAAGATGACAGGGCATAGAATAAAGCAAGGAGAAACAATTGCGGCAAAAACAGTCATCGCTGATCCGAGATATTTTTTCATTCCATACTCCTTATTTTACATTAGCGGTCTGTCTCAAATAATTCATTTTTGTAGCGTTTAGCCATGTACTTGCAGAAATAACAAATGACGTAGCAAAATCATTGGCTGCTTGATTCAGTATTTTTTTTACAGGCTGCTTGAAAATTTGTCTCAACGTTTGCGCTTGTGGCCCTCCAACATCAGCTACACCGAACGTTAGTGCCGCACCAACGGCCCCCCAAACTCCATCCATAATTACAGTCCCAACGTCAATTTCATCATGAGATTTTCCGTTCATTCGTTGGTTTACATATGAACTTGCTGCACCGCCAATTCCGCCGGCAATTGTTACAGCTGCAAAAGCAACGATTCCTGCACCACCTGTAGCAATCGCAAAATCGACAGCCGCACCTGTAATCGCTCCATTAACTGCACCACTTACCACACCAGCTTTTATATCAGTACCCATAATTGCGGCAGTGATTCCTCCAACCAATGCGCCTGCTGCAGCACCGATAATGGTATTCCAAAGATGCCCATTTTCGTCTACTCTGGTAATTGGATTGTTTCCGCAATATGCAAAGAGATTCAAACTGGCAAAGTCGCCATTTGCACCCAGCAGATCCACATCATCCGCATTAATAAACCGCCCGATCTCAGGATCGTAATAACGGCTGGATACATAATAGAGTCCTGTCTCGGCGTCGTAGTAGTAGCCTCTGTACCGCAGCGGGTTGATGCTGGCCAGATCGCCGGTGGAGGAGAGGAGCTTGCCCCAGGCGTTGTAGGTGTAGGCGGCGACGCTGGTTCCGCTGCTGTCCAGGATGCCCATGACGTCGCCCTGCAGGTTGGTCAGGTAGTAGTAGGTGACGGGCGTTGCGGTGGAACTGGCTTTGTAGGAGAAAGCGTAAGGATTGCCGCTCTCGTCATAGAAGAACTCCAGTTCTTTGCCGTCATAGTACTCGGAGACCAGCTTGCTGCCCTGCCAGAGGTACTTGTGCTCCACGCCGTTGATGGTTTTTGTAAGCCTGAGGCCGTCAGCGTCGTAGGTGTAGGAGGCGGTCAGATTTTCGGCGGTGTTCGCGGCACTTGCCAGCCGTCTGCCGTTGACCCAGGTGAAGGCGTTCTCACAGAATTATTCTGCAAGGACGCCCTATTCAACTGCGCATTACTTTATTCGCTCAAGAATTACTTCCTTATATTCCCCCTCATAGACATGATCTTCAATGATCTTCATTACTATTTTATCTTCATAATAGTGACATTCTGTGTCCAACAGTAATGCTTCAGGAATAAGCGCTCCTGCCTCTTTGCACATTTCATAATCATAAATCGGCGCACATATGGTAATAGGTTCTGCACAAAAAAGGACTTGTTTCAGTTCTCCATCTATTTTTAAAAATGCTTGACCATTAGGATCTGGACTTTCTTCATCAAAAACGCCATTTTCATTTATGTATAGGACAATATATGGAGAGTCGCTTTCCCACACCGATCCCGGATAGTCATAAGGGCATTTCATAGGATTTTTAAAGCATCCTGACAGCAAAAATACTATAAGAAAGAATATTGCGAGAACAGTAGATTTAAGAATACGGGAGATAGAAGCCATAAATATACCTCCGATCATTTGTGATAGATATGATCTTACTCATAGAAATTGAAAGGCCAATTATCGCAGCAAAAAGCAGCAGGGACACAATCGTAATAACTGAGCACTGTTTTCGGCCGAACATATTCTCAAATAATTATTCTTCCATAATTTTCGGCACAAGGGTCTTTTCAGCCTTCGCCACGATCTCGTCAATGCCGTGTTTGTCCTTTTGCAGCCGGGCATGCAATGACAAAATGCCATGGAGCAAAGCTTCTGCAACCAAGCTTGTTTTTTCGTCCTGATTCCCATAAACATAATCATTGATGTCAACAACCGCATACACTCTGGCAAATTTCTGCTTTGCGGAATACCAGACGCGATTTCGAACTTTTTCTGAACGGATCAGAGATTCAGGCCAGCAGTACAGATCAAACTCGATTTTCTCCAGAAAACTGCTATAGTTTGCTGGGTCATCCGGCTCCAACGCTTCCAGCATACTCCCGCTCAAGGAAGAAAAACCTACACACGCCGGGAGCGTATAGTCTACTGATCTGAAAAAGGTAATCCGAGGGTCCAGCAACGCATAGCACAAATCGCAGCGGTAAATCAGTCCCTCAACATCTGCACCGCATTTCGGACATATTTTCATGTTTTTCCCCCTCATAGGCAAAAAACGGTATTCGCATCATGCGGATACCGTTTTATATCTGTTTTATACCAATTTGATTTCCCTGCAGGTACCGGGGCCGAATTCTTCTTCCATGGCGGCCTGATAAACCGGGAAGTAGTCCGTGGGCATCAGGGCCTGGACGCAGCCGGCAAAGCCGCCGCCGTGGACACGCCAGGCGCCCCGGCCTTTCAGCAGCCGTTCGCTCCTGTCCAGCCCCTGGGCCAGCTTGGTGTCGCCGGTGGCGCTGGTGATGATGTTGTTCAAAAGCTTCTCCGAGGAGCGGCCGGACTCGTTCATCAGACGCATATAGGTGTTCCCGTCGCCGGCTTTCAGGGCGTCGCGCATCTGGGGGACCCGCTCGTTCTCGTCGAAAAAGTGCATGGCGCGGCGGACCGGGCGGTTTGCCGGGTCCCAGCCCTTGCTCCGGAATTCCTCCGGGTCCACATCGCTCAAAACGCCCTTGTCGAAAAGGTTTGCGATATAGATCATATCCGCGGGGATGCGGGCATAGGAGGTGTCCAGCCCGGCATGGCTGCCGCCGGTATCGGTCAGGCACATGGTCAGGCCCATGGCGCCGAAATCGGCCTTTATGGGCTCGATCTCATTGGTTTTAAAGTCCACATAAATGGTATGGCCCATGGCGCAGGTGAGCTGATCCATCAGCCCGCAGGGCTTCCCGAAATATTTGTTCTCCGCCTGCTGAGCGGCCCTGGCAATGACGATGGGCTCCAGCTTCCCGTCGTTAAAGAAGCTGTTGAGGATCTTTCCGATCAGCACAGCAAAGGCAGCCGAGGAGCTGAGCCCGGAGCCTGCAGGCAGGGTGCTCCTGATCTCCGCGTTAAAGCCGCCGATATTCAAGCCCAGCTCCGTGAATTCCGCCACAAGGCCCCTCACCAGAGCCTTCGGCGTACCGAACTCAGCCGTGCGGATACTTTGCTGGTTTATCTTTACATCAAATCTGTTGAAGCCCTCTGAATGGACGCGGATGGTGCTGCTCCCATTTACCTCGCATACCGCGTGGAGACCCAGATCCACTGCGGAAGCCAGGATCCGGCCCCTTTGGTGATCCGTATGGTTGCCGGCAAGTTCCGTTCTGCCCGGCGCAAAAAATTCTTTTCTCATGTTCCAGCCTCTTTCAATTTTCCTACTTCTTCACCTCTATCAAGATAAACTAAATTGCGGATAAAGTCAATCGAAAAAAGCGCATATTTGCCCCGGTTGCGTCAAAAGATAAACAATAGCTACAATTTTCTTGCGTTCCCTTGCGGCAAAGCATATAATAGCTTTAACACATCCTTACAGGATCATTACAGGAGGCAGAGCATGAAAAGCGCAAACGGCATCAACCTGACCATGCTGTGTGATTTTTACGAGCTGACGATGGGCAACGGCTACTTCGTGAGCAATATGCAGGATCGCATGACCTATTTTGACGTGTTTTTCCGGGAAGTACCGGACGGGGGCGGCTTCGCCATTGCGGCTGGACTGGAGCAGATTATCGACTATGTCCAGAAGCTGCATTTTGACGAGGAGGACATTGCCTACCTCCGGGGCAGAGGCATTTTTGACGAGGCTTTTCTGGACTATTTAAAGAATTTCAAATTCACCGGTGACATCTGGGCCGTGCCGGAGGGCACGCCCATCTTCCCCAGAGAGCCTGTGTTCACCGTCCGCGCCCCGGCCATCCAGGCCCAGCTGCTGGAGACCTATCTGCTGCTGGAGTTTAACCACCAGAGCCTGATCGCCACCAAGGCAAACCGCATCTGCCGGGCGGCGGAGGGCCGCGCCGTGCTGGAATTCGGCTCCCGCCGGGCCCAGGGCATCGCCGGCGCCGTGACCGGAGCCAGAGCCGCATTTATCGGCGGCTGCGCCGGCACCGCCTGCACCGTTTCCGACCAGATCTACGGCGTTCCCGCCGCAGGCACCATGGCCCACTCCTGGGTGCAGATGTTCGACACGGAATATGACGCCTTTGTCACCTACTGCAAGGCCTACCCCACCAACGCGGTGCTGCTGGTAGACACCTACAACACCCTGAAATCCGGCATTCCCAACGCCATCCGGGCCTTCAACGAGGTGCTCAAGCCCCTGGGCATCACCAAGTGCGGCATCCGTCTTGACTCCGGCGACATGGCCTACCTGACCCAGAAGGCCCGCGTCATGCTGGACGAGGCGGGCTGGACAGGGTGCACCATCACCGTCTCCAACTCTCTGGACGAGCGGCTGATCACCGAGCTGTTCCACCAGGGTGCGAAGATCGACGCTTTCGGCGTGGGCGAGCGGCTGATCACCTCCAGGAGCGCGCCGGTGTTCGGCGGCGTGTACAAGCTCTGCGCCGTGGAGGACGAGGAAGGGAATATTGTTCCCAAAATCAAGGTCAGTGAAAACGTGGGGAAGATCACCAACCCCGGCTTCAAGAAGTTCTACCGTTTTTACAACCGGGAGACCGGCATGGCCGAGGCGGACTATATCTGCATGCACGACGAGACCGTGGACGACAGCCAGCCTCTGGAGATCTGCGACCCCCAGTCCCGCTGGAAGCGCAAGACCATGGAGAATTTCCGGGCCTACGAAATGATGGTCCCCATCTTCAAAGACGGCCAGCTGGTGTACAAGCTGCCCACACTCAAGGAAATCAAGACCTACTGCGCCTACCAGGTCAGCACCCTCTGGCCGGAGGTAAAGCGTTTCGACTACCCCCATCAGTACTATGTGGACCTGTCCCCCAAACTCATGGAGCTTAAGGACAAAATGCTCTCCGAAGCCAGACAGGACGGGGAATAAAAGCCAAAAACAGCCTGCGCCGCGGCGCAGGCTGTTTTCTTATTTTTTGCTGGCATGTATTTTCAGTTCGAAGCGGTCTTTCTCGCCGATTTTGGGGATGCTGGTGGGATAGCCGCCGCCAAAACAGGCTGTGCAGAAGCCCTCGTCCGTATCTCCCGCAAGGCGGACCACATGCTCCATGCTCAGATAGCCCAGAGAGTCCACGCCGATGATCCGGGCGATCTCCTCCACGCTGTGGTGGTTGGCGATCAGCTTCTCCTCGTCGTCGATATCGGTGCCGTAGTAGCAGGGCTTGACAAAGGGCGGGGCGCTGACGCGCATGTGGATCTCCTTCGCACCGGCCCGGCGCAGCAGTTCGATGGTACGGCGGCAGGTGGTGCCGCGGACGATGGAGTCGTCGATCATCACGACCCGCTTGCCCTCCACCACGGCGCGGATGGGGTTGAGCTTGATATTCACGCCCGTTTCGCGCATGGACTGGTCCGGGGAGATGAAGGTGCGGCCGATGTATTTGTTCTTGGTAAAGCCGATGGCGTAGGGGATGCCGGATTCCTCCGCATAGCCCAGGGCGGCATCCAGCCCGGAGTCGGGCACGCCGATCACCACGTCCGCCTCCACCGGATGCTCCTGCGCCAGGAAGGCCCCGGCCCGCTTTCTGGCCAGGTTCACGCTGCATCCGTCGATAACGGAGTCGGGCCGCGCAAAGTAGATAAACTCAAACACGCACATGCTCCGCTTTGCCGTGTTGCAGTGGCTCCGGTCCAGCTTGATGCCATCGGCGGTGACGATGACGATCTCCCCGGGCAGCAGGTCCCGCTCAAACACGGCGCCCACCGCGTCCAGGGCGCAGGATTCGGAGGCAAAGACGACCTCTCCGCCGGGTCTTCTGCCCATGCAAAGGGGCCGGAAGCCATGGGGATCCCGGGCGGCGATCAGCTTTGTGGGCGAGGAGATGACCAGAGAATAGGCCCCCTCGATCCGATTCATGGCGGCGGAGACGGCGGCCTCGATGGAGCCGCAGCGCAGCCGTTCCTGCACGATAATGTAGGCAATAACCTCGGAATCGGTGCTGGTGTGGAAGATGGAGCCCTGCTTTTCCAGCTGGTCCCGCAGCTCAAAGGAGTTGGTCAGGTTGCCGTTGTGGGCAAGAGCCATACGGCCTTTGTGGTGGTTGATGACCAGGGGCTGAACATTGCGCTTGTTGTCCGAGCCGGTGGTGGCGTAGCGCACATGGCCCACCACGATGTTGCCCCGGCCCAGAGTGGCCAGATGCTCCGGGGTGAACACCTCGTTTACCAGACCCGTATCCCGGAAAGCGGTGAATACGCCGTCGTCGTTAAGAACGATACCTGCGCTCTCCTGGCCCCGGTGCTGCAGGGCGAAAAGGCCGTAGTAGGCAAGGGACGCCAGGTCCGCAGTCTGCTTGGAAAAGATGCCAAAGACGCCGCATTCTTCATGAATGTGGCGTTCTTTGGTTGTTGTCAGATCACTGTGCGTCATGGTCTACGAGCCTCTTCATAATTTCGGCGTAGGCGTCCTCCACACCGCCCAGATCACGGCGGAATCTGTCCTTATCCAGTTTTTCATGGGTCTTGGCGTCCCAGAGCCGGCAGGTATCGGGGCTGATCTCGTCAGCCAGAACGATGGTGCCGTCGGCCAGGCGGCCGAACTCCAGCTTGAAGTCCACCAGAATGACCCCGCACTCCGCCCAGAGGGCCTTCAGAAAGTCGTTTACGCGGAAAGCGTAGTCCTTGATGGTCTCGATCTCCTCAGCGGTGGCCAGTTTCAGGGCCAGCGCGTGGTAGCTGTTGATCAGGGGATCGCCCAGCTCGTCGTTCTTATAAGAAAACTCTATGGTAGGCGCGTCGAAAACAATGCCCTCCTCCACGCCGTAGCGCTTGGCGAAGGAACCGGCGGAAATATTGCGGATGATGACCTCCAGGGGGACGATGGAGACCTTCTTCACCAGCGTCTCCCGTTCGCTCAGCTCCTGAACGAAGTGGGTGGGAACACCGGACTTCTCCAGCTTGGCCATAAGGCGGTTGCTCATCTGGTTGTTGATCACGCCCTTGCCCGCGATAGAGCCTTTTTTCAGGCCGTTAAAAGCGGTGGCGTCATCCTTGTAATCCACGATAAGAAGCGCGGGATCATCGGTCTTGAATACTTTCTTCGCTTTGCCCTCATAGAGCTGTTCCAGCTTTTGCATAGGATATTCCTCCCACAGTTTTAAGATGTCTTTTGGTGAAAAGCACATATAATCGGAATACATTTTTGGATATTATCACAGGACTTTTTAAATTGCAACCGGCAAAAGGGACTTTTGTCGAAACAGACAGACCCAGGCCGTTTTTCCGCCTTTTGTTTGATTTTGATTGACGAAAGCCTTATCTTAAACTATATTATTACTCAGACAAAACAGGGGGTGTAAGACATGAGAACACAGGAACAGGTAAACGAGATCGTCCGGCTGCTGCTGGAGGAATATCCGCTGGCGGACTGCACGCTGGACTGGCAGAAGGACTATGAACTGCTGTTTTCCGTGCGTCTGGCTGCCCAGTGCACCGACGAGCGGGTGAACAAAATCACGCCTGCTCTTTTTGCCCGTTTCCCCACGCTGAAGGATTTTGCCGAGGCGGAGGTGGAGGAAGTGGAAAAATACGTCCACTCCTGCGGCTTTTACCGCGCCAAGGCCCGGGATATCGTGGCCTGTGCCCAGGTGCTGCTGGAAAAATACAACGGGGAGCTTCCCCGCACCATGGAGGAGCTGACCGCCCTGCCCGGCGTGGGCCGCAAGACCGCCAATCTCATTCTGGGCGATGTGTTCAGGATCCCCGGCTCCACCGTTGTGGACACCCATTGCATACGCCTTTCCAACCGTCTGGGACTGGTGGACAATTTAAAGGATCCGGTGAAGATCGAAATGGAGCTTCGCAAGATCCTGCCGCCGGAGCACTCCTCGGACTTCTGCCACTGCATCGTGCTCCACGGCCGGGCAGTGTGCGACGCCAGAAAGCCCGACTGCCCCAACTGCTGTCTGCGCCATCTGTGCCAGACCTATTCCGGCTGAACAAACCAAGTTGAAGGAGATAATGACTTATGACCAACCAGCAGAAACTGAAACAGCTCTTCAAGCTTCTGGAAGAGATTGACGCCTACGGCCGCAGCCTGGGCAAGCTGCAGTTTGACATGGAATGCTGCGCCCCGGAGGAGGGCATGGCCCAGGCCGGCGAGGACATGGCCATTCTGGGCAAACAGTACCACAAGCTGACCCATGCCAAAAAATATCAGCGCCTGGTCTGCGAGCTCCACGAGGACAGCGAGGGCCTTAGCCCTGTGCAGAAAAAAGCTGTTGAACATCTTTACGACGGCTACAAAAAAACCAAAAATTTCACGCCCCAATTTGCCTTTGAGATGGATCTGGCCGCCAACAAGGCCTACGGCGACTGGCTTTCCGCCAAGAAGGCCAACAACTTCTCTCTGTTCCGGGATTCCTTTGCCGCTCTGGTGGACTATACCCGCCGGGCAATCGACCTGAGAGACGACAAATATTCCACTTATTACACCGCCTGTCTGGACGATTTTGAAAAAGGCGGGAACGAGGAGCAGCTGGATGCCTTCTTCTCTGCCCTGAAGGAGCGGATCGTGCCGCTGATGCACCGCATCGTCAACGAGGGCAAGCCCATCCGGGAGGATTTTCTCTCCCGTCCCTGCCCCATTCCCCAGCAGGAGGCTTTCTCCCGCTATCTGCTGAAGGAGGAGGGCCTGCGGGAGAGCGCCCTGGTGCTGATGACCACGGAGCATCCCTTCACCACCAGCTTTGGCCCAAGGGATGTGCGCGTCACCACCCATTATTTTGAGGAAAACTTCATCTCCAACATCTTCTCCACCATGCACGAGGGCGGCCACGCCCTGTTTATGCAGAATGAGCCGGAGGAGGTCTACGCCAACCACTGCGACAACAACATGTCCAACGCCATGCACGAGACCATCTCCCGCTTTTATGAGAACATCATTGGCCGCAGTGAAGCCTTTATCCACTTCGTTTATCCCAAGCTCCAGGAGCTCAGCGGCGATACCTTCTCCGACGTCAGCGAGCGGGAGCTGTATGAAGCGGTGAACATTTCCCGGCCCAGTCTGGTGAGGACGGAATCCGACGAACTTACTTACGGTCTTCACATTTTAGTGAGATATGAGCTGGAAAAGGCCTTTGTCAACGGCGAGATCACCGTGGATGAGGTTCCCGCCCTGTGGAACGCCAAGTATAAAGAGTATCTGGGCGTAGACGTGCCCGGAGACGACGTGGGCTGCCTGCAGGATGTGCACTGGAGCGGCAGCTACGGCTACTTCCCCTCCTACGCGCTGGGCAATGCCTATGGCGTACAGATCCTGCGCACAATGGAAAAAGACTTTGACGTTTTTGCCGCTGTCCGGGAGGGCCAGCTGTCCAAGGTCGCCGCGTGGCTCAAGGAGCATGTGTTCAGCATTGCCTCCCTCACCGACCCGGACGAATGGATCCGCGCCATCACCGGCGAGAGCCTGAACGTGAACTACTATCTGGACTACCTTGAGGATAAATACACCAGGCTCTATGAGCTGAAATAATCCAAATGAAAAAGCAGAGGCGGCCTCGCCTCTGCTTCTTTAATCGTAGACAAAGTCAAAAAGACTTTGTCTACGAGAGAGAATACACTGCACTCGAAGCCTCAATGTGCGCCTGCGGCGCACATTTCGACACTCGTTTCGTGAGAAGTGTTTTCTGCGACGCACATGTCGCCGCAGAAAACCTATTATATTTATTTTTTCGCTGCGGCGAAAAAACTCTGCGAGGCTTTGTATGCGTTTAAAAAGCAGAGGCGGCCTCGCCTCTGCTTTTTCATTTTATTACAACATTTTCATCGCCCAGCAGCTCTTTCAGCTCCTGCACGAGAGCCGGATGGATCAGGCAGCTTGCGCCGATGCGTTTTTTCTCCCGCTCGCACCAGATGATCATCTGCTGTGTGCCGGGGAACATGGTCAAAATCAGCTCAATTTTATGAAGTCTGGCATCCTCCGCCCCGGGCAGCTTCACCCAGAGCTTTTGATTGGCTGCGGGCTGGGGTACCGGCGCGCTTCTCTGCGCCCGGGCGGGCTGCGCCAGGGTGCCGATATCGCTGAGAGGCCGGATGGAGTCCACCATGATCTGGGGCTCCTTTTCATCCCGCACGGAGATGCGGCCCCGGATGATCAGCGCGGCGTTATCCCGCACATAGCCGCCCCCGCTGTCCAGCGCCTTCTGGAAAGCAATCAGCTCCATGCTGCCGGTGTCGTCCTCCAGGGTGATATAGCTCATGAGGGAATTATTCCTGGTGGTGCGGGTCTTTGTGGAGGACACCACGCCCGCCACGGTCACATATTGATTATCCGCATAGCGGGTCGGTCCGTCAGTGGAGGCAAAGTCGCTGATGATGGCGCCGATGGGCGCCGCGCCGATCTTTCGTACCGCGTCCCGGTACTCGTCCATAGGATGCCCGGTCAGGTAGAGGCCGGTGACCTCCTTCTCCATGGTCATTTTTTCTCTGGCGCTGAATTCCTCCACCTGGGGAATAGCGATCCGGGAGGGCTGTGCCTGCTCCTGGCCGCCGAAGTCCCCGAACAGGTCCATCTGGCCGGAGATATTGTCCCGCTCCGCCTGGTTGATGCTGTCGATCACCGCGCCCGCCACCTGAAGCAGAGCCTTGCGCTTATAGCCCATGCTGTCGAAGGCCCCGGCCCGGATCAGATTTTCCACCGTCCGCTTGTTCATATCCTTACCGGACATGCGGCGGCAGAAATCTTCAAAATCGGTAAAAAGGCCGTTTCGCTCCCGTTCGGCCACCAGGGCGTTGATGACGCCCCAGCCGATGCCCTTGATGGCCACCAGGCCGAAGCGGATATTGTCCCCCGCCACGGTGAAGTTAGCGCCGGACTCGTTCACGTCCGGCGGCAGCAGCCGGATACCCAGTTCCCGGCACTCGGCGATGTATTCCGCCACCTTGGTGCTGTTGTCCAGAACGGAGGTGAGCAGGGCCGCCATGTACTGCCGGGGATAGTGCCGCTTCATATAGGCCGTGCGGTAGGTGACAATGGCGTAGCTCACCGCGTGGGCCTTGTTGAAGGCGTAGCTGGCAAAGTCCAGGATCTCGTCGTAGATGCTGTTGGCCACATCCTCCGGCACACCGTTTGCCACCGCGCCCGCGATGCCCCGCCCGCTGTCGCCGTGGACAAAGGCAATACGCTCGGCGTCGATGACCTTGTGCTTTTTCTTGCTCATGGCCCTGCGGATCATGTCCGCCTGGCCCAGAGAGAAGCCCGCCAGCTGCCGGAAGATCTGGATGACCTGCTCCTGATACACGATGCAGCCGTAGGTCACTTCCAGAATGGGCCGCAGCAGCTCATGCTTGTAGCTGATCTTCTCCGGATGGGTGGAGCACTCCACAAAGCGGGGAATGCTGTCCATGGGGCCCGGGCGGTAGAGGGCGATGACAGCGGTAATATCTTCAATATTCTTGGGCTTTATGCTGGTACAAACGCCGGTGATGCCCGAACTTTCCAGCTGGAATACGCCGCTGGTATGTCCCGCGGCCAGCATTTCAAAGGTCTCCGGGTCGTCCTCCGGGATGGTCTCCACCCGGAAATCCGGCTGGAATTGCCGCACCAGCTTTGCCGCATCCTCCAGCACGGTCAGGTTTCGCAGGCCCAGAAAGTCCATTTTCAGCAGGCCCAGCTCTTCCAGGGTGGTCATGGGGTACTGACAGACCACGGACTCGTCGTTTCTCGCCAGAGGCACATATTCGTAAACCGGCTTTTCCGTGATCACCACGCCGGCGGCATGGGTGGAGGCGTGGCGGGGCATACCCTCCAGAGCCTTTGCCACGTCGATCAGGTGCCTGATATTTTCCTCCCCTTCGTACAGCTCCTTCAGGGGTTTGGATAGACGCAGGGCCTCGTCCAGGGTCATATTCAGCGCCCCCGGGCCGGAGGGCACCTGTTTGGCCACGGCGTCGGTTTCCGCATAGCTGACGGACAGGGCCCGGCCCACGTCCCGGATGGCGCCTCTGGCCGCCATGGTGCCGAAGGTGACGATCTGGGCCACATGGTCGCTGCCATAGAGCCGGTTCACATAGTCGATGACCTCGCCCCGGCGGTTTACGCAGAAGTCCACGTCGATATCCGGCATGGAAACACGCTCAGGATTCAAAAAGCGTTCGAAGAAGAGACTGTATTTAATGGGGTCCACGTCGGTGATATGCAGACAGTAGGACACCACGCTGCCCGCAGCACTGCCGCGGCCGGGGCCAACGGGAATCCCGTTTCGCTTGGCATAGCCGATAAAGTCCGAGACAATGAGGAAGTAGTCCACAAAGCCCATCTTTTTGATCATGTTCAGCTCGTATTCCAGCTGCTCATGGACCTGGGGCCTGTCGGGAAAGCGCTCGGCAAAGCCCTTTTCGCAGAGCTTTTGGAGATAGGCAAAGCTGTCCGTCTCCCCTGCAGGCAGCTTGAAGCGGGGCAGATGGTAGTGACCGAATTCAAAGTCAAAGCTGCAGCGCTCCGCGATGGCCACGGTGTTGTCCGCCGCCTCCTGAAGCTCCGGGAAAAGGGCGCGCATCTCCTCCTCGCTTTTCAGATACAGCTCCCTGGACTCAAAGCGCATACGGTTGGGATCGTCCACGGTCTTGCCCATCTGGATGCACATCAGCACATCCTGATAATAGGCGTCCTCTTTTTCTATATAGTGGGCGTCGTTGGTCAGAACCAGCGGGATTCCGGTCTCCTTATGGAGCCGGATCAGCCCCTGGGCGGCCTTTTTTTCCTCCGGGAGGCCGTGATCCTGGATCTCCAGGTAGAAATCCTCCGGGCCAAACAGCGCCCGAAGCTCCAGGGCCTTGGCTTTTGCGCCCTCAACGTCGTCCCTGACCAGCATCTGGGGGATGGCCCCGGCCAGACAGCCGGAAAGGCAGATCAGCCCCTCCGCGTGCTGGTGCAGCAGCGCCCAGTCGATGCGGGGCTTGATGTAAAAGCCGTCCGTAAAGGCGGCGCTGACCAGATAGCAGAGGTTTTTATAGCCTGTCTCGTTTTTGCACAGCAGCACAAGGTGGGTATATTCATTGTCCCGGCCGTGCTCCTTGTCGCTCATGTTCCGGGGCGCCACATATACCTCACAGCCGATGATGGGCTTGATCCCCGCCGCAAGGCAGGCCTTGTAAAAGGCCACCGCGCCGTACATGACCCCGTGGTCAGTGACGGCCAGAGCCGTCTGTCCCAGGGCCTTGGCCTTTTCCGCGATCTTGTCGATGCGGCAGGCCCCGTCCAGCAGGGAATATTCGGTATGCACATGTAGATGGACGAAGGCCATGGTTACTCCTTTGAAGCTAAGCTCATAATTTTTTTCAGTCTGTGGGAAATGCAGCTTTTGGTCACCGGCGGATAGGAGAGCTTTGCCAGATCCGCCAGACTTGCCTCGGGATTTGCGATCCGCAGCAGGGCCGCATCCTTCAGGGGCTCAGGCAGCGCGTCGATGCCGTATTCCTTTACGATGTAACGTATGGCCTCCAGCTGCTCCTGGGCGGCGTTTACCACTTTGTCGGCATTGGCCGAATCGCAGTTGACCCGGCGGGTGATGGTGTTTCGCATATCCTTTTCCACCTTGGCAGTCATGATGCCCAGGGCGGTGTTGGACGCCCCAATGGTGGTAAAAAAGTCGGCGATGGCGTCAGCCTGTTTAAAATACAAAAGCGCGTTGCCGCCCCGCTCCGCCTCCCGGGGGCTGAAGCCCATGTCCAGCAGCACCGAATAGGTCTCCCGGCTGACGCTGTGGTGGGGCGTGGCCAGCTCCAGATGATAGCGCTTTTCCGGGTCGGTGACGCTGCCGCCGGCAAGAAAAGCCCCGCGGATAAAGGCGGCGCGGCAGCAGTCCTCCTCCAGCACGCCGAAATTGACATGGTGGGACAGGGTACTGTCCACCTCCGCGCCGTAAGTATCGAATATACGCTTGATTTTTTCGGGCGAAGTGATCAGAAAGCTGCTCTTTCCCCCTGCATTTTCCGGGGGCAGAACATCGAAGCTCAGAGAAAAGGCCCGCTTGAACAGCCGGGGCAGCCTCGCGGCAAAATCGCGGCTGGCGGTAATGATCCGGATCTCCCGGGCCGAAAAGGTGTTGCAGTAGAGCAGCACGCCGTAGCTCTCCGCCACGGCGCAGCACTTTCTGTCCGGCCTCTGGGCGCAGAGCTCTGCCTTTGCGTCGGATGAAAATGACATATTGATCCCTCTACTTGTCGATGTCGCGGTTCACATTTACTGAATCTATGTTGTGGGCGTGGAAATAGTCGTTCAGCGCCGCGGCAAGGGCCACGCTGCGGTGGCGGCCGCCGGTGCAGCCGACGGCAATGGTCAGCGTCAGCTTCCCCTCCTCCAGATACAGGGGCAGCAGAAAGTCCAGCATATCCTCCAGCTTTTCCAGGAAGGTACGGGTCTGCTGATAGCTGAACACATATTCCGCCACCGGCCTGTCCAGCCCGCACATGGGCCGAAGCTCGTCCACATAGAAGGGGTTGGGCAGAAAGCGGGCGTCAAACACCAGGTCTGCGTCCATGGGGATGCCGTGCTTATAGCCGAAGGACATCACCGTAACATCGATCTTCCGCTTGTGCTCCGCCCCGGCGAACAGATCAAAAAGCTTGTTTTGCAGCATACCCAGGGTCAGGTTGGAGGTGTTCACGATATAGTCCGCCCGTGCCCGCACCGGGGCCAGCAGCTCCGCCTCCTTTGCCACAGCCTGCTCCACGGACATACCGGGAGCCGCCATGGGGTGGGGCCGCCGGGATTCCTTGTAGCGGCGGACAAGCGTGCGGATATCGGCGTCCATGTACAGGATGCGGCAGCTGACCTCCATCTCCTTGAGCTGGTCCAGCGTGGTCAAAAGCTGGCCAAAGCCGTCCTTCTCCCGCACATCCGTCACCAGCGCAACTTTTTCGTAGCGGCCCCCGGTGGCCACGCACAGCTCCGCAAAGCGGGGCATCAGCACCACGGGCATATTGTCCACGCAGTAGTATTCCAGATCCTCCAGAACATCTGCGGCCCGGCTCTTTCCTGCGCCGGAAAGTCCGGTGATGATCAGAAATTCCATATCTCTCTCTTCCTCATTTCTGCGGCAGGGTCTCCTCGCTTACATCAATCTTGTAGATTGGCGCGTCCGGCGACTCGTCCTTCAGGGCATAGTCCGGGGGAAGGATAATGATCTCCGGCTCCAGAAAGACGCCGGTCTGGGTATAGACGGTATTGCGCACATGCATCATCAGGTCATAGACGTCCCTGGATGTGGCATTCCCTTTGTTCACCACAAAGCCGGAGTGCTTTTCCGAAACCTGGGCGCTGCCTACGGTATAGCCCTTCAATCCCGCCTGCTCGATCAGCGCGGCGGCGAAGTGCCCCTCCGGGCGCTTGAAGGCGCTGCCCGCCGAGGGCAGATCCAGGGGCTGCTTTTCCCGGCGCTTCTCGTTCAGCTCCCGCATTTTCGCGGCGATCTGCTCCTTGTCGCCCTTCTCCAGGCGGAACACCGCGCTGAGAATGGCACAGCCGCCCTGGGTTTTGAAATTGCTGGTCCTGTAGCCAAAGCCGCAGGCTTCCGCCGGGGCTTCCAGCAGGGTCTGCTGGGGCAGGAAATAATAGACCACACTCTCCACCACATCTTTCAGCTCCCCGCCGTAGGCACCGGCGTTCATCAGCAGACCGCCGCCCACCGTTCCGGGGATGCCGGAGGCAAATTCCAGGCCCTGCAGCCCGTTCTGCTGGGCAAAGCTCGAAAGCTTTGCCAGCGAGACCCCCGCCTCGGCGTATATGGCCCCGTCGGGCAGCAGGAACATTTTTGTCAGCTTTTCTGTGCTGATGATAAACAGCTCCGGCAGCCCCTCATCCGGGAAAAGAATATTGGTGCCGTTTCCCAGCAGCATGGGGGCCAGCTTGTTCAGCTTCAGGATATGGCAGATTTTTGAAAGAGAGCTGACGTCCGAGGGCACGGCCAGGGCCCGTGCCGGGCCGCCGATCTTAAACGAGCAGTGGGCGCTCATGGGCTCGTTTTCCATCAGGCACAGTCCGGGCAGCTCCTGTTTGATTTGTGCAATGGCGGTTTCAAGGTTTTCCATAGGTCTCTCCCAAAAAATTTATATCAGTCCGGCGTCCACCGCGTAGTCATGCTCTGCGGCCAGGGCCTCGGCGGCGTTATAGCCCATCTTTTTCTGGCGGTTGTTCATGGCCGCAAGCTCCAGAATAACGGCAAGGTTCCGCCCGGGCTGGACGGGGATGGTCACCAGGGGCAGCTTTACGCCCAGGAAGGTCTCCGTCTCCTCGGAAAGGCCCAGCCGGTCATAGGCCTTGCCCTCCTGCCAGGGCTCCAGCTTTACCACCAGGTCGATATTGGTCTCCGGCTTTACGGCGCCCACGCCATAGATATGGCGCACATTGATCACGCCGATGCCCCGCAGTTCCATATAGTAGCGGATCAGCTCCGGCGCGTTGCCGGTAAGCTTATCCCGCCCTACCAGCTTGATCTCCACCGCGTCGTCAGCGATCAGACGGTGGCCGCGCTTAATCAGCTCAAGGGCCGTCTCGCTCTTGCCGATGCCGCTGTCGCCAATGAGCAGCACGCCCTCGCCGTAGACCTCTACCAGCACGCCGTGGGTGGTAATGCGGGGCGCAAGATAGCTGTGGAGCGTACCGATCACGTCCGCCTGAAAATCTGAGGTGTCCTCATCGGTGATAAACAGGTTCCTGTCGTACTTCTCCGCCAGCTCCAGACACTCGGGGAAGGGCTGCATTCCGTGGCAGATCACCAGCGCTGCGATATCATACTGCATGAAACGCTCCAGCGCATCCCTTCGCTCCTGATCTGTCAGTGTGTCCAGATAGGTGCTCTCTACCCGGCCGATGATCTGGAGCCGGTGGGGGTCAAAATAGTTATAAAAACCCGCCAGCTGCATGGCCGGACGGTTTACGTCCGCCGTGGTCAGCACCGCCGTGTCATAGTCCTTTGACGCGTGAAGAATATTCAGCCTGTGCTCCTGCACAATGGTCTTGAGTTTTACCTTATATTTACTTCTCATCTCTATCCGCCTCTCAACGTTTTTTCCGAAATCCATATTCACTATTTTAACCACTTGGGGCGGATTTGGCAATAGGTTTTACACTCATCCGGGCGTAAAAAGCCTTTTTAATATTATATTGACTTTATCCGAAAAAATAATTATACTCTCTTGAAAACATCATCGTCATTTTGGAGGCGGAGAGATGAAAAAGCACATATATTCCGCCGCGGTCATTGCCAGCGGCTGTCTTTGGGGCCTGATGGGTCTGTTCCGGCGGAGCCTGGGCAGTCTGGGCTTTGACTCCTTCGGTATTGTTTTCGTCCGCTGCGGCGCGGCGGCGCTGTTTTTCGCTCTGACGATCCTCCTCCGGGACAAAAGCGCCTTCCGCATCCGGCTGAAGGATCTGTGGTGCTTTATCGGCTCCGGCCTCTGCTCGCTGCTGTTTTTCACCGTGTGCTATTTTCAGGCCATGACCCTGATGAGCCTTTCCGCCGCGGCGATCCTGCTGTACACCGCGCCCTGCTTTGTGGTGCTCATGTCCGCGCTGCTCTTCGGGGAAAAGCTGAACGGGCGGCTCATTCTGGCCGTATTTCTGGCCTTTTCCGGCTGCTGCCTGGTGTCGGGCATTGTGGGGCAGGAGACCAAAATCAGCCTGGTCGGACTGCTCTACGGTCTGGGTTCCGGCTTCGGCTATGCCCTGTACAGCATTTTCGGCAAGCTGGCCCTCCGGCGGGGCTATTCCGGCAGCACCATTAATTTTTATTCCTGCTTGCTGGCAGCCCTGGGTGCGGGGCTGATCTTCGGCGTGAAAACGCCCCTTGCGCTGATGTTCTCCTCTGCCGGCTCCCTCGCCTTCTGCCTGCTGGCCGGGCTGGTAACCTGCTTTCTGCCCTATATGCTGTACACCTTCGGCCTCTCCGGGACCGAGGCCGGCAAAGCCTCCGTCATGGCCTCGGTGGAGCCGGTGGTGGCCACGCTGGTGGGTGTATTGGTGTACCGCGAACGTCTGGATCTGTTCAGCCTTGCCGGTATCGCCCTGGTGCTTTCCGCCGTCCTTCTGACCGGGGCGCACAGCCGAAAAAAGAGCACATGATGAAAACTGTCATTCTGAAGCGCAGCGCGCTGAAGAATCCCGTAAACAGAGCACCAAGCGTAACCTTACGGGATCCTTCGCTTGCGCTCAGGATGACAGCATTTTTTCGCGGCAGACAGGCGGGGGCAAGCCCCGCCCCTACAGTCTGACAGAAACATTGACCGTACAAAGAGGCTCCCCCAACTTCACTGTCATTCTGAAGCGCAGCGCGCTGAAGAATCCCGTAAACAGAGCACCAAGCGTAACCTTACGGGATCCCTCGCTTGCGCTCAGGATGACAGCATTTTTTTGCGGCAGAAAAGGCGTGACTGCGGCCAGTCACGCCTTTTCCATTATTCTTATTCCTGCGGTTTGCTTACTTCGTCCTGACGTACTCGTTCATGGGACGGACCATATACTCGTTGTAGGGGAACTGGTCGGTGGTGACGTAACCGGCAGGGGCGTCGATCAGCTGGGGGATGCGGTTGACCAGCGTAGCGCAGGTCAGCTCCACGGTGGCAGGCTGGTTGACGATGCAGGTGGTTTCCGGTTCGCCGTAAAGGGTCCAGACGTTGGTGTCAAACTCGTCCTTGTTATAGATCTTGCCCACACACTCGGTCTCGAAGATGATGCCCTCCTCCGTCTCGGTGGTGACAATGGCGCGCATACCGGTGGCGTCACCGGCCTTGACCACCATGCCCAGGGTCTCAGACTTCAGGTCCTCCTTGTCGATGCAGGGGATGCACTTCTGGGTCTGGGACTTTACATGCAGACCCATCTTGCTGCACAGCCAGCCGTTCTGGTTCCACATGTAGGAGGGAACATACTTTCCGCTCTCCACCAGCTCCTTCATCTCATCGGAGGGGGTGTCATTGTAGCAGCCGATGGTTTTGTTGAACTCCTCAACGGTCAGGCCCGCGCCGTGGCCTTCCGCCAGGGCGATGCCGTAGTCCTCTACATTGTAGGAGCTGCTGCCGAAGATTTTGGTGATCTTGTGGGAGGAGCCGCAGAGGTTGGTGACCAGAGTACCCCAGTACAGATCGCAGTAGCCCACGCCGGTGAGGGTGCAGTTGCCTTCCTTGGCCAGCTTGTCCAGCTTGGCGGTGAGCGCGGGAGAGGAGTTCCAGGGGTAAAGGGCTTCCTCGCAGGTGCTGATGGCATTGATGCCCAGCTTTGCGCAGATGGTGAATATCTCCTCGATCTCCGCCACGGTGCTGCGGGTGGCCACGATGCACACGTCCGGTTTCAGCTCGGAGAGGACCTTTTCCGCGTCGGCGGCAGGCTGGACGGGGACGCCTACAAAGGGATAATCGTTGCCGATGATCTCGGACACGTCCTTGCCGATATGGCCGGGGTTGCGGCAGAAGGCCGCTACCAGCTCGCCCTCGTGCTCCAAAACATAGCGCATGAGCCAGCGGCTCATCCGTCCTGCTCCATACTGTGCAACTCTTACTTTACGTTCCATTGAGATAGCCTCCTTAAATTTCCATTTTAATTGGTTATTAATTTAACAACCTTTGAGGCTATTATACTGTTTATCCCAAGGATAAAGTCAAGCATTATTTTTTCGGAAAACAGACGGGGATCTGGGTCTTATAGATCATCTGCCTCTTGTCGAAATCCAGCACCGGGAAGTCGATGATCACCTCGCAGAGATAGTCCCCCACCACCTGGCAGCCGTGCTCACGCACATAGTCCATCAGCTTCAGCATGTTCTCCCGCTCCCGGGAAAATTCCGACGAGCAGAGGCATACATAGGTGGCCGCCGGAACCGTCTCCGCATCCCGGGCCCTGTCCCTCTCGTCCACAAAGAGGAAAACCTCGTTGGAAAAGCTGTTCCCGGACAGAAGATGCTCCTTCCGAACCACCGTGCCCACATTGCTGAAATAGGACAGGGGCATATTGTTGCTCAGCAGGTGCCGCTTCAGCTGCCGGAGCATATACTCATAGCCTGTCTCATCCTGGTCAAAGTAATTTCTGTCGCAGGCATAGCGGTAAATATACCGCTGGGGGATAAATTCGATAAAAATCTCCCCGTTTTTGGGCATGGCTTCATAGCGTTTGAAGTTGTCCAGCGTGCGCATGATGGCGGCACGGGAGCGGGAGAGCTGCTCGATACGCGCATCCACCTGCCCGGCCTGCTCCAGCAGCAGCCGCTGCAGGGCGTCGGCGTCGTTTTCCGCCAGAAACTCCCGGATCCGGCGCAGGGTCATACCGTAGACCTTCATGTTCTGGATCATATCCAGCCGGGCCGACTGGGTGATATGGTAATAGCGGTATCCGGTATTTTCGTCGGTATACTGGGGCTTCAGCAGGCCCTCTCTGTCGTACAGGCGCAGGGTCTGTTCGGAGATGTGGTTCAGTTCCGCCATCTGGCCGATCGTGAGCTTTTGCAGGTCCATAAACTTTACACCTACTATAATGTTATTTTGAAAAAAATAATGGACCCAACAGGCGGAATTCTTGTTCCTGCCACAGGGTCCATTTTCTTTTATCTCAGCCGCTCAAAGCCGTCGCCCGGGGCTTCCTTCTCCTCCGCGGCCTTGCTGCGGAGATTTGCCACCATGATCCAGTTGTAAATGATCAGCATCAGCGCGGCGGAGAGCAGAATGATCTGCAGACCGATATTCCGGGAGTCTGCCAGCGTCATGATGCACAGAAACGCGCCGGCCATGGCAAAAAACATGGCGCGCCACACGTTAGGCTGCCCGAAGGCAAAGCCGGCCACGTGGAAGAAGGACACCATGCCCGCGCAGAGGGTGATGATCTCTATGGAATAGTCCCAGATAACGCTGTTTATGGCATTTTCCTTGTAGCTGAGGATGAGCCAGACGGCGAAAAGCAGAATGGGCAGGAAGGAGAACAGGCACAGCACCTTTGGTCCCATCCAGGCTCTTTTCCGGTTGGCGGCGGAGAGGAGCAGTGGGAAGCTCAGGCCGGTCAGCCCGGCCAGCAGAGCAACAACGCGGAGCATGACGGCGTTTTTATCCGTCTCGCAGGTGGCCAGCACGGCCACCGCCCCGACACACATCAGGATTCCGGCAGCCCAGCGGGCAAGAGAATACAGCTTTCCCGGATTGACCAGGGCTTCTTCAAATCCGTCCGCCAGATAACAGCGCTCATTTTTAAACCGGTCCACAAAGCGGAGAAAAACATAGCCCACGATAAGAATGCTCACCGGGACCATCACGTTCCAGAAGCTGCCCTTGACCAGCCCCTCCTCAAAGGCCAGCTGGCGCTGCATCCAGCGGAAAAACACGCCGAAGGCGCCGGCGCCCGCCACATAGGCGTTGATCTCCAAGGCTTTTTTATGGTTTATTTTGTCTTTTTCTTCGTGCATAATCAAAGTCCCGTTTCAATAACAATGGTAACAGATATTTTATACTTATTTACACATTCAGTCAAGCCATAATCGGAGGGGCCGCTGTGAAGAAAACCATTCTGCTGTCATACCTTGCCTTGTTCATTGTTCTGGGCTTTCCCCTGCTGCTGCAGGGGCGGTCTCTGCCCCAGCCGGAGGCGGAGGCGCCTGTCCCCTCTGCCGCTGAAAGCACTGCGCCGGAGACAGACTCCGCTCCGGCCCCTCTTGCCGCTTCCGCCGGGGAACCTGCCCCGGACAGCATCACTGTGCTCACCGATGGCGGCGCCGTCACCATGGACATGCAGGAATATCTGGTGGGCGTGGTGGCGGCAGAGATGCCTGCCTCCTTTCAGGAAGAGGCCCTGAAAGCCCAGGCTGTGGCGGCACGGACCTATGCCATGTACTGCGCTCTGGGGCAAAAGCACGGCGATGCCCAGGTGTGTACCGATTATACCTGCTGTCAGGCCTGGCAGGGCGAAGAAGCCCTGCGGCAGAAATGGGGCGGGGATTACGACGCCTGCAGCCAGAAGATCCGCGCCGCCGTGGAGGCCACGGCGGGGCAGTATCTCAGCTATGAGGGGCAGCCGGTATTTGCCGCCTTCCACTCCTCCTCCGCCGGGGCCACAGAGGACTGCGGGCAGGTCTGGAATCCCAGTCCCTATCTGGTCAGCGTGTCCAGCCCGGAGACGGCGGAGGATGTGCCGAATTTTGTGAGCATAGTGGACTGTACCCCTCTGGACTTCCGGGATACCCTGCTTTATGCCCATCCCGAGGCGGATTTTACCGGGGAGGAGAGCAGCTGGATCGGTGAGGTCCGCCTTGACGGCAGCGGCCGGGTGGCAAGCGCCGTTCTGGGCGGCGTGAGCATGAAGGGGACGGAGCTGCGGCAGCTCTTCGGCCTGCGCTCCACCGCCTTTTGCCTTGAGTATACCGGGGAGAGCTTCCGCTTTACCGTCACCGGCTACGGCCACGGCGTTGGAATGAGCCAGTACGGGGCGAACGTCATGGCCCGTGAGGGCGGGACATACACCGGCATACTGGCTCACTATTATCCGGGAACGGTGCTGGTCAGCTGATTTTAGCGCCGCTCATAGGTACAGAAGCAATAGCGCAGACCATTTTCCTCCTGCCACTTTCCTTCGTCCGTGCAGACCCAGGCCGGGTCCGCGTCCAGATCGGGGAAGAAGCTGTCCGAATGGGGCGCTAAATCGATCTTGGTGAGAAACACGCGGTCATAGTAGGGATAAAACTGCTTATAGACACTGGCTCCGCCGATAACCAGGCAGCGGGGATGCTCCGCCGCCGCGGCCAGGGCCTCTTCGGTGCTGTGCACCACCTGGGCCCCTTCGACCTGGATATCCTGCCGGGTCACTACGATATTGTAGCGGTTTTTCAGCGGGCGGCCGCCGGGGAAGTCGGAGAGGGTCTTTCGCCCTACGATAACGGCATTTCCTTCGGTCACCTGGCGGAAATGCACCCGGTCCGCCTTCAGAACCACCGGCTGGGTGCCGCCGTCGCCGATACCCCAGTCAGAATAGACTGCAACGATCGCGTCCATGGCTCCTCCTTATATTGCCACCGGGATCTTGCCGGTGAATTCCGTATATTCATAGTTTTCCACGCTGAAGCTGTCCCGGGTGAATTGGTAGAAATCGTCCACAGTGGGGTCGATGATGAATCTGGGGGCAGGCTTCGGCTCGTTTTTTATGAGCTCCTGGATCACCGGCACATGGCGGTCGTAGATATGGGCGTCGGCAATCACGTGGACAAGCTCCCCGGGCACAAGGCCGGAGACCTGGGCCATCATCATGGTCAGCACCGCGTACTGCACCACATTCCAGTTATTTGCCGCCAGCATGTCCTGAGACCGCTGGTTTAAAATGGCGTTGAGCTTGTTGCCGCTGACATTAAAGGTCATGGAATAGGCGCAGGGGTAGAGGGCCATCTCCGACAGGTCAGCAAAAGTATAGATATTGGTCATGATCCGGCGGGAGGCGGGATTATGCTTCAAATCCCAGAGCACCTTGTCCACCTGGTCCATATCTCCCTCAGGGTAGTGGTGCTTCACCCCCAGCTGATAGCCATAGGCCTTGCCGATGGAGCCGTTTTCATCGGCCCAGGCATCCCAGACCCGGGTGCGAAGCTCGTTGACGTTATTGCTCTTGGCCTGCCAGATCCACAGCAGCTCGTCAACGGCCGACTTCCAGAAGGTGCGGCGGATGGTGAGGATGGGGAACTCCTCCGACAGGTCATAGCGGTTTACAATACCGAATTTTTTCACGGTGTGGGCGCTCTCGCCGTCCTCCCAACGGGGACGGACCTGCCGGTCTGTGTCCCAAACGCCGTTTTCCAGTATATCTTTGCAATTTTGGATGAAGATTTCGTCTGCTCTGCTCATAGATGCACCGCCTTGTGTGTGTTTATTTGTTCCATTCTACCACAGTCACAGCCCAAGGTGCAACAGAATACTATGGTTTGCGGAGGTGATGCGGGTGAAATTTGCCGTGATTGGCGGAGACAGAAGAGCCGTCCTGCTCTGCTCCCTGCTGGCGCGGGACGGACACCGGGTACACAGCTTTGCCCTGGAAAAGGCGGAGCTGCCCGGGGAAATACCAAAAGCGGGCTGCCTGCAGGGCTGCATTTACGGCGCAGACTGTGTGATCCTGCCGGTGCCTGCGGAGAAGGGCGGTTTTCTCAATGCCCCCTACGGCGCTTCCCCCTGCCGGATGGACGAACTGATCTCGGCCCTGTGGCCAGGGCAGATCGTCTGCGGCGGGAAGCTCAGCGAAAAGAGCCGCCTGGGGATGATCGCCGCCGGGCTGCACCCGGAGGATATTATGCAGCAGCCGGAATTTACCGTGGGTAATGCGGCCCTGACGGCAGAGGGGGCCGTGGCTGCGCTGATACAAAACAGCGAGCGCAGTATTCTGGGCAGCCGTGCCCTTGTCTGCGGCTGGGGCCGGATCGGCCGGATCCTGGCCCTGCGGCTGCGGGCCATGGGCGCGAAGGTGGCAATCGCGGCGCGAAGCCCCGGGGACCGGGCGCTGGCCCGGGCTTTCGGCTGCCGGCCCCTGGACTACAGCCAGCTGGAGGCGGAGCTGGACGGCTTCGACTTTGTGATCAACACCGTCCCCGCAAAAGTGCTCACGGACCCCATGCTGTGCTGCCTTGCCGAGGGGGCGCTGCTGCTGGAGCTGGCCTCCCCGCCCGGCGGCTTTGACCGGACCCTGGCAGAGAACATCGGGATAAAGGCCGTCGCCGCGCCGGGACTGCCGGGAAAGACCTCGCCCTATTCGGCGGCGGAGCTGATCCGGGATGCGGTATATCACATCATCAGGGAACAGGAGGAATGACCATGGAAAAAAAGCGGGTGGGCCTTGCGCTCTGCGGGTCCTACTGTACATATGAAAAGCTCTTTGCTGCTGCAGAGAGTCTGACGGAGCAATACGAGCTGGTGCCCATCATGAGCGATACCGCCGCCGAGACCGACAGCCGCTTCGGCACGGCCACGGAGCACATCAAAAGACTGATGCTGCTCACCGGAAAAAAGGTGGTCACCACCATTGCGGAAGCGGAGCCGCTGGGCCCGTCCCAGCCCATGGACGCACTGCTGATCGCCCCCTGCACGGGAAACACGCTGGCAAAGCTTGCCCACGGCATCACCGATTCCGCCGTCACCATGGCGGCAAAGGCCCATCTGCGAAACGGCCGGCCCCTGGTGATTGCCCTGTCCACCAACGACGGGCTCTCCGGTTCGGCGGAGAACATCGCCAGGCTTCTGAACCGGAAAAACATCTATTTTGTCCCCTTCGGGCAGGATGACCCAATAAAAAAGCCCAACTCCCTGCAGGCGGATTTCTCCCTGCTGGGTGACGCTCTCGAGGCAGCCATGGCAGGCCGCCAGCTCCAGCCGGTGCTGGTAAGATAAGAAAATGCCCTGCCCTTTTCGGGCAGGGCGAAGAGCTGTTCAGCGCTTGTTGAACTGCTTTTCAAAAATCCTTACCAGACCGCATTTCCAGCAGAGCAGCAGCGCCAGGGCAGAGCCCACAGTGGTCTGCAAAATCTGGAAGGGCAGCTTCATGATGGCATATTCCGGGGTGCTGTAAACAAAGGCACGGCCCAGTGTATAGCCCACCACGGAAATGATCAGGCCGAAAACCGCGCCGATAACGGAGGCGGGCGCAGGCTTATCCTTGATCAGGCGACGGGTGCAGAGGGAGACGACCACAGCCTGCAATCCGTGGGACACCAGGGAGACGAACATGGGCGCGGGATAAAACAGCATGTCACCGATAAAGGCCCCTACGCCGCCCACCATAAAGGCGCAGAAGGGATCCAGCAAAATGGCGGCAGTGCAGATGATCAGGTCGTTCAGATACATGTGGCCGCCGGGTACGGGGATGCTGAAAATGCTCATGCTCATAATAATATTCATTGCCATCAAAACGGCGGTCAGCGCCAGTTTTTTTGCGCTCAGGCGGGATTGACTCATATCCGATGCCTCCTTGACTTATTGGGGTAATTGATTATAATGCAAATGTGAGCTTGTGGATATTGCCAGTTTAAGAAAAGATGATAAGGTCAGATATGAAATATTCTCTTGACAAATCGGCGGGAAAGCCCGCCTACCTGCAACTATATTGGCAGCTTCGCCAGGATATCGTAGAGGGCAGTCTGCCCTCGGGGACAAAACTGCCCTCAAAACGTCTCCTTGCCGCCGAGCTGGGGATCAGTGTGATCACCGTTGAGCACGCGCTGGCCCTTCTGACGGACGAAGGATATATCTATTCCCGGCCCAAAAGCGGATATTACGTCTCCTTCGGCGGCTCCGCCCCCGCCCAGCCCCTGCCGAGAGCGGCAGTGGAGGACATGAGCGCCCCCGCCTCCGTCCCGGAGGACTTCCCTTTTTCCACGCTCAGCAAGCTGATGCGCCGGGTACTCTCCGATTATGGGGAGAAGATCCTGGTCAAGTCTCCAAACAGCGGATGCATGGAACTGCGGCTGGCTATCGCGGATTATCTGGCCCGCAGCCGGGGCATCCGGGTTCGGCCCGGGCAGGTGATCATCGGCTCAGGCTCTGAGTACCTTTACAGCTTTGTGGTTCAGCTTCTGGGAAGAGAGCAGATCTACGGGCTGGAAGACCCCTGCTACGACCGGATCCGCCGGGTCTATGAGGCCAACGGCGCGGTCTGTACCGGGCTGAAAATGGGCGAGGACGGCATAGAAACTGCCGCCCTCGATAACTGCAAAGCCGGGGTTTTACATGTGACGCCCTATCAGAGCTTTCCCAGCGGCGTCACCGCCACAGCCGCAAAGCGGCACGAATACGCCGCCTGGGCCAGTGAACGAAACGCCTGTATTGTGGAGGACGATTACGCCTCGGAGCTTTTTGTCTCCGCAAAGCAGGTAGACACGGTGTTCTCCCTGGCCCCGGAGCGGACCATATACATGAACACCTTTTCCAAGACCCTGGCCCCCTCCATGAGGACGGGCTACATGGTGCTGCCCGAGGGCCTTTTGCCCGAATACGAAAGGAAGCTGGGCTTTTATTCCTGCACAGTGCCGGTATTTGACCAGATCGTGCTGGCCGAATTTATCCGCGGCGGCGATCTGGAGCGCTACATCAACCGCCGGAGACGGCGCCTCCGGCAGCAGATGCAAAAAGGGCTGGAATAGTTTATTGTATGTCTTTTCTGCTGTACCAGAAATAAGCGGCGGCTATGCCGATCAGAGCAAAGATCATTCCGATCAGAACCAGCTCACTGTCCAGGCTGCCGTTGGCGACAATATCCGCCCCCTCCGCGTAGCCGAAGGGTGTGACGGCCTTCAGAAATTCCGCTTTTTCGGAAATGTTGGCAATGATATTCAGAAAATACATCATCGCGGCAATGCCCAGGCCGATACCCAGGCTGCCCCGGCGCAGAAAGGCGGAGATCCCGAAGCATATTCCCGCCAGCTCCAGCTGCAAAAGGAAGTAGGCCAGATGCAGCAGGCAGATCTCTTTCCAGGCCGGTTCCTCGCCAATGGCCGCGATGCAGGCGGCGGACAGGGCGAAAATCACCGCGTTCATGACAACGATCTGGATCACCAGCGCCGCCAGCTTGCTGCTGATGACGCTGACGCGGCTGACCGGGTGAGACAGCAGAAACTCCGCCGTCCGCTCCTTTTCCTCCTTGGCCAGGGCAGACACGGCGATGAGCGCGGCATAAAAAGCCCCGCCCAAGCCCAGAATATTGCCGCATTCCACGGCATAGAAGCCGATAAGGGTGCCGAAATTCAGCCGGTCCATGCCGAAGGCCGCCGTAAAGCTGCCCATGGAGGCGAACATATCGCTTACGCTGTCCATTTCCCCTTTCATCTCCGGGAACATGAACAGGCAGATGGCAATCAGAAAGCCGATGGACGCGGTCCATATGGCCAGGGTCTTGGCGCCCTGCTTCAATTCATGCTTCAACAGCGTCATTTCGTCTCACCGCCTTCGGTGTAGTAATGGAGGAATATCTCCTCCAGATCAGGCTCCGCCACCGAAAGATCCGTCAGGCGGCAGGCGGAGAGTCTGTGCACCAGGGCGTTGATGTCTCCGCTGTAAAGAAAGCTCACTCCCCCGTCCTGGGGCTGTAGGTCCCGGACGCCGGGGAGTTTTTCAATGTCCAGCTCCCCATGGACGGTAACGCGCTTCGCGCTGGTTTTGGAAAGGGCCTCCACGCTGTCGCAGGCGATGAGCCGCCCCTCCCGGATGATCGCCGCCCGGCGGCAGTTGCGCTGGATTTCCGAAAGGATATGGGAGGAGAGAAACACCGTAGCCCCCTCCCGGTTCCGCTCACGCAGGATGGCAAAAAACTCCCGCTGCATCAGCGGGTCAAGGCCGCTGGTAGGCTCGTCCAGAACAAGGAGGCGGGGCCGGTGCTGGAGGGCACAGACGATGGCCACCTTCTTCCGGTTGCCGAAGGACAGCTCATCCACTTTTCGGGCCGTATCCAGTTCCAGTCTTTCGCACAGGCGGGAAGACTCCTCCCGACAGTCCTTTTTTCTCAGTCCCGCGGAGAGTTTCAGCACATCCCTCACCCGCATATCCGGGTAGAATACCGCTTCCGAGGGCAGATAGCCCACGCAGTCAAGAATCTTCTGCCGCTCCTTCACTATATCCATCCCCAGAATCTCCGCGCTGCCGCTGCTGGGGCTGATCAGGCCCAGCAGGGTACGGATCGTGGTGGATTTCCCTGCGCCGTTGGGGCCGATAAAGCCGAAAAATTCCCCTTCCGGGACGCTCAGATTCAGGTCGATGATGCCTCTGGCTTTGCCGTAATACTTGGTCAGGCCCGCGGTTTTTATGGCGTCCATGTTTATCCCTCTTTTCTCAAATAAATTTTCTTCCAAAATGCAAGGAGCTCCAGAAAATCCCGCTCCATTTCGTCCGCGTCCAGGTTTCCCCGCTGAAGCTTTTCCCAGAGATAGCCCTCGGAGGCCCAGTACATATCCAGATACATCATCTTCGGATCAATTCCCGGGGCGAACTGCTCCGGGTCAAAATTCAAAAGCCTCACATTTTCCCGGAACGCGGCATAATGGGCAATGCTTTTCTGTATTTCTTCGCAGACCTCCGGGTCCTTTTCGTAAAAGGCTTTGATCACAAAGGGTCCAATATCCGGATTCCGGCGCATAAGGCGCACCTTGGCTTTCAGTCCCCGGTACATGGATTCAAACAGATCGCACTGCTCGTAGCAGCCGCTCTCTGTCAGCTCCCGGACCGTCATCTCCGCGCAGGTCTCCCACAAAAACAGATACAGCTCCTTTTTGTTTTTAAAATAATAGAACAGCAGCGATTTGCTGATCCCTGCGGCGTCCGCGATCTCGCTCACCGGGCTTTTCTTATAGGAATTCTGGGAAAAGACCCGATAGCCGGCGTTGATAATGGCCTGCTGCTTCTTCTCGGGCAGGGAAAAGAATTTCTCATTCATCTCTGTACCTCCGTTAACCGCTCCGGTCAATCTCCATTATATCGTATTGACCGTTTTTGAGAAGACCCCAAAACAGAAAAAATCAACAGCCGCGATCCTTTGTCCCTGCGGATTAGGGAGCATTTGATTCGCAAAAAAGAATACGGCATAGCTTACGATCATGTAGGCTATCCAAAAAGAGAAAAGACGCCTCTTTTGCCGAAATATTTTGAAAAACACTACCCACCCGGTAGCCACGGAAAAGATCAAAAGTTGAGGACGCTTTGCTAAGTCCCTCACCATACGGAGAAAGTAGTGCCGTTTCGATAAGGTGTTATCTGAATCTGCCAGAAGATATGTGCGGAAAATGTAGCTTTGCCGTCTTTATAAGGGACGGCATCCCTCGTTTCTCACTGGACAACAATTGCCTTTTGACCGGTCTTTTTTGAAAAAGGCAAAAAATATCCCCACCGGAAAACCGATGGGGAAAAACCATGAATTCGCAAGCCATGGAAGCTGTCGGTAATTGCGTTTTTCCGGGGCTTGTGATATATTTATTATGTATTGTTATACGCTCGAATGATCTCATATGAGAGGAGGGGTACTGCATGATCCTGAGCAAGAAGCAAATGTCAGAAGAGGATATTAAGCTGCAGTATATTACCCCGGCCATTACCTCCAAGTGGAACATCCAGAAGATCACGATGGAAACGAAGATCACGGACGGCAGAGTCAACATCAAGGGAAACCTTGTGTTCCGTGAGCCTCCGAAGCGCGCAGACTATGTGCTGTATCTGAGCGCCAACAATCCTATCGCCATCGTTGAAGCGAAAGATAATAATCACAGTGTCTCTTTCGGTCTACAGCAGGCCATGACCTACGCCCAGATGCTCGATTTGCCGTTTGCATACAGTTCAAACGGCGATGGCTTTATGGAGCACGATTTCCTTACCGGCCTGGAGCGGGAGATTAGTTTGGACGAATTTCCCACGGAAGAGGAATTGATTGCAAGATATAAAGCGGAGCGCAATGGCGGCACCGGCATTACCCCGGCACAGCAGAAGGTGTTGGATCAGCCCTATTACAGCAGCCAGAACACCTATCCTCCCCGCTACTATCAGCGTATTGCCATCAACCGTACGCTGGATGCTATTGCCCAGGGTCGGGACCGTCTTTTGCTCGTTATGGCCACCGGCACCGGTAAGACCTATACTGCGTTCCAGATCGTTTATCGACTTCTCCAGAGCGGGATGAAGCGGAAGATCCTCTATCTGGCCGACCGAAACATTCTCGTGGATCAGTCCATCCAGCAGGACTTTGCGCCGCTGGAAAAGGTCATTCACAAGATCAATGTCGCCAAGGATGACCGCAGCACCATCACGTCCCATGAGGTATATTTTTCGCTGTATCAGCAGCTCGTCGGTGATGATGATCAGGAGCATTTTTCGGAGCTGTTTTCTCCGGACTTCTTTGACCTTATCATCGTGGACGAGTGTCACCGCGGCTCCGCCAAAGAAGAGAGCCGCTGGCGCCGCATTTTGGAATACTTCAGTTCCGCCACGCAGATCGGCATGACGGCCACGCCGAAGGAAACGAAGTACATTTCCAACATCACCTACTTCGGTGATCCCATCTATACATACAGTTTGAAGGAAGGCATCGAGGATGGCTTCCTGGCTCCGTTTAAGGTGATTAACATCACCACAGATATCGGAGACGGCTGGCGTCCCCGCCGCGGTCAGCTTGATAAATACGGCAATCCGATAGAGGATCGCATCTACACTAACAGCGACTATGATTACAACATCATCATCGAAGATCGTATCCAGCAGGTCGCTGCGGAGATCACCAAGTACCTGAAAGCGACCGACCGCATGGCGAAAACAATCGTTTTCTGCGCCACGGAGGATGCTGCCGAGCGTATGCGGATCGCATTGGTCAATCTCAACGCCGACATGGTGAAAAAGAATCCTGACTATGTGGTCAGGATCACCAGCAGCGACGTTTACGGCAAAAGCAAGCTGGATTACTTTATCTCCGTCTCCGCTCCGTATCCGGTCATTGCCACCACATCCAAACTGCTGTCCACCGGCGCGGACTGCAAGATGACCAAGCTGATCGTGCTGGACGAGATGATCGGCTCCATGACGGAATTCAAACAGATCATTGGTCGCGGCACCCGGCTGCGGGAAAAGGAAGGCAAGACCCACTTCGTGGTCATGGACTTCCGTAATGTGACCCGGCTGTTTGCGGATCCGGATTGGGATGGACCCATTGAGGTTGATCCCAACTACCCGCCAAAGCCTGGCCCCGGGCCCGGCCCTGGTCCCGGACCTGGCCCTGGCCCCGGGCCGAATCCGCCTAAGGAAAAGCCCGTGGTGGATCGAAACGGCTGCCGTGTGGAAATCGTATACAAGACCGTCTCCATCTATGACGCCAACGGCAAGCTGCTCCGGCAGGAGAGCATCACCGACTACGCCAAGGAGAACGTGCGCGGTGAGTATGCCACGCTGGACGCCTTTATCCGGGAATGGCGGGCTGATCCGAAGAAGGAGAAGATCCGCGATATGCTGCGTGAACGCGGCATCGACCTGGATAAGATGAAGGCCGAGCAGGGCATGAGCGACGTGGATGATTTTGACTTCATCTGCCATGTCGCCTATGACAAAAAGCCGCTGACCCGGAAGGAGCGGGCCAACAACGTCAAGAAGCGGGACTTCCTCAGCAAGTACAGCGGCGTTGCCCGGGAGATTCTGGAAGCACTGCTGGACAAGTACATGGATCTCGGTATCCGCGAGATCGGTAAGGCGGAGATCCTGAAACTCGATCCGTTCCTCCGATACGGAAAACCGGCGAAGATCTCTTCCTTCTTCGGTGGCAAGGCCGGCTATCTGAAAGCCGTGCAGGAACTGGAAGACGCAATTTATATGGATGAGGTAATTTAACAGATGGCCAATTTGTCTGGATTTGTAAAACGCCTGCGTGACATCATGCGCAACGACGCTGGTATCAACGGCGACGCCCAGCGCATTGAGCAGATCGCGTGGATGCTGTTTCTGAAAGTGTATGACGCCAAGGAGCAGGACTGGGAGTGGGACGATGAGAGCTACGTCTCCATCATCCCGGAGGAGTGCCGCTGGCAGAGCTGGGCGCACGATGACAAGTCCGGCACCGCTATGACCGGTGAGCGCCTGCTGAACTTCGTGAACAACACTCTGTTCCCCACGTTGAAGAAGCTGCCCGTGGACGCCTCCACGCCCATCAAGAAGGCCATCGTGCAGACCACCTTTGCCGACGCCAACAACTACATGAAGGACGGCGTTCTGCTCCGCCAGGTTCTCAACGTAATCGACGAGCTGGATCTTTCCGACTATGAGGAGAGCCACGCTTTCGGAGATATCTACGAGACCATCCTGAAAGAGCTGCAGAGCGCGGGCAGCGCCGGTGAATTCTATACGCCCCGTGCCGTCACCGAGTTCATGGCCCGCATGATCGATCCCCAGATTGGGGAGCAGATGGCGGATTTTGCCTGTGGCACCGGCGGCTTCCTCACCTCCTGGCTTTCGGAACTGAAGAAGAAAGTCCAGACCACGGAGGACGAATACGCCTACAGCCATTCCATTTACGGCATTGAGAAAAAGCAGTTCCCGTACATGCTCTGCATCACGAACATGCTGCTGCATGATCTGGACGTGCCCCGGGTGTTCCATGACAACTCCCTCCTGCGGGATGTGCTGGACTACACCACGGACGATCAGTTTGACGTAATCCTGATGAATCCCCCTTACGGCGGCAGCGAGAAGGCCGAGGTCAAGAACCACTTCCCGGCGGATCTGGCCAGCAGCGAGACCGCTGACCTCTTCATGTCCGTCATCATGTACCGGCTGAAAGAGAACGGCCGTGCGGCGGTGATCCTGCCCGACGGTTTCCTCTTCGGCACCGACAACGCCAAGATCAACATCAAGAAGAAGCTGCTGTCTGAGTTTAACCTCCATACCGTCGTCCGTATGCCGGGCAGCGTATTTTCCCCCTATACCTCCATCACTACGAACATCCT
Organism: Clostridiales bacterium; assembly: GCA_022787565.1. GTDB lineage: Bacteria > Bacillota > Clostridia > Oscillospirales > Oscillospiraceae > Limivicinus. Next base: position 13,319 of record JALFVN010000002.1, on the reverse strand, counting down.
GTTCTTTGACCGCACCGGTCCCACCAAGGAGACCTGGTTCTATCGGCTGGACATGCCCGAGGGCTACAAGCATTTCTCCAAGACCAAGCCCATGAAGCTGGGACACTTTGAACCGGTGGTGGCCTGGTGGAATGACCGGCAGCCTTTGAACGTGGACGGCTTTGACAAGGCCCGGTGCTATACCGTGGAAGAACTCTCGGTTGACCTGGGCTACAATCTGGATCAATGCGGCTTCCCCCATGAGGAAGAGGACATCCTGGCCCCCATGGATCTGATCCAGCGCTATCAGGAGGAGCGTGCTTCCCTGAACGCGGAGATCGACCGGGTACTGGCCGAGATCACCGCCAAACTGGGAGGGGCAGAGCTATGACGCCCCAGGAACTGAAAAACAGTATCCTGCAGCTTGCCATTCAGGGGAAGCTGGTCGAGCAGCGCCCGGATGAGGGCACGGCGGAGGAACTGTACAAGCAGATTCAGGCCGAAAAGCAGGCGCTCATCAAAGCCGGAAAGATCAAAAAAGACCGTCGTACAGATGCTTTGGATATCCCGAAGGAAGATGAAATACCGTTTGATATTCCCGAAACATGGAAATGGACCTACTTAGGCAGTATCTTAAACAAGCTCACCGACGGTACACATAGAACACCTAAGTATTCGACCAGCGGCGTCAAATTTGTATCTGTCAAGGATATGAGTAGTGGTGTCCTGTATTTAAACAACACCAAGTTTATCACAGAGTCTGAACATGAAGAGCTGTTTGCAAGATGTGATCCCGTTAAAGGTGATATGCTTCTCTCCAAAGTCGGTACAACTGGTGTTCCAGCTATAGTTGATACTGATGAGCCGTTCAGCCTGTTTGTTAGTGTCGCATTATTGAAATACAGCCACAGTTGCATGGATGAAGCATTTCTTTATTATCTCCTCAAAAGTCCACTGGTGCAGTTGCAAGCAGCAGAGAATACACGTGGCGTAGGTAATAAAAACTGGGTGCTGGATGCAATAGCAAAAACGGTTGTTGTACTCCCTCCGCTGGCCGAGCAAAAGCGCATCGTGGCAAAGATCGAAGAGCTGCTGCCACTGATCGACCGTTATGAAAAGGCGTGGAGCCGTCTGGAGGACTTCAACAAGCGCTTCCCGGTCGATATGCAGAAATCTATCCTGCAGATGGCCATTCAGGGCAAGCTGGTGGAGCAGCGCCCCGAAGAAGGCACCGGCGAAGAACTCTACCGCCAGATAAAGACTACAGACTCACAGGAATTAGAACCGAAGAAACGAGGGAAAAGGAAAAGTAGCGCACTTCCTGTTTCTATTACTGAATTGCCATTTGAAATACCGGATTCGTGGATCTGGGTGCGACTTGGAACGATTGGCTATACAAATATTGGATTGACATACAGCCCCAAGGATGTTTCGGGGGAAGGAACCATTGTCTTAAGGTCGAGCAACATTCAAAACGGGCTGATGGATTATGAAGACATTGTCCGCGTAGATATGGATATTCCCGAGAACAAGATCTGCTGCAAGGGAGATATTCTTATATGTGCCAGGAATGGAAGTAAGCGTCTCGTAGGTAAGTCAGCAATTATTGATAGGGACGGCATGAGCTTCGGTGCGTTTATGGCGATTTTTCGGAGCCCCTGTAATGAGTACATTATTCACGTTATAAACTCTGCTTATTTCAGAAACTCTCTTTTAGGCGAAACAGGAACAACTACTATCAACCAGATAACACAGGACATGCTTAAAAATGCCTTAATTCCTCTTCCCCCGCTTGCTGAGCAGAAGCGCATCGTCTCCCGGCTGGAAGAACTCCTGCCCCTATGCGAGAGATTGAAATGATGAGAACAATAGCTCTACGTTTTTCAAACAATTTTGCCCCAGAATGTGGTACGATCAAAGCACATGAAGAACTGATCGCATTAAACGGAATCGTGTGGTATGGGAAACTCGGCAGCAAGGTTTCTGCGAAAGTCGAGCAAGATATCTTAGCTAATCCGTCTCCAAGGATTCTCTTGATCCATAGCGGATCGACCGGCAGATACTGGGCCCATATTGACAAAATTCAAAGCGAAACTCCTCCGCTTCAGGAGATTCCAGCATATTACCGTGATCGCGCCGAAGATTTTGCTTCATGGTTCCGTGTGCTGCGCATCGAAGATGCCGCTAAAAATGTCCTCTCCCAGTGCTACGTTGCCTCATCTGGGGCTTCGCTTTCTATTGCCTCAAGACATAGCATGAACCCTTATTTCATTATTGACTATAAAGCAGCTGATGAATTCTCGAATAAGGCTCAGAAAGCTTCTCCTTTAGAGGAGTAGAAAAGGATAATAATTATATACGACCTTTTAGTTGCTCATGCATATGACCAGTGGTATAATAAATGAAAACTATGTCGGAGGCGAGACCGTTTGAATTATGATTTGTTTTGCGATGAGAGCAGGCAAGACTTGCTTGCATGTGCATCGTCCATCACAGAAGTTAATCGATTCTGCTGTATTGGCGGTTTATCAGTTCCGACTGAAAAAAAAGTAGAGCTAAAAAAGCAAATAAACGCCTTGAAAGCACGCCACGGAGTTCATGGCGAGATCAAATGGGGAACTGTATCAGATAGCAGATTGCAGTTCTACTTAGATCTTGTGGATCTTTTCTTTTCAACTGACGATCTTTGCTCTCGGGTTGTTGTCATCGATGCGTCAAAAATTCGGAACAATGTTTTTAATGATAATGACCAAGAGTTAGGTTATTACAAATTTTATTATCAGCTTCTCTATCACTGGGTTTCATGGGACAATAGTTATCGTGTATATACTGACCAGAAAACAAATCGAGACAAAAAACGCCTTCAGGAATTGCGTCGAATTGTAAATGTTAAGTTCCCAATTTCAAATCCTATACTCAGCATTCAGGCCATTGATTCAAAGGAGTCGGTAATACTGCAATTGCAGAATGTTATAATGGGGGCAATTGGGTACAAATATAATTTTAAAAACGCGGGTAAGTCGTCGGCAAAAAAAGCTGTTGTTGAGCGTATAGAGCAGCATTTGCATCATAGCATTGGGAGAACAAGCGCCGCTGTTCAAAAATTCAATGTGTTCGAAATCGACTTAAGGGAGGCAGATTAATGGCAATCCCTGATTTTCTGTCTCTGTCCTCAGAAGAAGAGTACCGTCAGTTCTTTATCGACAATTATTGTAATAAGAGCCCTATCCTTACTTGGGATGGACTTCCTGTTATGTTCTATCCTGAGATGTTCGATCATGCCTTCTTTAAGCGGAAAGAAAAAACATGGCGCTCAAAGAAGGATCAAGTGGATTTTGAACGCTGTAAGAGAATGCCATGGATAGAGGAAGTACTAAACGATTCTACCATTGTACCACGCCAGGGTTATGACAAAGCTACCGGCCGAAATGACAGTACACGTCGGGTAACTCTGGTGTCCAAAGAACGGTATGTCGTAGTAATTCGTTATACAGATAAAAACAAATGGGCATTCGTCACAGCATACATCATTGACAATGAAAGAACATACAAACAATTGATGACTGCCCCAAGATGGGTTGGTGTTTAAAAAAGATTTGTGAATTATTCTTAAACCACTTGACATCTTGACCCTTTTTGCATAGAATAACATTGTAGTCCTATGCTTATAGCTTGGGATGTATAAAGGCTTCGACTACTGGGCCGGTAACCAGTGGTCTTTCTTAATTTATATCTGAAATTGTTTTATGTATGAACAAAAAAGACCACATCTACCGAGTAATCTCAGTAAATGTGGTCTTTCTTTGTTTTTCCCGCTTAAAGACGCCGCTTAAAACACTGTTTTCATAGTGTCCCTAATCTGCGCCGCCTTTAGGGCATGCCCTTTTCGCGGCTGTTGTTTTGTCTCATATTGTCTTCGGCCTCTGCCTATTCTGCCTGGATGATCTCTATTCCGGGATATTTCCTGTTCAGCCCTTCCAGATCCTCATCGGAGAGCTCCGACCGCACGATGATCGTTTTCAGGTCCGCCATAGCCGCCGCCGCTTTGCCGAGATCGGCGCCGTCGCCGGTCTCTGCCTCGCTCAGGTCCAGTTCATCGGCGTCGGAAGGGGTCTCCACACCGTAAATGCACAGGCGGCACAGCACCTTCGCGCCGTCAAAGGCCCGGCGCAGGGCGATAATATCCTCCACTGCGTACAGTGTATCCCCCAGGTCGATGGTCTCCACATGGAAAAACCGCTTTGCTGCGGCACAGAGCGCAGCCAGTTGAGCCTCATCTGCACCGGGGAGGGAGATCCCCGACGCATCGTTTGAAAACTTCTGCCCGCAGACTTCTATATTATAGATAAATTCCACGTTGGGGAATGCCGCCTCCAGCAGCTCTGCCGCGTTTCCCGGTTCCAGCGCTGCATTTCTCAGGTCCACCCGTTCAAGTGCAGGGAGATAGGGCAGCAGATCACTGAGCAGGGCACAGGTCGCAGAGCCATTAACGACGATCTCTGTGGCCTCATCCGGGAATTCCTCTCCGCCAATCCGGACAACCCAGCTGACTCTGACCCCCGGCATGGCTTCCCGCAGAGCCGCAAGAGCGTCATAACAGGAGGCATCGCTGCCGTCTACCGCCTTCAGGTCATCAAAGAGGGCAAAGTTCGGAACCTCCTCCATGGAAAAGTTCCCCACGGCTATGCTCTCTGCGCTGCAGTCATAGCGTTTTCCGCCGATGGGGATATCCCAGTAGATGTGCAGCTGAGGATACGCGGAGGCGGCTACCTGATACTGCTCAATGCTTATGTCTTTGCCGCGCAGATCGATATCCTCCCCTTTATGATAAAAGCTGCCGCAGACGAAAATGTAATTGGAAAAAAGCCAAAAAGCCGCCGCGGCGATCAGCAGAATGACCGCAAGGCAGATGCCGATGATCAGTTTCCTGTGGCGCTTCCCGGAAACGGGCGTGCTGCTTTGCTCCGCAGAGCCAAGATTTTGCATAGTGTCGTTGCTTCCTTTTTGTGTATATTGCCATTTCATTGCTGAGACCCGGCAGGCTTGATGTCTGCCGGGTCATAGCGGTTTCGGAAGGTCATGCGACGGCGGTGCTGCTCCCGGTGCCGGAAGATACCGTATATTCGCCGCCGGCGGAAAGGGTGGGCGCGGAAAACAGAACGGTGTTGAACCCGTATGCCGCAACCAGAGAGGCAAGCTCGCCGCCGTCTGCCGATTTTACTGCAACGGTGTCGCTCCCGCTGCCGTTAAGGCTGCACGCGATAAAGCTCTGGCTGCTCTCGCCGCTGAAGTTCTTGATTATCCCGGAGGTGCCGACAGCCAGCACGCTGCCGCCGTTTACCAGCAGCTTTGCCTTGGCGTCAATGGGATCGGCATAGGCGCTGACAAAAAGGCTGCCGCCGTTAATGGTCACCGTGCCCACTTTTGCCTCGAAGCCGGTGCCCTTTTCGCCCGCTTTCAGGCCGTCGTTCCCGGCGGTGATATTGAAGCTGCCGCCCTCTATGGTCAAGGCGGTAACAGACTCGATACCGTCGTCAATGGAGCTTACGTTAAAGTCGCCGCCGCTGATGGTGATGTCCCCATCGGCGGAAATTCCCTTGCCGTCGGAGGAGTTGAGCGTGAAGCTGCCGCCGCTGATGGTCATACCGGCGGAGGATTTCAGTGCGTGATCCGTGGATGTCACATTGATGCTGCCGCCGCTGATGGCAAAGCCGGTATAGGCCTTGATCCCCTTGGCGCTCCCCGCGGCCGGGTCGCCGGTAGTGGAGATGACGATATTGCCGCCGCTGATGTTCAGAGAGGTCTCCGCCGAGATGCCGTCGCCTGCCGCTGCGATGGCGATGCCGCCGCCGCTGATCTCAACATAGCCCTTTCCTGCCTTGTCCGCAACGGTGGACTTGATTCCATCATTGCCGCAGGTAACAGACAGGTTTCCTCCGGTGACGCAGACCGACTCAGAACCGCGGATGCCGTTATTGGCGGCAAGCACCGTGATCGTGCCGCCCATAATGTCCAGATCATCCTTGCAGGTGATACCGTTGTTGATATAGCCGCAGATCTGCAGTGTTCCCTCGCCCTTGATGTCCAGGTCATCCTCGGCGTAAATGGCCGCACCGCTGGCTGTTCCGTCGGCTTTGGCCATGTCGGACTCCGTGCCGGAAGTGACCGTATTGCTGCTTCCCGGCGCGAGAACGATATCCACATTCCTGGCCTGGGCCACATAAATGGCGGCGTCAGTCAGGCAGGTGATATTTACGCCGTCCAGCGTCAGGAGCACGTTGCCGGGCTCTTCCCCTGTGTCGATAATGATGCGGCCGTTATCCAGCGTTCCGGTGACGGTATATTCGCCGGGAGCGGAAATCGTCACGGTGCTTCCGTTGATGGAAACGCCGCCGCCGGCGTATTTGGCGCTGTCGCCGTTTAAGGTGATGGCCTTTTCAGGGCCGCCGGCGCCGGTGCTGCCGTCGTTGGAGGCGCCGATTACCACATCGGAGCAGGCGCTTAAACAGGAGAGCGCCAGCGCAGCCGCGAGAACGCAAACAAGGAATTTTTTCATGATCTTCTCCCTTTCCTGTCAGATCGCGTCTTTATCCGACTCCCTGCCGCAGATAATATTCAAATTGCCGTTGCGGCAACGGATCTCGTCGATAAACTGCTTGCTGACATCCGGTGTTTTCAGATTGATGCTGTAGGTAAGCTCGTAGAGCGTCCCCATATTGGTGGTCTTTACTTTTACCAGTTCGTGGTTGTTGGTATACTTTTCAAAAATATCGTCAAACAGCCCGTCGTAATCCAGATTTTCGGGAATGGTTATCTTAAGCTGACGGCTGGAGGCCGCAGTTTCGCCGAATCGGATAATGCTGAGAACGATGAGGAATACCGCCATGACCAGGAAAAACACCGCCGCGATCCCGATAAAGCCCATGCCGCAGGTGATGCCGATGGCCGTGGACATGAAGAGACCGCAGATCTCCCTTGCCGTCCCCGGGGCGCTGCGGAAACGAACCAGGGAAAAGGTGCCTGCCACGGCAAGCCCCGCGCCGATATTGCCGTTGACCATCATGATCACCAGGGCCACAATGGGAGGCAGCACGGCAAGCGCCAGGATCAGCGATCCGCTGTGCCGGTTCCGGAAAGAAAAGACCAGAGCGGTCAGCACACCGAGAACAAGCGAGGCAAAGATGCACATCAAAAATGCGGAAAGGGTCATTGCGGTGGGTATAACACTGTTAAACACAGAAAATCACTCCGTTAAAATATTTTTCCAGCAGGGCGGTTTTATAGCAGGTGCCGTATTTTGAAAAGCCGGTGGGGAAAAGGGCAAGCTCACTGAGCATGTGGGCCAGCCAAAGGGGAGCGGCGCCGGGGATCTTGATCTCCATCAGCACCTGGCCCGGCGCGACAAGCGGCTGGCCGTGGCAGCCGGCAGTGAGAGAAAGCTCATCTTCCCGCCAGCGGATGTTTTCATCAAAGGTGATGCGAAGCTCCGGGTTGTCCTTTGCCACATAGGCTGAACGGTCGCAGGCAATAAACACCTTGGGGCTCGGCAGGTTTTCGTGCAAAAACCAGTCGATCTCCCGGGTGATCTGACTGTCCTCCGGAGGGAGACACTTGCCGGCCAGATAATTCTGGGCCTGTTCGACCTCCATGGTGACTCTTCGCTTATAAACAATGCCTTTGTATTTTTTCTTCAGCTCCACAAACACCGTTCCGCCCGGCTGCGGCACATTGTAGCTTCGGACACGCAGCTTCTCTTTATATACCGGGCCCTCGATGGAGTGGCGGATCAGATGGTAGTCATCGCTGTCATAATAGATGCTGCATACGGTGCTCTGAAAATATGTATCCGGCTGAATATACGCGTCCAATCGCTGTCTCAATGTCAGATACTGCTCGCGGGACAAAAGATATTTTTTTTCATATCGCTTAAAGGTCAGCTTCGTCTCACCCATATGGCATTCTCCGTTGCTTTGCTGCCCAAAAGGCAGGTCCAATCTGAGTTATTATACATTATTTTGCCTCTTGATGTCAACACAGGCGCTTGATCTGCGCAGAGGGGAAATTTTTGGGTGCAAACAGTATAATCATCAGCCTGGTGCGGGGCGCTTTGGGGCAAGGCTCCGAACCCGCTGCCCTGGCGCCATGCGCAGGGGGCTTTCCTGCGCGCCCAGGTGCCTGGAAACCTGTAAATTTCTGCGCTTTGAAAAACGAAACCGGGAGGGAAACACCCTCCCGGTTCAGACTATAGACAAAGCCTCGCAGAGTTTTTTCGCCGCAGCGAAAAAAGAAATACAATCCGTTTTCTGCGGCGACATGTGCGTCGCAGAAAACACTTCTCACGAAACGAGTGTCGAAATGTGCGCCGCAGGCGCACATTGAGGCATGAGTGCAGTGCATTCTCTCTCGTTGACAAAGTCAAAATGACTTTGTCAACGACTTGAGCCGGGAGGGGAACACCCTCCCGGTTCAGATTTTCAGGTTTTTCTTTTATTTGCAAAGCTCGCAGGCGGTCCGGGCTGCCACAGCGGCGTTGTTCAGCACCAGCCTGATATTGCTCTCCAGACTGTCGCCGCCGGTGAGTTCCACCACCCGTGCCAGCAGGAAGGGCGTGGTCTCTTTGCCGTGGATTCCCTGCTCCACGCTCTCCTTCAGCGCCTGCTCAATAGCAGCGTCGATGACAGCCTTGTCCATGGCGTACTCCTCCGGAATGGGATTTGTGACCAGCATACCGCCCTTGTAGCCCAGCTCCCGCTGTGCGCGGAACATGGCCGCCAATTCCTCGGGGCTGTCCACCCGGTAGTCCACGCCGAAGCCGCTGGAGCGGGTGTAGAAGGCGGGCAGTTCCTCAGTACCGTAGCCGATGACGGGGACGCCGTGGGTCTCCAGATATTCAAGCGTCAGACCCAGGTCCAGAATGGACTTTGCTCCGGCGCAGACGACCATGACAGGGGTCTGGGCCAGCTCCTCCAGATCGGCGGAGATATCCATGGTCGTCTCCGCGCCCCGGTGAACACCGCCAATGCCGCCGGTGGCAAAGACGTTGATCCCGGCCATATGGGCGATAATCATGGTGGTGGTCACGGTAGTCGCGCCGTCGGCTCCTCTCGCCACCAGAGCGGGAAGGTCCCGGCGGCTGGCTTTAGCCACGTCCCGGCCGGATTTGCCCAGGTATTCGATCTCCTCACGGCTCAGACCGGCTTTCAGTCTGCCGCCGATTACGGCAATGGTGGCGGGAACGGCGCCGTTTTCGCGGATGGTCTGCTCCACAAGCAGCGCGGTCTCCACATTTTTGGGATAAGGCATGCCGTGGGAGATGATGGTGCTCTCCAGCGCGACGACGGGCTTACCCTGGGCGAGAGCTTCCTTTACTTCGGGAGCTATGTCAAGATATTTGTTCATACGAACCTCCTGTGTTTGATAACATGGATATTGTATGCCATATTTACGGAAAGTCAAGTCGACAAATATAAACAATGTAAAAATACCGGAGATACGGGCAAACCGCATCTCCGGTATATATGCTTTTCATGCTCAGCGTGAGCCTTTGTCGTAGGGGATACCCTCGGCCTTGGGGGCACGGGACTTTTTGGAGGTGAAGGCCAGCACCACAAGGGAGATGATGTAGGGCAGCATGTTGTAAACGGTACTGGGGATGTTCAGCGCGGTCAGGAAGCTGAAGCCGGTATAGACGTTGGAAAGAGCCCGGAACATACCAAAGAGCAGCGCTGCCAGAGCAATACGGGTGGGTTTCCACTGGCCGAAGATCATAACCGCCAGAGCCAGGAAGCCGAAACCGGCCACGCCGTTTTCAAACTTCCATTCGGACACGCCGGCCAGAATGTAGCAGATACCGCCCAGGCCGCCCAGCACGCCGGAGATGAGCACGCCGGCCCAGCGCATTTTATACACGTTGATACCCACGGAGTCCGCCGCCTGGGGATGTTCACCGCAGGCCATGAGACGAAGGCCGAACTTGGTCTTATAAAGGGTGACATAGGCGAAGATCAGCGCCAGAACCGCGATGACCATGAACCAGTTGAACTCAAAGCTGCCGATGTTCAGAAGGAAAGCCTTTTTCTGGCTGATGTACTGGATGGTTGCGGAAACGTTGTCCGGATTCTCGGCGGTGTTGATTGCCTTGACGATGACCGTTGCGGCAGCCACGCCCAGCAGGTTCATGGCTGTACCTACGATGGTCTGGTCTGCCTTGAAGTTGATACAGGCCACAGCCAGCAGACAGGAGAACAGCACGCCCACAAGGACAGCGCCGATCAGCGTGGTGAAGATCATGGCCACGGCGGGGGTGCCCGCGGGCATGTATTTCATGACCAGCGCGCCGCCCAGGGCGCCCATGACCATAATGCCCTCAAGGCCGATGTTGATCACGCCGGAATGTTCAGAGAAACAGCCGCCCAACGCGACCAGAAGCAGAACAGAGGCGAAAATAAGGGTGTACTGGATAAGAAGCAGCATTATTTCTGACCTCCTTCCTCAGTCTCGGCCCGGGCAAGCTTCTCGGCTTTTTTGGCTTCACGCCGGTCTATGGCGGAGTTCATAAAGTACTTGAAGAAGGCCACGAAGCCGCAGAGGTAGATAATGATCGAAGAGATAAGGTCGGATATCTGCGCGCAGTACATGCTCTTGTCCACATACGCGCCGCCGTTGGTAATGTGCTGGATAAAGTAGGAGGAGAAGATGGTGCCGATGGGGTTCAGACCGCCCAGGAAGGCGGCGGCGATGCCGTTGAAGCCCATGCCCGGCACGCTGGACTGGCTGCACTGCCACTGCTCAAAGCCTGTCAGGTACAGCAGCGCCGCGCCCAGACCCGCCAGCGCGCCGGAGATCATCATGGTGAGGATGATGTTCCGCTTCTCGTTCATGCCGCAATATTTGGCGGCGTTTTTGTTATTGCCGGTGGCACGGAGCTCGTAACCGAACTTGGTCTTTTCCAGAATGACCCAGATGATAATGGTGACAACCACGGCCAGAGGCAGAGCGATACTCACATAGGGGTTGTTGCTGAAGAGCTTGCCCATCCCCAGATCCGGCAGGATTGCGTCAGGGTTGGTGCTGGAGAGGGTGAAGGTGTAGGGACTGGTAGTCTCCTTCACCAGAGACAGCAGCATGTTCACGCCGTAAAGGCTGATCCAGTTGAGCATGATGCAGGAGATGACCTCGTTAACGTTGCAGTAGGACTTCAGCAGACCGGAGATGGCGCCCAGCAGCGCGCCTGCGATCATGGCGGCGATCAGGCACACATACCAGGGCATATGCAGGGCCAGCGCCAGATACAGGCTGGCGCCCACGCCCACCACATACTGACCGGCGGCGCCGATGTTGAACAGACCCACCTTATAGGCAAAGAGCACGGACAGGCCGCACATCAGCAGCGGAGCGGTCTTGACCAAAGTATTACCAAAATATTTTATCACGGCAGCTTTGCTGGGATAATAGAAAAAGTTTTTGATGACGGTGATGATCGCCTCACCCGCACCGGCGGGATTGATGAACAGCAGGACGATATAGCCCAGCAGCAGGCCCAACAGGATACACAGCAGGGAGGACAGAAGGGACTGTACCGCCTGGTTTTTCAGAATTTTTTTCATTCGGCAGCTCCCTCCCTCTTGGCACCGGCCATATACAGGCCCAGTTCTTCCACAGTTGTCTTTTTCGGATCAAGCTCGCCCACGATCTCGCCCTCGTACATGACCAGAATGCGGTCGGAAAGGCTCATGACCTCGTCCAGCTCCAGAGAGACCAGAAGCACCGCGCCGCCGGCGTCCCGCTGGGCCACCAGTTGTTTGTGGATATACTCAATGGCGCCTACATCCAGGCCGCGGGTAGGCTGCACCGCCACAAGGAGTTTGGGATCCTTGTCCAGCTCGCGGGCCACAATGGCCTTCTGCTGGTTGCCGCCGGACATACTGCGGGCCACCGTGACGGGACCCTGTCCGGAGCGCACGTCGTACTGGTCAATGAGTTTTTCCGCGTACTTGCGAATCTGCGGCCGTTTCAGGAAACCGGCCTTGTTGGTAAACTCCGGCTCAAAATAGCGCTGGAGCACCATGTTGTACTCAAGGGAATAATCCAGCACCAGGCCGTGCTTGTGCCTGTCCTCAGGAATGTGGCTCATGCCCATGACCGAGCGGCGGCGGATGGTTGCCTTGGTGATGTCCTGCCCGCAGAGGGTCAGCTTGCCGGCTTTCAGCGGCTCCAGTCCGGTGATTCCGTAGACAAGCTCGGTCTGGCCGTTGCCGTCAATACCGGCAATGCACAAAATCTCGCCGGCGTGAACCTGGAAGCTGACGTTTTTCGCGGCGTCGTTGCTGTGTATCTTGGAAGGCACGGTCAGGCCCTCCACCTCCAGCACCACGTCGCCGGGCTTGGCGTCCTCCTTGGCAACCACGAATTCCACATCGCGGCCAACCATCATGCGGCTCAGCTCTTCCTTGCTGGTCTTTGCTGTCTCCACGGTGCCTATGTACTTGCCCTTGCGCAGAACCGTCACCCGGTCAGAGACCTCCATGATCTCGTTGAGCTTGTGGGAGATAAAGAGGATGCTCTTGCCTTCGGCGGCCAGATTTTTCATGATCTGCATCAACTCTTCAATTTCCTGAGGGGTCAGAACTGCGGTAGGTTCGTCGAAAATGAGAATTTCATTATCCCGGTAGAGCATTTTGAGGATCTCGGTACGCTGCTGCATGCCCACGGTGATATCCTCGATCAGAGCGTCCGGATCCACATGGAGACCGTATTTCTCCGACAGGGCCATGACTTTCTCTCTCGCCTCCTGCTTCTGCAGAAAGCCGTGCTTGTTGGGCTCCACGCCCAGAATGATGTTGTCCAGCACGGTGAAACACTCCACCAGTTTGAAGTGCTGATGCACCATGCCGATGCCAAGGTCGTTGGCGTCGTTGGGGTTTTTGATCTGGACCTCCCGGCCGTCCTTTTTGATGATGCCCTCCTCTGCCTGATACAGACCGAAAAGAACGCTCATCAGAGTAGATTTGCCGGCGCCGTTTTCACCCAGCAGGGCGTGAATTTCGCCCTTCTTCAACTGCAGGGTGACATCGTCGTTGGCAATGATGCCGGGGAATTTTTTGGTAATGTGAAGCATTTCAATAGCGTATTGACTCTCCAACCGTACCGACCTCCCTGTTAATTACATATATGCTATCTTATTCTACACCATAAATCTGCGGATTACAAACAAAATTCGCGGAGAATAGAATATTTTTCGGAGAGAACGGAGACACAGAAAAAGGACAGGCCGTTCGGCCTGTCCTTCATAATGCCTGAGATAAAATTACTTGATGTTGCCCTGGTAATCAACGGTCACG
>JALFVN010000001.1 GCA_022787565.1 Clostridiales bacterium | reverse complement strand
GTCAAACATGGGTCTTCGCATCTGCGCTATGCTCTCTTAAACTGCTGCCTTCCTCTCATAAAAAACGAGCCTACCTTTGCTGCCTACTATGCTAAGAAACGGGCCGAAGGCAAGCCCCATCGCGTAGCCATGACCCATGTTGCAAAGAAACTTTTGCGAGTGATCTACACGCTTCAAACGAAGAACATTCCTTACAACGCAGATCTGGTTTGTTAAACCGTCCTTGATTGGTTTTTATTAGAGTCCCGAATGGGGCTTGGTTTTGTGCGCCCTTTTTCAACAGTTATCCTTTTTCCGAAAAGGGGGTTGACATCTAATAGTAAGTCACCCCGTTAGAACCGTTCTTCGTCAAACAGATAGCCTTGGAATACTGTGCCATCTCCCGTGATGAAGCGGCCCCTTGCGTCCTTTGGTATCTGTTCGGCAGCGCTGGTGTTGTCCAGGATGATTTGAGAAAGCACGCTGTCCGCCCTGCCGCATACCCGGAAATCCATATTGTTCTTGATCTGACCGGGGATGATGTTGGCGTCGGGCCGCTGGGTGGCAAGTATCAGATGGATACCAAAAGCCCGCCCCAATCGCGCAATCGTGGACAGCCTGTTTTCGATTTGCGCCAGCAGTTCCTTGTCCTCTTTGCTCCGCCCCGTCTTGTCCAGCACCTCCGCCACCTTGTCACAGGCGAATACCAGCCGGGGTAAGTTATCCCCCGTGGCCTCGTTGTATGCGTCAAGGTCAGGACACCCTGTTTCAGCCAGGCGCCCCTTGCGGTTCCAGTACAGCCACAAGCTGCCCCAGAATGTAAAGCAAGTCCTGCTCGGTAAAGGCCATGTGGCATCGCTGCCGCCAGACTTTGGGGAAGTCCACGCCGCCCTTGAAGTCAGCAATATAGACCTCGGCCCCCTTGCGGAGCGATTGCATGAGCAGCAGCTTCAGCAGCACGCTCTTTCCGCTGCCTGTGGAGCCGCCCAGCAGGATGTGGGGGATGTGAGCCAGATTGACCGTCACAGGCCCCGTGAGGCTTTCCCCAAGGGTCAGCACGAAGCTGTCCGGGGAAAGATAGGCGTCACTCCAACGCAGCAACTCCGGCAATCTGGTTTGGGCGGGTACGGCATAGACCAGCACCCGGCTTTTGCTCTTGCCATAGATGATTTTCACGATGGACACATCCAAGGCCGCTTCTATAGTAGACATCCTCCCGGATTCAGAAGCGGGCAGGCTCCATCTGCAGGCTCCGGTGGACCTCCTTGCCAATCTCCTCCATAACAGTTCCGCAGGAAGCACAGATCCGTTCTTCATTAGACAGACGGTGTTCCACCACTTCTGTAGGAGTTCCTTCGGGAACAATGTCCGTCACACTGCCGGACTGCCGCTTGCGCTCATGGGCTTTCACAGCGATCTGTTCCGGTGTGGCAGATTTGGTTCCATATGAAGCCGTTTCACTTAATACAAAAAAATGTTCTCCGCCGCGCTGAAAAGCGCGATGAAGAATAAAACGCTTTCCAAAATCACGGTCAGTGAGATCATTCAAACATGCAGAGTCAACCGAAAGACTTTTTACTATCACTTTCAAGATATCTATGAGTTGTTAAAGTGGACATTGGAACAGGAAGCGGTCGAGGTGGTAAAAAACTTCGACCTGCTGGTCAATGCGGAGGATGCAGTGGCTTTTGTCATTGACTATGTGAGTACCAACCAGCATATTCTGAACTGCGCCTACGACTCTATGGGACGCACGGAAATGCGCCGCTTCTTTTATGCGGATTTTATTGATATCACCTCCTCCGTCATTGACCAGGCCGAAGCTGTCGCCGGACTCCATGCCGATATTCGCTTCAAGCGGTTTCTGGCGGAATTCTATACGGAAGCTCTCGCCGGAATGCTGATCAATATGTTCACGGGAGATTTGGAATATGACCGGGAGGATGTCCAGAAAAATGTCATTCTGGTCCTGAAAACGGCGATTCCCAGCGCACTGCTGGCAAAAGAACAAGATATGGCAGTCAGCGCTCCTCTCTCTTTTTCCGATACGGATGGCGGATAATCGCCCCCGTTTTATTTCCAATCCGCGGAGCATCCAGAAAAGGACAAGTCCTTTTCTGGATACTCCGCTTTTATGTAAGAGCAAACAGTACCATCTTCCCGGGCTCCTGGATGGTGCGGAAGGGGCGAAACACGCGGCACTCCCGGCGGCAAACAGGAATATGTCCTTGCATTTTACCCAATTTGATCCATCCTTCTAATGCAAAAGTTAGTTACCCTCATCCTGACCGGAAGAATTGATTCTTTCACGCTACTGTGCTATAGTGTGGCCAAAGACTGGAACATGTTCATACTCGCGGAAAAGGATTTTTATATGATTGACACTTGGAATATTACCATACCGGAGCTGACGGGAGACACAGAGCGCCGGGCATATGTCTATCTGCCCAATGCCCTGGAGGACGACCCCGACGGACGCTATCCGGTTCTCTATATGTTTGACGGACACAACGTATTTTTTGACGAGGACGCCACCTACGGAAAGAGCTGGGGCATGGGCGACTATCTGGACGCTCATGATGTTCCCCTCATTGTGGCCGCAGTGGAATGCAGTCACGACCCGAACAACGGTCGCCTGTCCGAATACTCCCCCTTCTCCTTTCAGGACAGCCAATTGGGCCGGGTACAGGGCCGGGGACAGGCCACGATGGAGTGGATGACGCGCGAATTCAAGCCCTTCATCGACGAGAACTTCCCCACACTGCCCGACCGCTCCCACACCTTCATCGCCGGCAGTTCCATGGGCGGGCTCATGAGCCTGTACGCCCTGATTGCCTATAACCAGGTGTTCTCCCGGGCGGCGGCGCTCTCCCCCTCCCTGTGGTGCTCCCCGGGGAGGGTCGAGCAGTTGATCCGCCGGGCGGAGCTGGACCCCGAAACG
The DNA here is from genome assembly GCA_022787565.1 of Clostridiales bacterium. Taxonomy (GTDB): domain Bacteria; phylum Bacillota; class Clostridia; order Oscillospirales; family Oscillospiraceae; genus Limivicinus. The sequence continues at coordinate 1,757 of JALFVN010000001.1, read as the reverse complement.
GTGCTGTATATGGACTACGGCTCGGAGGAGCTGTCCAACCACCGGCAGATGCGCCAGCAGTTCAGTCGGGCGGCCCGGCTGCTGCTGGACCGCGGCGTTCTGCTGGACTGCCGCATCGTTCCCGGCGGGGAGCACTGCGAGGCCAGCTGGGAGCGGCAGATTCCCTTCTTTTTGAACACTCTGCTCTACGAATGGGCTTGACGGAGGTTGATCTATGGAAACACAGTATTTTAAGAACTACAGCCCGACTCTGGGCCGGGACATGGAGTGCAAGGTCTACGGCCACGCGGGACGGCCTGTGCTGTTCATCCCCTGTCAGGACGGGCACTTTTTCGACTTTGAGAATTTCCACATGACAGATGTGTGGGCACCCTGGATCGAGTCGGGCCAGGTGATGGTATTCTCCATTGACACCCTGGACCAGGAAACCTGGTCCAACAAGGGCGGAGACCCTTACTGCCGCATCCGGCGGTATGAGCAGTGGATTACCTACATCACCGATGAAATGGTTCCCTTCATGCGGGCCATGGTCAACGAGTGCAACGGCTGGGAGGGCGAACCCGGCGTGATGGTATTCGGCTGCTCCCTGGGGGCCACCCATGCCGTCAACCTGTATCTTCGCCGCCCGGACCTCTTTGACCGTCTGCTGGCCCTCAGTGGCATCTACACTGCCGACTACGGCTTTGACGGTTATATGGACGATGTGGTCTATATGAATTCCCCGGTACACTACATGGCGAATCTGCCCGCGGGCCATCCCTATGTGGAGTTGTACAACCGGAAAAAAGCAGTCATCTGTGTCGGTCAGGGGCCTTGGGAGCTTCCGGAGACTACCTGCCGCCTGCGGGACATCTTCGCGGAGAAGGGCATCCATATCTGGGTAGACCTGTGGGGCTATGACTGTGCTCATGACTGGGACTGGTGGTATAAACAGGTCGTCTATTTCCTGCCCTACCTGCTGGATACATAATCTCCCCCGAGATCGAGATATTGAGAAAAAGAGAGAAGGATCGCAATGAAAAATGTAGTGTTCATTTCCCCCAATTTTCCCACCAACTACTGGCAGTTCTGCCGGGAGCTGAAGAACAACGGTCTCAACGTGCTGGGCGTGGGCGATCAGCCCTACGACGAGCTGCGGCCTGAATTGAAGGACAGCTTGAAGGAGTATTACAAAGTCAGCAGCCTGGAGAATTACGACGAGGTCTACCGGGCCGTGGCCTTCTTCATCTTCAAATACGGCCGCATCGACTGGCTGGAGTCCAACAACGAGTACTGGCTGGAGCGGGACGCCCGGCTGCGTACCGACTTCCACATCACCTCCGGGTTCCAGACGGAAGATATGCCCCGGGTCAAGTACAAGTCCAAGATGAAGGAGTTCTATGCCAAGGCCGGGATCCCCACCGCCCGGTATTATCTGGTGGAGGATCTGAAGGGCTGCCGGGACTTTATTAAAAAGGTAGGCTATCCGGTGGTGGTCAAGCCGGATAACGGCGTAGGCGCCTCCCACACCTACAAGCTTACCAGTGACCAGGAACTGGAGAGCTTTATGGCGGAGAAGGAAGCGGATGTGCCTTACATCATGGAGGAGTTTGTCCACGCCGAGGTCAACTCCTACGACGCGATCATCGACGAACGGGGCGAGCCCCTGTTTGAGACGGGCAACGTTACCCCTATGTCCATCATGGATATCGTCAACGAGAACGACAACTCCGTCTACTACATCCTTCGGGACCTGCCCGAGGACACCCGCAAGGCCG
>JALFVN010000014.1 GCA_022787565.1 Clostridiales bacterium | reverse complement strand
ACGGGTGCTCTCACGGGAGAGACTGTCATAATAGGTGAGGACGGAATCGTCTGTCACCGTGTGCTGGAATACCTCAAGACCCAGGGCGCGGAACGCGTCGGTCAGCTGGCAGGCCTCCGTGTAGCTCAGCTCACATTTCGCTATGTAGCTGTTTTCCACCGGATCATAGAGTACCGCCCCATCCATCAGGATAAGGGGCAGCTTTACATGCACATCCCCGGCAGCCTGGAGATAAGAGGCTGTGCTGCGGCTGGTCATGATGGAGAGGGGAACACCCTCGTCGATCAGCCGGTTCAGCTCAACTTTACTGTAAACAGAGAGACGGGCATCTTCAGAGATCAGCACATTGTCCAGCGCCGTGACGAAGAGCACGTCCTTCCGCTTGCGGCGGGGCAGGTGGAAGTCGTTCACCAGCATGCCCACGATCACGCCGATCAGCGTCTCCACCACACGGTTCAGGACAAAAAGGTAGGGATTCTCATCCACAATATGCACCATGGTGATGCATAAAAAGACTACCGAAGAAAAATAGGCCGCATCCTGGCAGTTCAGCACCACCGCCGTATAAAGCGAAGCTACCACGCCCAGCATGACAATTGCGCAGTATATGGTGTAATGAATGTTATGCGGGAGCAGGACAAAGCACTGGATCACGATGACAATAAGGCCGTAGAACGCGCCGATGAGGGTGCCGTTCATCCTGCGGAAGGCTACCGTGCGGGAATTTTTATGGTAGCTCTGCATACACTGCAGTGCGGCAATGGCAGAATAAAAGGGGACGCCGCGGCTGCCCCGCAGGTAATAAATCAGAAAACAGATTCCCACCGCCACGGCGGATTTGATAATGCGCATTCCAATGCGGGGAAAGCGGCTTTTATGCTTGAGCATAGTTCTCTTCTCCGTAATTCATGGAAAAGGCAGCGGCCGATTTCCGCTGCCCTTATTCCTTTGTTTTTTTGATTCAGTGCGTTTCGTTGTATTTCTTTATGGCCACGGCCAGAATGTCCATGGCCCGGGCGATGTCCTCTTTGTTGATCACATAGGCCATGCGTACCTCATTGAGACCCTTGCCGGGCGTGGCGTAGAAGGGCTCGCCGCAGGAGAACATCACAGTTTCGCCATTGTCCGCAAACTCGTTGAGCAGCCAGAGCTGAAATTTGTCCGCGTCGTCCACAGGCAGAGCGGCCATCACATAAAAGGCGCCCTTGGGCTCTTTGCAGACTACGCCGGGGATCTTGGAGAGCTTATTCATCAGCGTATCCCGGCGGAGCTTGTATTCCTCACGCACGGAGGCGAAGTAATCGCTGTCCACAGAGTAGAGTGCGGCGGCGGCCACCTGGTCGGTGGTGGAGGCGCACAGACGGCACTGGCACCACTTCATGGCCTGCTGCATGAACGCCTGGTTTTTGGAGATCAGCAGACCGATACGGGCACCGCAGGCGGAGAAGCGCTTGGAGACCGAGTCGATGACGATCACGTTGTCCTCATAGCCGGCGCACTGAAGCGCGCTGGTAAGGGGTTCGCCGCCGTAGGTAAACTCCCGGTACACCTCGTCGCAGATGATGAACAGCTCGTGTTCTTTCGCGATGTCCAGCATGAGCCTGAGCTCTTCCGGTGTCAGCACAGCGCCGGTGGGGTTGCCGGGGTTGGTGATCATGATAGCACGGGTATGTTCGTTGATCAGCGGTTCGATACGCTCTCTCACGGCGTAACGGTAGCCCTCCTCCGGACAGGTGGTCAGGGGGCGGATGGTGGCGCCGGCCAGGGTGACCGAGGTGTGGTAGTTGGGGTAAAAGGGCTCGGGAATGATGATCTCGTCCCCATCGTCCAGCAGGGTGGCCATGGTCATCTGCAGGGCCTCGCTGCCGCCGTTGGTGACAAGGATGTCCTCGTCCTTCAACTCAACGCCGATGTTCTTGTAGTAACCGCACACGGCATCCAGCAGGACGGGGATACCACGGGAAGGAGCATAAGCCAGGACAGGCTCCGAAAAATCGCGCATGGCCTGAAAATAGGCGTCAGGCGTAATGATATCGGGCTGACCGATATTCAGATGATATATCTTGATGCCGCGTTTTACCGTCTCTGCCGCGTAGCCGTTGAATTTGCGCATGGGAGACAGACCGCATTTTTCCATTTTTGAAGAGAATTTCACGCCAAATCACATCCTTAAAAAACATAGATTATTTTATATCACATTTTTTTTCTTTATTCAAGTACTGCGCGAAAATAAACAAGGCGGCTTGTAAGCGGGGAACAGATTTGATAAAATACAGAAAAAGAAATGTTTCGGAGGACGCATATGCTCAGACTTCTCACCGGCAAAGCAGGCGCCGGAAAAACAGCCGCGGTCATATCGGAGATCGACGCCTTTGTACGTCTGGGCCGGGGCGGCAGTATGCTCATTGTGCCTGAGCAGTACAGCCATGAGGCGGAGCGGGAGCTGTGCCGCCGCTGCGGCGACACGCTGTCGCTGTACGCGGAGGTATTCAGCTTTACCGGGCTTGCCCGGCGCATCATGTCCCGTCAGGGGGGCGCCGCGGCCACCATGCTGGATAAGGGCGGACGTATGCTGTGCATGGCCCTGGCGCTCAATCAGGTATATTCCCGGCTGAAGGTCTACGGCGGGGCCCGCCGCAAGGCGGAATTGCAGGGGATGCTGCTCTCGGCCGTGGACGAGCTGAAATCTGCCGGAGTGGGTGCGGAAGCGCTGCTCTCCGCAGGGGAGCGCTGCGGCGGCGCCCTGGGCGATAAGCTCTGCGATATGGCGCTGGTGCTGGAGGCTTACAACGCGGTGGTGGCCAACGGCCACGCCGACCCGGCGGACAGGCTGGATATTCTGGCCGCCCAGATCGCAGACAGCGAAATCGGGCCGGAAAACCATATCTATATCGACGGCTTTATCGACTTCACCCAGCAGGAGCTGGGTGTCATCCGTGCGCTGATGAAAAAAGGCGCGGAGCTGACGGTCTGCCTGACTGTGGATGAACTGCAGGGGGACAACGAGATCTTTGCCCTGTCCCGCCGCGCGGCACAGCTCCTTTCATCCTATGCCGGGGAGCTGGGAATAGAATGTGTGCAGGAACACTTTGCCCCGTCCTCCGGCAAAGCGCCTGCACTGCGCTTTTTTGCGGACAACATGTTCAGCTACGCCGCCGCGGAGTTTGCGGGTGACTGCGGGGCGATCAGCCTCTTTTCGGCGGAGAGCCTTATTGCCGAATGTGAATTTGCTGCCGCCAAAGCCATTGAGCTGGTGAGAGACGGAGGATGCCGCTGGCGGGATATTGCCATAGCTGCCCGGGGCTTTGAGGACTACCGTACCGCGCTGGAGAGCATCTTCCGGCACTATGGGGTGCCCCTGTTCGTAACGAAAAAAAGTGAGCTGCTGTCCAAGCCCCTGCCCGCCCTGATCAGCGGGGCTTATGAGATCATCCAGGGCGGCTGGGAGGTGGACGATGTGCTCAGCTACATGGGCACCGGCCTTTCCGGCCTGAACACGGAGGAATGTGACCTGCTGGGGGACTATGTGTTCAAATGGCAGCTCCGGGCCGGGGCCTGGAAGCGCAGCGGCGACTGGCGCCAGCATCCGGACGGATACGGGGGGGACTACGATGAAGAAGCCCTTGCCCGCCTGGAAACAATCAACGCCCTGCGCCGGAAGCTGGCGGAGCCGCTGCTGAATTTGCAGAAAAGCGGAGAGCTGGCGGAGACTGCCGCCGGTCAGGCCGCGGCGCTGTCTGCCTATCTCCGGGAGCTGAAGCTGCCGGAGCAGCTGGCCCGCCGGTCCGGGGAGCTGGAACAGAGCGGCCGGGAGAGTCTTGCCCAGGAATACTTGCAGCTTTGGGATATTATTGTCTCCGCCCTGGAGCAGAGCGCGGAGATCCTGGAAAATGTGGAGATGGACATGAGCGCCTTCGGCAAGCTGTTTATCACCATGCTCTCCCAATACGACGTGGGCAGCATCCCGGTATCTCTGGACCGGGTCTCCGCCGGGGATTTTGACCGTATGCGCCGCAGAGACATCAGGCATCTTATCGTTCTGGGGGCCTCGGACCAGCGTCTGCCCCGGGCGGAGGAGGACACGGGCATATTTTCCGATGAAGAGCGGAAACGGCTTCTGGAGCTGGATATTGATATCGGCGGCGCCGGAGACGGCGAGCTGTGGCGGGAATTTTCCCTGATCTACAACTGTCTCAGTCTGCCGTCGGAGAGCCTGAGCATGTGCTGCCCGCTCTTTGACGCCGATGGGGCAGCCCTTCGCCCGGCCTTTGTATTCAACAGGGCAAAGGCCCTCTTTGCCCTGCCTGTACGCCGTGCGGAGATCAGCGATGGACGGATGTCCGCCCCGGCTCCGGCCCTGAGCCTGGCGGCTCATGCCCTGAAAGGCGGAAGCCCCAGAGAGAAGGCGGCGGCGGAGTATTTCCGCCGGAGGGAGCCGGAGCGCTTCGAACGGTTGAGCGCCGCCGCGCAGATGAGCCGGGGAAAACTCTCCTCCGCCGCAGTGGAAGCGCTGTACGGCAAAAAGCTCAGACTGAGCGCCTCCCGGATCGACCGTTTTTCCACCTGCAGGTTCGCCTATTTCTGCCAGTACGGCCTGAAGGCCAGGCCCTATGAGCCGGCGGGCTTCAAGCCGCCGGAGATCGGTACCTTCATGCACTGGGTGCTGGAGCGTACCGCCCGCGACGCAGCGGAGCGGGGCGGCTTTGCCAAGGTGTCGGACGAGGAATTGAAAACAATCACCGGGCGCCATGTGGAGGAGTATGTCCACACGGAGCTGAACGATTTTCAGGAGAAATCCCAGCGCTTTATCTACCTGTTCAAACGCCTTTCCGCAGACGTGTATCAGGTGGTGCGGGAAATGGCGGCGGAGCTGAGAAAATCGGATTTTGTCCCCCTGGACTTTGAGCTGGATTTTTCCAAAGCGGCGGATATCCCGCCTGTGGAGCTGGGCGGAGGCCAGGGAGCCCTGACCCTGACCGGCGTGGCCGACCGGGTGGACGGCTGGCTGCACGAGGGGAAGCTGTACCTGCGGGTGGTGGACTACAAGACCGGCAGGAAGAAGTTCTCCCTGTCCGACGTGTGGTACGGCATGGGGATGCAGATGCTGCTCTACCTCTTCGCCCTGGAGAGCGATGGGGCGGGCCGCTACGGCCGGGAGATCGTTCCGGCTGGCGTGATGTATGTGCCTGCCAGAAACGTGATGCTTTCCGCCTCCCGGGATGAAGCGGACGAGGAACTGGAGGGTAAACGGGCGGAGGAAGCCCGGCGCAGCGGCATCGTTCTGGACGACGCGGCGGTGACCGAGGCCTGGGAGCACGGCGAGGATAAACGCTATATTCCCATCCGCTTCCGCTACGGCAAGCCCACGGCGGACAGCATCGCATCCGCCGAAAGGCTGGGCCTGCTGGGAAAGCACATCCGGGACAAACTCACGGAGATGGCTTCCCAGCTGAGACAGGGCAGCATTTCCGCCGATCCGTACTACCGCAGCCAGCAGGAAAACGCCTGCCTGAACTGCGACTTTTTCGACGCCTGCCATTTTGCCGACGGGCAGAACGGCGAGAGCTGCCGCTTTATGCCGAAGCTTGGACCGGACAGGGTCTGGGGCTTGCTTGAGGAGGAGCAGAGGCGATGAGTGAATTTAAACCCACGGCGGCCCAATATGCCGCCATTCAGACCAGGGGCAGCGCTGTGCTGGTGTCCGCCGGAGCGGGCAGCGGCAAGACGAGAGTGCTCACTGAGCGGCTCATGTCCTATATCACCGACCCGGAGAATCCGGCGGATATCGACAGCTTCCTGATCATCACCTTCACCCGGGCCGCCGCCGGTGAGCTGCGGGGCAGGATCATGGAGGAGTTGGCTCAGGCTCTGGCCAGAGATCCGGGCAGCCGCCGGCTGCGGCGGCAGAGCGCTCTGTGCCAGAAAGCCCAGATCGGCACCATACACAGCTTCTGCGCCAGGGTGCTCAGAGAATACAGTCATGTTCTGGGCCTTGCCCCGGATTTCAAGATCGCGGACGAGGATGGGAGCGCTGCCATGAAGCGGGCAGCCCTTGAGCGAGTGCTGGACGCCTGCTACGAAAAACCGGAAGAGCACCCCGGCTTCACCCTCCTGGCGGACACTGTTGGCGCGGGCCGGGACGACAGCCGGCTGGCCGAGCTGGTGCTGAGTCTGCACGGCAAAATGCAGAGCCACGCCCGCCCGGAGAAATGGGCACGGGAGCAGGTGGAGCTTCTCCGCTCCGGCGCGACCGACGCGGCGGAGACCCCCTGGGGGGCAGAGGTCCTGAATGCAGCCAAGGGCTCTGCTGCCTATTGGAGCGGGGAGCTGGACCGGCTCATGGCCCTGATGCAGGGCGAGGAGAAAATCTGCAAGGCTTATCTGCCGGCTCTGTCTGAGGCGGGGGATGCCATCCGGGAGCTGCAGCGCCGCCTGAATATCGGCTGGGACAAGGCCAGGGAATTTCTGCCCATCAGCTTTCCCAAATTGGGGGCGCTGAGAAATCCCCCCGACCCGGAGCTTGCCGCGCTGGTGAAGGCACGCTGGGACGCCTGCAAGAAGGCCATGGCCGCTTTGGCGGACACGCTGTATTCCGATTCGGCCAAGCTTCTGCGGGAGATGGCCCAGACCGGACCGGCCATGGAGGCCCTGCTGGCGCTGACGCTGGACTTCGACAGGGAGTTTTCCAAAGATAAACGCCGCGCCGCGCTGGTGGACTACTCCGACCTGGAGCATATGACCGCCCGGCTTCTCACGGAGGAGGACGGCAGTCCCAGCGCGCTGGCGGTGCAGTTGTCCGGGCGTTATACGGAGATCATGGTGGACGAGTATCAGGACGTGAGCCGGGTGCAGGACGCCATCTTCCGTGCCATATCCCGGGAGGGAAAGAATCTGTTTCTGGTAGGGGACGTAAAGCAGTCCATCTACCGCTTCCGTCTGGCGGATCCGGAGATCTTCACGGAAAAATATCTGGGTTATGGGGACAATGACACTGCCGCCCCGGGAGAGCCCAGGCGCATTATCCTCAGCGAGAACTTCCGTTCCCGCCGGGAGGTGCTGGAGGCGGCAAACGGGGTGTTTGGCTGCTGCATGTCCAGAGCCCTTGGCGATATCGACTACGACGAGGACGCAAGGCTCATCCCCGGCGCTCAGTATCCGGGCAGCGTACCGGCCCCGGAGCTGATGCTGCTGGAGCTGGACGGCGGCGCGGAGGATGAGGAGGCCCCGGACAAGACAGCCCTGGAGGCCGCTATGGTGGCGGAGAAGATAAGGGAACTGGTGGACTCCGGCCAGACGGTGACGGATCACGGTATCCAGCGGCGGATCGGATACGGCGATATTGCCATCCTGCTCCGCTCGGTAAACAATGTGGGCGGGGTGTACCGCCGTGTCCTTGCCCGGTACGGCGTCCCGGTGGGCTCCGGCCAGGGCGGCGGTTTTTTCAGCTCGGTGGAGATCTCCACCATGATGTCCATGCTGGCGGTCATCGACAATCCCCATCAGGACATCCCCCTGATCGCCGTGCTGCGCTCTCCCTGCTTCGGCTTCAGCGCCGATGAGCTGTCGGCCATACGGACGGCAGACCGGGAGCAGGATTTTTATACCGCTCTCTGCGCCGCAGCGGAGCAGGACGAAAAATGCCGCAGCTTTGCGGAAAAGCTGAAAGCGCTTCGGAACATCGCGGCGGATCTGTCCGCCGGTGAGCTGGTGTGGCGGCTGCTGGACGAGCTGGACATGCTGGCCCTTTGCAGCGCCATGGCCGACGGCGGTCAGCGCCGGGCAAACCTGATGGAGCTGATCGAGCTGGCCCGGCATTTTGAGAGCAGCGGCTACCGGGGACTGCACCGCTTTGTACTGTGGCTCCGCCGGCAGGCGGAAAAGGGTCTGGAGCCCTCCACCGGCGGCGGAGAGGAGAGCGCGGTGCAGATCATGTCCGTCCACAAGTCCAAGGGCATGGAATTTCCCGTGGTCTTCCTCTGTGACACGGCCCGGCGCTTCAACAAGCAGGACAGCCGGGACACGGTACTGGTCCATCCGGAGCTGGGGCTTGGCCCCAAGGTGACAGACCTGGAGCGCCGGGTGGAGTACCCCAGCCTTGCCCGGAATGCCATTAAGCTCCGTCTGGAGCGGGAGATGCTGTCGGAGGAAATGCGGCTTTTATATGTGGCCCTGACCCGGGCCAAGGAGCGGCTTTTCCTGACGGCGGCAGTGAAAAACGCGGAGCAGCTGGTGGAAAAGACCCAGGCTTCCGTAAGCCTGCCCATGCAGCCGGAGCTGCTGGCCACGGCCTCGTCTCCTCTGGTCTGGCTTCTCAGCGCTCAGTGCGTCTGTGCCGATAAGCTGATGCTGCGTATCCAAAAGCCGGGATCCGGAGAGCAGGACGCCGCGGAAGAACATGGAGAGGAAAGCAGTGCCGACGAAGAGAGCTTGAAGGAGCTTGAGCGCAGGCTGTCCTTTGTCTACCCCCACCGGGAGGCGGAAGCTCTGCCCTCCAAGGTCACGGCCACGGGACTGAAAGGCCACCGGCAGCCGGATGAGGATGCACAGGATATCTCCCCCCGGGGGGAACGGAGCTTCCGCATGCCGGATTTTACCAGAAAGGACAAGCCTGTCACCGGCGCAGAACGGGGCACCGCCACCCACCTGGTGCTGCAATACATGGACTTTGCCAGAACCGGCAGTCTGGAAGAGGTAAAAGGGGAGATTGAGCGGCTGCGCGCCGCCCGCTTCCTCACTGACAGGGAGGCTGCCGCCGTGGACGCGGGAGCCATAGCCCGGCTGTTTTCTTCTGCGCTGGGGCGACGGATGCTCTGCGCGGACAGCATCAGGAGAGAGTTCAAGTTTTCCCTGCTCTGCGACGCGGAACAGCTCTTCGGCAGCGCCGCCGGGGAGCAGCTGCTGCTTCAGGGCGTTGTGGACTGCTGCATCGAGGAAAAGGGACAGCTTGTGGTCATCGACTACAAGACCGACGCCGTAAGAACGTATGAGGAGGCTGCCGGACGTGCCCTTCGCTATGCCGGCCAGCTGCAAAGCTACGCTGCCGCCATGGAGCGGATCTGCGGAAAGCCGGTAAAGGAGTGCGTGCTGTATTTTCTGGCAGCAGGCGAAGCCGTAAGCGTTCGGACGGAAAAATAAAACAGCCCGGAAAGCAAGAAAATCCTTGCATTAACGGACTTGCTGTGCTACAATTCTCTTTGCGCCATGTAACTATGCGCTTTTGCACAATCATGGCAGCACATGATGAGGAGTTTTTTACCAATGAAGGAAGGAATCCATCCCAAGTATCAGCAGACCACCATCAGATGCGCTTGCGGCGCCGTCATCGAGACCGGCTCCACCAAGCCCAACATCACCGTTGAGATCTGCTCCAACTGCCACCCCTTCTACACCGGCAAGCAGAAGCTGGTCGACACCAGCGGCCGCGTTGATAAGTTCAACAAGAAGTACGGCATCAAGTAATTTCGCTTATGACAAAGCCTGCGTCTTTGACGCAGGCTTTTGTCATTTCTGCCAGAAAGCAGAAAAAACGGCAGCGTACAGAGCAGCATGGGGAGAGTGCAGAGAAGGGACGGGAGTCCCCTTTCTGCGTTCAAACCTTCTCTTATACAGGTGTATTCAAAAATACACCTGTATAAAGATTTAAGGCACCGAAGAAATTCGGTGCCTTGAAATCTGCGTCTTTGACGCAGGCTTTTGTCATTTTTGTTTAGTTCAGGAGATCAGGATAAATTCCCGGTGGCATACATCAGCGCGGAGACGGCGACCACCGGCGCGGTTTCGCAGCGGAGGATGCGTTCGCCCATGGAGCAGATGTGCAGCCCCACGATACGGGCCAGATCCGCCTCAAAGGGGGCAAAGCCGCCCTCCGGCCCGGTGACGATAGCGGCGGTCTTTACGTCGGAATTGGCCTCCAGCACCGCGTTCAGCGCTTCCCGTTCCCCGGTCTCGTACATGAAGAGGCCCAGCTCCTTCTGGTTTGCCACGTTCAGCGCGTCGGCATACTCCCCGGCCCAGCTGACCTGGGGGATGATGCCCCGGCCGGACTGCTTGGCAGCCTCCTCGGCAATACGCTGCCAGCGCTCCAGCTTTTTCTCCGGCTTGTCCGGCTTGGCCACACAGCGGTCAGACTGGAAGAACATGATCTCCGAAGCTCCGGCCTCCACACATTTTTGAATGATATAGTCTGTTCTGTCCCCTTTGGGCAGGCCGCAGAGCACCGTGACCTGCACTGTGGGCTCCGCCGGGCAGGGGACGACCTCAATCACCTGGGCCTCCACCTGCTCCTTGTCTGCCTTGACCAGGCGGCATTTGTAGTCGGTGCCTTTCCCGTCGCAGATGATCATATCCTCGCCGGGGCGCAGGCGCAGCACACGCACATGCTCCGCGTCGCGGCCGGTCATGATCGCCATACCGCCCATGATGTTGGTTCCCGCCATAAAAAATCTTGGCATAGAGCTCCTCCGTTCCTTATGGTCTTTTTTTGATTATCTCACATCTTTCACCGCTTTGCAAGAGTCCACATATACTGTAGCGGACGAAAAAACAGTAATGAGCGTGATGAAAATGGATCGGGAATGGTCAAAACGTTTTGCGGGCTTTGAAGAGGTGTGGAAGCGGGTGTCGGACAGCAGGGAGGCAAGGCCCTCCTGCCCCTGCCGCGCCCCGGACACGGCAAAGCTCATGCCCAAAAAAGAGAAAAAAAGCGCCGCCGTGCGCTTTTGTCCCAAAGGATAAACATACGGGCCGCCGTTGCGGCCCGTGAGAAATACCTTGACCGTGGGTAGATTTGGATTATAATGAAATCATTATCATAATCACATACACATACGGGAGATGAGCCTTATGCCCACCACATGGAGCCGTTCGCCGGAGGAATTTCATAAAATCTATATCGCCAATACCGACGCGTTTTACCGCATCGGCAGCAGCAGTCTGGCGGAGGAGCTGGACAAGTTTGTGACCCAGTGCGCCCTGGGCCTGTGGAGCAGGGCCGGGGGCGTCACCCAGCGTCATGTGGACATGGCAAACCAGATCTATTCCAAAAACCGCCCCAGGCCCCAGTGGCTGCTGTGGACGCTCACCAGCTCTGTCTGCGAGAGCGAGGTGTTTCTGCCTCCGGTATTTTACTGGGATCTGGCAGAGAGCGACGCCAAACGGGGTACCGAATCCTCCCGCACCTTTATCCGTATGCTCACCAATATCCTGCTCTACCTTGCCGCTACGGATGACGACGTGACCTATGCCGAGGCGGAATATATCACCGAGTGTACGGACAAGCTCACCGCCATCTGCGACACCAGCGGCGTGAGAAAGAGCAGGGAGGCCCTGAACCCCCTGGACTATGTGACCAGCGGCGAGCCCAGCTTTGCGGAAAAGCACGGCCTGCAGACCCAGAGCGCCGACAAAGAGGAAAAGACCGTACAGACAAAAGCCGAAGAACAGCCCAAGCCCAGCCTTGAGGAGCTGATGGAGCAGCTGGATTCCCTGGTGGGTCTGGACGAGGTGAAAAAAGACGTCAAGAGTCTGGTAAACCTGATGAAGGTGCGCAAGCTCCGGCAGGAAAACGGCCTGCCCGTGCCGCCCATGTCCCTGCATATGGTGTTCATGGGCAATCCCGGCACCGGCAAGACCACCGTTGCCCGGCTCATCAGCGGCCTGTATGCCGCCATCGGCGTGCTGAGCAAGGGCCAGCTGGTGGAGGTGGACCGCTCCGGCCTGGTGGCCGGCTATGTGGGCCAGACCGCGTTAAAGACCCAGGAGGTCATCAAATCCGCTCTGGGCGGCGTGCTGTTCATCGACGAGGCCTACTCTCTGTCCTCCGGCGGAGAAAACGACTTTGGCCGGGAGGCCATCGAGACCATCCTGAAGGCCATGGAGGATCACCGGGACGATCTGATCGTCATCGTGGCGGGCTACAGCGGGCCCATGGGCGACTTCCTCTCCTCCAACCCCGGCCTGGAGTCCCGCTTCAATAAATATTTCCACTTCCCGGACTACACCGGCGAGCAGCTTATGGCCATTTTCAGCGCCCAGTGTGAGAAGAACGGCTATAAGCTGACGGAGGAGAGCGAAAAGGCGGCCCGGGAGCTGTTCGACCGGCTCTATGCGGAGCGGAACGAGAACTTCGGCAACGGCCGCGACGTGCGAAACCGCTTTGAAGATATGATCGTCCGCCAGTCCAACCGGGTGGCCGCAATGGAAAACCCTGGAAAGGACGACCTGATGGCAGTGCTGCCGGAGGATCTGAAAGAAGAATAAAAACGTCATCCTGAGCGCAGCGAAGGATCCCGTAAACAGGAGAGAAAATTTCTCCATACGGGATCCTTCGTCACTTTGCTCCTCAGGATGGCAGTATTTTTTACTTGAAATTCACTCTGGGCTTATAAAACTCAAAGATCACGGCGTCGTTTTTCTTTTCGTTTTTCGGCTCGTGGGAGGTCCAGGCCACCTTCATGGCGCCCATCCGCTCCGCAAGGCGCACCGTCAGCGGCTTTTTGCCGATGCGGTAGGCGATGAACTGGGGGCGGCACAGAATGTTGGTAAAGCCGTGGCTCAGAAGAAAAGCCATGGGCCTTTTCATCGATTTGTCGTAATACGAGGTGGGCATGGCCAGCTGTCCTCTCACCAGATCCTTTGCATGGCGGTGAAACCAGCCAACGATCATGGGGTTGAAACTCTCGATACAGACCTGGCCCCGATAATCGGACAAGAGTTTATAGGTCTTTTCACACAGCTCCCGGTTCCGTTTGCCGTTTTTCAGCTCCACGATCAGGGGCCCTCTGCCCCGGATGGTGTTCAAAACCTCCGAAAACAGGGGAATGGTATGCTCCGTGCCGCAGAGACGCAGTTTTTTCAGCTCCTCATACGTCAGCTCATCCACCCTGGCGTTTACGCCGCAGACCCGCTCCAGCGTATCGTCGTGAAAAACGACCACCTGACCGTCTTTGGAGAGCTGGACGTCCAGCTCCATGCCGTAGCCCGCCCGGGAGGCCAGCTCAAAGGCCTCCAGCGAGTTTTCCGGTATGCTTTTATCCCGGCTGTGCAGCCCCCTGTGGGCAAAGTTCATGCCCATAAAGGGGGCTTTCTGCCGCTTTGTGGCCCGGCCCGGAGCCAGCAGGATCAGGGGCAGGCTGACCGCCGCCGCGGCACAGAACAGACCGACGTTTATTCCGCTTTTTTTCTTGACCTTCAAAAAAATCACACCTCAACTCTCTCACCGTAACGATATGTTTTGATTTTACCACAAATCCCGGAATAGTAATGAACAGATTGGAAATTCAGACCGCGCCCCGGCTTTTCGGGACGCGGTCTGATCTGCTTTGCTTATGGCTCAGTCGCCGGAGTCCAGTGCCTCAAGCCCCTTGGCGTTGGGGACCTTCTTGGCCTTGACGTTCTTGACCAGAAGGGTGAAAACGATGAAGCTGAGCACGGTAAGAACGGTGGCGTAAACGGGCAGCGCCCTCCAGGCCAGGGTGGCCTTGAATACCAGACCCAGCAGAATGGGGGTGATGGTCTGGGCGGACATGCTGGCGGTATAGTAGTAGCCGGTGAATTTGCCGATCTTTTTGGAGGAGCACAGCTCCACAACCATGGGGAAGGAGCAGTTGTGTACCAGCGCCATGCCGAAGCCCTTTATTGCCCAGACGGCAAAAAGCAGGCTGGGGAAGGCGTATTCGCCGTGCGCGCCCTCGACTTTACCGGTGGGAGCCACAAAGCACATGACCACCAGCGCCACGAAGGTGACGGCAAGACCGGAGGAGATGGTCCACTTGCGGCCGATCCTGTCGGCGATGATGCCGGCCACGCCGAAGCCCACAACAGAGGCCACGCCGCCGATGATGGTCAGAAACATGGTGGCGCTGGAGACGGAGTTCAGATAGTAGATGACGTAGTTTCCAATGTAAGTGCCGATGGCGTTATCCGACATAAACCAGAGAAATTCCGCCGCCAGGATGGCCAGCAGCATTTTCCTGTTGGCCCCGGACATGGGCTTGTCGTCGTCGATGGGCGTTTCCACGGCGGCAAGCTGCTCACCCAGCTCCAGCTCATCCTTGATTTCCTCTTCGATCTTGTTCTCCTTGATGGTGAGAAACAGCACAAAGGCGGAGATGACCATGAGGACGGAGGCGACAATAAAGGGAATCTCAATGGTCCAGACGTTGCGGGCCTGGTCGGGGGAATTGATATAGTCGCTGAGCTTGAGGAAAATGCCCAGCACGGTGGCGAAGGCGCCGCCGAAGTAGCCCATGATGTTGATGACGCCGTTGGCCTTGGCCCGCAGAGGCTTGGGCGTGATGTCCGGCATGAGAGCCACAGCGGGGTTGCGGTACATCATCATGAACATCAGAACGATGGCCATCATGATGACCATGCCCAGGATGTTGTTGTAGTGGAAAAACAGGGGGATGAAGGGGAAAGCGACGGCCACCACCAGCGTGCCGGTGAGGATATAGGGCATGCGCTTGCCGATGGGGGTCCTGGTCCGGTCAGACAGGCTGCCGAAGATGGGCAGCAGGATCAGGGCCGCCAGATTGTCGCAGGCCATGATGATGCCCACGATCCACTGTACGTTCAGAATCTTGTTGGGGTCTCCCGCTTTCAGCTCCGCGGAAGAGATGTTGTACATCCTTCTGGCAAAAATATCGGTCAGAAAGGTGGGACACCAGGAGTCGTACACCTGCCACAGAAGCAGGATACCGAAGAAGGCGAAGCCGATCAGGAAGGTTCTCTTATAATTCAGCTTCAAAAGGGGGGACGCGCTGCTGCCGGACTCTTTTTTCATAGAAAGCTCCCTTCAATCATTACTTTTCACATTCGGGCATCAGCTCTGCGGAGATGATTGCCAGCATCTGGTCAAATTTTTCAACATCCTCCTGGGGAAACCGCTCTTTGATGCGCTCCATTACGATGTGCTCATAGTTGCTGAGAAGCCCGGCGTACCTAAAGAACTTCTCCGAAAGAATAAGGTGGTATTCCCGCCGGTCAGTCCGGGAATTTTCCCGTTCCAGATAGCCCTTCCTGATCAGATTGTTGACCTTGTAGGTAGCGTTGGACTGGGAGATGTTCAGAAATTCCGCGAACTGGCCCACAGTGGGCTTGCCCAGCATGTTGATCACTTCCAGAGAGAAGGCCTCCATGGCGGAAAGAGAGCCGTCACGCTCCCGCACCAGCTCAAACACCTTGCGGTAAAACTGAAGTTTAAATTTATCGTATACGGAAGTGAAGCTGGCGTCAAGCATGGCGGAGTCCTCCTTTTTTAATGTTCAATATTTTATACCTTTTTGCCGGATTTGTAAATCATATTCAAATAAAATCTGATCTCCCGCATGAAGCGGAAAAAACATGAAAAAATATCCCCGGAGGGCTTGCAAAACCGGAACTTTTCTGATATTATATCAGGGCATTTCGCACGGGAGCGGACTTTCCCCCATGTGACCGGGCTTCCCGGTTTGGTGGAGGGGTTGAAACTCCCGGAGGAAAAAACAAAAAATTGGAGGAAATCAAATGTCAGTAGTATCCATGAAGCAGCTGCTGGAAGCCGGTGTCCACTTCGGTCACCAGACCCGCCGCTGGAACCCCAAGATGGCCGAGTACATTTACTGCGAGCGTAACGGCATCTACATCATCGACCTGCAGAAGACCGTGAAGAAGCTGGAAGAGGCTTATGACTTTGTCCGCCAGCTGGCTGAAAACGGACAGACCATTCTGTTCGTCGGCACCAAGAAGCAGGCCACCGACGCCGTGAAGGAAGAAGCCTCCCGCGTTGGCATGTACTATGTGAACGCCCGCTGGCTGGGCGGCATGCTCACCAACTTCAAGACCATGCGCACCCGCGTCGACCGTCTGGCCCAGCTGAAGAAGATGCAGGAGGACGGCACCTTCGATATGCTGCCCAAGAAGGAAGTCATGAAGCACCTGGGCGAGATGGAAAAGCTGGAGAAGTACCTTGGCGGCGTCAAGGACATGAAGAAGCTCCCCGGCGCTCTGTTCGTGGTTGACCCCCGCAAGGAGCACAACGCCATTGCCGAGGCACGCAAGCTGCACATCCCCATCGTCGCGATCGTCGACACCAACTGCGATCCCGATGAAGTGGACTATGTTATCCCCGCAAACGATGACGCTATCCGCGCCATCCGCCTGATCTCTTCCACCATGGCAAACGCCGTGCAGGAAGGCCGTCAGGGTGTCGACGCAGCGGCTGAAGAGCCCGCAGCAGAGGCAGAGGCCCCCGTTGAGGAGTAATCAAACAAACTGAAAGGGGCGCATTCCACGCCCCTTTTTCTGAATAATACAGGAGGGAAAAATTATGGCATTTACCGCTCAGGATGTTAAAACACTCCGCGAGATGACCAACGTCGGCATGATGGACTGCAAGAAGGCCCTGACCGAGACCGACGGCGATATGGACAAGGCAGTCGAGTGGCTGCGTGAAAAGGGCCTGGCAAAGGCCGCAAAGAAGGCCGGCCGCATCGCAGCCGAAGGCATGGCTTACGCTTCCGTCTGCCCCGAGTGCGGCGTGGGCGCCATGGTCGAGGTCAACTGCGAGACCGACTTCTGCGCCAAGAGCGATCTGTTCGTGGCTTTCGTTAAGGACATCTGCAAGGTCGTCATCAAGGACAACCCCGCAGACGTTGCCGCTCTCATGAACTGCAAGTACCCCGGCTCCGAGCTGACCGTGGCAGAGATCATGCCCGAGAAGGTCATGTCCATTGGCGAGAACCTGCAGATCCGCCGTTTCGTCCGCTTTGCGGAGAACACCAGCGTGGCTTACGTTCACGCCGGCGGCAAGATCGGCGTTCTGGTGAACCTGGCCGTTGAAGGCGGCATCGACGCCACCGAGATCGGCAAGGACGTTGCCATGCAGATCGCCGCGCTGAATCCCCGCTTCTGGGACAAGAGCAATGTTACTGAGGAAGTGCTGGCCGAGGAGAAGAAGGTCGCTCTGGCTCTGATGGACCAGGATCCCAAGATGGCTTCCAAGCCCCTGCAGGTCAAGGAGAAGATCGTTCTCGGCAAGCTGAACAAGTTCTACGAGGAGAACTGCCTGCTCCAGCAGGAGTTCGTGAAGGACAACTCCATGACCGTGGAGAAGTATATTGCCACCGCAGCCAAGGCTCTCGGCGGTTCCGTCAAGTTTGTCGACGCTGTTCGCTTCATGAAGGGCGAGGGCATCGAGAAGAAGCAGGAGGACTTCGCCGCAGAAGTCGCTGCTCAGATGAACATGGGCAAGTAAGAAAATTCAACAATTGTAAACCGGCGTGACGAAAGTCGCGCCGGTTTTTCTTATTTCTTTCTCAGCACAATGGCAATGAAATTCAGATATTTTCCACCGCCGGCCTCCATGGCCTTTCTGTCGCCGACGGCATATTCGTTCTCCTGCTTCAGCCAGTCTGCCCACACTTCCTCGTTGCTCTCCATTTCCTGAACGGAAAGGACTTCCGCGCCCCGGCATTGGCCGGTGATTTTGCGCCAATAGTCGGCGTCGTGCAGATAATCCAGCTGCTCCGGCGTCCAGGAGAGCAGAAGCTCCGGGGGAAGCCTGTCGTGGAGATCCTTTTTCATGCCGGGGATGGCAATGTAGAGATATCCTCCACTTTTGACGAAGGGCAGGAGCTTTTCGTCCAGATACCGGGGATCCCGGCCGAAATAGTTGTAGGAATCCGTGCTGACAACGGCGTCGAAAAACTCCTTTTCAAAGGACAGATCGGCGGCATCGGCCTTTATGGGAATGATCTGCTCCCGGCTCAGACCCATCTCGTCAAAAAACCGCCGGTTCTCCTCCGGATCGCTCCACAGGTCCGCCGCGTATACGGTAAAGCCGTATTCTTTTGCGAGAAACACGCTGGTCAGCCCCTGTCCGCTTCCCAGATCGCAGACCACGGCGCCCTCCGGGATGCGGTGATCCAGCAGCAGTTCCTCCTCCAGCTTGACGGGATTTGGTCCCATGATTTTCGCCTGCAGGGCAGGGCTGTTGTACTTTTCGCTTTTGCTGTAGTGCATTCTGCACGCTCCTTATCTTTTATTGGAACTCCGGTTTGTTTTCGCGATATTTTTAAATTTCGCCCTCTTATCGGCCAGATAGCCTTCCGTATCCTCAACATAGCGGGTCTCCGTTTTCAGCTTCCGGTAGGACTGCCAGCGCTCTTCTGAAAGCGCGCCCTGGGCAATGGCAGCCTGAACGGCGCAGCCGGGCTCGTTTGTATGGCTGCAATTATAAAAGCGGCACCCGGCAGCCAGGGCTTCAATGTCGGAAAAGCTCTTGTCCAGTCCGCCCTCGCTTTCCCACAGGCCCAGCTCCCGCAAACCCGGCGTGTCAATGACCATTCCGCCCGCCTTCAGCAAAAACAGCTCCCGCTGTGTTGTTGTGTGCCGGCCCCGGCCGTCGCGGCGCAAGCCATTGGTGTCCAGCCGCTCCTCTCCCAGCAAACGGTTGATCAGCGTCGATTTGCCCACGCCGGAGGAGCCGATCAGGGCCACGGTTTTTCCCGCGCCGATATAGGGCAGGAGCTTTTCATATCCGTCCTGTTCCAGGGCTGAACACAGAAGGATATCCACCCCGAAGGCGACGGATTCAACCTGGCGGATGAAATGCCCGGGGTCTGGGCACAGGTCGGCTTTTGTCAGAACCACCACAGGGCTTGCCCCGCTGTCCCAGGCAAGGGCCAGGTAGCGCTCCAACCGCCTGAGATTAAAATCTCGGTTGAGAGACATGCAGATAAATACCGTGTCAATGTTGGCGGCAACCACCTGCTCCGTGCAGCTTGTCCCTGCTGCTTTGCGGATAAAGAGGCTCTTTCTCGGCAAAACAGCGTGTATGACGGCGCGGCCCTGCTGCAAATTGCAGTCGATCACCACAAAATCGCCCACGGCGGGAAAATCCGAGGGGCTGCTTGCCTTATACCGCAGCCGGCCGGACACCTCCGCCAGCTGCTCGCCCCCTTCGCAGATCAGGCGATAGACGCCTTTCTCCTGAGAGAGGATCCGGCCTGCAACGTAGTTTTCGCCGTGCTCCCGCGCTGCCGCCGCATATCCTTCCGGCAAGCCGTATGCGGCCATATCCACTTTCGTCATGGTTTTTCCTTTCTGTCCTTGGCGGCGTTCAACTGAATGAAACGCGCAATGTGATCATCCAGCATCGCGGCAAGCGCGATCCGGTCTTTTGCCTGATCCCACATATTGATGAGCAAATAAAGCGGGGCAAAAAATTCAAGGGCCAGCTGCTTTGGGTCAGCCGCCCGGAGTGCGCCCTTATTTAGCATTTCACGAAAGATGTCTTCCATATAGGCAACCGGCCCGGCCACAAGGCAGCTGCTGTATAATTCCGCCATTTCCGCGCTGCGGTACTGCTCCAGCGTCAGCATTTTACGGAAATCGGAGGCAAATTCATCCTCCGTCCAGAAAACAAACTGGGCCAGCGTAAAGCGCCGGATATTTTCCATCGTCACCTGCTCATAGGCCGAGGGGGAGCGGTCAAATTGCTCCTCCGGCACCTCATATTGCCGGGAGCGCTCCGCGTCCACCTGGAACATCCGGGCGACGATATGGTCAAAAATGTCGCGCTTGTTTTTATAATGCTTATATAAGGCCCCTTTTGTCATGCCCAGCTCGCCTGCGATCGCGCTTACGGAGACCGCCTCATAGCCGTCCCTTGCGAATAAACGTAGCGCGGTGAGCAGAATTTTTTCCTTTGTGTCAGACATGGTGAATCCCCTCTCAATAAGGTGAACGAACGTTTACCGACAGTATAGTAAACAATCGTTAACTTGTCAAGAAAAAAGCTGCGCAGGGTAAAGCGCCTGCGCAGCTAATCGTTTTGGTTTTTGTTTTTTGCGTTGATTTAGTGGTATCCGAAGGAGATAAAATGCCCTTGGCAGCGCAGATGAAAAGCAGAGAAAGGAATTATTTCATTGCTTTTGCAAGAGCAATCAGGTGGTCGAGCTTGTCACTGCTGAGACCTTTGACAGTATCGGCAAGCTCCCTGGTCTTAACTGGGTCAGCGCTGCTTGTGTCAAAAAACTCCGCAGGACTCACGCCGAGATAATCACAAATATAGAAAAATACCGTCATGGAAGGATAGTTGATACCGTTTTCTATGTTGTTGATATAACCGGCGCTCTGGCCGATAGACAGGCTCATATCCCTTGCGGAAACGCCCTTATTCATTCTAAGCTCAACTAAACGCTTGATAAATTCATCCTTTTCCAAGAAATCACCGCCTTGCCTACTGATTGTAATATACAGATTAGGCAAAAGCGTTTGGTTTATTCATTCATATATCTTGACTTATCTAAAATAATTAGATAAAATATGAATAGACTAATGAAAGAATTGGATGATAATATGGCAGACTACAAAAGCATGTACCTGCACCTGTTCAACGCGGTCACGGATGCCATTGAACTGATCCGGGCAGGCAAAACGGACGAAGCGGAAAAGCGGCTCATGACAGCGCAGCAGAACTGCGAGGACATTTATATCGAAACTGCGGAATAAAAATCACCCTGCCGGACGGGCAGGGTGATTGTAATATGGATTGAATTTTATCTTTTGTTCTTCATCATCAGCATGTCGCCGTAGACGGGCGTGGGGATGCCGAAGCCGCCGTGGACAGCGATGACCTGACCGGTGGTGAACTCCGCATCGGCAAGGTACAGAACCGCGTCCGCGATCTCCTGAGGCTCGCCCATTCTGCGGATGGGGGTGTGCTTGAGGAAGAATTCCTGGAATGCGGGGGACAGGTTGTTCTTTACGGCCTCCGTGGCGGTCATGCCGGGGCAGACCACGTTGCAGGTCACGTTGTACATGGCGGCGTGGACGGCGATCATCTTGCTCATGTGGATGATGCCGGCTTTGGAGGTGCCGTAGGCCAGTTGGCTGGTGTCGGGGGTCAGACCGGCGACAGAGCCGATGTTGATGATGGCGCCGGACTTCTGGGCGATCATTGCTTTCTCAAGGACTCTCTGGGAGGCCAGAAAAACGGTGGAGAAGTGGGCGTCCACATAGCGGGCAAAGGCCTCGTAGTCAGTGTCGAAGATGGTCTTGTCCTGAACAGGGCTGGTGCCGCCGAAGTTGTTGACCAGAATGTCGATGCGGCCCTCCTGCTCGGCAACCGTGTCGATCATGTTGATGATGCTCTCTTTGTCATAGGCCTCAAAGTAGACGGTCTTGACGTCCAGGCCTCTGGCGTTGAGGTCTGCGGTCTTTTTGTTGCCCACTTCCAGGTTGCGGCAGGCCATGTATACTCTGGCGCCGGCCTGAGCGAGGGTCTCCACGCAGGCATAGCCGATACCTCTGGTGGACGCGGTGACGATGGCGACTTTTCCGTTAAGCTTACCCATGTTTTTTCTTCCTTTCTCAAAATATATAATGTGTTTGCAGGTCTTGCACCTGTTGGTTGTGATAATCATAACAAACTAAAGACAGTGTTTCAACAAAAAATTGAAGCATGGTGGTCTGCGGTAAAGAGGTTGAGCGAAAGCGCGGGGGTTTCCACCAATCAAATTTGATTTTTTGACATTTTTCGCCACAATGTAAAAAGAAGGCCTCCGTTGCGGAAGCCTTCTCAGCTTGTCAAAAAAGGCCTTTCAGGGCTTTTTTGACCGCTTCAACCGCCGAGCGTTTTGAAAAATTCAAAACGCTGCTTCGCCCAAAAACCTTGAAACATCAAGCTTTTTGGCGGCGGGTTATTGTAACGCGAGTATTGCGCTTCGTCGCTGCCTGTGGCAGATGAAGACGATGCGCAATTTCCGCAGCCGCGCTGTTTGCGGGC
>JALFVN010000038.1 GCA_022787565.1 Clostridiales bacterium | reverse complement strand
CTTCCAACCTCGCTTGGTGTAGCCTGAAAGAAAATGTTTAGAAGGAGTGGAAACAGAATGACAATGTTCGATGATAGGACTGTGTTTGAAAAGCTGATGGGGCGGCCTCTGCCAGATTATTATGATACTATGTATCTTGATAGCTATAAGCCTTGGGAGATAGTGGAGGCGGCGCACAACAGCATTATCAAAGAAGCCAAAGCGCGACAGGCAGAGCTCGAGCCGCAGACGCCTATGAATGTGCACTTTCAAGTAGAGGTGAAAAAGCAATGAGTAACCGCGACGAAGATCGCAAGAAAAAAGAAAAGAAACAGCAAGATTGGCTGATGGCGCAGATCACCGCAATCATGGAAAAGGCGTTGAAGGAAGCATGGCGTTAGGTGGAGAATGACCTATTCAAAGACTTCAAGTAAGACGAAGGGGAGGCAGCACAAAAGCTGTCTCCCCTATTTTTCGTTGCGCCGACAATGAACGCGAGCACCGAGATCCCAAATACTTTTGCTCTTGGTTTTTTTGAAAGCCACGCCAGAACGCCAAAGGGCAAAAAGATCCACGCGTCCCGCAATACACCCCCGCACAAAGCACTCAGATTATTCTTGCTTTGCTTTTGGAAGAATGCACGCGGCACGCCTATTGCGCGTCCCTCGCTCAGTCAGGAATGTACTCAAATAGGTCCCCTGGCTGACATTCTAACAGCTTGCAGAGATTATCAATGTTCTCCCATGCAAGCCCCTTCTTTTCTCGCAGCTTTTGGATAGTTGATTGACTGAGAAGGTTTTCTTTCCTCAGCGTGTATGTTGTGTAACCCTTCGCTTTCAGTGCTTCAAGCACATCCAGCTTATAGCGTAACGCCATAAAAATGCGCCTCCTTTTCCACTGTACACAGTATAGCACAAGATGTGCACGAAAACAAGTGCACAAAATACACAAGTATATAGTCTAAACTTCGTGCATATTGCCAATTGACTATGCACGAGATATCGTCTATAATGTAATCACAGTCAAAGGAGAGAACAAAGCAAGCCAAGGCAGACGAAGTAGGTTCCAAGGAAAGCGGATCAGGCGGCGAGAGCTGCGGATTGCGCCCTGCGGATAGGGTGAGAAGCCAGCTGAACCAAGAAGGCAAGACAAGAGTGAGATCGGATGCAGTAAGACGCGAGGCGCATAGCAAAGCCACTCACCGCTTGCAAATCCTCCCAAAAGAAAAGGAGATAAACACAATGGCTAACAACGAACTGCTTAACAAGATCAAGGCGCTGAACGAATGGGAAGCTCTCATGGAAGAGGCGAGAGCCGAAGCCGAGGCGATCCGCGACTCTCTGAAGCAGGAGATGCTGGAACGCGGCACCGAAGAGCTGGAAGTCGGTCAGTACATGGTCCGCTATCAGACCATCGTCACCAACCACTTCAATTCCAGCGCTTTCAAGAAGGCGCTGCCTGATGTGTACAAGTCCTTCATTCGTCAGGGGACCAGCAAGCGCTTCACCATCAGCGCATAAGAAAAGCCCCTTGCCTGAACGCCGACCAAAGCCACAGGCAAGAGACTTCCACCCAAACCAGACAGGAGAGGGCGAGAACAGTATAACTCGCCCTCCCTCCAAAAGCAAGAAGGAGAGAGAACAATGAAACAGCTTACCACTTACAACCGCGCAGCCGCTTACCTGAACACCATCTTCGATCTGCTGAATGCCAGATATTTTGAAGGTGCACTTTCAAGACCCATCATCACCATTCAGAGCACGCCGAAAGCCTATGGTCATTACACGCTGTACGATGCTTGGAGCGTTGATGGCGACAAGGGTATGCGGGAGATCAACATCGGCGCTGGAACGCTTTCGAGACCTATTGAAGAGGTTGTGGCAACTCTCCTTCATGAGATGGTCCACTACTGGAACGACAAGCGCGGCGTGAAGGATGCCAGCCGAGGCAACACCTACCACAACAAGAACTTCAAGGCAAAGGCTGAGGCTTGCGACCTCTTGGTGGAGCATCATCCGACTTATGGATGGTCCAAGACTTCGCCGAGCGACGCGCTTGTGGAGTTCTGCATCGATCACGACCTCCGCGAAATCCGTCTCTGCCGAAATGACTTCGAGATCTTTTGTGTTTCTGGAACAGGGACGAAGGCGGGAAATGCCACAAAAATTGTCGGTGGCAATAAAAAGTCCAGCACAAGGAAGTACCTTTGCCCTTGCTGCGGAATGAGCATTCGTGCCACGCGTTTTGTGAATGTGGCTTGCCTCGACTGCAATGAGCAGTTGATCCTTGCGGCTTAGGTACTACTTCGTAATACCATAAGAATACGAACAGCAGAAGTTAGGGAAAATGCGGGGAAGTCAAAGTCCTACCGAAAAGGCGAACTTCCCCGCCTGACAAATACGAACTTGGAGGGTATCATGAACAAGAAAACGACAGCTCTGACCACCGAGCAATATAAAGAGATCATCACCACCATGAAGGAGGGCAGCGGCTTCTTTCGCCCCAATGAGAGAGTAGCGACAGCACTTGTGCTGGAAGGAAACCTTGGGCTGAGGATTAGTGACATTGTGAAGCTCCGCCCCTGCGACATTGTGAATGATGGTGGACGCTTCCGCCTCTCCATCGTGGAGCAGAAGACAGGCAAGCAGCGCGTCTTTACAGTCCCGCTCGTGATCCAGCAGTACATAGAGAATTACTGCTTACGGAATGGCATCAAGCATTCAGAGCTGATCTTCCCCATCACCACAAGGGAAGTG
The DNA here is from genome assembly GCA_022787565.1 of Clostridiales bacterium. Lineage (GTDB taxonomy): Bacteria > Bacillota > Clostridia > Oscillospirales > Oscillospiraceae > Limivicinus. The sequence continues at coordinate 62,568 of JALFVN010000038.1, read as the reverse complement.
CAGAAGGTTCTTGCCCGCGTCTGTGATTATTTGGGCTATGAGGGCATCAGCACGCACAGCTTCCGCAAATGGTATGCGACCGAGATCTACCGCAACAATGGCTATGACATCGCCCTTGTCCAGCGACTCTTACAGCACAGCTCCGCTGCCGTGACGCAAAGGTACATCGGCATCGAGCCGCAGCGGATAGAACAGGCAATAGAGGGACACGCAGAGTTGATATAGCAAGTAAGCTATCTTCTCACTGCTCTATTATCCACAGATTATCTGGGGAGAAACTAACAGTATAGTTTTCTCCATTTTTTGCGCCATTTAGACCTATTCCAATCAAATTGGCAGACTGACTAATCCCATCGGCAGGAATAACAAGCTTTACAACTCCTATTTCTTTTCCTGCCGCAGTCTTGACATGAGCCAATACAGTACCATCTATTACAGCAGGAAAATCTCCAATTGTTGGCTTTCTTGCTGTTGTAGCTTTTGTTCCCACTCTAAAAGCACCTGTTTCAGACACTTTGACAGTTGTATTTTGAAAGCTCAACAGTTTAAACACTTCTTCACTGGGGATTTCAGATATCAGTTTTTCATCTGTCTCTTCTTTTCGTTTCTCTAATGTCTCTGCCATAGATTTCATATCACGCGCGCTATCCATCATGTTTGAATACAAAGGCATAGCAGCGTTCATAAATGCTTGATTTTGCGCTCTGATTTGAGCATTTCTTGCTTGCGTATCTAATGCAGTTGCAATCCCAGCGGCAGGGCCTGCAAGTCCATTCGCGATACCACCCATTATAGCCCAATCGCTTTCTTTTTGATAGCCCAATCGCATATAGCTTTCTGCGCTGTCAGAAGATTTTTTCGCTTGTGCCCTGAGCTCAGCAGCTTGGTCTCCGAGCATTATCTTTCTTTTTTCTCTGCCTGTGTAATTTGCATATTTTGTTAGCACATTATATTCGGCTCTTTCAGCATTCCGCAGTTTATCTAATTGAGCTTTTGTATCTTCTCCTCTCATCATCAAATGAGCATTCCTTGCCTCTTGGAAAACCTGACTTACGCCATTTGATACAGATAGATTATACTTTTTTGCCAGTAGTTCGATTTTCTGTGCTATCTGAGGATTATCAAGCTGTCCAACCTCATCACATCCAGAAAGAACGCTTTCGATATAAAATCTATCTAAGTTCGTTCCGCCAATCTCTCCCCTTACTTCATTGCGTTTATAAATATAGTCTGAGCTTCCAGATTGGTTTTCTTTTGCATCATTTGCATCATTTGCTTTCTGCACACTTTCTGCTTTAGCAATAACAATCAGCAGCACTATTCCAACTAAAAAAAATAACAGAATCTCCATTGTTATACCTCATTTCTCTTCTTCAAGTCTTAGGTGCAATTGTACTTTCTCAATACAGATTCTCTCCATTGGACCTTTGCTTTTAAAGCGTCACGCTCTTTTTCTTTCTTATGTGCCATCTCTTCGAACTTGCTTCTCTGAAGAGGATAGTCATTTGCGCACATATATGATGCTGTAATCGAAGTGCTCATTTTGCTAATCTTTTCATTATCTTCTTCTATCGTTTTCCTTAGCTCCTGAACAATTTTTTCTTTCTCAGTCATGTTTGCTCTCTCCCTTCATTTTAGTAAAAAAGTGCGTGGCCCAAACGGAACCACGCACGAAAAACGCAGAGCTCCGTTTGCTGCGACACAATCTTTGACACTCCAAGGGAATGCAAAGTGGAGAATGCGTTTTTACCAAGAGGTAAAAAACATCATTCCCTTTTCGTGTCGCTTTTATGTGATTGTGTCGCACATACATAATATCACGCCTCGCGTGAAAACACAATCTTTTCTTCCGCCTCTTGGTATGCTAAAATGGCTGTGGAGGCGGTTTTTGTGGACATGGACGAGCTGGGCTTCTTCCTCTTCATGGAAGAGCAGGAACGCAAAGAAAATGAACAGCAGGAGGAAAGCAGCAATGGCGAAGGATAAAAAAGTGATTCCAGAAGAGGATGACAGTCTGGATGGTGGCCACGGCAGAAAAAAAAATCAGCGGCTAAAACCCTATCTTGTCCTTCAAATTCTCATGCAGCACACCGATGAAGACCATGTAATGAGCGCAGACCAGATTGCCGCCGAGCTTGACGGAATGGGAATCTATGCTGAGCGCCGCAGCATTTATACAGACATTGATGAAATCAACAAAGCGCTGTACATGCTGGATCAAGGTTGCACGATGAAAGAGGCAAAGGAGGATTTAGACGATCCCGAGCTTGCGGAAGAGGCAAAAACCATCGTGTATAAAGACCTCGGCAGGAAAGAGAAGGGCTATTATGTAAAGCAGCATAAGTACGATCTATTAGATCTTCGCCTCTTGGCGGAATGCGCTTATTCCTCGCGTTTCCTGACAGAGAGCCAGTCTAACCACCTGATTGATGATGTGATCTGTGAATACGCAAGCGAGCATCAGAAGGAAAAAATTAAGCACGATGCTTTCTTGACCGACCGCGTAAAGACCGCGAACAAAGCTGTTTTGCGGAATCTGGAAGCAATCAATGACGCCATGCGGCGCGGCTCAGGTGTGAATCATCACGAGCCTGAGAAAATCAAAATCGTCTATATAAAGCGCGTTATGAAGAAGGAGGGCATTCGCCCCACCGAAAAGACCCTGACGCTCAGCCCCTACAAACTCATGATAAACGATGGGAACTATTATCTTTTCGCGTACAATGGCAAACGCCTTGGCGCGTGGCGCGTTGACCGCATCAAAGAAGTGACACTGACAGGCGAGCCGCGCGATTGTGATGAAGAGTTTGCTGCCTTGGATCTGTCGAACTATGCGCAATGCAACTTCGGCATGATGATAAACACAAAGAAACAGCGTGTAAAGCTCATCTGCGAGGGAAGCCTTCTGGACACGATGATTGACCGCTTCGGCACAAAAGGCGTTTACTTCGAATGGGTCGATGAAGAGCATTTTGTCTGCGAGCCGATTGTGGAAATCAATCATCAGTTTTATGGCTGGGTATGCGGCTTCGGTGAAAGCATCAAGCTCGGCACACCTGAAATAGCAGAGCGTTACGCGAACTATTTGAAGCGCGTGACAGCTCTGTATTGAAAGTGCACTTTCAACGCTTCTGAGATCGCAGCGGCAACCCGCTCCACCGATTTCAGAGACAGAACATAAAAACCAAAAACAGAGACAGTGTAAAGCTGCAAGATGCTCAAATGCTTCTTGCGGCTTTATTTTTTTGCGGAAGTTCGTATTATTGGAGAAATACGAATCACATTATCCTTGAAACATGCGGATAATTGCGATTATTTATCATTAGTTCGTATTTAAGTGCCTGAAAAGTTCGTAAAAAAGCACTTTTTCTTGACTGATCAGTGCAAAACTTGTATCATGTTTTCGTTGAAGAATGTTGGCGGATTGGAGTGAAAAATGACCACCAAGCAATCCATCAATCATTCAACTAATGGGCTGGGGTCCATCAGAAAACAAGAACGCAAAAGAAAGGATGGTTCAATTTACGAGTATTGGGAAGGGCGGATGACGCTCTCTTATGATCCGAGCACAAGACAGCAAATCATGAAAACCTTCACAGGCGCGACGCGCGAAGAAGTCCTGAGAAAGATGCGGAGCTGTGAGATCGAGCCAGTCAAGGAAGAGAAGTCCGATTCTCTCTTACTTCAAGCATGGCTGGAAACATGGAAGAACGAATACCTGGAAGGTGTCAAAGCATCCACCGCATACCTTTATGGACAGGATATATCTCTGTACATTCTGCCGCATTTGGGGAAATACCATTTGGATGAGCTGACAACGACCATCGTTCAGCAGTTTTATAACCATCTGCTGCATCCGCCTTCTGGAAAGAAACCGCTTTCGCCCAAAACAATCCGCTGCATTCATGGGGTTCTGCATCAGGCTCTCGAACAAGCAGTTAATACAGGGGTGCTACAAAGCAATCCCTCTTCTGCCTGTAGGTTGCCAAAAGTCAGAAAGAAAGAGGTTGTCCCAATGGAGGATTCGCAGATCATGTCCTTCATGGAGCGCATCAAAGACCATCCCCATGAGTATCTTTACAAAATCACTCTTTTTACAGGCTTGCGTGAAGGGGAGATCCTGGGGCTGACTTGGGATTGCGTTGACATGAAGCGCGGCATCCTGACTGTGAAGCAGCAGCTCACAAAGGAGAAGCAGAAGGGCGGGAAGTATTTCTTCTCTTCGACAAAAAACGACAAGCGCCGAACGCTCGCCATTTCGCCTTCTGTCGTTCGTCTATTCAAGTTCCAGAAGCAGAAGCAGTTGCTCATGGAGGCCGCTGCGACTGAATGGGAAAAGACAAACCTTGTCTTCACCAATGCAAAGGGCGGATTCCTGTCCTATCGAACAGTCTACGATTGCTTCAAGCGGATTGTCAAAAAGATGGGTTGTCCTGAGCTGCGCTTTCATGATCTGCGCCATCAATACGCTGTTATCGCCATCAAAAATGGGGATGATATAAAAACAATCCAAGGTAATTTGGGGCACGCGACAGCCGCCTTTACCTTGGATGTTTATGGTCATGTAACCGAAGAGATGAAGAGAAACAGTGCGGACCGAATGGAGAGTTACATGCAAGCTCTTTCAGAGCTGTAAAAAGTCAAATCAAAGTTGTTAGGAAGTCATATTGAAGTCCTGCAAAACTTGAACAGGAGTCCATAGGAACCACGATACAAGCAAAAAACTTGTAACGCGGTTTTTAGGTAACTTTTAGAGGCTGAAAACGCCGAAAAAGTGACCATTTTTGAATGTGCCATGACTTTTGCATGGTTACTGCTTTTTCTTCATTTCTCAATTTGTGAACTTTTCGGACGCAAAAGTGGCGGAAAATGCAAAAAAAGAAAGAAACCTGAACTTTTCGTTCAGGTTTCAGTGGTGGACGATACAAGACTCGAACTTGTGACCTCCCGCACGTCAAGCGGATGCGCTACCAGCTGCGCCAATCGTCCATGCCTCACCAGCCAGATTATTTTAGCGCAAAATCTCCATCTTGTCAAGTATTTTTTCAAAAAAGCGGGAAAAAGGGCCGCTCTTTCTGAAGCAGCCCTTTTTCTTCTGTATGACGGCGCTTTATCAGCCTCCGCCGTAAATGATGATCTCGCCCTTCTGACCGAACAGCTCGGCATAGAGCTTCATGCCGCCTGCCGGGATCTTGGCGACACACTTGACTTCACAATTGTTTCCGTTCTCCGGATCGACGGTAAGCTCCACATACTGCTCGTTATCCGGATCCACGCTCCAGGTGACCTTGTCCGAAATATCTGTGGGCGTTACGATTGCGGTGATGGGAACAACCTCGTCCACCTTGATGGTAAACTCGGTCAAGGGAGTGCCATAGTACTGGAAGGAGATTTTCTCCACATTGGGCGGCGGGGTGGGTGTGGGCGTCGGTGCGGGGGGCGGGGTGGGCGCTGCGCTTTCGGCTGCGGGAGTGGGCGTAGCCTTTGCCGCAGGAGCGTCCGCGCCGTTCAGGCCGGTGGAAACCATGACGATGACGGCCAAGATTACCGCGACCACAAGGATAAGGCCAAAAATCAGCTGCCACTTGGTATTCACGGCTGCGCGTTCGTAGGCTTCGGTTCCTCTGACTGTGCCGGGGGTGGCTGCCGGAGTGCGCCCGCTCTGGCTTACGCGGCGGGTTCCGCAGTTGGGGCAGCGGCTGCGCAGTGAAGAGAAGCTCTCTCCGCAGCGGCGGCACTTTACCTCAGGTATCAAACTCATCAATTTTCCTCCATTCTATGTAAATAGAATCAGAATTACGGTTTTAAACGGCAAAATACTATACCGCAAGCTAATAATACATCTTCCAAGTCTTTTCGTCAAGTATTTACGCTCTAATTTGGCTTAATATTGCGCCGTTTTCCGGTATTAATTCCCCACTTAGGCTCCAATTTCCCTGTAAAATTGTCTTTTTGGGACAAATTTCCTGGTTTTTCAACTTTCGTTCACCCCATTCGGGATGCTTATTGAAAAAAGCCGGATGAGATGATATGATTATCCATATGAAATAAAAACATGGGAGCGATACATATGGCCAAAAACATAAGCCGCATTGTTTTGACCGGCGGACCGGCCGCCGGCAAGACCACGCTGATCAGCCGCATCCTGAAGGAGTTCAAGCAGGAGGAGGGTTGGAAGGTCATCACCATCCCGGAAACGGCTACGGAGCTGATCTCCGGCTTCGGTCTGGGCCCCTTTGAGGGCTGCATGTCCATGCTGGATTTTCAGTATTTTGTGATCGGTGACCAGCTCCACAAGGAGAAGCTGGCCCTGCGCGGTGCGGAGACCGTGCCGGAGGAAAACGTTCTGATCATCTATGACCGGGCGGTGCTGGACGATAAAGCCTACATCACCGACGAGGAATTTACCCATGTCCTGTCCAGCTTCGGCGTTACGGAGGACGAGCTGCTCTCCGGCTACGACGCGGTGCTGCATCTGGTGACCTGCGCCAAGGGCGCTGAATTTGCCTACAATTACGGCAACGCCGCCCGCTACGAGAGCGTGGAGGAAGCCCGGGAGATGGACGACAGGACCCTTCGGGCCTGGAGTGCCCATCCCTCCCTGCATATTATCGACAACTCCGTGGCCTTTGAGGACAAGATCAACCGGGCCATCGGAGAGATCTACCGTATTCTGGGCCGCCCCGCGCCGGATGCGGAGAAGCGGAAGTATCTGATCCGCATGCCGGATGTGGAGAAGCTGACAGCGGATTATGATGCCGTCCCTGTGGAGATGATGCAGACCTACCTTGTCCAGACCAAGCCGGGGGTAGAGCGGCGCATCCGCCAGCAGAAGGGCGGCAAGGACTATCTCTACTTTTACACCGAGAAGCGCCTCAGCGAGGAGGGCAAACGCTGGGTCATCGAGCGGCCCATATCCGAAAAGGATTACGTCTCCTATCTGATGGAGTGCGACATGAGCCTGCACCCCGTGCGAAAGACCAAATACCGCTTCAACTTTGCGGGCAAACGCTTTGAGATCGACATCTACCCCTTCTCTGACGAAAAGGCCGTGATGTTTGTGTACGGCGAGGGTCTGGAGCAGGCTGCTTTGCCGCAGGAGCTGGAGATTTTGAAAGAGGTCACCGGCGACGCGGATTACAAGAACCGGCAGCTCGCCAAAACCCAGAGCTTGTAAAAGCATCATCCCGAGGAACAAAACAACGAAGGATCCCGTATTCATGGTCTAACGCCCTGTTTACGGGATCCTTCGCTGCATTCAGGATGACTTGATTTATTTTTTCTTTTCCCAGGTGCGCTCACTGATGATATACCGGGGACGCTGCTTGGTCTCCATATAGATCTTCCCGATATACTCACCGATAATGCCCAGGCAGATCAGCTGTACGCCGCTGACAAAGCAGACGATGCAGGTGGTGCTGGCCCAGCCTGCCACGGTCTTGCCCATCAGAGCGGTGACAATGGCCCAGATGACGCCAATGAAGCTGGCAAAGGCCACCAGCACGCCAAAGCCGGTGATCATGTGCAGGGGCTTTACAGAGAGGCTGGTGATGCCGTCCACCGCCAGGGCCAGCATCTTTTTCAGCGGATAATGGCTCTCCCCGGCAATGCGCTCGGCCCGGGAATAGCCCACGCAGGTGCTCTTAAAGCCCACCAGAGGGATCATGCCCCGAAGGAACAGGTTCACTTCCTTGAAGTTGGCAAACTCCTGCAGAACCCGGGAGCTGATCAGACGGTAGTCCGCGTGGTTGTAGACCACCTCCGCCCCCATGGCGGAGAGGAATTTGTAAAAGCCCTGGGCAGTCGCTCTTTTAAAGAAGGTATCGGTATCCCGGCTTTCCCGGACACCATAGACCACCTCACAGCCGCCCAGATATTCGTCCACCATTTTGTCCATGGCGTTGATGTCATCCTGCCCGTCGCAGTCGATGGAGATGGTGATGTCGCAGCGGTCCTTTGCCTCCATCAGTCCTGCCAGCACCGCGTTCTGGTGGCCCCGGTTCCGGCTCTGGCTGATGCCGATATAATGCTCGTCCTCTTCGGCCAGGGCGGAGATGATCTCCCAGGTCCTGTCCCTGCTGCCGTCGTTGACAAAGAGCACCCGGCTTTCATCGCTGATCTTCCCGGCAGCGGCAAGGTCTTTGATCTTTTGTAGAAACATCGGTGCAGTGATGGGCAGTACCTCCTGCTCATTGTAGCAGGGTACCACAATGTAAAGCACAGCGGCCATTGTAAGTCCTCCCTCCCGGCTCAGCCGAGAAATGTGTTCAGCTCTTCCACCGTTTTAAAATAGTAACGGGAGTTTTGCCGCATGAAACGTTCGATCTCGTCGATATCGTTGGCCCAGCCCACAGCGGCAAAGTCCACGCCGCAGCTTGCCGCCATGTCAAAGCCGGGCTTCAGATCGTCGATCATCAGCAGCTCCCCCGGCTTCAGACCGTAGATGCGCATGATCTCCTGCAGGGAAAAGGGATTGGGCTTGCGCTGCTCTACGGGCAGATCCCAGCCGAACACCAGATCGGGCTGGGGCAGATCGTTTGCCTCATAGTCCCGGCGGATATTCTCCTCCAGGGAGTGAGAGGCCACGCAGATCAGCCCGCCCTCCGCTCTTTGGCGGAGCATGATCTCCCGGATGCCCGGGTAGGCAGCGGGGGTGTGCCCCTGCACATAATCCTGCCAGAAACGAACTTCAATGTCCAGATCCGCGTCTGTCATGGCGTAATCCTCCCGGCACATGGGGATAAAGCCCGGATCAAAATTGCGCAGGAAGTATTTCTCCAGACTGCAGCTCATACCCGGGCGGTACCGGTCAAGATACTGCTGAAAGCTGGGATGATGTATGGTAGCGGTGCTGTTGACCACAGTGTCGTCGTGGTCAAAGACAAGGCATTTATATCTCATTCTGGCCTCACTTTGGAATTAATAGAACGTCGCCACAGGCTGCTCCGGCGCGTCGCAGAGGGTGGCGTCGATATAGCTAAGCACTGGGCCCTTTTTGCCGTAGGCCCGGTGGAAGCGGAAGTTGATTCTGGCCGTCAGGATCATCCAGGAGTCGTCCTTTACGGTGTCCGCGGCGTCCCACTGGCACACAAGGCCCGCAAACTGGATATCCTCCACACAGCAGGTCATTACATGGCGTCCCACGATAAAGGTCTTTTCCGGCAGCTTTTTCCGCACCAGGGCGCGGCACTTGAAGCGGACAGTCTTGCCCTCGTATTTTTTCGGTTCCTCGGACATGTCCCTGTACCACTCGGCATAATCGTCGTCCCCGATTTCCACAATGGGGGCGTTCAGATCAAAGGGCAGGGGATCCTGGATGTCATCATACTCCACCTTGCCGCCCACATATTCATAGGCGATGTCGCAGCGGCGGGAGACGGCCCGGACGATTTTGTGGTACTCCATTTTGTCCATAGTGCCGTTGAAGCGGTTGAATACCACCAGCTCACAGCTTTTCAGCTTGTCATACACCAGCTGGCGCATGTTATTGTTATAGGTGACAAAGGTGCCCGCGTCGGCAAACATGAACTCCTGATAGACCATCCAGCCCTCGGGCATGGCGCTGTACAGCAGGTCCAGCATCCACATGCCGTTATATTCAATGACCACCCGCTCGGCCTTTGTATCCCTCAGCCAGCGGCTGAGATTCTCGCCGGTGAGCTGGTCCTGACTCTCCACCACGCGGATAAACACGCTCTTGTCCGCAAACTGGTCGGGGGCGTATTCCTCCTCCCCCTCCTCGCAGACCAGCAGCAGGGTGCGTTCGCCGTTGCAGAAGCGGCGGTCCTCCAGCGTCTCCTGAATAAACTTGGTCTTGCCCGCCTCCAGAAAACCTGTGAACAGATAGACGGGTACGTCTTTTGTTTTACTCAACCTTAAACAGCTCCTTCAGCGCCTGTTCGTTCAGCTTGGATCCGATGACGCAGAAGCGCCCGGTCACAGCCGCGCCGCCGCGGCGGACGTCGGTCTCGCCGGGGACATAGTCAAAGTAGATCCACTCCCCGTCGCTTGCGTCCACAATGCCCTTGGCCCGGAGCACAAGGCCGTACTTTTCCTCGTTCTGCAGAGCGTCCAGAATGGCGCGCAGCTCTGCTTCGCTGAACTTGCGGGGCGTCTCGGTGCCCCAGCTGACGAAGACCTCGTCGGCATGGTGGTGATGCTCGTGGTCGTGATCATGGCAGCCGCAGGCGCAGCCCTCGCCGTGCTCATGGTCGTGGTCGTGGTGATGATGGTGATGCTCATGCTCATCATGGTCGTCATCGTCATGATCGTGATCGTGGTCATGGTGATGATGGTGATGTTCATGCTCATCATGCTCATCATGGTCGTCATCGTCGTGGTGGTGATGCTCATGCTCCATGTGCTCCAGCTCCTCATGCAGGGCGTTGTGATCCATGGCCTCACGGATCTGTTCGCCGCTGAGCTGGGCCCAGGGGGTAGTGATCAGGCTGGCGCGGGGATTGAGATGCTTGAGCAGTTCGGTTGCCACAAGGATCTTGCCCTCTCCGGCAGTATCGGTGCGGCTGAGAACGATCAGGTCGGCGTTTTCCACCTGGTCGTTGAAAAATTCGCCGAAATTGCGCATATACATGCGGCACTTACCGGCGTCCACCACGGTGACCCTGGCGCCGATATGGGCTCCCTCCACCTTCTCCACGGCCTTGGCCACGTCGGACAGCTTGCCCACGCCGGAAGGCTCGATAATGATGCGGTCGGGGGCGAAATCCTCCATCACCTTTTTCAGGGCCTTGGTGAAGTCGCCCACCAGGGTGCAGCAGATGCAGCCGGAGTTCATCTCGGTGATCTCCACCCCGGCGTCCTTCAGGAAGCCGCCGTCAATGGCGATCTCGCCGAATTCGTTTTCGATCAGGACAAGTTTTTCCCCCTTGTATCCCTCCGCAATCAGCTTACGGATAAGGGTGGTCTTGCCTGCGCCCAGAAATCCTGAGAAAATGTCTATTTTTGTCATGGTTTGTCCCTCCATGGTTTATTTTTTTCTCTAAAGTAGTATTATACCACTATTTTGCGCCTGTCACAAGCAAAAAGCCGTTTTTCCCGTGAACAATCTGTTAATCCTTCTGCCCGCTGCACGTAGATTGACAAAGAGAGCTTATGCCCATAAAATTTTTCTGAAGTGAAATATTTCCCCGGGGGAATACGACCTTTGGGGTGAAGGAGGCTGAAACATGACAGACACCTCGATTATCGCTCTGTACCTCAGGCGGTCAGAGCAGGCCATAAAGGAAAGCCAGACCGCCTACGGGCGCTATTGCTATCGTGTGGCAAACGGGATTCTGAAAGATCCCTCCGATTCGGAGGAGAGCGTAAACGACACCTGGCTTGCCGCGTGGGAAAGCATTCCGCCTGCTCAGCCGCAAAATCTCAGAGCCTATCTGGGAACGCTCACCCGGCGCATCTCCATCGACCGCCTGCGCGCAAGGCGGGCGGAAAAGAGGGGCGGAGACGAGGCTCTTCTGGCCATCGACGAGTTGGCCGAATGTATCCCCTCCTCCTGGAGCGTGGAAAAAACCGTAGAGGATCGGGAATTGATCCGCGCCTTTAACGGTTTTCTGGCCGGCCTGCCGGAGACAGAGCGGAACCTGTTCGTGGCCCGGTATTGGTACGGCTTAACCGCGGCGGAGATCGCCTTAAAATTCAACAGGAAGCAGAACACGGTACTGACAAAGCTGCGCCGTACCCGTATCCGCCTTTTAAAGTATCTTGAGAAAGAGGGATTACAATGACCAAAAATCAGTTCTTTGACGCCTTTGGTGAGATCGATCCTGCCTATGTTTTTGCTGTGGATAAACTTTTGGCGGGGTCAGGGGAAAAACGCATCTCCATTTCCCGCAAAAATTTCATACGAGCGGCGCTGATCGCGGCGGTGATCATGGGCCTGCTCACAGTCACCGCCTATGCCGCCGGGCTTTTCGGGCTGCAGGAGCGGCTGATCCTTGATCCTGCTCCCACACAGCAGAGCGCCGTTATCTCTGAAGAGACGGAAAAGACCCTGCGTGACCTGCGGACGGTGCATCATCGAAATTACCTCTCTCTCAGCGGCGTCAACGGCTCGCCCGAATACCGGGCGGCGGCCGAATGGTTGGCCTTCAAGGGCAGCTACGCCGACCAGATGGCCGCAGAGCAGTTGGAGCAGGGCAAAGCCTATTATGATTGGCGGGATCTGGAGCGCAGCTTTGCTCCCGATGAGGAGACAAAGGAGATCTGCCGTCTCTATCAGGTCTGGGACGGAGAGATGTGGGCCAGGCTTCAGAAGATCGCGGAGAAGTATGATCTGAAGCTGCACACAAAACATACGGCGTTCCCCGGTGTTCCCCGGGAATACGGCATATACGAGGACGGCTCCTTCTCCGCTTTTATTGAAGGGGCCGCCGGGATCGGTTTTTCCTATTATATTTATCTGGAGCGGCAAGGCGCCCTTCCCGCCGACGATCTGGCGTCAGGCAGCACGGATGAATATGAAGAATGGGAGTATGCAAACGCCCGGGGCAATATCCTCAGCATTGCCGTGCGCGAGAACGATGAATGGGCCCTTGTCTTTTATAGCGGCGACGCCGCCACGGTAACGCTGCGGGTGTGGTACGGCGGCGTGGATGATATCGCCGCATTGGAAAACTTCACGGACAGGATCGATTTTGAAGCCGTGGCGTCACTCTCTGACCCCGGGGAGATCCTGGCGATGCTGAGAGGAGAGAACACATGAAACGTATTTTATCCGTGCTGATGCTTTTGATACTGGGCCTCAGTTTCTGCGCCTGCGGTGGGAAGATTTCGGCGGAAGTCCCCTCTGCCCCAAGTGCGGAAGCGGCTACTGCCGGTACCATCGAAACAGCGCAGGTTAACAGTGAATTTACCACAGATAACGGTCTGATTCAGGTGAGCATCCACACAGAAAAGGCTGGCCCCCTCCCGGAGACCATGCCCATTCTTCGCATAAGGCCGAAAAGCATCTCCGTTCAGATGGTTCAGCAGATCGCCCTGGCGGCTTTCGGCGATGCTACGCTGTATGAATACTCCGAAGAACTGAGCCGGGCGGAGATTCTGGAGCGCATTGCCGCCATGGAGAAGGGTGTCACGGACGAGGCCATCAAAGCCAACTACGGGGAAGATATCAGCGATGTGATTTTGGAGGATGTGCGTCAGGCCAGAATGGAGCTTCTGGAATATTACCGCAACGCCTATGCCAACGCCTCTGGCACCCCTTCTCCGGTCCCCTGTCAGTGGAAATTCTGGCCCATGGAGCACTACGTTTTCCATGACTACGCCGATGCCGACCTTTCCTACACCGACGACATCCCCTACGGCATTCAGGCGGATCTGAGGGCCACTGCCACCGTGGACGGCATCCCCTACCAGCTCTGGGCCAGCAACTATGAGCGGGAGGGCTTCTGCAACCACAGCGTCAGTATATTTCTCAACGCGCCCGAGGGTCTCGGCGGCTTCAACAGCGAGGGGTATAATGACTGGATCCGGGGGCTGGGACTATGCGCGCAGGAGCCTGCGACGGAGCAGGAGCTGAACGGAGCCCTTGCCAAGGCCGCCGGACTGCTCTCTGATATGGGGCTGGGAGACTGGCAGCTCCGTGCAGAAAACCGCATCGGCTGGGACAGCGACAACAGTTGGCTGATCGCCGTGGAGGGGCAGCCCATCTATGCCGGTTATCCGGTGGTAAAGCAGGATGCAATTAAGGATGTGGACGGTTCTCCGTTTTACGGTCAGGATTATTACTGTGAGAGTGTAAGCTTGTACTTCAGTAACGAGGGCAGACTTATCCGGTTTGAATATCAGGGCGCCGCTGAAGTGGTGGAATATACGGAAGAGGCTGTTTCGCTGATGGGTGAGGAAGAGCTCCGGCAGTTCGTATCTGACACCATGCGCGCCTGGGAGTACAGCGACCTGTTTGATTACACGGCAGACCGGGAGATGAGAAGCTTTGGGGACCTGCCTGTGGATATCAGTCAATGCAGCGTGGACTTCGATTCCATCACGGTGGGCTTTGCGCGGAAGGAAACCGAGGGCACAGATTATCTTCTGGTCCCTGTCATCAGCTTCCGGGGCGAATTGAAGGTGACGGGCATCATTGAGGGTGTCAGCAAATCCCCCATGGAGCTGATTATGGGGGATGACAGCGGTGAGCACGCCCTGCTGATGATCAATCTCACCGACGGCAGCGTGATTTAGGGGCAAAACATAAACGTTCAAGGCGGCGCTTTCGCGCCGCCTTGTTGATCTTTTATTCTTTTCAGCAGAGCTGGCTGCCGGCGGGGACGCTGTCATCCAGCATGATGAGGTGCAGCTCCTCCTGACCGTTTACCTCACGGACGGCGGAGAGCAGCATACCGTTGGACATCTGGCCCATCATCTTTCTGGGGGGCAGGTTCAGAATAGCCACCACGGTCTTGCCTACCAGCTCCTCAGGCTCATAGAACTTGTGGATGCCGGAGAGGATCTGCCTGGGGCTGCCGCTGCCGTCGTCCAGGGTGAATTTCAGCAGCTTTTCGGACTTTTTCACCGCCTCGCAGGTCAGGACCTTGCAGACCCGCATGTCGCACCTGGCAAACTCGTCGATGCTCACATCGGGCAGGACCGGCTTGGCCTTGGGCGCGTCGTTGGCGTGTTCCCGCTTCTCCAGCTCCTCCAGGGCCTTGGCCATGTCGATGCGGGGGAAGAGAGTCTCACCCTTATGGACGGTGACGTTGGCAGGCAGAACGCCGTATTCGCCGGCCTTTTCCCAGGAAACGGCCTTGCCGGAGGCGCCGATCTGGGCAAAAGCCTTCTCGCAGCTCTGGGGGATGAAAGGAGTCAGCATCACCAGAGACACCCGCAGAGCCTCCAGCAGATTATACATGACAGAGGCCAGACGGGGCTTTTTGCTCTCGTCTTTTGCCAGCACCCAGGGAGCGCACTCGTCGATGTACTTGTTGGCACGCTGGATGAGCCTGAACACCTCCTCCAGGGCCAGATGGAGCTGCAGAGCGTCCATCTGCTTTGCGTATTTTCCCTTGGTGGAGCGGATCATCTCCACCAGTTCGTCATCGATGGGATCGGCTTCCCTCTCCGCGATCAGGGCGCCGCCGAAGTATTTCTCCACCATGGCGGTGGTGCGGGAGACCAGGTTGCCCAGATCGTTGGCAAGGTCCGTGTTGATGGTGCTGATCAGCAGCTCATTGGAGAAGTTGCCGTCGGAGCCGAAGGGGAAGGTGCGCAGCAGGAAGAAGCGCAGGGCGTCCACGCCGAACATATCCGCCAGCACATAGGGATCCACCACGTTGCCCTTGGACTTGGACATCTTGCCGCCGTCGATCACCAGCCAGCCGTGGCCGTAGACCTTCTTGGGCAGGGGCATCTCCATGCTCATCAGCATGGCGGGCCAGATAATGGAGTGAAAACGGACGATCTCCTTGCCCACGATGTGCACGTCGGCGGGCCAGTACTTGTCGTAATCATCATACTTGTCGTTGAGAAAACCCATGGCGGTGCAGTAATTGAACAGTGCGTCCACCCAGACATAGACCACATGGCCCGGATCAAAATCCACGGGAATGCCCCAGGTGAAGCTGGTACGGGAGACGCACAGGTCCTCCAGACCGGGCTTGATGAAGTTGTTCACCATCTCGTTGACGCGGCTGGCCGGCTCCAGGAAGCTGCCGCTCTCCAGCAGTTCCTGCACGGGCTTTGCGTACTTGGACAGACGGAAGAAGTAGGCCTCCTCCTCCGCGTCGTGGACCTCACGGCCGCAGTCGGGGCATTTGCCGTCCTTCAGCTGGCTCTCGGTCCAGAAGCTCTCGCAGGGCGTGCAGTATTTGCCCTTGTATGCACCCTTATAGATGTCCCCCTTGTCGTACATCTTCTTGAAGATGCGCTGAACGGCCTCCACATGGTAGTCGTCGGTGGTGCGGATGAAACGGTCGTTGGAGATGTTCATCAGCTTCCACAGATCCAGAATGCCGCCCTCGCCGGTGACGATCCTGTCCACAAACGCCTGGGGCGTGACGCCGGCGGCCTTGGCCTTTTCCTCGATCTTCTGGCCGTGCTCGTCGGTGCCGGTAAGGAACATCACGTCATAGCCGCACTGGCGCTTGTATCTGGCGATGGCGTCGGTGGCCACGGTGCAGTAGGTATGGCCGATATGCAGCTTATCTGAAGGATAGTATATCGGTGTTGTAATATAAAAGGTTTTTTTCTCTTCCATGCTCTTCTCTCCTCAAAACTGAAATCTATACTCAACCCACGATGATCACGTCATCGCCGGAACCAGTATCCCCGCCGGAATCTCCGCTGCCGGAGCCGCCTCCACCGGTTTCTCCGCTGCCGGAATCTCCGCTGCCGGAATCTCCGCCGGTTTCTTCTTCGCCAGGAGGCGTCACACCCTCAGGCCATTTGATCTCATAGTCATGCAGATCATAAAGGCTGTTGCACTCGTCGATCTTCTCGATCAGATTTCCGTCCTTGTCATAGAGATACCTCATGGAGAACGCGCCCCAGCCCACCTGCACATCAGGATAGGTCTTGTCGTAGACGGCCCACCAGGACGACTTGGGCTCCACATAGGTGCCGTCAATATTGCTGCCCCAGATTTCAATGGTCAGCGCCTTGTTTTCCTGATCGGTCCAGGCCAGGATCTTGATGGGGTAGTCCCGGTTATTTCTGAACTTGAAGTCCGGCCCGGGCCAGCTCACGGTGGCATCCAATCCTCTGGGCAGGTAGGTTACGATAAAGGTATGACAGGTGCGCTCCACCGTCTCGAGATTCGCACAAAGGGTGGCATAGTACAGTGTGGAGGACACCTGGCAAATTCCTCCGCCCACCTCCTGGACCACCTGGCCGTTATTATAGGCCCCGGCGTACTGGAAGCCCGCTTCCTCGGTGCGCTGGCCCACATAGCCGTTATAAGAAAAGTCCTCCCCGGGCATGAGCACAAGTCCGTTGAGCTTTTGTGCCACCAGGTCGATATTGTTGATGCGGCTGGCGGTACTGCCGTAGTAATAGGTGGTGCAGGCGCCCAGCTTATCCCGGAAAAGCAGGGTTTTCAGGCTCTCCTCCGTGATCTCCGGCTCCAACAGCTCTGCGGGAATCTCTATTCTCTCCGTAGCAGCAGCAGCGTTCCAAAGGCTCTTTGCCCGCTCCACGTCAAATTCCACGCCCCGCACTTCGGGGACGACGCTGTCGGTCTCCTTATCGTAGTAGGCATCAGCCGGCGTTGCGGACAGTTCCTCGTACATTGCCTGAAAATCGGGCATAGCAACCTGGGTCTCCGGCACGGTATAGCTTAACTCTGTCTGCTTATCCAGCAGGGCCTGCACGATCTGCCCGTACAGATCTTCTGCATTGATCTCAACCTGCCCGGCCCCCTTTACCAGTACCAGCAGAGAATTCTCCTCGTCGATCTCATAGCCGGTCAAGTCAGCCATGCGCTTGTTGTACTTTTCAATGCCGGAATCCATCTGCTTTGTGATGTAGCTTTCGTCGAAGACCGGCTCTTCCTGGCTCACATCCTCAGGCTTGATCAGGCCTATGATATAAGTAAACAGGTTCTCCAGCCAGTTGCCGTCATGCCCGTAACGGTAGGCCGCCTCGGTCGCCTTTTCGGCAGTAAGGTTGGCTCCGGATTTGGTGTAGTCCACCCGGAAGCTCACGTCCACCGGCAGCTCCACGGTGAGCGTTGCACTGACGGATTTATCCCAAAGCTGCCGGTCAAGCTCGGCGCGGGTCTCCTCCTTGGTCATGCCGCCCACATAAATTCCGCCCACATAGACATTGGGCAGATTGGTCTGGCTCAGGGTGATCTGCCGTCCGGCAAAAACGGCCGCCCCTGCCAGAAGGACCAGCACAGCCAGCACAACCGAAAGGATGATGACCGCCTTTTTGCTGCTCCTGCCGGTCTTTTCCTTCTTTTCCTGCACTTGCGGCGCTTGCTGCGTTTGCTGCTGGTTATCCTTTTTTTCTCTGACTTTTTTCTCTTTTACCTTTTTTTCCTTATTCTTTTTCTCTTCCACTTACTTGTCCTCGCTGATCTGCCTTTTGTACAGTTCCGTAAAAAGCTCTTCCTCGCTTTTGGGGACGCTGATCTTCTCTTCCGCCCGGAAAGCCTCGCCCAGCCAGGGCGTTCCCTCGATCCTGCCGCTGGCCTGGGCCTCAAGCAGAATACCGATCAATGTATTGGAGATCAGGAAGCCCGGCACCGTAAAGTGCCAGCGGCCTTCCTCCTCCACCGCCCAGCCCTTCTGCCGGAAAGCCAGCAGGGCCTGGTAAACCGGCCGCCAGTCGCACTGACAGCGGACGCGGTAGTCATGCTCCGAAATTCCCCGGGTTGTGCGCATGCCGAGCATTATGTACTCCACCGCCCGTTCCAGCGGGTCAATGTTTTCATACTCATCGATAATGCTCACCTTCCGGTCCACGCCGGAGATATACTGCTTCAAATCTCTGATAAAGCTGTATCGCAGGTTGCCCACGCAGGAGTGGGCGCCGGGGCCGAAGCCCATATAATCGTCCAGATTCCAGTATTTCAGGTTGTGCCGGGACTCAAAGCCCGGCGCGCAGAAATTGGAGATCTCATACTGCTTGTAGCCGTAGCGATCCAGCATTTCGGCGGCGTAGCAGTACATGTCCGCCTGCTCATCCTCGTCGGGCAGGATGGGAGAGCCGTTATAGTTCCGGTACATCTCCGTCCCCGGCTCCAGCTTAAGCCCGTAGCAGGAGATATGCTCGGGATGGAGCTCCACCACCTTGGCCAGGGTGTCCGCCCAGTCGCCCTTGGTCTGGCTGGGCAGGCCGTAGATCAAATCCACGCTCACATTGTCAAAGCCGGCCTTTCTGGCGTTATATACCGCCCGCTGGGCCTGCTGGAAATTGTGCCGGCGTCCGATCAGCTTCAGCAGGTTGTTGTCGGACGCCTGCACGCCCAGGGAGATACGGTTGACCCCCTCCTCCCGCAGCAGCTTCAGGGCGTTGAGACTGATGCTGTCCGGGTTGCACTCCACCGTCACCTCCGCGTCGGTGCGGACGTTGCCGTTGAGCTTGAGGGTGTTGAAAATGTCCACGATCCTGTCCGCCCCGTAAAAGCTGGGGGTGCCGCCGCCGAAATAGATGCTGTCCACTTCGTACTTTTTGATCGAGGGTGCGGACTCCTCAAGATGGTCCAGCAGCGCCTCGTGATACTCCGGCATCAGATAGTCGCAGCCGGACAGAGAGTAGAAGTCGCAGTAGCTGCACTTACTTGCACAGAACGGTATATGGATGTAGATTCCCAGCCGTTTTCCCATGGTTTATCTCCAGAATTGTTTGTTTTTATCAAAAAAGCTCGCTGACCTGAGCCACAAAGGCCGCGGGATCCTCAATATCGCAGCCGGCCATCATCTCGGCCATGGTCTCCAGAATTTTGGAGAGATTGGCAGCCTTTTCCCTGTCGTTTTCGAACGCCTCTTTCAGCGCGGCAAAGGCCCTGTGCTCCGGGTTCAGCTCCAGCACCCGGTTTGCGCGAATGTTCCGCATCTCCTCGCTGGGGCCGTGGCGGAAGTATTTCTCCATCTCCAACGTCACGCCGCCCTCGGTAGTCAGACAGCAGGGCAGATTGGAGAGCTTGCGGGACAGCCTGACCCTGGTCACGCCGCCGCCCAGAGATTCCTTCACAAAATCAAGTATATCCTTATTTTCCAGGTCTCTTTCCTCGGCCGCCTTCTTCTCCTCCTCGGTCTCGAAGCCCAGATCGTCGGTGACGATGTTGCAGAAGCTCTTGCCGTCCTGGTCATGCAGGCACTCCAGCACCATCTCGTCCAGAGGGCTGGTCAGATAGAGGATCTCATAACCTCTGTCGCGAACCTGGGCGCACTGAGGCAGGCTCATGGCGTGTCTGAGGGAGTCGGAGCCGGCATAGTAGATGCGGTCCTGGCTTTCGGGCATGTTCTCCACATACTCCTTCAGGGTGATCTGGCTGTCTTCGGAGGTATAGAAGATCAGCAGATCCCGCAGAAAGTCCTTGTACCGGCCGTACTCGTCGCAGACGCCGCACTTGATATGGACACCGAAGTTTTTGAAGAATTCCTCGTACTTGGGCTTGTCGTCCCGCAGCAGCTTTTCCAGCTCGCCCTTGATCTTCTTCTCCAGGTTCTGGCCGATGATCTTCAGCTGGCGGTCATGCTGCAGAATTTCCCTGGAAATGTTCAGGGACAGGTCGGGAGAGTCCACCACGCCCTTGACAAAGTCAAAGTAGTCGTGCACCAGCTTGTCGCACTTCTCCATGATCATCACTCCGTTGGAATACAGGGTGATGCCGCCCTTGTTGTCGCCCAGGAAAGCGGACTCATTTTCCTCGCCGGGGACGAATAACATGGCCTTGTAGGAAACGGTGCCCTCGGCGTTGACGCGGATCAGGGCGCAGGGATCCTTGCGGTCGTGGTTTTTCTCTTTATAGAAAGCGATGCAGTCGTCGTCCGTGACCTCGCTCTTGCTGCGCTGCCAGATGGGGACCATGCTGTTGACGGTCTCGTTCTCGGTGACCATACGGTAGTCATACTTGGGCTTGCCCTCGTCGTCGGTCTCGCCGGTCTCGAAACGCTCCTGGTGCTCGATGTCCATCTTGATGGGCCAGCGCACATAGTCGGAGTATTTTTTCACCAGAGCCTTCAGCTTCCAGACCTCCAGATAGGAGCCATAAATCTCCTCCTCGGTGTCGGCCTTGATGTGCATGATCACGTCGGTGCCGGGATTTTCCCGCTCACAGGGGGTGACGGAGTAGCCGTCGGCGCCGCTGCTCTCCCACTTCACGCCCTCGTCGCAGCCGTATTTGCGGCTGATGACGGTTACCTTGTCCGCCACCATGAAGGCGGAGTAGAAGCCCACGCCGAACTGGCCGATGATGGAGATGTCCTCCCCGGCCTGTTCCTTATCCATTTCGTCCTTGAACTTGAAGGAGCCGCTCCTGGCGATGACGCCCAGGTTGTTTTCGGCCTCCTCCATGGTCATGCCGATGCCGTTGTCCCGGACTGTAATGGTGCGCGCGTCCTTGTCGATGATAATGTCGATTTTGTAATCTGACCGGTCAAGTCCTACCTTGTCATCCGTCAGGGACAGGTAGCAAAGCTTGTCGATGGCGTCAGATGCGTTGGAAATGATCTCTCTGAGGAAGATTTCCTTGTTGGTGTAGATGGAATTGATCATCAGGTCAAGCAGGCGTTTGGATTCCGCTTTGAACTGTTTCTTTGACATTGCTTGTTGATGCCTCCATATAAAATTATTTTTGTAAATTATAACACAAATATCCGTAATTTCAACAGATGGCGCAAATCTTGATAATTATTAATTTTTGGTTTACATTTGCGTTCCATTGACTTTCAGCGCGGAGACTGTTAAAATATTATTAAATTAAAGGATAAGGGAGTGATCCTATGCATTTGACAAACGAGCAGCAGGCGCTGCTCAACGGCGAAAAAGGCGAAGTCATGGCAAAGATCGTGAAGACCCTGGTCATGTACGGCGAAACCTTCGGCGCCGAGCGCATGGTTCCTGTCACCAGCAAATACGGACACACCGTCATCAGCTTCGGTCTGAAGATCATGAAGCCGGTGTACAACATCTATGACCAGCTCATTCAGGCCGGCCTGCCGGTGACCCAGAAATTCACGGCTGATCCCCGGCCCATGGGCCCTGAGGTTCCCTGCTCCTTTCTGGAAAAGCTGGTGTTCAAAAAATTCATGTACACCGAACAGGAAAAATTTGAAGAGCAGCTGCGCAAGCTGGGCATTGTCAATGACGATGGCTACACCTGCACCTGCTATATGGATCAGGTGGGCAACAAGCCGGAAAAGGGCGAGGTGCTCTCCTGGGCGGAATCCTCCGCCGTGGTATACGCCAACTCCGTCCTGGGCGCCCGCTGCAACCGCAACTCCGGCATTATCGAGATGATGGGCTCCATCGCCGGCTTTGTGCCGGAATTCGGCCTGCTCACCGACGAGGGGCGCAAGGCCAGCTGGATCGTGGAGGTAAAATGCCGGCATAAGCCGGAAGCGCAGCTTCTTGGCTCCGCCGTCGGCATGAAGGTCATGGAGGATGTGCCCTATGTGAAGGGGCTGGACAAATGGCTGGGTACCGAACTGAACGAGGAGACTTGCGCCTATCTGAAGGACTTCGGCGCTGCCACCGCCTCCAACGGTGCCGTGGGCCTGTACCACATCGAGAACCTGACCCCCGAGGCGAAAGAGCAGGGCGAAGCCCTGATCCGTGAGGACGCCCGGGTCTACGTCATCGACGACGCGGAGCTTGAGCGGGTCAAGGCCAATTACCCCGTGATCTGGAAGGATCCCAACGCCAGACCGGAGCTTTGCTTTGTGGGCTGCCCTCACCTGTCTCTGCGCCAGCTTCAGGACTGGACCAAGGCGCTGGAGCAGGGTCTGCGGGAAAACGGTCTGAGCAAAGTGGCGATCCCCACCGTGTTTACTGCCGCCCCCGCCGTAGTAAAGGAATTTGAAAAGAGCCCGGACGCCGCCAGACTCAGGAGCTTCGGCGTGGTTCTCAGCTCCATCTGCCCGCTGATGTACATGAATAACCCCCTTTGCAAAAAGAAAGCGGTCATCACCTGCTCCAACAAGCTGCGTACATACACCAGCGCCAGATATTACACCGAGGCTGAGATCCTCAGCTTCATCACCGGCAAGGAGGGAAGGAAATGAAGCAGTTTAAAGGACGCGTAATCGTTCCCGGCACCTGCACCGCGGAGGCTCTGGTGAGCCACGGCGGCTTCAACACCCTCGCCAGCTATCAAATGGCCATGATGTTCGGCGACAAGCAGGTGAAGTGCGGCGACCAGAATAACCCCGACCTGTACAAAAAGCCCATGATCGGCAAGGCCCTGTGTCTGCCCATCACCATCGGCTCCACCACCGGCGGCATGGTGCTTTATACCGTATGCGCCATGCATAAGCAGCCGGCCTGTATGCTCTTCTCCATGCCCATCGACTCTCTGGCCGCCTCCGGCGCCATTCTGGGCGATGTGTGGACCGACAGCAAAATGCCTGTCATTGACGGACTGGGCGAAGAGTTTCTGGACTATGTCAAAACCGGCATGACCGTCACCGTCGGCGAGGGCGGCGTTGTCACCGTGGAATAACGGCAGAGTAACGTGACGGCACAAGCGGGCAGTTTTTTCTGCCCGCTTGACACTTTCCCCTGCCGGTGGTAAATTATATCCGTTATCTTTGCCGCTGTGGTGGAATCGGTAGACACAGGGGACTTAAAATCCCCCGGTAGCGATACTGTACGGGTTCGAGTCCCGTCAGCGGCACCACGAAAGAAACCTCTTTTGTCTACCAAGACAAGAGAGGTTTTTGCGTTCTGTTGAAAAAACCATGGTTTTGTGATATAATCAATTTGATAAATAAGGATTTGACGAGGAGGTGTTCCCTGTGACTGAAAACAGTGTTTGGAAAAAGGCTCAGACAGTAGAACTGAAAGTTTCTGAAAACATCTTGCCAGAATTTAATATTGGATTCGACAAAAGAATCCCAACAGATGTTGAGCAGGAACTTCGTTCTTTTGTAACTTGGGTGGAAAACAATTATCGTATTCCTATTACCTTGTGGGTCGATTTTGAATATAATCATTATTTGATTAGCCGTAGTGGTAAACGGGTTGGATATTTGTTTTATTGGGCTGATTTTCCCACCTATCCAACATTTAGCAATTGCGAGGACATTCCGGAAATTCGTCTCCCTGTGAGAACAGAACATAGCACAATGGAAGAGATACTTACTTCTTTCATCGAGGCAATAACGGATTATTATGCATGGCTTTGCAATGAGATGTATGAGGGATATACGCCTAATGAGGATGAAGTAGAAGAAATCCTGCAAGCCTATCTTTGCTCTCGTCAATAGAAAACCGTTCGACAGGTTCTAATTTGTAGAACAAAGCAAATACATTACTTTTAGTCGTTCTTACCCCTGCTTACACTACTTTTAGTCGCTCTTTCGCACGAAAAAAGTCACTTTTGTCTACCGACAAAGGTGACTTTTTTCAATGATATCCGTTCCTTGGCACGAACGGGTGATATATCTTCGATATGATATCTCTCTTAGAGAGATGATATATGCCTTCGGCATATGAAGGAACGGATATTATATCATATTTGCACCGCAAATATATCATGCGGCAACGCCGTATATCATATCGCGTCAGCGATATATCATTGAATAATGTAACATTGCACCATATGCACAGAGCAAAAGAGATTTCGTTGCGAAATTGGAGATTGCATTAAAAGAATCCAATGAAACAAGTTATTGGTTGAAACTGATGTATGAAACCAATAGAATAGATATTGCCACATACCAATATACCGAGAAACTTTGTGGCAATATTCGCAGATTGCTGATCGCATCTTGCAAAACTGCAAAGGAGAACGCAAAATGAAAAAGGTAATACGAGGTAAGGTTCCTTTGCTTACATCAAACGGTAAAACAATGGTTCCTATAGAGATTACTTACGACGATAGCGAGGTTATAGCAAATCCCAAATCAGAAATCACCTTGTTGTATAACGGAATTGAATACAAGGGGTATGGTGCAGATTATCTCTGGACAGATACGATTGCCGATTTACAAACGAAGCTTCCCAATGATGTTAAGCTGGCTTGCTGTATGACCTGCCGCCACGGCAACATGTGTCCTTATGGGAATGAAGAAAATCAGCTCATTTGCACAAAAGGCATAACAATAACGAGCAAAGGGGATATGCTTGACTTGTTCGATCAAACAAATCCCTTTGAAGAACGAGCGGTTGCTTCTCTTGACTTTTGTGAAGATTTTGTTTATCAAAGTGATGACTACTACACATATAATGATTATTTTTATCAGTTGAGCAAAAAGATAGCGGACAAATAGAAAATTCATACTACTTTTAGGCTTTCTTACCTCGTGTTATTCTACTTTTGGTCAGCCTTTCGTTGAAAAGAACCCACATTTTGTCTATGACAAGTGTGGGTTCTTTTCAACGAAATTAGTCCCTTGCGGGATTTGTGAAATCCGCTTCGCGTGTGAAGTATTGCTAAGAAAGCCGAAACGGGGATGACCTGAATCGGCTTCTTTTTGTCAGCTTAGCTTAGCCTTCAATTCGCGTATCTTTTGCTCGATCGCCCGGATGGTTTCCAGAAATACTTCGTCGCTCTTTCCGGTGGGATCTTCCAAGCCCCAATCCTCACGATGCGAGCAGGGCAGAAACGGACACCGGACATTGCAGCCCATGGTGATCACGACATCCACGGGAGGAATAGCAGAAAGCAGCTTGCTGTGCTGGCCCTCGGCTTCCATATCAATGTGGTACAGCGCTTTCATCAGACGCACAGCGTCAGGATTGATGTGGTCTTTCCTCTCTGTACCGGCAGAACAGCTTTCAAATACATCTGCCGCCAGATGCCGTCCCAGAGCCTCCGCGATCTGGCTGCGGCAGGAATTGTGAACACAGATGAAGGCTGCCTTCTGCATATCAACATCCCAGCTTACGCAGCAGCTTCTCCACATCGGCGGTCTTCAAAACCTTCCCCATGGAGACAACCTTCTCATTTACCACGATGGCGGGCATGGACATGACGCCGTATTCCATAACCTTTTCCATATCGGTAATATATTCCACCTCAACGGACAGCCCCAGTGCTTTGACAGCAGCCTTTGTGTTCTCATACTGCTCATGGCAGGACTTGCAGCCTGCGCCCAGAACCTTGATGCAGCAGATGCCCTCTGCCGGAGCGCCGCAGCAGCAGGAACTGGTTTCCTCCGCCTTGGGAGCGGAGCCGCAGCAGCAGCCGGTGGATTCCTCGACCTTTGGTTCGGACCCGCAGCAGCAGGCAGGAACCTTCTCTTCTTCTTTTTTCTTGCCAAAATTGAACAGTGCCATAGTAATCCCTCCATTAAATAATAAAAGTTTGAATCGCGTTGAAGAAATAGCCAACAACAATAATTCCCATTGTACAAATCGCAGCAAAGATACCCAGCAGCTTCGGTTTTACCGCTTTTCGCAGCATAATCATGGAAGGCAGAGAGAGCGTTGTAACCGCCATCATGAAGGACAGCACCACGCCCAGCAGCGCCCCCTTTGCCAGCAGCGCTTCCGCAATGGGAATGGTGCCGAATATATCGGCATACATCGGAACGCCTGCGATTGTTGCAAGAATAACGCCAAAAGGATTATTGTCACCGAGAACCTTAATGATCAATTCCTCAGGAATCCAGTTGTGGATAATGGCTCCGATACCAACACCGATCAGGACATACGGGGCAACCTTTTTCGCCGTGGAAACGACTTGTTCCCATGCGTATTTCAGGCGGTCTTTAAAGTGTAATTCCTCTTGCGGAACATCAAGTGACCGCCCGTTACGGATATATTCTTCCACCTGGTTTTCAAGGTGCAGCTTCTCAATCAGCGTACCGCCGGCAACGGCAATCACAAGCCCAAGCACAACATAAACGACGGCGACCTTCCACCCGAAAATACTCATGAGCAGAACAAGGCTTCCCAAGTCAACCATCGGAGACGAAATCAGGAAAGAGAAGGTTACGCCAAGGGGCAGACCCGCACTTGTAAATCCGATAAACAGAGGAATGGACGAGCATGAGCAAAACGGAGTCACTGTTCCCAGCAGGGCGGCAATGCTGTTTGCTCCCATACCATGAAATCTGCCGAGGATCTTTCTTGTTCTCTCCGGTGGGAAGTAGCTTTGAATATACGAGATAATCAAAATCAGTATTCCCAGGAGAAAAAATATTTTGACCGTGTCATAGAGAAAGAACTGAACGCTGCCGCCAAGCCTTCCTGTTATATCCAATCCGCAACGAGTCAGGAGGGTACTGATCAGCCGGTTCAGCCAGTGCATACCCAGGAGTTCATTTTGAAAGAAATCCCACGCTGTTTTTATGACTTCCATAAAAATTCTCCAATAAATTGCTAAATTGAAATATGTCGATATAAAGACTTTTCAATAACCGTGCCGAAAAGCATACAGACTTACTTTTCACAACACGACTTATCTGCGTCCGAACAAGTGATTTTGGTAAGCTCTTTCAGGTATTTCGCGGCAATTTCCGCGCCTTCCGGTGAAATGGAGTAGTGCATCCATTTGCCCTCTTTTCGTCCAGCCACAATACCGGAATCACAAAGAATTTTCATATGGTGCGACATTGTAGGCTGCGTGATATTGATTTCTTCAAGCAATTTACAGGCACATTTCTCCCCCGTCGTAAGAAGCTTCAGAATACGAATACGGTTTTCATCGCAAAACGCTTTGAAAATCATTGCGATTTTCTTTTCATTGAGGTCCAAGCTCGTCACCACCCATCGACATTTGTCTATATTATACGCAACACATTGATGTTTGTCAATCAATTTTTGAAGGAATAGCTTTGTTTTTCACGAAGGTGCTGCAATGAGACGCCCACCTGCCCGGTATGACAGTCATTTCGCCGATATTGCGTTGAAAAGCGGCGGCCGATCCTGTATAATGGCATCATTATACATACACATGTCCGGTCTGACCGGCACTGGAGGTAAAGAGAGATGAAAAAAGCCATCAGTCTGCTTTTGGCGCTGGTCCTGTGCTTCACCCTTGCCGCCTGCGGAAGCAGCGGCACGGGGAACGAGGATTACGACTATATCATTTCCCTGCTGGACAGGGGCGAATATGACATGGCCATTCAGGTGATCGAGATGCTGCGCACCGGCTCTTCCGCTGTTCCGCCCCAGGCAGAGCTTCCGGCAGCAGTGCCTGACAGCGCGCAGGAAGCACAGACGGAGACTGGCGCCGACATTGCCCGCGGTGAATTTACCTTTACCGGCCCCGGCGAAGCCAGCATTGACGCCCAGGTGATTCTGGAAAACAGCACTGACTATCATTTCCATATGGATCTGTTCAACGGCACCGACCGGGAGCTGACGCTCCAGGAGCTGATCATCACGGACTATGAAAACGGCAATAAAGGGGAGGATTATCCTCTTGACATCCGTCAGTTCCAGGGTTGGGCCTTTTATACTCTGGCGCCGGGTACAGGCGATGGTTTTGACGACTGGCATCCCAACCCCGCCCCCTTTGACGCGAGGGATTACATCTTTGTTTATCAGGATGCGGATAAGAACGAATACCGGGTCACCTTTACTTTCCATTTAGCGGGAGCCCCGGAAGTTGATGTCAACTATGGCAGTTCCGATGCGTCCGGCCTTGACTATTCTCAGGACCAGGGCAAGGACCTTATGACACTGCGGTATGACGCGGATTATGTGGTGGAAGTATACCCGGACGTCTACTGGGTGCCTGCCCGTTCCCTGGGCGACAGCCGGTACAGCAACGCGGACATTTTCCAGATGGTTGATCATTCCCCTGAGGATAAGCAGGCCGCCGTCTCCACCCTGTATGAGGCGCTGCAGCTTTATCAGGTGAGCGGATTTATCTCTGCCGATGACAACATCCGCATGGGGGAAAACGGCATTGCCTGGGAGCACCACAAGCCCGGCTATTACGCCGTGCTGACCAACAACGGCTGCTGCGCCACCGACTCCAACTGGCTGCACTACATTCTGGCCGGCGACTATGACGAGATCGGCTATATCGCCACCTCCCAGCGGGACGGCAGCGGCCATGTGTTTAACTACATTCTCCGGGACGGCTGGTACTATATGATCGACCTGACCCATTACCGCACCGACTGGATCGGCACGGCGGTGGAGGACGGCACTCTGGACAGCTATCACAGCAGCGACTTTGTTCTTGGCAACATCCATAAGACAAAGTCCCCGGAAGCCTATGCGGACTACATTCAGGCAACATTCAACGATCCTCCCGGCCTGATCGTAAAGTATACCGCCGCTGATGTGCCGGCACTGGACAGTGTGAGAAGCCAGAGCGGCATAGAGATCACCTACGCGCAGATGAACGACATTGAGCTTGAGATCCTTTTTGACGATCCGGGCGACAGCCTGACCTTCGCTTTTACCGACGCCCCCTCCCGGTTTCCCAACTGGGCCTGACGAAAACCGATAGATTTATTTAAGAAACAGGGAATGAGCCATGACAAGAGAAGAGATAAACCAGAGCAAATATTTTGACCCCTTTACCCGGATGATCGGGCTGGAGGTGGAGGAACTGCGCCAGGACGGCCTGACGGCCAAGGCCCGGCTGAAGCGGGAATTCTGCAACACCTATTCCAGCGCCCACGGCGGCTATGTCTATTCCGTGGGCCACGCGGCGGCGGTTCTGTCCGCCGGGCTCTGCCTGGATCGGCGGGCCATGGCGGTGGATGTGTCCAACGAGTATGAAAGTTCCCTGCTGGGCCCCTATGCCCGCATCCGGACAAAGCTGGTCAGCGCAGGCGAGCTGATGGTGTTCCGGGTACGGGTGCTGGACAGTAAGGGCAAGCTGTGCCTGACCCAGATCGTCACGCTGAAAGACGCCGACCTGCCGGTTTGCAGCCCTGCGGAATATCCTGTCACCATCATCCACGGCGACGATAATTCCCCCGTGGACCCGGTCACCGGCATCTATTATCCCCGCCTTTCCGTGTTTTTCTCCGCCGTATGCCACACCCATGTGCTGGGCCGGGGCGAAAAAGGCATGATCTACGGGGCGGATCTGTTCCCCGAGACTGTGGACGCCTTCGGCGCGGCCCACCCAGGCATGATCTACACCGTCTGCGACAGCGCAGCCGGCGGCTCAGCGGCCTTCCTGCTGGAGAAAAAGCCCGTTACCGTGTCCAGCAGCATCCACTATCTGCGCAGCATCACCCAGGGCCCCGTCCGGGCCGAGACAAAGCTTGTCCGCTCCGGAAAGCAGCTGCTGTTTTACACCATGGACATCACAGACGGCAGCGGTGAGCTTGCCGCCGTGGCTCAGTTTGTCATGCAGTGCGTGGACTACGAGATCACCAACGAGATGTCGGCAGAATACCGGAGAAAAGCCTTTAAATAATGAACACATTCCTTATCGCCGGGCGCTGTGCTTTCAGCTCCCGGCGTATTCTTTCAGCGCGGAAGCGTTAAAATCTTAATCGTCAATCTCCACAACTGCCCCCTTTTTGCGCTCCCTTTTTCGCGCCGCTTGTTATCCATTTGACAGAAAAAAATATTCTGCTTGGCATTGCGTCGGGGGAAATGATATAATAAAGTGATGAAAAATCGGAGATGCTTAACTTGTGATTTTTTCTGATTTTACAGATATAAAATACAGGATACAGGAGGAGCCATGAAAGTACAATTTACCGAAACCGTGCTGCGCGACGCGAACCAGTCTCTGGTGGCCACCCGTCTGGGCTATGACCAGTTCGCACCCATACTGGAGACCATGGATCAGGCCGGATTCTACTCTGTGGAATGCTGGGGCGGAGCCACCTTTGACGTGTGCCTGCGCTATCTGAATGAGGATCCCTGGGAAAGGCTGAGAAAGATCCGCGCCGGGATGCCCAACACCAAGCTGCAGATGCTGCTGCGCGGCCAGAATATTCTGGGCTACAAACACTACCCTGACGACATCGTGCGCCGTTTTGTCCGCGCCGCGGTGAAAAACGGCATTGACATCGTGCGCATTTTTGACGCACTGAACGATATAGACAACCTGAAGGTCGCCATTGAGGAGACGGTGAACTGCGGCGCTCTGGCTTCCGGCGCAATTTCCTACACCACCAGCCCGGTCCACACCCTGGACAAGTATGTGAGCATGGTGAAAGAAATGGCCCGCATGGGCGTGGGCTCCATCTGCATCAAGGATATGGCCGGCATTCTTACCCCCAAGGCCGCCTATGATCTGGTTTCCGCCATCAAGGACGCGGTGGACCTGCCTCTGGTGGTACACACCCACAGCACCACCGGCCTTGCCTTTATGACCTATCTGAAGGCTGTGGAGGCCGGGGCCGACGTGATCGACACCGCCATTTCCCCCTTCTCCGGCGGCACCTCCCAGCCCGCAACGGAGACCCTGTTCTACACCCTGCGCGAGCTGGGCTATGATACCGACCTGAACGAAGACGCCCTGAACAAGATGGCCGACTTCTTCAAGCCCATCCGGGCCGACTTCCTGGCCGACGGCACGCTGAACCCCATCTCCATGGCTACCGACACCCGCTGCCTGACCTATCAGATCCCCGGCGGCATGCTCTCCAACCTGCTGAGCCAGATGAAGATGATGAACGCCCTGGACAGATACGAGGAGACCCTGCTGGAGACCCCCAGAGTGCGCAAAGACATGGGCTATCCTCCCCTGGTCACCCCCACCAGCCAGCTTGTGGGCACCCAGGCAGTGCAGAACGTGCTGGCCGGCGAACGCTACAAGAACGTAGGCGCCGAGATGCGGGCCTACTGCCGCGGAGAATACGGCAAGACCCCCGCGCCCATTGACCCGGAGGTTCAGGCCAAAATTCTGGGCGGCGAGAAGCCCATCCAGGGCCGCTACGCCGACACTATGCCCACCGACACCTTTGAAAAAGCCCAGGAGAAGCTGGGCGATACCGCCCGGAGCGAGGAGGACGTGCTCAGCTACGTGGCCTTCCCCGAAGTGGCGGAGAAGTTCTTCGAAAAGCGCAAGGCGGACGAGGAAAAGGTCGTGCGCTACTCCATCCAGGCGCTTTAAGGAGGCTGAACCATGGACGATCTGGTCAACATTTCCATTGGCAACGCAGGTGTCATCGCCCTGCTGGGTTATCTGGTGGTATTCTTCGGTCTGGTGCTGCTGATGGTGGTCATTATGGTCATGGGAAAGATCATGGTGGCCCAGGCCAAAAAGGCCCAGACTGCAGCCGCGGCTGAACCCCCGGCCGCCCCCGCCCCTGTACCCAAAGAGCCCGCCCCCGGCTCTGCCGGCGAGCTGAAGCTCTATGACACCGACCCCAGAGACGCCGCCATGATCATGGCCATTGTGGCTGACACGCTGGGCAAGCCCCTGAACGAACTGCGCTTCAAATCTATCCGGGAGGTCAAGGACGATGAAATATAAGGTAACGCTGAATAACCGTGTATACGAGGTAGAGGTTGAGCAGGGCCAGGCCATGCTCATTGACGAATATGAGCTGAGCGCCCCTGCTGCGCCTGCTGCCCCTGTGGCAGCCGCTCCCGCAGCCGCCGCTGCGGCTCCCGTCTCCGTGGCTGCCGGCGAGCCGGTGAAAAGCCCCATGCCCGGCAACATACTCAGAATTGAGGTAAGCCAGGGCCAGCCGGTAAAGGAGGGCGACGTGCTCATGGTTCTAGAGGCCATGAAGATGGAGAACGAGATCGTTGCTACCAAGAGCGGAACCATCGCACAGATCGCTGTGTCCAAGGGCGCGGTAGTGGAGACCGGCGCTGTTCTGGCCGTCATCGCCTGAGGAGGGTAGCCATGGATATACTGGGTACGCTGCAAAAGCTGGGGATGGAATCCGGCTTTGCGGCCTTCTTCCTCACGGACGGCGGCTGGAAAAACCTGATCATGATCCTGATCTCTTTCGGTCTGCTCTATCTGGGCATTGTCAAGAAGTTTGAGCCGCTGCTGCTGTGCGGCATTGCCTTCGGCTGCCTGCTCTCCAACCTGAGCTACTTTGTGGGCATGGGCGACAACGCCCTGTACCACCCGGAGCTGTGGGAGGCCTTCCTGGATGAGACCAGCCCCTATTTCCACAGCTACGGCCACATCATGAGCAACGCCGGCCTGCTGGACTTCTTCTACATCGGTGTAAAAGCAGGTATCTACCCCTCGCTGATCTTCCTGGGCGTGGGCGCCATGACCGATTTTGGCCCCCTGCTCTCCGATCCCAAGAGTCTTCTTTTGGGCGCGGCGGCGCAGCTGGGCGTATTCGTGGCCTTCTTCGGTGCGGTGCTGCTGGGCTTTACCGGTCCGGAGGCCGCCTCCATCGGCATCATCGGCGGTGCGGACGGCCCTACAGCCATCTATCTGACCACAAAGCTTGCCCCTCAGCTCCTGGGCCCCATTGCCATTGCGGCCTACTCCTATATGGCGCTGATCCCCCTGATCCAGCCGCCCATTATGAAGCTCTTCACCACCGATAAAATGCGCAAGGTAAAGATGGAGCAGACCCGCGAGGTCAGCAAGACGGAAAAAATCGTCTTCCCCATCGTGGTGGCCACCTTTGTGATCCTGCTTCTGCCCTCCACTGCGCCTCTGGTGGGCTGCCTGATGCTGGGCAACCTGTTCCGCGAGTGCGGCGTCACTGACCGTCTCTCCGACACGGCACAGAACGCGCTGATGAACATTGTCACCATCTTCCTGGCCACCTCCGTGGGCGCCACCATGGTGGCGCAGAACTTCCTGAATCTGAACACCATCAAGATCATTATTCTGGGTCTGTGCGCCTTTGCCATTTCCACCATGGGCGGGCTTGCAGGCGGTCTGGTGATGTACAGGACCTCCGGCGGCAGGATCAATCCGCTGATCGGCTCTGCCGGCGTCTCCGCCGTGCCTATGGCCGCCCGTGTGGTGCAGGACGTGGGCCGGAAATACAACAAGACCAACTTCCTGCTGATGCATGCCATGGGCCCCAACGTGGCCGGCGTCATCGGCTCCGCCATCGCTGCCGGTTTCCTGCTCAGCGTCTTCGGCGGCTGACAAACAGGCATCATCCTGAACAACGAAAAGGATCCCGTATGCAGAAGCATGTACTTCTATTTACGGGATCCTTCGTCGCTTCGCTGCTCAGGATGACAGCTTCATTCGGAGCTTGCCATTGAGTTTTTTGTATATCCGCTCCACAAACCATGGCTCCGTAGAGGCTTTCAGGGCCTCCTCCAGCGTAAACCAGGCCACGCCGCTGTTTTCCTCCTTGCAGATGCGCAGCGTGTCGCTCTCCTCCGCCTCCAGCAGATAGGTCACGTTCAGATGCAGGTGACTGGACACATATTCCCCCCGCTTCTCATGGCCGTCCACGGTCAGCACCTCCAGGGAAAAAATCTCCCCGCTCACCGGGCGCACATGCACAATGCCCGTCTCCTCCCGTGCCTCTTTCAGGGCTACGGCGAGCAGGTCTGTCTCCCCGTCGGCATGGCCCCCCGTCCAGGACCAGGAATCATAGAGCTTGTGATACACCATCAGGGTCTTTGTCCGCGCCGGATTTACGATCCAGGCAGAGGCCGTCATGTGAGCCAGCCGGTTGCTGCGGAGAAAGGCGTCCTCATTCCTGTTCAGAAAATCCAGAATAAGCGCCTGATCATGCCGCTCCTGCTCATTGCAGGGGCGGTATTTTTCAATGTCTTTAACGATTTTCATGCTCATTCAGCCACCGGGTACAGATCCCGGCGCAGCGCAGCGCCCGTGGGCAGCTGGCCTTTGGCCGTCTCTGTCTGCTCAAGGTCGATATCCGCATAGAGGATCTGTTCCTTCTCGTCACAGGTGCAGACCACCTCGCCCATGGGGCCGGTCACGGTGGAGTGGCCCCAGCACTCATAGGAAAAGCCCTCATACCGGGCGGCCGAGCAGCCGGCCACGAACACATGGTAGTCCACGGCGCGCATACGCAGGCTCATCTCCCAGTGTCTGGGCCCGGTGACCAGGTTGAACTGGGCCGGCAGAAACACGCAGCGGGCCTCCCGTTCCGCCATGGCCCGGAACAATTCGGGAAAACGCACATCAAAGCACACCGCCGCGCCCATCCGGCCGAATTCCGTATCAAACACGGTGATCTCGCTGCCCTGGGCAAAGTTTTGGGATTCTTTGAAGCACATACCGGGGAAATCCACGTCGAACAGATGAATTTTCCGGTGGCGGGCGATCTGCTTTCCCTGCCGGTCAAAGACAAAGCAGGTATTGTAAAGCACATCCCCTTCCGTTTCGGGGATGGAGCCGCCCACAAGGATGACCCTGTTCTCCGCAGCCCAGCGGGACATCTCCTTCACCGTTTCCTCATGGCCCAGAGCGGCAAAGGCTTTAAAATATTTCCCGGAATAGGGGCAGTTGAACATCTCCGGCAGCATCACAATGTCCGCGCCGTTTTGGGCGCTCTCCCTCACCATACGTTCGGCCTTGCGCATGGTGGTTTCCCGGTCGGTCTCCGTCCGGATCTGGCACAGGGCCAGTCTGAATTTGTTCTCACTCATAATGATTTCAGATACCCTTCTATATCAAATTCCGCCGTTTTTTCGTCCTTGCGCAGGTACAGCGGGTGGTGGGGATGGCCTTTGTTGGAACGCTTCCCGGCGCAGAGCCAATGGGCGCCGTATTTCTGCCCCAGCTCTGCCATATCCCGGACGCAGCCGGGCAGATAGTCCCGCTTTTCAATGATGGTGCCCCAGGCGGCCCAGATTGCCGGAGAAATTCCCTCGCCCACATGGGAGAGTATGTATTCGAAGGCCCGCATATTCTCCCGGTGGAGCGCCGGGTTCAGCTCCCTGTCCATGTCGTCCGGCCGGGTGGCCCGCTGGGCATAGACATTGAACATGATCCAGCTGTCGTAGCCGTTGCCGGCGGCGATGCGGGAGACGGACTTCAGGGTATTGTCCAGGTCGTCCGGCGCGGCAGTAGAGGGGTTTATACCGATGCAGATCAGCGGATTTTTGCCCCTGGTGCCCAGAATATAACGGTATTCGGTGTAAAAATCCGGCACATAGAGCCACTTTTGGCTGTCATAGCCGCCGCTTTGGCCGGAAAGGCGCAGAGCGTCCTGAAAGTCCAGAATCTCAATGGTCCGGCTGTCGCCGCTGGGGATGTGCATATCACTCTACCGCCTTTTTCAGCTGCTCAGTCCTGTCCGTATCCTCCCAGCGGACGCCCAGCTCCTCGCGGCCCATATGGCCGTAGGCCGCAAGCTGCCGGTAGATGGGGCGGCGCAGCTCCAGATCACGGATGATGGCGGTGGGACGCAGGTCGAACACCTTCTGCACGGCTTCGGACAGCTTGTCGTCAGACACCGTGCCGGTGCCGAAGGTCTCCACCAGCACGGATACCGGCTTTGCCACGCCGATGGCGTAGGCCAGCTGGATCTGGCAGCGCCGGGCCAGACCGGCGGCCACAATGTTCTTTGCCACATAGCGGGCGGCATAGGCCGCGGAGCGGTCCACCTTGGTGGGGTCCTTGCCGGAGAAGGCCCCGCCGCCGTGGGGCGCGCTGCCGCCGTAGGTGTCCACAATGATCTTGCGGCCGGTCAGGCCGGAGTCGCCCTGAGGACCGCCGATGACAAAGCGGCCGGTGGGGTTGATATAATACCGGGTCTTCTCATCCAGCAGCTCCGCCGGAACGGTGGGCTTTACCACCAGCTCGATCATGTCCCTGCGGATCTGCTCCAGCGCCGCCTCGGGGGCGTGCTGGGTGGAGATCACCACGGCGTCGATCCGGACGGGGCGGCGCTGCTCGTCGTACTCCACGGTGACCTGGGTCTTGCCGTCCGGACGCAGGTAGTCGACCAGGCCCTCTTTTCTCACCTGGGTCAGGCGCTTTGCCAGCTTGTGGGACAGAGAGATGGCCATGGGCATCAGCTCCGGTGTCTCGTCGCAGGCGTAGCCGAACATCATGCCCTGGTCTCCGGCGCCGTTCTGCAGCTCGGCGTCCTCGCCGGTTTTGTTCTCCAGCGCCTTGTCCACGCCCATGGCAATGTCTCCGGACTGCTCGTCGATGTTGGTAATGATGCCGCAGGTATCGCAGTCAAAGCCGTACTTGGCCCGGTCATAACCGATATCGCGGATGACTTCTCTGGTAATTTTGGGGATATCCACATAGCAATTGGTGCTGATCTCGCCCATGATGTGGACAAGGCCGGTGGATACCGTGGTCTCGCAGGCCACACGGCCCATGGGATCCTGCTGCAGAATGGCGTCCAGCACCGCGTCGGAGATCTGGTCGCAGATCTTATCGGGATGTCCTTCCGTAACGGACTCGGATGTAAACAGATAGTGGCTCATCATTTTTTCTTCCTTTCTTTTTCTGAGGCAAAAGAAATGCTCCATCGGCAAGATGGAGCATGGGTATCATGTTCAAGCCTCATCTTTCGTTTCACCGCCGGATTTGGCACCTTGCTTTACCGCAGGTTGCCGGGCTTCACAGGGCCGTTCCCTCCACCGCTCTTGATAAGGTGTTTAATTGTACCTTGTAATTATAACAGTTTTTTCCCGTATGTCAACTACAAAAGGAAATAAACCAGGGCCGGCATCGTGACCATGGACAAGACCGTGTTCAGGAGAATGCCCTTGGAGGAGTATTCCGCGTCCCTGCCGTACTGTATGGCCAGCACTGTCACCATGACCGCGCTGGGGCAGCCGGCAATGATCACCATGGCGCCCAGAAGCACCGGATCTGCCGTAACGAGCTTCAGCACAGGCAGAGTGAGCAGCGGCACAAGCACCAGCCGGGCAAGGCTGACAAAGTACAGCTCCTTTTCCCTGAATGCGTCCAGCAGGCTGACCCGGCCCAGCGACGAGCCGATAACCAGCATGGACATGGGCACGGTGGCGGCAGACAGTGTGCCGCAAAGCTCCTTCACCACCCCAGGCATTGGGATCTTCAGCACGAAAATGAGCAGCGCGGCCAGCGTGGCGATCAGGGGCACGCTCACCATGTCCCGCCAGTTCAGCTTGGACCGTTCCCCACCCTGCTTCAGGCGCCAGACGCCGTATGTATACAAAAGCACATTGAAGGGGATGCAGCTCAACGCGATATAAAACACCGCCTGGGAGCCGAAAACAGGCTCTGCCACCGGCACGCCGATGAACATGGTATTGGTGACAGAGATCAAAAGCTCCATCAGCGGCTTTTTCTCCCTGTTGAAGGGCAGCAGTCTGACGATCAGTGCGGACAGCAGATAGCCGAAGCCGACGGAGACAAAGCAGGCCAGCATCACCTCTGCCAGCTTCCCGCCGGACAGCTGCGGCGGGTTGGTGATCACGGAATTTAAAATGGTGGCCGTCATAAACACATTCAGTGTCAGCTTGCTGGCCGCCTTGGTAAATTCGGCGTTGAGGAGCTTTGCTCTGGCTCCCACATAGCCGATGACCATCAGCACGACAAAAATGACCATTTTGGTAAGCAGGATGCTCATATCCATGGGCTGTTCTCCTTTTATCGTGTTTTCTCCCCCTGGCCTTACGCTGAAACGGGCTCAGGGTAGCAGAAAACCGAACTGCCCCGAGGGCAGATCAAATATGCAGAATGATTTTGGCAACGTAGATATAAATGAGAAGGCTGACCGCGTCGGTCACCGTGGAGATCAGCGGGTTTGCCATGACCGCCGGGTCCACCCCAAGCTTCTCGGCCAGAATCGGCAGGGCGCTGCCCACCACTTTAGCAAACATCACGATAAACAGCACAGAGAGGCTGACTGTGGCCGCCACGGCCACCGTAACGCTGTCGTTGCGGAGGATCAGTCCGTCCAGCAGCAGCATCTTGAAGAAATTCACCACGGCCAGCGTCAGACCGCAGAGGATGGACACACGCCATTCCTTCCACATGACCCGCAGAGCGTCTCTCGGCTCGGTGTCGCCCAGGGAGAGGCTGCGGATCACGGCGGTGGAGGCCTGAGCGCCGGAGTTGCCGCCGGTACCCATCAGCATGGGGATAAAGGCCACAAGGCCCGCCTGTACCGCCAGCATATCCTCAAAGCTGGTCAGGATCATGCTGGTAAAGGTGGCGGAGAGCATCAGAAACAGCAGCCAGGGGATACGGTTTTTCCACATCTCCACGGTACTGGTGCGGGAGTAGGGCTTATCGGAGGGCAGGATACCTGCCATTTTCTCGAAGTCCTCCGTGGTCTCCTGCTCCATAACGTCGATGATATCGTCAACGGTGACAATGCCCACCAGCCGGCCTTCCCCGTCCACGACGGGCAAAGCCATCAGGTCGTAGTCGGAAAACTTCTCGGACACGCTCTCCTGGTCCTCGGTGGTGGAGGCAAAGATCACATTCCGGTCCATCAGCTCCTCCAGCACCGTGTCGTCGTCGGCCAGCAGCAGATCCTTGACAGTGACGATGCCCTCCAGCTTCCGGTCCGCGGAGGTGACAAAGCAGATATAAATGGTCTCCTTGTCCTCGCCGATGCGGCGGATGCGTGCGAAGGCCTCCTTCACGTTCATGTATTTTTTCAGGTCCACGAACTCCGAGGTCATGATGCTTCCGGCGGAGTTGTCCGGGTAGCGGAGGTACTGGTTGATCAGGTTCCGGGTCTCCGGTCTGGCCGCGCGCATGACGCGCTTGACCACGTTTGCCGGCAGCTCCTCCATCATGTCCACCGCGTCGTCCACATACAGCTCTTCAATAATACCGGACAGCTCAGAGTCGGTGATGGAGTTGATGATCTTTTCCTGTTCCGGGGTGTCAAAGTTGGCGAAGACCTCCGCTGCGGTCTCCTTGGAAAGCAATCGGAAAACCATGGGCATCTGATTGTCGTCGATCTCCGCAAGGAATTCGGCAACGTCGAATTCGTTCAGCTCCTCCATCCGCTGCTTGAGCTGCTTCATGTCCCGCTTGTTCAGCAGCTCCGTCAGCTCGTCGGTCCGTTTTTCGTGGATGGCCTCGTAATCCATGGTCTCCAGCTTTTCGTTCTCTTCCAACAAACTCACCTCCGGTTTATTCTCTTACCGGCCCTTTTTACCGGCCAAGGTAATCCTCCTGTTCAGGGCTCAGGCTGTCGATACTGACACCCATGGCCTGAAGCTTGCGTCTGGCCACGGCCTCGTCCAGCTCCCGGGGTACGGAGATCACGCCGGGAACCAGCTCTGCGCGGTGTTTTGCCAGGTACTCGGCGCTGAGAGCCTGGATGGCAAAGCTCATATCCATGATCTCCGCCGGATGTCCGTCCCCCGCTGCCAGATTCACAAGCCTTCCCTCCGCAATGGCAAAGAGGGTTTTGCCGCCGGGCAGCACATAGCCCTGAATATTGTGACGGGCCTCGTATTTTTCCACGGCCAGGGCGTTTAAGCCCGCCATGTCCACTTCCACGTCGAAGTGGCCCGCGTTGGTCAGGATCGCGCCGTCCTTCATGCGTTCAAAATGCTCGGCGGTAATGACGCCGCTGCAGCCGGTAACGGTAATGAACAGGTCGCCCAGTCTGGCAGCTTCCGCCATGGGCATGACCTGATAACCGTCCATCACCGCCTCCAGAGCACGGACAGGATCGGTCTCGGTGACGATGACCTTGGCCCCCAGCCCCTTGGCCCGCAGAGACACGCCCTTGCCGCACCAGCCGTAGCCGGACACTACCACGACCTTGCCCGCCACGATCAGGTTGGTGGTGCGCATGATGCCGTCCCACACGGACTGGCCGGTACCGTAACGGTTGTCGAACATGTGCTTGCAGTCAGCATCGTTCACCATAACCATGGGGAAGCGCAGGGTTCCCGCTTTCGCCATGGAGCGGAGCCGGTGGATGCCGGTGGTGGTCTCCTCGCAGCCGCCGATCACATTGGGAATGAGATTCGTATATTTGGTGTGCATCAGATGCACCAGGTCTCCCCCGTCGTCGATAATGATGTTGGGCCCGGCCTCCAGCACAGCGCAGAGGCAGCTTTCATACTCCTCCATGGAGCAGCCGTAGCGGGCAAAGACCTCCATTCCCCCGGAAGCCAGGGCCGCCGCCACATCGTCCTGGGTGGACAGCGGGTTGGAGCCGGTGACATACATCTCCGCGCCGCCCATCTCCATTACCCGGCAGAGAAAGGCGGTCTTGGCCTCCAGATGCACGGACAGGGCCACCTTCAGCCCTGCAAAGGGCCGGGTTCTGGCAAAATCCTCCCCAATGCCGCGGAGGACGGGCATATTTCTCTCTACCCATTTTATTTTCATCTCGCCGGAGGGTGCAAGGGCGATATCTTTGATCTGGCTCATATAGGATCCCCCAATTACATTTTTTCGGACAAAATATTTTATCACGATGCGATCCCGAAAGCAAGCTGAATCCTTGCTCCCGGCCGGGCGGAAAAGTGCCTGTAGTTTTTTTTCAAAAAATGCTACAAATTTCTTTATAAATCATCAGGAATTGACGTTGACGCAAAAGTGCTTTTCGATTATCATAATCTTGTCAATGTCAAAAAAATGGCAAACACAAGGAGGAAAGAAAATGACCAAAGAAGGAAGAAAATGGGCATTTAAGAAATCCATCACCTGCGGC
Source organism: Clostridiales bacterium (assembly GCA_022787565.1). GTDB lineage: Bacteria > Bacillota > Clostridia > Oscillospirales > Oscillospiraceae > Limivicinus. The sequence continues at coordinate 21,514 of JALFVN010000038.1, read as the reverse complement.
GTTCCCACCATTCTGCTGACCGCCGTTATCATGTATTTCACCATGTCCAAAGAATTTGCTGCTGCTCCCCTCACCCTGGCTGAGTTTGGTGTGAAGATCGGCGGCACCGTTACCGTCACCTCCCTGATCTGCTGCTTCCTGCAGTACCTGATCGTGGGCGGCGAGTTCAAAAAGCAGTTCACCGAAGGCCACGAGAAGCTCCCCTGCATGGGCGCCCGTGCCGAGCAGGTCGTATTCCCCAGCTGGGTTCCCGGCAAGTGGTGGGTCTATGTGATTTTCGTCGCTCTCTTCGCCGGCATGCTCATCGGCTCCGGTCTCCCCTGCTTCCTGGCAAGCTGGGGCATCAATCCCGGCGGCATCGGCAGACTGGGTCACGCAATCCTGTCCGGCGTGATCAACGGTCTCGGCACCTGGTACGCCGTTTACCTCTCCCAGATCTTCCTGATCCAGTTCTTCAACGAGAAGGCTGCCGCAGCTGCCTCCAAGTAATCCTCCCGCATAACAGAATACCATCTGATCACCGGCCCAAAAAGGCCGGTGATCTTTTTTCCGCCGGGCACATATTTTATTCTGTGCCCGGCGGAATATATTTCCTTTTATTTCTCCCCGCAATATCATCGGTTTTTACAGCGGAGAACGACGCCTTTCTTAGTATTACATAATTATAATAAACTCATCTTATGTAAACTCAAAAAGGAGGATGTATGGAGTCTGAAGGACAGGGGCGGCTTGCCGCCATCAGGGACGTACTGACCGGGAGAGTCAGCGGAGCCAGATTTGTCACTGTGGGGAGATGCACCATGTTTTTCCTTCTGGGGCTGGTGATGTCCTGCGCCAGAGTGCTGGAAAACGGTGCCCCCTTCGGCATGGCTATGGTTGCCTGCTCGGGGGCGGGGGTGTACGGAGTGTTTGCTCTGACAGGTGCCGCGCTGGGCTACCTGATCAGCGGCGGCCTGGAATGGGGGATACGGTATATCGCGGCGGCGGTGCTGGTGTATACCATCGCCTTCATTTTTCAGGAGCTGAAAATCTACAGGCAGGAGTTTTTCATGCCCTGCGCCGCCGGACTGGTGATGGCCGTGACCGGCTTTCTGGGCAGCTTTTCAGTGGCTGCGGGCAGCGTTCCGCTGATCGCGGAGCTGTTTCTGGAAACCTGTCTTGCCTTTGGCGGCAGCTACTTTTTCCGGGAGGCCCTGTCTGGCGGCCTGCGCGCCACGGAGAGCGCCGAGCTGAAGCACAATGTTTCGGTGATGATCATGATCTCCTGCATCCTGATGGCTTTTTCCCGCATTGCGCTTTTCTCCGTGGTATCCATCGGCCGCTTTATGGCCCTGATTCTGGTAATGACCTCTGCCATGAAAGGCGGGATGCTCACCGGCGCCGCCGTGGGCACGGTGCTGGGACTTGCCATGGACGTCACCGGTACCGGCGCCCCCTTTTACACCATGGCCTATGCTTTCTCCGGGCTGCTTTCCGGCGTGTTCGGAAAGCATGGGAGGCTGTTTTTCGTTCTGGCTTTTATCCTGTCCGGGGCTCTTTCCGTGGTCTGCGCCTGGAACCAGGAGGTCTACATCAGCGCCCTGTTTGAAACCTTTTCCGCCTCCGTGATCTTCATGCTGCTGCCCGCCTCTTTTCTCAACCATGTAGGGCTGATCCTCCAATCCATGGAGCGGGGCAGCGGGGAGTCCGGGCTGCGGCGCCTTGCTGCGCTGAAGGTAAAAAATCTCAGCGAGGCCTACGGGGAGCTCTATGAGACGGTGAAGAAAAGTCTTGAGGAGCCGTATAACGATGAAAATATTGCCAGAGTATTCGATCGGGCAGCGGATCAGGTCTGTGTGCAATGCCGCTGCAAAAACCGCTGCTGGAACGCGGAGTATGTGGACACCCTCTCCGCCATGAACGACGCTACCCTGGCCATGCAGGAGCACGGCAGTCTGTCCGTGGAGGATCTTCCCGGATTCTTCCGGGAGAAATGCACCGGCCTTCCCGCTTTTGTCACGGCGGTGAACGGGGAACTTCGGGCCATGGCCTATCGCCGGCAGCTTCGGACAAAGCTTTCGGAGAACCGCAGTGTAGCCTGGGGGCAGTATAACGACATGGCCCAGATGCTGGGCCGTGTCGCGGACGAGCTGGGCAGCATCAGCGGCGCGGACCCTCTGGCCGAGCGGCGGCTGATCCGCTATCTGCGCAGCCTGGATATCGATGCGGAGACCGCCGTATTCCGCGACGGCAGCGGCAGGCTCCGGGTGGTCATTGAAAGCGGCAGGCTGACGCCATTGACCAGGGACGAAAGCTATCTGGAAAAGCTGTCCTCCGTGGTGGGCGTTCGCCTCTGCCAGCCCAGGGAGCTTACCGAGGGCTGCTCCAAGCTGACCCTGCTGGAGGCGGAGCCTCTGGCGGTGTCCGTGGGTATCGCCGCCATGAAAAAGCGGGGCGAAAAGGTCAGCGGCGACAAGGGCACCTATTTCAAAACCGATGCCGGCGTGCTCTGCGTCATTCTCTCCGACGGCATGGGCTGCGGAGACGACGCCGCCCGGGACAGCGCCCAGGTGGTGGCTATTCTGGAAAAGTTCCTGCGCTCCGGGGCAGACCCGGCGGTGGCCATGAAGGTTTTGAACTCGGTCATGCTCCTGCGGGGCGGAGACAACTGGGGCTTTGCCACGGTGGATCTGATGTGCGTGGACCTGTTCACCGGGGAGACCTGCTTTTACAAGTACGGCGCCGCTCCCTCCTATGTGAAAAGCGGAAAGAGCATCCGCCGGATAAAGGGCGAAACCCTGGCCGCCGGGCTCAGCTCCGCCGATGGGAACGCGCCGGATCTGGTGCGTATGCGCCTGCGCCCGGGCTCCACGGCCATCATCGCCTCCGACGGCGTGATCGTGGACGCAGAGGACGATTGGATCAAAAATTTGCTGATGAGAGGCTTTGACGATATGAAGGCACTGGCACGCAGCACGCTGAAGGAGGCCGAAAAGGTATACGGCGCCAACGACGATATGACGGTGGTCACCGTCCGGGTGGAAGAGCGCGTATGAGATACCGTATCCGTGAGGGCATTCTGGAATTGTGCGGCGCGGTTTCCGCGTGGTACAGAGGCGTGGGCAGCCGGTTTCGTCAGGGCGGCTCAGGCAGAACGGAGGTGATAAAGGGTACCGCAAGCCGGATAATTGTGGTGAAGTCCCCGGACCCGGGAATCTTCCGGGAGGCGCTTTTCATTCTGCGGGACGATTATTTTCTCAATCGCGGCATCAGTCAGGAGGAGCTGCTGCGTCAGGCGCAGCAGTCGGCAGAGGGCTATATCCGTGCCCACCTGCCCCAAAGTCCGCCGCGCCGCAATGCAGGCAGGCTGCTTTTGCTGCTTGCCGCGGCAGCTGCGGCGGTGCTTATCCTCCTCAAGCTTTTCGGACTGTGAGGTGGTGCAATCTCTAAAATTCTGGCCGGGGCGTTTGCCCCGGCCAGAATATATTTCTTCCTGTCATTCTGAGCCGCGCGAGCGGCGAAGAATCCCGTGGTTAGAAGATTGCACTTCTGTTTACGGAGCTTCTTTCCTCACGCCTTGCCGAAAAAAATTCGTGCCGGGGCGTTTGCCCCGGCACGGCTTTCTTATCCTGACATTTATGTAAAAACATGTTCACGCGTAAAACATGTCTACGTATTCTTCCAGCGTAATATTCAGCTCATGGATCTGCTCCGCGGCGGAGAGGCCCACATAGCGGTAATGCCAGGGCTGATATTCCACGCCGGTGATCTCGCTTTTTCCCTCCGGATAACGGAGGATAAAGCCGTACCGCCAGCAATTTTCCATCAGCCACTGTTGGGCGGCGGTATCCGCCTGCTTTTCGTCAAAGGCCGTGTATTCCTCGTCCACAATGTCCACGGCCAGCCCCAGCTGATGCTCGCTGTATCCCGGCGCAGCAGCATGGCGCTGGGCGGCGGCCTCCGCCGTCTCCCGGTCAAGGCCCTGGGCCATCAGCTCGCTCACCTTGTTCTGGTACAGCTCCTCCTGCTGGCTCCAGTCCCGGTAGGAAGACAGGATCAAGGGACTGTGTCCCTGGGCACGGCAGTCACGGAGCATATTCTCCAGCTCTTCCGCACAGCGGGAATCCACCATCTGCGTCCCCTCGATAATGGTAAACTCCGGGTTAAGCTCGTCGGAGATCCGGTTCCAGGGATTGACCAGCACCAGCAGCCTGGCCTCATTTTTCTGCCCTGTCCAGCCTGCGGCCCGCGCGATGAAAAATCCGGCAACCAGCAGTGCCAGCAGGCCCAAAACAATATTCACGGCAACAGGTTTTTTCTTCGTTTTCATCGGATATATGTCCGCCTCATAAAAATCCATCTTTTCCGCTCCCATTCTTTCGGTCTGGGGGCATTATATAACGCGCTTGTATACTTTCTGCCAATTAAATGTATCGTTTTTGTATCCTTGCAAATTTTTTCTCAGTAGGGGTTGATCTGCCAGCCGTTGGTCCAGATGTAGACCGGGATGGTCAGTTCCCGGTTCCCGCCGGTGTAAAAGTTAATACTGTAACGATAATTATCGCCGATACTAACGCTGTTGTCAAGCTCTGCGGCAGTATCGGTAAATTTATACATCTCCGTCATGTTTTCGGCGATGCGCCGGACCGTGTCGGAGCTGTCTTTTATATATGACGGTCCTTTTTCCTCATTTGTTCCGTTCCCATCATAGGCGGCCTCCTCGTACTCCGTGTATCCGGCGCTGAGGATGATGCCTGTGCTGTCATCCACCGCATAGGACAGCTCCCGGTATGTGGTTCCGTCCTCCCTTGCGTAATAGATGATCCAAACGATGGCCGTTGTCACATTGGCATTGTCCGACACGATCAGCTGCGGCTCCGCATAGAGCAGATCGGCGCTGCCAAGCTGAGTATATGGGAGATCTGTTCCTTCTATGAGCTGCGGTATCTCATCTACCATAGCTGTTGCCTCGGATTTGGTCATGTTCTGCCCGGCGCTGATGGCAATGGAATTATAGCTGTTATTTTCGGAGAACAGGGAGAACAGCCCCAGCTTTTCCAGCTTTGCGCTGTCGCTGGTGATGCTGAGCATGGCGCTGCCCAGGTCCACCGCTTCCCTGGTGTTGTCCGTCCGGCTGTTCTGGATGCGGGTGAAAAAGACGGGCATATACAGCCCCAGGGCCACGGCCGCCGCCATCAGCAGAAGCCAGGGCAGGGTCCGGGCGGAATGCTTCTTCGCGGCTTTCTTCATACCCGTCCCCCCTTCAGCTCCACAGTGACGCAGGTGCCGTTGCCCACCCGGCTGGCAAAGGACATGGTTCCCTTGTGCAGCCGGACGATCTCATTGCAGAGGGACAGGCCCAGCCCCACGCCCCCCTGGGCCCGGGAGCGGGATTTGTCTACCCGGTAGAATGCCTCGGTGATGTGGCCGATCTCCTCCTCGGGAATGCCCCGCCCGGTGTCCAGTACCCGGATGCGGCAGCCCTCCTCCGTCATTTCCGACATGATATAGATATTCCCGCCCTTGTCCATGGCCTTGCGGGAGTTATCCAGAATATTCACCAGCAGGGATTTGACCAGATCCGGCTCAAGAAAACACTCTCCGTCCTCGCAGCGGCACTGGAGCACGATCCCCTTTTCCTCGTACACCCGTTTCAGATGCTCCACCATGCCGCCCACGATCTGGGCGGGTCTGGCAGGGACAAGCCGGATCTCCTTCTTTTCCAGCACCAGCAGGTCCAGGAGCTTGAAGGACAGGCTTTCCAGCCGCTTGCCCTCGGAAAAGATGTAGTTCGCGGCATCCATCTGCTCGCTCTCCGTCAGGGTCTGGGAGCGGATCAGCTCGGCATAGCCGATGATGGAGGTCATTGGGTTTTTCATCTCGTGGGCAAAGTTGCCCATAAAGGTCTTCTGCCGGTCGGCGGCATCCCGGATGGTGTGGATATTGTCCTCCAGCTTCTCCGCCATGGCGTTGAAATCCTCGGTAAGCTTGCCGATCTCATCGTTGTTGATGACCCTGGCCCGGTAGGACAGGTCGCCGGCGGCAAAACGCTTGGACGCGGCAGAAAGGGTACTGATGGGCTGTGTCACCCAGTAGGCAATGGCCCAGCACAGCAGGCCGCCCACCACGGCGATCACCCCGAAAACCCGCTGGTAGATCTGTACCTGGGCCTGGCTGTCCTCATAGATGCCGCTGATATCATAGCAGATGTCCAGATACAGCGTCTCGTTGGTGGAGGAGAGGGCGGCGCTGATGCGCATGTGCCGTCTCCCCTGCCCGTCCCGGACAACGCTCACCAGACCCTCTCCCTCCGGCGTCTGGTGCTGCACGTCCAGAGAGATGTTATAGGCATTGTCCTCAAACAGGGTCTCCCTGTCGGAGGAAAGCTTCAGCGCAGACCAGCCGGCGGAGTTCTGTCCGCTCATCTGGCCCAGCACCTCTGCCAGCTTCACATGCTCCGTGCCGGGGCTGACCTGATCCACGATCTTCAGCGTGTTCAGCACCATGCGGGTGGCGCGCAGGGCGGATTCGGTCTCCCGGTCGAATGCGTGGGAAAATCCGAGCATGACAATAAGACTGCCGCCTATCCCGAAGGCAAGCGCCAGCAGCCAGATCATGCACATGGTTATCCTGAGACGGAATTTCACCCTTTACAGCACCCTCATTTTCAAATCTCCAGCCGGTAGCCCACCCGGTTCACCGTCTGGAGCTTATCCTCCCAGCCGATCTTTTTGCGCAGACGCTGGATATGCAGATCCACTACCCGGCTGCCCACCGGGTACTCCCCGCCCCAGACCCGCTCGTATATGGTCTCCCGGTAAAGGGCGGCCCCCGGGTTCTGGGCAAAGAGCAGCATCAGATCCCATTCCTTTTTGGTCAGAAGGATGGTCTCCCCGTTTCGCTGTACCTGGAGAGAGCGCAGGTCAATGGTCAGATCGCCCACCGTCAGTAGCTCCTCGGTTTTCTGATAGCGGCGGAGCACCACCTCCACCCTGGCCAGCAGCTCCATCACCTCAAAGGGCTTGATTATGTAGTCCTCCGCGCCCATGCGCAGGCCCTTCACCCTGTCGTCCAGAGAATTCTTGGCGGTAATGAAAATCACCGGCGTACCGGTGGGCTGTATGTACTCCATCAGCTCAAAGCCGCTGACTTCCGGCAGCATCACATCCAGCAGAACAAGGTCAAAATTTTCTTCCTCAAGGATATTCGCCGCCGTCGCCCCGTCGTAGGTACAGGTGCAGCTGTACCCGGCTTTCGTCAGGCTCAGCTTTATCAGGTCTGAGATGGGCTTCTCATCTTCCACGATCAGTATCCGGATCAAGGTGCAACCCTCCATTGTATATGTGCTTGTGACAGTCTCATATCTAATTAATTATACACCGGACTTGTATCATTTTTGTATACTTTTTGGAAATATATAGTGTAAAGCCGCATATTTCAGAAAAATTAAGAATTTGCCTGCCCCTCAAAAAGCAAAAATGTCATCCTGAGCGCAGCGAAGGATCCCGTAAACAGAACATATTGCCTCTGAATACGGGATCCTTCGTCGCATTGCCTGGCTCGCCTTGCCGCAATTGCCATTTGCGGGCCAACTCCGCGCCGGCCCGCAAAGCGGCACGGCTGCGGAAATTTCGGGCCGCCTTTCTCTGCTGCTGGCAGCGGCAGCCCGCAATTCTCAGGATGACAGTGATTTATTTTTCAGAAAGAGAGTACACCCAGGTGCTCCAGCAGGATTTTCAGGCCGATCAGCACAAGGATAATTCCTCCGGCCAGCTCGGCTTTGGACTTGTAGCGGGCGCCGAAGACGTTGCCGATGTAAATGCCCGCAAAGGACAGCAGGAAGGTGGTCATGCCGATCAGGCCCGCCGCGGGCAGGATCTGCACCTCCAGAAAGGCGAAGGTGACGCCCACGGCCAGCGCGTCGATGCTGGTGGCAATGGCCATGAGCAGCATGGTCTTTACGCCGAAATCGTCGTTCAATTCCTCGGCCTTGCCGAAGGACTCCTTGATCATGTTGCCGCCGATAAAGGCCAGCAATACAAAGGCTATCCAGTGGTCGATATTCTCGATCACCGCCTCAAAGCGAAAGCCCAGCAGGAAGCCGATGACCGGCATGAGGAACTGGAAACCGCCGAAATACACTCCGGCAAGGGCCGCGTGCTTCACGCCCACCTTTTTCACGCTCAGTCCCTTGCACACGGAAACGGCAAAAGCGTCCATGCTCAGCCCCACGGCGATCAGGAATAGCTCAACAAAGCCCATTGATCCCTCTCCAACACAGTAAAGTTTAATTACTATAAGGCAAGTTTACAAAAAAGTCAAGGAATATTCGGTGAATCGGCGTATAATGGATACACTTTATTGCGGAAAGGAAATCGTTATGCAGGAAGTATACGAATTTTTGAAGAGCGCAGGCACATACTATCTGGCCACCTGCGAGGACGGGCAGCCCAGAGTGCGGCCCTTTGGCACAGTGAATATCTATGACGGAAAGCTGTACATCCAGACCGGGAAATCCAAATCCGTCTCCCGCCAGCTCCATGCCAACCCCAAGCTGGAGATCTGCGCCATGCAGGGCGGCAGATGGCTCCGGGTGGAAGCCACCGCCGTGGAGGATGTGCGCCGGGAAGCCCGGGTCAGTATGCTGGAGGCCTATCCGGAGCTCCAGTCCCTCTACTCCCCGGACGACGGGAACACTGAGGTCTGGTATCTGCGCAACGTCACCGCCACCCTCTCTTCCTTTGAAGAGCCGCCCAAAGTCTGCAAATTCTGAACGAAAACACCCGATGCCAGGCATCGGGTGTTTTCATTCAGAGAATCAGAACTTCTCATCAAATTTATAGTTGATATCCTCTTTGAAGCTGATCTTCGTCTCCTTCCCGGCGGAGAGCCGGGAGATGGCGGGGATATGCTTTACAATGACGGCAATGCCCGTAAAGATGCACAGAAACATGGCAAGTCTGTCGTCCACCAGCAGAAGAGCGCCGGCGATCATGGTAGCAGCGCCGGCCAGCACCGCTGCGGACATGTAGCGGGTAAACCAGATGAGGGCCAGCACCAGCACAAGGATGGTAAGGCCCATGGAAAAATACACGCAGCAGGCCGCCACGATCAGGGCCAGGATGCCGTGACCGCCGTGGAGCTCATACAGGGCAGGATAGACCCTGCCCATCACCAGGCAGAAGCCCGCAAAGGCCCGGCCCACAACAGCGTGGTCCTTGATGCCGAAGAGCCAGCCGGCAATCAGGATGGGCAACAGGTCGATCACCAGCTCCACCAGCAGCAGTTTTATCGCGCCCTTTATGCCGTAGATCCGGCGGAAATTGGACAGGGCGGCGCTGCCGGTGCCCAGCTTGCGCAAATCTGCGTGAAAAACCAGGTTGGATGCCACGATGGAACTGTTCAGGTTGCCCATGGCGTAGGCGAAAATCGCCGTCAGTATCGTCAAAACCCAGTAGATCATTCCTTGTCGCCTTTCTGTCTGATGACAATACGGATGGGCGTGCCCTCAAGTCCGAACACGGCCCGGATCTGGTTTTCGATATACCGCTGATAGGAGAAATGGAACAGCTCCCGGGAATTGCAGAAAATAACGAAATTGGGCGGCTTGATGCCGGTCTGGGTCATGTAGTAGATCTTCAGGCGGCGGCCCTTGTCGGTGGGAGGCTGCACTCTGGCCTGAGCGTCGGCCAGGACATTGTTGAGCATGCCGGTACTGATACGCATATTGCTCTGGTCATTTACAAAATTGATCAGCTCAAAAATTCGCTCGGTGCGCTGGCCGGTGAGGGCGGAGATAAAGAGGATGGGGGCATAGCTCATAAAGCTCAGATCCCGCATGATATCCTTGCGCATTTTCTCCATGGTGCCGGTCTCTTTTTCCACCAGATCCCACTTGTTCACCACCACGATGCTGGCCTTTCCCGCCTCGTGGGCAAGACCGGCGATCTTGGTGTCCTGCTCGGTGACGCCGTCTCTGGCGTCGATCATAATGAGGCACACGTCCGCCCGCTCAATGGCAAGCTGGGCGCGCATGACGGAGAATTTTTCCACCCGCTCGTCCACCTTGGACTTGCGGCGGATGCCCGCCGTGTCGATCAGCATATAGCGGCCGTACCGGTTTTCATACAGGGTGTCCACCGCGTCCCGGGTAGTGCCGGCCATGTTGCTGACAATGACCCGTTTTTCCCCCAGAATGTGATTGATCAGGGAGGACTTGCCCACGTTGGGCTTGCCGATGACGGCCACCTTGATACAGTCGTCCTCTTCCTCCCCCTCGTCCTCCTCCGGGAAGTATTTCAGGCACGCATCCAGCAAATCGCCGGTGCCGTGGCCGTGGACGGCGGAGACCGGGATGGGGTCTCCCAGTCCAAGGGAGTAAAATTCATATACCGCAGGGTCGGTAGCCCCGGTGGAGTCGGCCTTATTCACCGCCAGCACCACAGGCTTGCGGGAACGGAGCAGCATGTTGGCCACATCCTTGTCCGCGGCGGTGACGCCGGTGCGGATATCCGTGACCAGGACGATCACCGTGGCCGAGTCGATGGCGATCTGGGCCTGCTCCCGCATGAACAGCAGAATCTCGCTGTCTGTGCTGGGCTCGATGCCGCCGGTATCCACCATGTCAAATTTTCTGCCGCACCACTCGCACTCGGCATAGAGCCGGTCCCGGGTAACGCCGGGGGTGTCCTCAACGATGGACAGCCGCTGCCCCACCAGACGGTTGAAGAGCATGGACTTGCCCACGTTGGGGCGGCCTACAATGGCAACAAGAGGTCTTGACAAGTTTATCCCCTCCTTTTAATTCTGATTATATGGATAGTATTCGGTGGGGGCGGAGCGCCGGGGAAGCTTCACTTCCGGCAGCTCGCCCGCCATAGCGTCCCACAGGGCAAAGCCGTCCTGCTCGATGGGATAGATGGGGACGCCCAGTTCCCTGCTGGCCTGCTCCAGCGTCACATCGTCCAGAAAGTCCATTTCCTCCCGGCGGAGCATGTTCTGGGAGATCAGCAGGCGCTGGCCCAGGTCCCTGCCCCTGAGCTGATGGATCAGGTCCTGTCCGGTGATCAGGCCGGTGACGTTGATGCTGCGGCCGAAAAAGTCGTTTTCGATGGGGTAGACCTTTCCGTTTATTGTGCCATATTTTTCTTTTGCCATACCCAGCAGCTTTTCAAAGTAAGGCGCGGCAGAGACGCCGGTGGCGATGGAAAAGGGCAGGCCGTCCGGCGCGTCGGACAGCATCAGCGCGGAGCGGAATTCCGTCTCCAGCAGCCGGATCATCCCCACGCCGTTTTCCAGCTGGGTATGCTCCTCATAAAACTCGTCAGGGGGCAGCTCCCGCCGGGCCTTGATATACAGCTCGTCCCCGCAGAAGAAAATGCGGGTGCCGTGGCGCTTCAGGCACTCATCCCCAAAGGCTGTGACCATGTCGATGGTTTCCCCCGCCAGTTCCTCCGTGAAAGGCGTCAGCGGATAGAGGCCCTCTCTGAACCTTGTCAGTCCCACCGGGACGATGGACACGCTGTGGACCCCGGGGTACATCTCCTCCAGCTCCCGCATGGAGCGCAGAAGCTCCTCCCCGTCGTTCAGTCCGGGGCAGCAGACGATCTGGCAGTTCATGACGATGCCCGCCTGGGCAAAGCGGCGCATGATTTCGATGCTCTCCCCGGCCCGGGGATTCTGGAGCATCCGGCAGCGAAGCTCCGGGTTTGTGGTGTGCACCGAGACGTTGATGGGGCTGATGTGCAGGGCGATGATCCGCTCGATCTCCCGTTTGGACAGATTGGTCAGGGTGATATAATTTCCCAACAGGAAGCTGAGCCGGGCGTCGTCGTCCTTGAAATACATGGTTTTGCGCATGCCCTTGGGCAGCTGGTCGATAAAGCAGAACACGCAGTTATTGGCGCAGGAGCGGGGCTTATCCATCAGATAGCTCTCAAATTCCAGCCCCAGGTCGCCGCCCTCGCTTTTATGGACGGTGACTTCATACTCACTGCCGTCGGGACGGCGCAGCAGTACCTTCAGGCGGCTGTCGTAGGCAAAGAATTTGTAGTCCAGCACGTCGATGATTTTATTGCCGTTTATCGAAATGACTGCGTCGCCCACCTGGGCCTTCCGGTGCAGCGGGCTGCCGCGGTCAATGGATTTAATGATGTTTTCCATATTCGTTACAAATAGCAAAAGGAAGAAAGGCAGGCGCCTTTCTTCCTCAAGCTTTTTTTACTTGCTCTCTTCAACCTGGATGACCGTACGGCCTTTGTACTGACCGCAAGCCTTGCAGGCGCGATGAGGCATACAGAAGGCTCCGCAGTTGGGGCACTTGACGATGCCGGGGGCTTCGAGCTTCCAGGTAGAAGAACGTCTCTTATCACGTCTCTGTCTTGATACTTTTCCTTTTGGGACTGCCATGTTGACACCTCCTGATATCAGCTGTTCTGAGCAGCTTATTTTAATCTTTATCCAAAAGCTGCTCAAGCACAGCAAATCTTGGATCGATTTCTTTCCGGCACCCGCAGGGGCCCAGATTCAGATTTTTGCCGCATTTCGGACATAATCCCTTGCAGTCCTCCTTACAGAGGAACTTGGTCTCCATGTCCAGAATGAAGCAGGTGGACAATATCTCGTCCAGGTCGATCTCGTCCCCATCAAGAAGGAAAAGCTCCGGGTCTTCCCCGTTGTCGTCCTCCTCGGCGATGGTGGCGTGGAGGGCTGTGATCTTGGTGCTTTCAAACTCAGCGCCGCAGCGGTCACAGACGCAGAGCATGTCCGCCCTGATCTCGCCGCTGAGATTCAGCACGCCGGCCTCATTATATACCCGGCCTTCGGCGTGGGGCTTTGCCTTATATGCCTTTACCGCCGGGAAATCCAGATTTTCCGTATCCAGCTCACATGCAAAGGGGATAGAGCCGCCCGGTATTTCGATGATCTCTCTTAAGTTAAGCCGCATATTGCACCTCGCACAGTCACGACGGGAGGGTATCCCCTCAACACAGTCGCCCTGATATTATAGATTACTTGTCAAGTCTTGTCAACAGAAATTTTATATAGTATAATCCAAAAAACAGCGTATAAAACGCAAATTTTTACGAAAGGTTCTTCTGTCAAGCCATGAAAGAGCTGACCGTCAGGCAAAACGACGCCGGACAGAGGCTGGACCGCTTTATCGGCAAAGCGGTGCCCCTACTGCCGGAGTCCCTTTTGCAGAAATATATCCGCCTCAAGCGCATCAAGCTCAACGGCAAGGGCGCGAAGCGGGACACCCGCCTGAATGTGGGCGATACTTTACAATTATACATCAACGACGAGTTCTTTGAAAAGCCCCGGGAAGAAAATTCCTATCTGAAGGTGGGCACTCCCCGGCTGGACATTGTATACGAGGACGAGAACATCCTCCTTGCGGACAAGAAGCCCGGCGTGCTGTGCCACAGCGCCGGGGTCTGGGACTACAACACCCTGATTGCCAACATTCAGGCCTACATGGCCCAGAAGGGCGAGTGGAAGCCCCGGGAGGAGAATTCCTTCGCCCCTGCGCTCTGCAACCGCATTGACCGGAACACCGGCGGCATCGTCATTGCCGCGAAAAACGCCGAGGCACTGCGCATCCTCAACGACAAGATCCGGGACAGGGAGATTGAGAAATATTACCTCTGCGCCGTCCAGGGCCGGCCCAAGCCCCCCGCAGGCCGGCTGGAAAACCATCTGTTCAAGGACGCGGGGAAAAACCAGGTCTATGTGAAAAACCGCCCGGAGCCGGGCACAAAAACCGCCGTCACCGAATACCGTGTATTGTGCAGCAAAGGGCCCCTGTCTCTGGTGGAGTGCCGGCTGCTCACCGGGCGTACCCACCAGATCCGCGTGCAGATGGCCCACGCGGGCTGGCCTCTTCTGGGTGACGGGAAGTACGGCCGGGAGCGCTTCAACCGGGATTTCGGCGAAAAGGGTCAGGCGCTGTACTCCTATAAGCTCTGTTTTTCCTTCCCCACCGGCGCAGGTATCCTGGATTATCTGCGGGGCAGGGAATTTACCGTGAAGCGTGTGGACTTCGCGGAAAAATATTTTGATATAGAAAGTCTGGAACAGCTATGATCAAGCTATTGACAAAACTCTTCATCAAGGACCACGAAAATGTGGCAAACGCCACTGTCCGCCGGGCCTACGGGACCATGTGCGGCCTTTACGGGATTTTTCTGAACCTGCTGCTCTTCGCCGGCAAGTACTTTGCCGGCGTCGTCTCCGGCTCTGTGGCCATCACGGCCGACGCTTTCAACAACCTGTCTGACGCCGGTTCCTCCATCATCACCCTGCTGGGCTTTGCCATTGCCGGGAAAAAGCCCGATCTGGACCACCCCTTCGGCCATGGCCGGGCCGAGTATCTGGCCGGGCTTGCGCTGTCTGCCGTGATCATTCTGATGGGCTTTGAGCTGGCCAAAAGCTCCTTTGACAAGATCCTTCACCCCGATCCCATCAATACCGGCCTGCTCCCCGCCCTCATTCTGGTGTGCAGCATTCTGGTGAAGTTCTACATGTGCCTGTATAACCGCTCTGTGGGTAAAAAGATCCATTCCGCCGCCATGCAGGCCACCGCTACCGACTCTCTCTCCGACTCCGTGGCCACCGCTGTGGTTCTGCTCTCCATGGGCATCTCCTATTTTTTCCATGTGAATATCGACGGCTATGCCGGTCTGCTGGTGGCCGTGTTCATCGTCTACGCGGGCTTCAACGCCGCGAAGGACACCGTTTCTCCTCTGCTGGGGCAGGCCCCCGACCCGGAGTTTGTGCAGCAGGTCGCTGACATTGTCACCGCCCATCCCGAGGTGGTGGGCATACACGACCTGGTGGTACACGACTACGGCCCCGGCCGGATGATGGTCTCCCTCCATGCCGAGGTCCGCGGCGACGGCAACATCTTTGCCCTGCATGACGCCATTGATACAGCGGAGAACGAGCTGAAGGACCGCCTGGGCTGTATCGCCACCATACATATGGATCCCATCGAGGCCGACAACAGCGAGGTCAGTCAGATGCGCACCGCCGTGTCGGAAAAGCTGAAGGAGCTGGACCATGTGATCAGCATCCACGATTTCCGCATGGTCCCCGGCCCTACCCATACAAACCTGATTTTTGACGCGGTTGTTCCCGCCGACTATCCGGAAAGCGACGAGGAGCTGGCCGCCAATATCCGTCAGCAGATCCATCAGACCTGGCCCGACCGTTACGCCGTCGTCACCATCGACCATTCTTACATTTAATAATATTTTTGGAGATCATCTATGCTTACTGTAAACGACCTTTCCATGCAATTCGGCTCCTCCGTGCTGTTCAGCCGGGTGGACCTGCAGTTCACCGCCGGGAACTGCTACGGCATTATCGGCGCAAACGGCGCGGGGAAATCCACCTTTATCAGGATCCTCTCCGGCGAGCTGGAGCCCACTTCCGGCAGCGTGGTGCTGGACCCCAAACGGCGCATGTCCGTTCTGAAGCAGAACCAGAACATGTATGACAGCTTTTCCGTTCTGGACACGGTCATCATGGGAAACCAGCGGCTTTACGACTGCGGTAAGGAAAAGGACGCCATCTACGACAAGGCCGATTTTACCGACGAGGACGGCATCCGGGCCGCAGAGCTGGAGGAGGAATTCGCCGAGCTGGGCGGCTGGGAGGCCGAGTCCGACGCAGGCCGCATTCTCCAGGGCCTGGGGGTGGACGTGAGTCTTCACCAGAGCCTGATGGCGGAAATCGACCCCCGGCTCAAGGTAAAGGTGCTGCTGGCCCAGGCGCTCTTCGGTCATCCCGACGTGATTTTGCTGGACGAGCCCACCAATAACCTGGACCTGGCCAGCGTGGTCTGGCTGGAGGATTTTCTCATGGACTACGAGGGTACAGTCCTTGTGGTCAGCCATGACCGGTATTTTCTCAACAATGTCTGCACCCATATCGTGGACATTGACTACGGCAAGATCAAAATGTATGTGGGCAACTACGATTTCTGGTACGAGTCCAGCCAGCTGATCCAGAAGCTGGTCCGGGACCAGAACAAGAAGGCCGAGCAGAAGATCCAGGAACTGCAGACCTTCATTGCCCGCTTTTCCGCCAACAAATCCAAGTCCCGCCAGGCCACTTCCCGCCGGAAGCTGCTGGACAAGATCACCGTGGAGGAGCTGCCCGCCTCCAGCCGCCGCTACCCCTGGGTTGGCTTCAAGGCTGACCGGGAGCCGGGTAAGGACCGGCTTTTCGTCACCGATGTCAGCAAGACCGTGGATGGCGTAAAGCTGCTGGACCGGGTGAATTTCACCGTGGGCAAGGAGGACAAGATCGCCATTGTGGGCAAAAACGAGCTTGCTGTCACCATGCTCTACAAGATCCTCATGGGCGAGGAGGAGCCGGATTCCGGCAGCGTCAAATGGGGCGCCTCCATCACCACCGCCTATTTTCCCAAGGATCTGAACCGCTTTTTTGAAAACTGCGATCTGGATCTGATCGACTGGATGCGCCAGTTTTCCGAGGACAAGCGGGAGAGCTACCTGCGTACCTTCCTGGGGCGTATGCTCTTTTCCGGGGACGATGTGTATAAGCCGGTCAAGGTTCTCTCCGGCGGGGAAAAGGTTCGCTGTATGCTGAGCAAAATGATGCTCTCCGGCGCAAACTTCCTGGTCTTCGACCAGCCCACCAACCACCTGGATCTGGAGAGCATCGCCGCGCTGAATAACGGCATGGAGGCCTTCAAACACAACATCATTTTCTCCTGCCACGACCATCAGTTGACCCAGACGGTTGCCAACCGCATCATTGAGATTACCGACACCGGCATCATCGACCGCATGTGCAGCTACGACGAGTACATGAACATCAGCGGCCTTGAGCAGCAGCAGCGCTGAACCATACCATTCTTCACAGGGGGCGTCCGTTGGAGACGTCCCTTGTTTTCTTGCGCTTGGGGACAAAGCGTGGTATGCTTCAAAACAGGAAAGAAGGAGCGATGACAATGACCGAAAAGCTTTATTATCTTGACAGCCATATTCATGAATTCTCTGCCCGGGTCCTCTCCTGCGAAAAGGCAAAAAAGGGCTTCGCCGTGACGCTGGATAAAACAGCCTTTTTCCCCGAGGGCGGCGGCCAGCCGGCGGACACCGGCTTTATCGGCCCCGCCGCCGTCCGGGACGTGCAGGAGCAAAACGGAGATATTCTCCACTATACCGACCAGGCCCTGACGCCGGGGGGGGAATACGCCTGTGCCCTGAATTGGGAACAGCGGCTTTGCCGCATGCAGAACCACTCCGGGGAACACATCGTCTCCGGGATCACCCATAAGCTGTACGGCTTTGACAATGTGGGCTTTCACATGGGCGCGGAGTGCATGACCATCGATTTCAGCGGCGAGCTGAGCTGGGAACAGCTGACAGAGATCGAGACCCTGGCCAACCGGGCTGTGCGGGAGAATCTGCCGGTAGCGGCCAGCTTCCCCCCGCCGGAGGCCCTTTCCTCCCTGGAATACCGCAGCAAGCTGGAGCTTACCCACGATGTGCGTATCGTAGAGATCCCGGGGGTGGACCGCTGTGCCTGCTGCGCGCCCCATGTGAAGCGTACCGGGGAGATCGGTCTGATCAAGCTGCTCTCCGCCGAGCGGCACCGGGGCGGCGTGAGGATCGAGCTGGTCTGCGGCATGGACGCGCTGCGCGCCTGCCGCTGTATGCAGGAAAATGTCACCGCCATATCCGGCCTGCTCAGCGCCAAACGGGAGAACACCGCCGCTGCCGTGGGGCGGGTGCTGGCGGAGCAGACCCGGCTCAAGGAGCGGGTGGCCGAGCTGAGTATGGCCCTTGCCGGACTGAAGGCGGAGAGCTTCAGCTATACGGAAGGAAACATCTGCGTTTTTGACTCGGTGCTGGACGAGGTGGCCCTGCGGGAGCTGGTGAATCTGCTCATGGCCAGGTGCGGCGGCATGGCCGGTGCCTTCTCCGGCAGCGATGATACAGGCTATCTCTACATCATCGGCAGCAAAAATATCGACCTGCGGGCCCACTGCCGGGAGATCAACGCGGCCATCAACGGCAAGGGCGGCGGCACGCCGGAGATGATCCGGGGCAGAGCATCAACCACTGCCGAAAAAATACAAAAAATGATGAAAAAGCTCGTTGTATAGACAAGAAGGCGAAAATTGTATAACAAATTATTAACAATTTTTCGCCTAATTGGGAATTGCTGGATAAAACTGAATTGACATAGCCACCCCCCTTTGATAAAATATTTTCGGAAAGATGGCACAGACATTTGCCATAAACAGGGAGCAAAAATTCAATATAGGGGGGTTATTTTTTGAAAGATCTCAAGCACCTGATCTACTTTGAGGATCTGCTTCAGGAGGCCAACAACGCCCTTGTCCAGCAGGCAAAGGCTGAGGGAAAATACGCGATTGGCTATACATGCTATTTCATGCCTGAAGTGCTCCTCGACCTGCCCGGCTGCTTCTCAGTCAGACTGAGAGCGCCGCGCTGCGCATCTCCGGACATTGCAACGTATTACATGTCCGCCCGCGTCTGCCACTACGGCCGCAGCCTTTTTGAGCGCGCGCTGGAGGGCGGATACAACTTCCTGGACGCCCAGATGGCCACGGAGACCTGCACGGTCACCTGCCGCTTCCAGGAGCATCTGCAGAGGATGGACATCATCAAGAACGACAACTTCTTCTGCGAATTCATCGACGTGCCCTTCAAGAGAACGGAGAACAACTACGAGCACTACCGGGAGCAGCTCCGCTACCACGTGCTGGGCAAGCTGAACGAGAAGTTCGGCATCGACATCTCCGACAAAGCCCTGATGCAGGCCATCGAGCAGCACAACGAGGTCTGCCGCCTGATCAACGAGATCGGCGACTACCGCAAGCTGGACAATCCCACCATAACCGGATATGAGTTCCAGGTGATACAGCTTGTTTCGCTGGTCTGCCCCAAGTACCTGATTCTTGACAAGCTGAGGGAGACCGCCGAGGAGCTGAAGACCCGTGAGCCCGATCCCAAGCCCAACTTCCGCTGCAAAGTGGTTCTGGCCGGTTCCGAAAACGACGACCCTGATTTTACCAAGCTTATCGAGAGCTGCGGCGCCCTGGTGGTCTGTGACCGCCACTGCTACGGCGCTGTGGAGAGCCGACAGCCCATCGTGGTGAAGGAAGGACAGGAGCCTCTGGACGCCATTGCGCGTCACTATCTGGACACCAGCAACTGCCCCCGCTTCATGCCTCAGGACGAGATGCGCGAGAGAAAACGCCGCCTGGCCGAGCTGGTAAAAGAGTATAAGGCCGACGGCCTGATCGTCGCCTCCAACAAGTTCTGCGAATACTGGAGCTACGAGAGAGTGATCGACACGGTGGTCATGAGGCGCGACTTCGGCATCCCGGTCTGCTCCATTGAAAAGGAATACATCAATTCCGCCTCCGGCCAGCTCCGCACCCGGTTCCAGGCCTTCGTCGAAAGTGTTGAGATCAAGAAGATCCAGGAGGGCAAGTGATATGGCATTCAAGAAAAAGCTCGATTTGAAGAACCTTGACATCAAAAAAGCGGCAAAAGATTTCTGGTACGGCAAGCCCCACGGCGAGCGCCGCCTGGGCGAGCTGTATGAGGACAAAACTGGCCTGTATAAGCACAGAGAGTGGCGCGGTGTCAAGGACACCATGTACTACTTCTATAATGTCTGGCTTTACAACTATATCCACATGGTCATCGACGTCCAGAAATTTGGCGGCGTGGTGAACTTCGCCAAGGGCGTATGGCGCTACCGCTGGGTAGGCCAGACCTATCTGCCTGTGCTCCACTGGTTCGACCGCGGCATGGAAGGCCTGCGGGGCGAGGCCCTGCGTGCCTCCCCCTGGCACTACCGCGGCATGACCTGCGAGACGATCCGTCAGTTCCAGCGTATGTTCGCTGCCGACACCAAGCTCCACGGCGGCAAGAAGAACGACCTGTGGTACCACACCATGGCCCACAACGAGACCGTCTGGGGCGGCATATTCTACCCCTGGTCCGACAAATTCGACAACGTTGCCATGGAGATGATCCCCTACTTTGTCACCTGCCATGTGAACAGCCACACCGTACATAACTACATCGACGCGGTGCAGTCCATCGGCCTGCCCGGCGACCCCTGCCCCATGTGCCAGGCCGAGTCCGGCCTCTTCGTGCTGGACGACATGCCCGACTACGCCCCCTTCACCATCACCTCCAACGAGGCCTGCGACGGCTCCGTGGCCACCTCCATCCTTCAGGACTGGTTTTTGGATAAACCCCTGTTTGCCATGCCTCAGCCCATGCAGTTTGACGATCCCCTGGTCCTCAAGCACTGCGCGCGAGAGATCGAGGAGTGCTGGCGCTTCATCGAGGAGCAGACCGGCGTGCCCTTCAACTGGGATCTGCTGGTCAAGAAGCTGGAGCAGCAGAACGAGCTGCAGCGGTTCGAGTGGGAGAAGTGGGAAGTTGCGGCAAAGACCAGCTATTACCCCATCAACGGCGTTGCCCAGGCCCTCTACCGCATCTACTACTCTCAGGACGGCGACCGGCAGATCTGGCACGACTGCGACAAGAAGGTCCGCAAGATCATGGAGAAGTGCGTAAGGAAGAAGATCAACCCCTTCCCCAACACCCGCCACAGAGTTATTGCCTGGTCCTGCGCACCGCTGTACTTCTCACACTGGTGCACCTGGGCCTATAACTGCTGGGGCCTGAACGTGGTCATCAATATGGACTCCCTGATGTTCGACATGACCATCCGCACCGACACTTACGACAACTGCCTTGAGGATATGGCCCGCTACCACATGTGGGCGCCCATGCGCCGCATGGCCGTCGGCGGCATGCACCATATCTTCGAGCTGTGGGAAAATATGGAGAAGTTCAACTGCGACATGGTCGCCATGTACGACCAGCTCCAGTGCAAGGGCATGCAGGGTGTACACGGTCTGTTCGAGGATGAGTTCCGGGCCAGAAACATTCATGCCTTCTGGATGCCCCACGCTCTGCCCGACAGCCGCACGGTCTCCCGCATGGAGATCCGCCGCATCATCAACGACTACATGACCACCGTCATGCACGAGGAGCCTCTGGATCCGTCCCTGCTGGACTTCGACGACTCCATGGGCTGGTAAGGAGGTACGATTATGAAGAAATGCAAATGCAAATTCGGCAGATTTCTGCTTAAGCTCCTGGGCGTAGCTCTGGTGGCCAATGTGGCGCTGTTCATCGTGTTCTTCTTCGATCTGGACGGCAAGCTGCTGTTCAATGTGGTTGAGCCCTTCCTGAAAAAGCACTATGACGACATGGAGCGCAAGGACACCCTCCAGATGCCCTATGACATGGACAAGTACCCGAAGTACGATTACTGATCATAAAGAGAAATTGGGAGGAAAATCATGAAATATTTCGGCGGTTGCGACGTAGGCTCCACCTACACCAAAGCAGTCATTCTGGACGAAAACGGCAAAATGGTAGCGGATACCACCATCCGCAGCAAGATCAACTCCGAGGCCTCCGCAGTGGCGGCAATGGAGGAG
>JALFVN010000035.1 GCA_022787565.1 Clostridiales bacterium | reverse complement strand
TAGAATTCTTTTTCCACAACACAGTGGTTTTTGATCTCGCCCACAAGAAGCTGGAGGGCGTCCACCACATGGGGGCGGATGTCGCCGCCGATAAGGACAAACATAATGTCGTCCCCCAGATTCAGCCGCCCTTCATTCAGCCAGACACGGATGTAATAGATCCCCGGCAGCTGATATGCCCTGTCAATGGCAGCGGCCAGCTTTTCACGGTCGCAGGAAAAATCCATGCCCTTCACAGGCAGTGTATCTTCCGCACCCTGGCGCACCAGAGCTTTAGCCGTCTGGCGGACAGTGCCGTTATGGACAAGGAACATGCCGCAGTTTTTTGCGGCGGGATCGGCCTTGGCCTCCCTGAGCCACTGATCCATGGAGGGAGGAGCTTTTTTCATGGCTTATTTTCCTTTCATTCAAAAGCTGCGGAGACCCGCTTCAGCAGACGCCGGATCTCCAGATGCTGGGGACAGGCAGCCTCACATTGACCGCAACCGATGCAGCCGGAGGGTCTGCCGCCCTTTTCCACATTGCTCTCAAAGCCGGAGCGGCCGTTTTCCCCGCCGAACATGGTACGGGAATTGAGACTGGAGAACATGGCGGGAATATTGATCTTCATGGGACAGCCGTCGGTGCAGTAGCTGCAGGCGGTACAGGGGATGAGATCCATGCGGTCAAAAACGCCCCGCACTTTCGCAATGGCTTCGTATTCCTTAGCCTCCAGAGGACGGAAGTTTTCCATAAAGCCAAGGTTATCCGCCATCTGTTCCTCGCTGCTCATGCCGGAGAGCACCATCATCACGCCCTCCTGAGAGGCGGCATAGCGGATGGCATAGCTGGCGTAGCTTCCGCCCTTCAGACTGTCCAGAATGGCAGCGGCCTCCTCCGGCAGGTTCATCAGATTGCCGCCCTTTACCGGCTCCATGATGATGGCCGGCTTTCCGTGTCTGCGGCAGACCTCCAGACAGGCCATGCCCTGAACGGAGGGACTGTATGCGTCCAGGTAGTTGAACTGGATCTGCACCGCCTCGATGCAGGGCTGCTCGGTGAGGATCCGGTCCAGCACCTCCGGCGTGTCGTGGAAGGACATGCCGATATGCCGGATCTTTCCCTCGGCCTTCAGCTCCCGGGCAATGTCGAAGGCCCGGCAGTTCACATATTTATCGTACCTTGCACCGCTCATGGCGTGCATCAGGTAAAAGTCAAAGTATTCCACCCCGCAGGCCTCAAGCTGAGAGGCAAAGAGGGGGCGGATATCCGCTTCCTGATCAAAAAAAGTGAAGGAGAGCTTGTTGGTCAGTACAAAGCTTTCCCGGGGGTATCGGGAGACGAGACATTCTCTCAACGCTGTCTCGCTCTGGCCGCCCAGATAGGGTCTGGCCGTGTCAAAATAGTTGAAGCCGCGCTCCATAAACAGATCTGCCATCCGCGCAAAACGGGTCAGGTCGACCTGATCTTCCAGCTTCGGCAGTCTCATGCAGCCAAAGCCAAAATTTTTCCTGATTTCCGGGAAAAAGTTGTTCATGGCAAAAACCTCCCAGTGTCTTGACATAGCAGGGGAAAATGTTGTATACTCAAAAAACTTCAAAATATTCAAGCAATTTATCCCTGTAAGTATTATATCTCCGCCGGGCCATCGCGTCAAGGCGGACTGTGCCAGCCATTTTTGAAAGGAAATACCATGCAGAAGATAAAAATCAGCACCGACTCCACCGCGGATATTCCCCGGGAAATACGGGAGGAACTGGATATCAAGGTGGTCCCGCTCACCATTGTGGACGGGGACAGACAGTATAGGGACGGCTATGATCTGACGCCCCAGGAGTTTTACAGGATTCTGGACGAATCTGTTGTTCTGCCCAGTTCCTCACAGGCTACGCCCGTGCAGTTTATGGAGCTTTATGAGGAGACCTGGAAGCAGGGTTATACCCACCTGATCCACACCAGCATCAATTCCAAGGGTTCCTCCACCTTCCAGAGCGCCGTGCAGGCCAGAAGCTTCTTTTTTGAGGAACACCCTGAGGCGGAGAAGAACTTCAGCATTACCCTGATCGACTCTCTGACCTACAGCATGTGCTACGGCTGGCCCGTCATTGCCGCCGCACGCATGGTGAGAGAGGGGAAAGACGCGGAAGAGATCACGGAGTATATTCAGGAGTGGATCGCCCATGCAAGGCCCATGTTTGTCCCCCTGAACCTGCGCTGCGTCAAAAAGTCCGGTCGGATCACCCCGGCTGCCGCTTTTGTGGGCGACGCTCTGGGCCTCAAGCCCCTGATCACCTTTGAAAACGGCGAGGCCAGGATTCTCTCCAAGGCCAGAGGCGAGGCCAAGGCTATCAAGGCTCTGGTGGAGACCTGCCTGAAGGAGCGTAAGCCCGGAAGCCCCTATCAGATCGTCTACGGCAGCAACCAGCTCCAGCGGGAAAAGCTCCGGGAAGCGCTGAGCCAGGTGATGGATCAGCCCCCCGAGTTTGAATATCCCGTAGGCTGCATCATCGGGATCAATACCGGGCCGGATATGATCGGCATTATCTACCGGACCTGAGGACAGGTAAATGAGCATCAAAACCATTATGTTCGATCTGGACGGCACATTGCTGCCTATGGATCAGGAACAGTTTACAAAGTACTATTTCGGCCTGCTGGCCAAAAAACTTGCGCCCCACGGCGGCTTTGACCGGCTGGAAAAGTTCATATTCGGATAATTCGGATAAAAAAAGCTGACATCTGCTGGATGTCAGCTTTTATTTATCCGGAATGTCAAGAATATAGCGGCCGGAGGCATTGATAATGGTGGTGTCCCCGTAATGGAGCACCCGCTCGATTTTGCTGCCGTAGCGCTTATGCACATGGCCGTGAATCAGGTATTTAGGGCGGTACCTGTCCAGCAGAGGGAGAAAAGCCTCAAAGCCCCGGTGGGCCAGGTCCTCCTGATCCCCAAAGCCCCTTGCCGGGGCGTGGGTGAGAAGGATATCCACGCCGCCAGCCTGCATGAGCTTCAGCTTCATGCGCAGGATACGCATTTCCATCTGCCGCTCCGTATACTGATGGGGGCCCCGGCTGTACATCATGCTGCCGCCAAGCCCCATGATCCGCAGGCCCTTTACGGTCACCAGATTGCCGTCGATGCAGTCGCAGCCTTCAGGCGGGTGGTTTACATAATTATAATCATGATTCCCGTGGACATAGAGCAGGGGAGCCCTGCCCATGGTCACAAGAAAGCTGAGATAATCTGCTTTCAGATCACCGCAGGAAAGAATAAGGTCTATCCCGTTCAGCATACCCGGCTGGTAATAGTCCCAGAGATAGGCGCTCTCCTCGTCAGATATCAGCAAAAGCTTCATCGTTTGTCCTCCTCGGTCTCAGGAGGTATTTTGTCCCTGTACACGCCCAGAACACGCACCATCTCCTGGGAGCTGGGCAGAAGCTGCTCAAATTCCGGGATGCTGCCTTCCACATTGTCGCAGAGCCAATCCATGAACATGATTTCCTCCGGCGTCAGGTCCCGGTCCCCGCTGCTGCGGACTGTGCCCTGCTGATCCACCAGACGGCATTTGAAGGGGTCAATGGACCCGCTGATCATGCCGTTTTTCAATATTTCCGCCAGACTGCGCACGCCGTCGGGGAGCGCGTCGCTGAGCTGCACGTCGATCACGCCGCTGTTCATCCCCCACCAGTAATTGATGGCCTGTCCCGGGGTCTTGTTGTCAAATTCACCGCTCATAATGCAGAGCATGACCTTTTCGTAGAAGGGACCCCAATTCCAGCAGGGTACGGCCAGAGGCAGCATGGACCCGTCCGGCTGGAGCTTGTAGGTGCCCCACTCCATGGCCCAGTGCTCGTTTTCCGGGTTGGTGGCCTCCTTGTTGGAGATGACGCTGACGCCCTGATCGGTAAGCTCTTTGAGGGGGTCTCCCTTGGTGCAGGACCAGACCAGCTTGATCTTTGCCCGGGGATTGGTCAGCTTAGCCCCCAGCGCAAAGGCGTTTATCCCGGCGGGAACGCCGTAGATGGGGTAGTTTGCCACAAAGCCGATGGTGTTCTGCTCTGCCATGGCTCCGGCAATGGCCCCGGTGATAAATTTGCATTCGTATATGCGGCTGTAATAGCTGCGCACACCCGTATAGGGCAGGGAGAGGGAGCAGTTCATTACCCGCACACCGCTGTGGAGCGCGGCAATACGCCGGCAGGCGCTGATCATCAGCGGCGTGGTGGCAAAAATGATGTCAGCCCCGTCGCTGACAGCCTTTTCCATAGCCTCCAGGTAATTTCTGCCGTCGGCGAAATAGACATGGGTGCTCACCCGGTCTGCCATGTGCTTTTCCAGGTATTCCCGCCCGTGCTCATGGGCCCGGGTCCAGGCGCTCTTTGCCGGGTCAAAGCCGTAGATGAACGCGGCGTTCAGGCGCCCGGGGTGAACATTGAAAAGCTTGGAGATCAGTTTTCTGGTCTGCCCCTTGGGACAGACGCTGACGGAAATGGGCTGGCCTTCGGCCATGATCTCAATGTCGGGCCATACGGTGCTCAGATTCTTCTGCAGCTCCTGGGGGCCCTGGTTTTTGATATCGCCGAAGGAAAACACCTGGAGCCAGACAAGCAGCGCGTCTGCAACCGTAACCTTCAGCTTCTTCGTGTTCAGCTTGTCGAAAGCGGATTTGAAATGGAGGTAACCGGCCAGAAAGCTGCGCCGCTCCGCGTCGGTCCAGACATGCTTCGGCTCAAAGCCCAGGGCTGCCTGCAGCTTGGCAAAGCTGCCGGGCCGGGTGAAGTTCAGCTGATACAGTCCGGCAAGCCGATAAAAGTGCATGAATTCATAGTAGATCTGCACGGCCGGATCCTCGGAATAGGCGGGGACGATCCGCGTGACTATCCCGGGGATGGTGGGGGCGCCGTAGCTTTTCAGCACACTGACCCGTTTGTTCCCCTCCTGTACATAGAAGCGGCCCATATATTCACAGCACTTAACCGGGTCCCGGATGCCCTCTTCGCTTAAATGCGCGTCACAGAGGGTGATCCACTTGGAGGCAAATTCCGAGTCGGTACCCAGCAGGGGCATGAAATTACCGGCAAGAGCAGTGCGCCGGCCCACGTTTTTTACGCCGACGATCTGCTCGGAGGGGATATTCACCAGACCCATCTCCACCCGGCCCGCGACCATGGATTCGTCCAATACCTCGTCCAGGGCCTGAAGATAGGGGTATCCGCCGTTGATCACCGCGGATTTGTAGTACTTCTGCCCCAGCTTCAAAGCATAATTATATTGTTCAAGAGCTTCCTGTCTGCTCATAACGGTCTCCTTCGACATGAGATGCAGTGTATATTATAATAAGAGTGAAAAAATATCAATAAAAAAATTGTTAAAATACTCTCTGCCATACAAAAAATCCAGATTGTCTAAGTAAATTTTTAATGTTTTGATGTATGATAAGCTTATAATGGATAGGTGGTGCTTATGGAAATAAAGAAACAGATGAGCCTGATGGAGCGCATTTCCGCCTTCATTGTGGATAAAAGGAATATAATGTTCCTGGCCTTTTTTGCTGCTGCGGTTTTCTGCGCCTTTTCGAGAAACTGGGTGCAGGTGAACGACAGCCTGACCGATTATCTCCCGGAGGATACCGAGACCCGCCAGGGTCTGGAGCTGATGGAGCAGGAATTCACCACCTTCGGCACCGCCCAGATCATGGTGCAGAACATCACCTTTGAACAGGCCCAGGAGCTCTGCGGGAGGATAGAGAACACCGAGGGCGTAAAATCCGTGGAATTTGACGACAGCCGCAGCCATTATGCGGCGGCCTCCGCGCTGTTTTCTGTCACCTTCGACGGGGAGGAGAACGACCCGGTGAGCATCGACGCTCTGGAACAGGTGAAGGAAAAGCTCGCCGATTACGATCTCTATGTCAGCAGCTCTGTGGGCAATCCGCTGAAAGCCATCATCGACAGCGAGATGCTGGTGGTGGACATTATTGCCGTGGTGATCATCATCCTTGTGCTGCTGCTCACCTCCAAAACATACGCGGAGATTCCCGTGCTGCTCATCACCTTCGGCGCGGCGGCCATTCTGAACATGGGCACCAATTACCTGATGGGGGAGATCTCCTTTGTGACCAATTCCATCGCCATCGTGCTCCAACTGGCGCTGGCCATTGACTACGCCATTATTCTCTGCCACCGCTATATGGAGGAGCACGAAAACAAGCCTGCACGAGAGGCGGCCATCACCGCTTTGAGCAAGGCCATACCGGAGATCTCCGCCAGCAGCCTCACCACGGTCTCCGGCCTTCTGGCCCTGAGCTTCATGCAGTACAAGCTGGGCTACGATATCGGCGTGGTGCTGATCAAGGCCATTTTGCTCAGCCTGTGCTCAGTGTTTCTGCTGATGCCGGGCCTGCTGGTGACCTTCTCCCGGCTGATCGACAAAACCCATCACAAAAACTTTGTGCCGAAGATCTCTTTTCTGGGCAAGGCCGCCTATACCACCCGCTATGTGATCCCGCCGGTGTTTGCCTGCGTTATCGCTGCGGCCTTTGTCTTCTCCGGCAGGGCAAATTATGTGTATTCCCAGTATTCCGTGTCCTCCATCCGGCATAACGACACCCAGATCGCCGATATGCTGATCCAGGACCTGTTTGGCAAAACCAATCAGATGGCCGTTATCGTCCCCGCCGGGGACTATGAGCGGGAGGCCAGAATGATCGAAAATATCGAGGAGCTGCCCCGCACGGTGTCCGTTACGGGCCTTGCCAACATTGAGGCGGTGGACGGCTATTATCTCACCTCCCGGCTGACGCCCAGGCAGTTTGCCGAGCTGACCGATCTGGACTTTGAGGTGGCGAAGGTCCTGTATTCCGGCTATGCCATGGAACAGGACGACTACGGACAGATTGCCACCAATCTGGACAATTACAGCGTGCCTCTGCTGGATATGTATGACTATCTTTGCGTCCAGAAGGACGAGGTCGCCATCGACCTGCCCCAGGAGACAGAGGAGAGCATGGAGGAGCTGAAGCAGCAGCTCAACGACGCCAAGCTCCAGCTGAAAAGCGAAAACTGGAGCCGTATCGTGCTGGAGATGGACCTGCCCACCGAAGGGGAGGAGAGCTTTGAATATCTGGACATCCTCCACGGCATTGTGGCCAGATACTACGACGACTATTACCTGGTGGGCGACACCACAAGCTGCAGCGATCTGAAAGCCTCCTTCGAAAACGACAATCTGCTCATCAGTATTCTTTCTGTTTTGTTTGTCATTATCGTCCTCATTTTCACCTTCCATTCCGCCGGGCTGCCGGTGCTGCTGATCCTGATCATTCAGGGCAGTATCTGGTGCAACTTCTCCTTCCCCTATCTGAAGGGGAACAACCTGTTTTTCCTTACTTATCTGATCATCAGCGCCATTCAGATGGGCGCCAATATCGACTACGCTATCGTTATCTCCAGCCGCTATATGGAGCTGAAGGAGCATATGCCCCTGCGTGAGGCCATGGTGGAGACCCTGAACCAGGCCTTTCCCACCATCATCACCTCCGGAACCATGCTGGCCTCGGCCGGTATCGTTATCGGCTTTATGACCTCCAACGAGACCATTTCCGCCATCGGTATGTATCTGGGCACCGGCACCCTGATCTCCATTTTCCTTGTCATGTGCGTGCTGCCACAGATCCTGCTGCTGGGCGACATCATAATCAGAAAAACCAGTTTTTCCATCAGCAAAGGCGCGGCCGTCACCCACAAGACCGGCCTGATCCGGGTAAACGGCCGGGTGAGAGGCCAGCTGGACGGCCTGATCGATGCGGAAGTACACGGCGTATTCAGAGGAACGCTTAACGCAATAATTGACGTCGGCAGTGTGGAGGAGATCAACGGGGAACTCCTGCCTGAGCCGAAATATGACGGAGGGGAAGAGCAATGAAAGCAAAAAGATCCATGGCATGCCTGCTGGTCCTGCTGATGCTGGCAGGGCTGGCAATTCCGACGGTTTTTGCCGATGACAGCACCGTACATATCGCGGATGCCGGGGACCTGAAAAAACTGGCGGAAAACTGCCGGCTGGATACCTGGTCCCAGAACGTCACGGTCGTTCTGGATAAGGACATTGACCTTGAGGGAGAACCTCTGACTCCCATACCCATTTTCCGGGGCAGCTTCCAGGGCGGAGGACACAGCATATCCAACTTTACCCTGGCAACGGACGGCTCCCATCAGGGCTTTTTCCGCTATATCGAAGAGGGCGGCTCAGTGGTGGATCTGAATCTGCAGGGCACCGTGGCTCCTGAGGGCGAAGGCGCCTGTGTGGGCGGCATCGTGGGCACCAACAGGGGCATGGTGAAAAACTGCAGCTTTGAGGGCTCGGTGGCCGGCGTCTATGACGTGGGCGGCATTGCCGGGGAAAACTACGGCACCATTACAGACAGCAAGGCCAGCGGGGTGATCAGCGGCAAGACCTATACCGGCGGCATAGCCGGCTTTAACAGCGGCATGATCCTCAGCTGCGAAAACCATGCCAGCGTGAACACCAGCATTTCCGAGAACCAGCTGAAGCTGGAGACGCTCAATTTGGTTGACATAACGTCAACTGAACTGACTGCGGCACAGGATTCAGACACTGTTTCCGACAGCGGCGGCATTGCAGGCGGCAGCACCGGCTC
The DNA here is from genome assembly GCA_022787565.1 of Clostridiales bacterium. Lineage (GTDB taxonomy): Bacteria > Bacillota > Clostridia > Oscillospirales > Oscillospiraceae > Limivicinus. The sequence goes on along the minus strand of JALFVN010000035.1, from coordinate 118,222 downwards.
CGTGGTCGACTGCGTAAACAACGGGACCATTGGCTACCAGCATTACGGCTATAATGTGGGCGGCATCGCGGGACGGCAGTCCGGTTTTATCAGCAGCTGCCGCAACTACGGCAGCGTCTTTGGCCGCAAGGACGTGGGCGGCATTGTGGGGCAGATGGAGCCCTATATGGAGCTTCAGATCTCCGAAAACCTGGCCCAGGAGCTGAATGAGCTGGATCAGCTGATCTGCATCGCCCTGGCCAACAGCAACGACCAGACCGGCGAGCTTACGGCGGCGCTGAACAAGATACAGGGCAGCGCAAGCTCCGCTGCTGGCAGCGCCTCCGACCTGGCCAACGCCGTGGGCAATGCGGCGGACAGGACGGTAGATACCACAAACGAGCTTTTATCCCGTCTGGACTACGCCATCAAGGCCATGCAGCCGGTGACCCACAACTTCAATCTGGCGGCCCAGAATTTTTCCCAGGGCATGGTGCATCTGGACGCGGCCATGGACGAGCTTGCCATGGACGACGCGACCTTTGACGAGTTCAGCCAAAGCGTCCACGATCTGTCTGACGCTATGAAGCGGATCAGCGTGGAGCTGGACTACCTGGCTTACCTGTCCTCCCTCTACTTCAACAAGAAGGGCGACGGCAGCACGGACACGGACGCCATGCGGCCGGACAACTGGCAGGAGATCGAAGAAGAGTACGGCTATGACTACCATATGGAGGACGCCTCGGCGGCAAAGCTCAGAGACGCTATGCTGAAGGTGGCCTCCGATCTGGCCACCGACGGGGCCAAGGCGGCCAAGGCCAACGGCAAGATCCTGGAGATCCTTGACGCTTATTATCTCACGCCCGTCTACGACACCGACGGAGACGGCGTTCCCGACCAGAGCCGTCTGGAACACGCCCGGGACGAGGGCAGCATAGCCAGAGATTATTTTACTGCCACTTCCGAATATCTGGCCCAGGCTACCGACGGGCTTGACGCCCTGAATTCCTATCTGGCCTCACTGGAGAAGGTACAGTTTTCCGGCGTCGGCAGCGAGTATTACGACGCTTCCGACCGGCTGTTTTCCAATCTGGGCAGCATGGCGGGCGGCATGGGCGAGCTGAATGATGCGGTGGATGAATCCAGCTATGTGCTGAGCCGGGATCTGATCAACGTCAGCAACCAGCTCACCAAGGTGATGACCATGCTGGCCAATGCCATTACCGGGGAGATGGACGTGACCGTCCTGAACGACGTGTCCGATGAGGACCTGGAAAATGACCGCGAGGGCAAGGTTGCCAGGTGTACAAACTACGGCACCGTTGACGCCGATATCGACGTAGGCGGTATTGCGGGCGCCATGGGCATAGAATATGAGTTCGACGCGGAGGGCGATATTACCGCCGGACTGGGGGCAGGAGGGATCCTCTCCAAAACCTATGAGACCAAGTGCGTCGTCCGTCAGAGCGTGAACCGGGGCAGCGTGGTGGCGAAGAAAGACAATGTGGGCGGCATCTCCGGTCTGACCGAGATCGGCACCATCATTGCCAGCGAGGGCTACGGCAGCGTGGAAAGCACAAACGGCGGCTATGTGGGCGGCATTGTTGGCTACTCCCATACCCTTGTGCGGGACAGCTATGCCATGTGCAGTCTTGACGGCGGGGAGTATGTAGGCGGTATCGCCGGCTACGGCACCCGCATCAGCAACTGCAAAACCCTTGTGGGCATGGAAACTCAGGTTTCGGCCTGCGGCGGAGCCATTGCCGGATGGGCCGACATGACGGTGGAGGACAATGTTACGGGCAACAGCTTTGTCCATGAAAGTCTGGGCGCGGTGGACGGCATCAGCTACAGCGGAAAGGCCGAACCGGTGAGCTACGAAAGCCTGCTGAAGACGGAAGGACTGCCGGAGGCCTTCAGCCAGCTGAAGCTGACTTTCGTGGCCGACGGTGTTGTGATCAAGGAGATCGGCTTTACCTACGGCGGCTCAGTGAGCCCGGATGACGTCCCTCCAGTGCCGGAAAAGAAGGAGTACAGCGGCAGCTGGCCGGAGTACGATTACAGCGCACTGTATTTCAGCGACACTATCGAAGCGGTCTACACCTCAAAGCAGGCCGCAATGGCGGCGGACAACAGGCGGGACGACTCGCCTATGTCCATTGCGCTGGTGGAGGGCACCTTCCCCGACGGGGCCAAAGTGATCCTGAACGAATACAGCGGCAGCGGCCCTGAATTGACCGACGGAACAGTTTTGGAAAAATGGGTGCTGCGAATCGACGGGGCTGAGGAAGGAACCGGCGAATATGCGATCCACTATCTGCCGCCTGAACTGGAGAAGAGCAGCCGCAAGGTGGAGATCTACACCTATAACGGCAGTACCTGGACCCGGGCAGCCGTCAGGTCCAGCGGCAGCTACACCGTGTTTGATGCCAACGGCGACACGGTGGTGTTCTGCGCGGTGGAGAACGGCGGTAATACGGCGACGCTGCTCATCCTTGGCGGTGCCTGCGCGCTGGCTGCGGCCGGTATTGCCGGCACAGCGGTGGTCGTGAAAAAGAAGAAAAAAGCAAAAGCCAAAAGTAAACACTAAAAATAACAGAAACGGCATGGCTTGGTGGCCATGCCGTTTCAAGTCGTTGACAAAGTCAAAGTGACTTTGTCAACGAGGGAGAATGCACTGCACTCATGCCTCAATGTGCGCCCACGGCGCGCATTTCGACACTCGTTTCGTGAGAAGTGTTTTCTGCGACGCACATGTCGCCGCAGAAAACGGATTGAATATCTTTTTTCGCTTCGGCGAAAAAACTCTGCGAGGCTATTTCTTCAAACAGAAACGGCATGGCCACCAAGCCATGCCGTTTCTGTTTGTTTATTTATTTTTTGCTTGTGTTTTTCGCGGCGGCTGCCACAAGGGAGGACAGGGCCACAAGGGCGATGGCGTTGGGAATGACCATCAGCTGGTTGAACATGTCCGCAAGCTCCCAGACCAGATCGTTGGACAGGCAGGAGCCCAGGAAAATGAAGACCAGGGCCAGCAGGGAATAAACCGTGACCGCCTTTTTGCCAAAGAGGTAGTTTACGTTGATCTTGCCGAAGAAGTTCCAGCTGAGAATGGTGGAAAAGGCGAAGAACAGCAGGCAGATTGCCACAAAGGTGGAGCCCAGACCGCTGCCGAAACAGCCGGAAAAGGCCAGTTGGGCCATGTTGGCCTTGCTGACGCCCTCGGCAGAACCGGAGGCCAGGATCCCGTTGCCGGCGTAGAGGGTGGAGATGACCACCAGGGCGGTCATGGTGAGGACCACAAAGGTGTCGATAAACACGCCGATCATGGCCACAACGCCCTGTTCGTGGGGATTTTTCACATCGGCCATGGCGTGGGCGTGGGGCGTGGAGCCCATACCGGCCTCGTTGGAGAACAGACCCCGCTTTACGCCCTGACTGATGGCGGTCTTGAGGGCGTAGCCCAGGCCGCCGCCGATGATGGCGTTGGGCACAAAGGCATATTTGAAGATCATGCCGAAGGTCTCGGGGATGTATTTGATGCGCATACAGAGCACCACAAGGCCGCCGAGAATATAGAGCACGGCCATTACCGGCACCAGCTTTTCCGTGACGGAGGCGATACGCTGGATGCCGCCGATGAAGATGACTGCCGCGATCAGGGTGATGACCGCGCCGATGACCCAGGAGGGAATACCGAAAGCGGTACTGCAGGTCTCACCGATGGAGTTGGACTGGACCATGCAGCCCATAAAGCCCAGAGCCAGAATAATGGCCACCGCAAAGAAACCGGCAAGGAAGCTGCCGAAACGGTTGGGGAAGGCCTTTTTGATGTAATACACCGGGCCGCCGTGAACATTGCCTTCGCTGTCGGTCACCTTTGTCTCCTGGGCCAGAACAGCCTCGGCGTAGATGGTGGCCATACCGAAAAAGGCGATGATCCACATCCAGAAGATGGCTCCCGGGCCGCCGATCAGAATGGCGCCGCAGGCGCCTACGATGTTGCCCGTTCCCACCTGTGCGGCAATGGCCGTGGCCAGAGCCTGAAGGGAACTGAGTCCGCCCTCACGCTTCCCGCCGTGCATGGTGAATTTACTGAAGGTGCGCCGCATACCCTCGCCAAAGCATCGGATCTGTACAAAGCGGGTTTTGATGGTGAAGAAGATGCCTGTTCCCACCAGAAGCAGCACCAGGATGTAGTCTGACAGGTAGAAGTTGATTTTCTGAACGATGGATAAGATTGTCTGCATGTTGGTTTTCCTCCTGAATAAAATGAAAAAGCTGCCGGTAAAAATACCAGCGGCTCCGGATAAAGACCTGTGCAGACAGACCAAGGAATAACATGCTGCCTGCTCTGTCCTTTTGCCTGAGAGATTCGGCCTTGCGGCCTTGCACCTTCGGCACCCGTTTGAACGGGATTCTCCAGAGTCTCCTCCGCTTTCAGTCTCTTGTCGATTCTGAAAGCATCATTGGGTTTTGCACATTAAATTGTGAAATGATTGTAGCATAGCACGCGCTGTATTGCAAGAGTTTTTTTCACATTATACTGGATTTTTCGGCAAAAGGGGAGTATATTCTTTCCGTTGGACAGGAGTGAGCGTTTTGAGAGAGAAAATTATCCCCTATATACGCGGCGCCGGGGTGTTTATCGGCGCGTTCGGCAAGTGGGTCGGCATCGCGGCGGTGGTGGGTCTGATCGGCGGGCTGATCGGCAGCGCCTTTCATCTGAGCGTGGACTTTGCGACAGGACTGAGAAATCAAAAACCCTGGCTGCTGTGGCTGCTGCCCCTGGCGGGGCTGATTATTGTCTGGGCCTATAAGCGCACCGGGACGGAGGGAAAGGGCACCAACGCGGTGATTGGTTCCATCCATTTTGGGAAGGATGTGCCTATCTTGCTGGTGCCGGTGATCTTTATCTCCACCGTGCTGACCCATCTCTGCGGCGGCAGCGCGGGCCGCGAGGGAGCCGCCCTGCAGATTGGCGGGGGCCTGGGCTGCAACATCGGCAGGCTGCTGAAGCTCAGCGAAAAGGATGAGCCCCTGGCCACCATCTGCGGCATGAGCGCGGTGTTTTCCGCCCTGTTCGGAACGCCGGTGACCGCCACGGTCTTTGCCCTTGAGGTCAGCAGCGTGGGTCTGTTTCACTATTCCGGACTGGTGCCCTGCGGCACGGCGGCCCTGGTGGCCTACGGGATCACCCGGCTTTTCGGCATAGCGCCTGCCCGCTTCGCCGTGGAGACCATTGCGGCAGAGCCGGGGATGTTTGTCCGGGTGGCTGTGCTGGCTGCTGTCTGCGCCTTTGTCAGCGTCATCTTCTGCGAAACCATGCACCTGTCGGAGCGCCTGGCGGAAAAGCTTGCCCCCAATGCCTATCTGCGCATTCTGGCAGGCAGCGCCCTCCTGATCGCCATGACCTTTGCCGTGGGCAGTATGGAGTATAACGGCGCGGGTATGGACATTATTGTTCAGGCACTGGAGCGGGGACAGGCCAAACCCTTTGCCTTTTTGCTGAAAATCCTCTTTACCGCCGTCACACTGTCCTGCGGCTTCAAGGGCGGCGAGGTGGTGCCCACCTTTTTCATTGGGGCCACGCTGGGCTGTGTGGCAGGGCCGCTGCTGGGCCTTCCGGCGGGCTTTTCCGCGGCCATCGGCCTTTCGGCCATGTTCTGCGGCGCGGTGAATTGCCCTCTGGCCACGGTGCTTCTGTCCGTGGAGCTTTTTGGCGCGGCGGGCCTGACCTATTTTGCCGCGGCCAGTTTTATTGCCTATATGCTCTCCGGATATGCCAGCCTGTATGTGGAGCAGAAGATCATGTATTCCAAGCTGAAAGCCGAGTATATCAATATCCACGCCAAATAAACAATAACCCGGGCCGCGCCCGGGTTATTGTTTGCTTATAACTTATAAGGTTTGGCCCCAGCGGACGATCTCGTCCACGTTCCAATCGGCAGGCTGTCCGGAGCCGGTGGAGGCCATGGTGTAGAGAGCCTTTTCCTGCTCGTTGAGGGCGCCCTTTGCCTCCAGGCGGGAGACGATGTCCTTGCACTTGATCTTCATGATCAGCTTGAAGGGCAGGGGCAGCTTGTTCAGATTGAAAGCGCCCTGGAGGCAGAACACCTGAACCGATTCGGGTATGGCGTTCTTTTCCCGGACAAAGCCTGCGCTTCCCTCGCTGACCGCACCCATACCCACAAGGACAGTGGCGGCCACATCATATTTTTCGACGGCTTTTTTGTAACCCATGATCTTTCCGGCAAAGGCCCAGCCGATAAAGATGATCTTTCCGTCCTCGCGGATGTGCTCCTTACCCATGGGGAAGGCGGGGATATGCAGCGCGGCGGACAGCAGCTCCGCGTATTTTTTGCAGGAGCCGGTAAGGGATTGATAAACGATGGCAGACAGCATTTTCGTATCCTCCTGTTAAAGTTTTTCCGTGTTGATATTATTATTTTATTTGAATCTTGTCCCCCTGTCAACTTACAAACAAACAGCCTTGTCCAAATTCGGACAAGGCTGTTATTTTTTTCAGCTGACAAGCTCCACGCCCTGGTCCGTTCCGTAAACGGTGACGGTGAGCTTGTTTGGCAGGCAGGTGATGCACTGCCCGGTGTAGCGTATTTTGCCCTGGCTGACGCAGATATGGTCGGGACAGTCGGCCTGAAGCATATACGCCGCTCCATCCTCGATCACAAGGATATTGGTGCCGCCGTTCAGTTCATATCTGCCGCTTTCGGACAGGGAATATCTTGCCGTCTCCACGCCGTCCACCCGGACGATCACCCCGGCGCCAGCCTCCCCTTTGTTGAAGTACAGAAAGAACAGTACCCCGGCGAGGATGAGCAGGCCCGCGATAATGCCGATGTCGGCAAGGCGCTTTTTGCCTGCGGGATGCTTATTCATCAGAAGGCAAACAGAGCCAGGGAGATGATGCAGGCGGCAAGCAGGCTGACGGGCAGACCCCGGAAGGCTTTGGGAACGTACTTCTCATTGATCCGGCTCTGCACACCGGCAAAGAGGAACATGGCCAGCAAAAAGCCCAGACCCACGCCCAGAGCGGCCACAAGGGACTCCAGGAAGTTGTAGCCTGCAGTCACATTGTTCACCGCAAGGCCCAGCACCGCACTGTTCAGGGCGATCAGGGGGAAGTAGACCCCCAGGCACTTGTGCAGCAGCTTTTTCACCACCAGGTCCACCAGATAGACAACGATGAGGATCAGGGCGATGAATACCAGCGTCTGGAGATAGTCCAGACCCAGCTTGGCCAGAACAAATTGCTGTACCGGCCAGGTGGCAGCGGCGGTGAGGAGCATCACCACAGTCACCGCAAGGCCCATGCCGGCAATGCGGCTCTCGTCCCGGGAATAACCCAGGAAGGGGGTAACGCCCAGAAACTTCTGGAGCGCGTAGTTGTTGGCCAGAACGCCGCCAAGCAGGATCAGAAGCAGAGATTTAACCGTCATACTCATTCACCCTCCTGTTCGTTATTTTCGGGCACGGCAGAGGTTCCGGCTGCCGCGCAGGCCAGTCCTTCGGCTTCGCAGCCGCAGTCATCGCGGCGCAGCGCCTGGATCACCGCAATCAGAATGGCAAAGACCAGAAATCCGCCGGGGGCTTTGAGAAGCAGGGGGATGCTGTGGCTCCCCAGGAAGGGGATAGCCAGGCCAGCAAAGCTTCCGTTTCCGAAGATCTCCCGGACAGCGGCCATGCAGAACAGGGCCAGCGTAAAGCCCAGACCGGTTAAGAGACTGTCCAGAACAGAGGCACCGAATCCGCGGGATGCGGAGGCTTCCCCGTTGGCAAAGACGGCCAGGTCAACGGCAACGACGGCCAGATATACGCCCAGCATCTGGTACACACTGGGCAGGAAAGCGTTCATCAGAAGCTGAACGATGGACACGAAGCCCGCCACGATAAGCACATAGGCAGGGAGTTTTGCCTGCGCGGGGATCAGGCGGCGCAGGGCGGAGATGAGCATGGCGGAAAGCAGCATCACCAGCAGTACGGCGACGCCCATACCCAGGGCGGAGATCACGCTGCCCGTCTGGGCCATGGCGGGGCAGGCGCCCAGGAAAAGAACCAGAACGGGATTTTTTGCGATGGCGCTGAAAGCAAGAGGGCATTTTTTGTTTTCGTTCATCAGTTATTCCCCTCCTCTGTTGCGGAAATGGCCTGGAATGCGGCAAATACGTCCTCAGTGGCCACCGTCATGGCGTTGGTGCTGGCAGTGGCGCCGGAGATCAGGGTCTGCTCGCCGGTGAAGCTGTCAGCAGTCAGTCCGGCAAAGCCTTCCTTGTACTTGGCCTCATCCAGTTCATAGCTTGTGAAATATTCACCGAAGAGGATGATATCATCGCAGGCCATAGAGACGATGGCGCCGCTCTCATCCAGAACGAAATACACGGCAATGGGCTGATTGCTGTAAGCATAGGGCCGGACGCAGAAGCCGTAAAGGGTGGTCTCACCGTCGGTGATACGGTATGCGCCGGTGGCAGAGTTAAAGGTATCGCCAAGAGAAACGGCGGTAAATTCAGCGCCCTCAGACACCATGGTCTGAAGCTTTTTCAGCTCTGCGTCAGCAGTGGAAACCGTGTTTGCCGCGGCGTATGCAGCGGCTTCCTCCACCATGGCGGCATTGGCCGTGTCGGTCACATCATTGCCCTCAATGTCGAAGACGCGGACAGTGCTGGAGACATTGCAGATGAGCAGATAGCTGCTCTCGCCGTCTTTCGCGACGAAGGCGAAGCCGGAGCCGTTCAGGGCCTTCATGATCTTCTGAATGTAGCTGAACTGACCCTCAGCGATCTCAGGCTCCTCCACCTGGGCCACACCGTCACGGTTGGCAAGACCGGTGAAGACCTGAACGGAGAGCTCGGTAAGGATCTGGGCGTCGCTCTTCACGCCTGCGCCCACAAGACCGTTGCCGATCAGGGCGGCAAAGCCGTCGCTGACTGCATTTTTAAAGGCGGAGGAGGAGAAGGTCACCCCGGCCACCAGACTGACGTCGGCCAGAGCGGAATCCTGACCAATGTAGCTCTGAGGATAGCTGTCCTTACCGAAGTCCTTGGTCTCCGGATAGGCGGTAAGCTCTGTGCCGGAGATCTTGCCCTCGGCGTCGATGGCAATGGTAAACTCAATAGGCTCCTTGGTGTAGCCCTGGGTGGTGGACAGGCGGATGGCGTAGCCAAGGCCGGAGGTCTCGCTGTAGATGGCCTGCACGGTCTCCGGTACGTCGACCAGAGCGGAGGCGGCGCTGTCATTGGCGTCGTAGATCAGTTCAAAGCCCTTGGCCTCGGGCATGACGCTGTACAGCGGGGCAAACTGCTGGGCAGAGCCGTTGGCCGCGATCAGGGGGGCGGCGAAGATGTTTATGCCGAAAAGCACCAGGGCGAATACGGCGAAAATAAGCACCAGCACCAGAGCCGAAGCGGCAAAGCCGGATTTTTTCTTAGGCATTTTTCGACCCTCCCAACGGTTTATTTCCGGTGAATCTCTCTATGTAGGGGACCAGAAGGTTCATGATCAAAATGGAGAAGGATACACCCTCGGGGTAGGCGCAGAAATAGCGGATGATGAAGGTGATCAGACCGCAGCCCAGGGCGAATACTACCCGACCCTTGGTGGTAATGGGGGAGGTCACATAGTCCGTGGCCATGAAGATGGCACCAAGGAACAGACCGCCGCCCAGAATCTGATAGAGAGCGGCCACAAAGTCGCCGGAGGCGATCAGGGAGCAGACAAACACCGTGCCAATAAAGACCACGGGGATGTGCCAGCGGATCACCTTGCGGACCAGCAGGTAGACAAAGCCCAGCAGCAGGGCAAGGGTGCAGGTCTCGCCGATTGCGCCGCCGTAGACGCCCAGGAACATGTCCGGCAGGCTGGGGAGCTGGGAAGCGCCGTTGGCCAGCTGCTCCAGGGGCGTTGCGGAGGCCTCCAGCTCAACCACCGCGGGCATTGCGCCGCCGGCTACGGAGGAGAAGGCGATAAGCATAAACACGCGGGCGGTGATGGCGGGGTTGGCAAAGTTGCGGCCAAGGCCGCCGAAGAGACCCTTGACCACCACAACGGCAAACACGGAACCGATCACGCACTGCCAGATGGGCACATTGGTGCTCAGGTTCAGGCCCAGAAGAAGGCCGGTGACCACAGCGCTCAGATCGCCCACGGTCTGCTCATGGCGGGTGATCAGGTTAAACAGAAATTCCGCCAGAACCGCGCTGACAATGCAGGCAAGCAGGATCACATTGGCCCGCATTCCGAAGATGACCGCCGAAGCAACGGCAGCCGGAAGGAGGGCAATGATCACGTCCAGCATGATCCTGCGGGTGGAAGCCCCGCTGTGGATATGCGGAGAGGCTGAAGTGATAAGCTTTTCCATTTTACTTTCCCCCTTCCTTGTTTTCCGCGGCCTTTTCTGCGGCAGCCTTATTGTATTTGCGGATAAAGCTCCGGGCCGCGCTGTTGTTCTCTGCAAGGGGACGGTGAGCGGGGCAGACGTAGGAGCAGCAGCCGCACTCCATGCAAAGCTGCACCTTTTCCTTGTTCAAAATGGCGGCGCGCTTGTCCTCGTCTTCCATATCCATGGCCTTGGCAAAGGCGGTGGGATTCAGGCTCAGGGGGCAGGTGGCCACGCAGCGCCCGCAGTGGATGCAGGGGCTGGGCTCGGCCTTCTGCGCGTCCTTCTGGTCCATGACGATGATGGCGTTGGTGGCCTTGATCACCGGCTCGTCCATGGAGCGGGCGGTTTTGCCCATCATGGGGCCGCCGTAGATGACCTTGCCCGGCTCGCTCTTCAGTCCGCCGGCCTGCTCAACCAGATAGCGGATGGAGGTGCCGATGGGGACGATCAGGTTTTTGGGCTCCTTGATGGCAGAGCCGTCCACGGTGATGCACTTTTCCACCAGAGGCATGCCGTCCTCAATATACTGGGCCATCTTGGCCAGGGAGGTGATGTTGATAATAATGACGTTCAGCTCTGCCAGACGCTGGCCCTCGGCCACCACCTTGCCGGTGGCGTTATAGAGCAGCACCTGCTTTGCACCCTGGGGATAGACGCTCTTCAGGGGCATGACGTTAACGGTGCTGTCGCCGGAGAATACGCGGCGCATTTCCTCAATGGCGTCGGGCTTGTTCTCCTCAATGCCGATGATGAACTCCTCGGCCTTCAGGTATTCCCGCAGCAGCTCCACGCCCTTGACGATATAGCCGCTGTTTTCCACCATGGTGCGGTTGTCGCTGGTGATGTAGGGCTCGCACTCCGCGCCGTTGACCAGAACAGTCTTGATCGGGTTGCGGCGCACCGCGTCCAGCTTCGCCCACAAAGGAAATGCTGCTCCGCCCAGGCCGACAATGCCGCTTTCCTGCACTGCAGCGAGGAAACTGTCCAGATCGTGGATCTGAGGAGGGACGATGTTGGGGTCCTTCTCCATCTTGCCGTCGCTTTCAATGCGGATGGCAAGACCGGGTCTGCCGCCGTTGGGAGTGAAGGTCTCAATAGCCTTGACTGTACCTGAAATCGTTGCATGGACCGGGGAGGAGATTTTCCCGTCCTCCCGGGCGATAAGCTGACCGATGCGCACATGGTCGCCGACCTCCACAACGGGGACTGCCGGCGCGCCGGAGTGCATGGACATGGGGAGCAGAACTTCCTTTGGCGGCGAAATGCGGACAGAGTGCATCCCCGCCGTATTTTTATGATGGGGGACTTTCAATGCGGAAATTTTCTTTCTGAAATTCATCAGATAATGACCTCCATATTACGTTTAAACGATCAATCTGTGATCAAAGCGGCCAGACCATCGGTATAGACCATGGACCCGTCAGGATAGATCCAGAGCACCTCCACACCGCCGATTTTGTCAATCAGCTTCTGCCCGTCCTCCTGAGACATGCAGAAAAGCGCGGTGGAAAGACAGTCGGCCAGTGCGCTGTCCTCCGTGATCACGGTGAGAGAGGAAAAATAATCTGCCGGGAACAGGGTATCCTTGTCGATGATGTGGTGATAACGCACACCGTTTACCGTGAAGAATCTTTCATAGACTCCGGAGGTAACGCAGGCCGTGTCGGACAAAAGCAGGCTCAGGGCAAAGTTCCCGGCAGAATCGTTGGGATCCTTTATGCCGGTGACCCAGCCGGAGCCGTCGGGCTTGGCGCCGATGATGCGGATATTTCCGCCCACGTTCAGCACATAGCCGTAAGCCTCCTGAGCAAAAAGGTAATCCGCCGCCCTCTCTGTGGCATAGCCCTTGCCCAGAGCGCCCACGTCGATGGAAGCCTGCGGATCGCTGATCCTGACGGTGTTGTTTTCCGTATCGATCTCCAGAAGGGAGATGTCCGTATGCTTTGCAGCCTCGGAAAGCTCCTGATCGGAGGGCACACGAGCGGCGGAAGGGTCGTCGCTTGCGGCTGTGCGGCAGTCATGCCAGATACGGAGAACAGAACCCATCATCACGTTCATCTCGCCGCCGGTCTGGGTGTACAGCTCTTTGGCGTAGCTGAGAAAGGTGATGAGCTTTTCGTCCACGGGGACCGGATCCCCGCCGGCCTGCTTGTTTACGGTACACAGATTGTTGATGCCGGAGTATTCATGGTATATGTCAAAGAGCTTGTGATATTCCTCCAATATACCTGAAACTTCGGCAGAACGGTCGTCAAACCGTTCTGCCGAATCTCCGGAATAGTCGAACACATAGGAGACGGTATCGAAGTATGTGAAATAGGATTTGCCTTTGGGCTCTGTCTTATCCGGCTTGACTGAGCAGCCGGCGAGGGGGTGAGCCAGCACCAACGCAAGGCACAGGGCCAAAACGCTTTTTATTCGATTCAATACCTTCATCTCCAGTGGTCAGTTATTTATCTTGCGTAGTTTGCAGCCAGAGCGATAACGGCCATCATGCCGCTGATGTCCATGGTGCAGGAAGCCAGCAGGGCCTCATCGGTGGTGACATTGTGGCCACTGTCGTTGACAACGGTCTCAAGGCCGGCGACCTCAGCGGCGGTCTTGCCAACGGTGTAGTCGGCAAAAGCCTTGGCCTGTGCGTCCCACTCGGCAACGGCATTGCCGTAAGCGACCATGCCGTAGTCGGCGCCCAGCTCTCTCTTGGTGCCCTTGAAGTCAGCGCCGGTGATCTGACCGTTCTTGTCAACGGCGATCTTGGGCTGGGTGGCGTCGGTCAGAGCGGCCAGGATCTTGCCGTCCTTATCCACAACGGCTGCGCCGTACTCGGTGTACATCTTGACCTGAGCATCCTCGCTGTCGGTGGCGGCAGTGGACTCGTCAGCTGCGGTGATGGCGGCTACGCCCAGTGTGAAGTCAGCGCCGGAGGTGAAGGTGGCGCCCTTCTCGTCGTTGCAGGCCTTGACAACAGCTGCCTTGAAGGCGGTGATGTCCATGGTGCAGCCGGCCAGCAGAGCCTCGTCGGTGGAAACGTTGTGGCCGCTGTCGTTGACGACAGTCTCAAGTCCTTCCACCTCAGCGGCGGTCTTGCCAACCACATAGCTCTCGAAAGCCTTGGCCTGGTCGTACCACTCTGCGATGGCGTTGCCGTAGGCTACCATGCCGTAGTCGTCGCCAAGCTCCATCTTGGTCTTGAAGGTCTTTGCTGCGTCAACGGCGCCGCCGGTGACGTCCATCTTGCTCTGTGCCACATCCAGGCGGCAGGCAACGATCTTGCCGTCCTTGTCGGTGACGACAGCGGCTACGGTGGCGTCGACCTGAGCATTGTTTTCCTTGGAGGAATCGGTGCTGAGACTTACGCCCATGCCCAGCTTATATTCAGCGGAAGCGGAAGCGCCGCAGGCCGCAAGGCTGAGCATCATGCATGCGAGAAGAAGAAAAGCAACAAATTTTTTCATGATTTACTCCTCTGATCATAAAATTGTTTTTTGCCCGGCGCTGTCCTGAAACGCCGGAGCTTTTTGCGGGGATCACATCCCCGGGCCGGAAATCCGCTCCCCCTTCACGAAACGACGATCCAAAACCCGTTGATGCCGGCCCCGTCCGAAGGAACGGAGCCATCACAGAAAGGAAAGAGAATAGTCTTCTCTTCTGTGATTCTTTTAACATTATAGCATTAAATGCTCCTCAGGTCAATATTATACTGCTTTTCTTTGCATAAAAAATGACGAAAACAGAGAAAATAAAAACTTCCCGGAAAAACTGCTTTTCCGGGAAATCATGCTCATTTTTTGTGCTCTTCCAGCCAGCGCACGGCCGTATAGGCGTATACCGCACTGCCTCCGGGCAGGGAACTTTCGTCGAATTTCACCATGGGGTGGTGCTGGGGATAGCAGTAGCCCTTTTCCGGCTGCCCGCTGGCCAGAGCCAGCATAACGGAGGGAACCTTCTGGCTCACATAAGCAAAGTCCTCGGAACCGGCGGTTCTGGAGGAGCTTCCGCCGCCCATGGCGTTCAGCTCCGTAACGGAAAAGGCCTTGCCGGGGCCAAGAAGCTCCTTGACATACTTTTCGCAGCAAAGCGACATGTCCCTGTCGTTCACCAACGTGGGGCAGCCGCTGCCAAAAACGACCTCGGCCTCTGCCCGGAAGGCCTGGGCCACGCCCCGGGCGATCTCTGTCATGCGCTTTTTGATGGTGCTGCGGCTCTCCTCATCGAAGGTGCGGAGGGTGCCGCCCATGGTCACCGTGTCGGGAATGACATTGGAGGCGGTGCCCGCATTCATGGTGCCGAAGGTGAGCACGGCCTTTTCGCCCATGGCAAGCTCCCTGGCGTGGATCTCCTGCAGACAGATCAGGATATGGGCTGCGGCGGTGAGCGGGTCCACGCCGGTATTGGGCATGGAGCCGTGGCAGCCCTTGCCCTGGATTTTGATCTCAAAGTAATCTGCAGCCGGGGCGCTGACCCCGGGGGCGGATACCACCACGGTCCCGGCGGGGAAGGGCATATTGGCCATCACATGGATCATCAGCGCGGCGTCCACTCTGGGGTTTTCCAGAAGCCCTGCTTCGATCATGTCCCTGGAGCCTTCGAAAATTTCCTCTGCCGGCTGGAACATCAGCTTGATGCTGCCCTCAATCTCCTCCTCATGCTCCTTCAGCAGCCTTGCCGCGCCCAGAAGCATGGCAGTGTGCATATCGTGACCGCAGGCGTGCATCCGGCCGTTTTTGCTGGCAAAGTCCAGATCCGCCTCCTCGCGGATGGGCAGGCCGTCCATGTCGGCCCGCAGGAGGAAAACCTTGCCCCGCTTTTTTCCGCCGGCCAGAGCCACAAGACCGGCCCGGCCGCAGGGCATGGGCTCATAACCCATGTCCTCCAGCTCTTTTTTCACATAAGTCAGGGTATCACCGATGTCAAACTCCGTTCCGGGCATCTGGTGAAGACTGCGCCTTTCCTTTACGATCACTTCGCTGATTTTCTCCGCTTCGGAGAGCAGTATCTCAGGCTTCATTTATTTTTCCTCCATCATAGTTTTTTTTCCATGATAGCATATTATCCCCCGTGATTCCATCAATATTGTGTGAACAGAGTTGTTTGTGTCATCCTGAGTGCCGGCGAAGGATCCCGTATTCTGCGGCATCGGCGTTCTGTTCACGGGATTCTTCGTCGCTGTGCTCCTCAGAATGACAAAAGGGCGGAGAAGCGGCTCATTCGTGAATCGTCCCTAAAAAAGAGCCTGCCGCAATGTTTTGCGGCAGGCAAATGCGTCAGCTAATTTTCAGTGCTTCCCAAAGGGAGTTCAGGTAATCCAGCGTCTCGCTGTCCAGGTTGCGGAAGGCATACTTGTTGTAGTACTGGCTGAAATCACCGATTTCGGGGTAAAGAATGGCCATGGCCTCCTCGCCCAGCTCTTCCTGATAGCCCGCGTCGTTATAGACCAGAGAGTTGGGGGAGGCGTAATAGATATACTCGGCATTGGCAATGGCAGGCTCGGCGGAGAGCATATAGTTGATGAAGATCTCCGCAAGCTCCTTGTTCTGGCAGCAGGAGGGGATGCACATGGCATCCACAAAATAGTTGGTCACCTCAGGAACAAAGCACTGCAGATCCACGCTTTCGGCCTGCGCATCCACCATGGTGAAGTAGTCGCCCACATAGTAAGCAGCCACGGCGGCTTCGCCGGATTCCATCATGTTGTACACCTCGTCCATCACATAGCTCTTCACCAGGGGGGCCTGGGTCTTCAGCTCGGTCAGGGCAGCGTCCCAGGAGGACTTGTCGGTATCGTTCACATCCAGACCCAGCTTGTACTGGGCGGTGGCGAAGGCGTCGCGGGAGTTGTTGAACTGGAGAATCTGGCCGGCATATTTGTCATTCCACATCAGATCCCAGCCACCGATATCGGCTTTATCCACTGCGTTTGCGTTGTAGATGATGCCAACAACGCCGTAGGTGTAGGGCACGGAGTACTGATCGTCCGGGTCGTAATACAGGCCGCGGAAGCTGTCCTCAATGTACTGGTAGTTGGGAATATTGTCAAAATTCAGCGGCAGGAGCATACCCTCGTCTGCCATGCGGGCGATCATATAGTCGGAGGGGACGATCACGTCATAGCTGACAGCGCCGCTGGAGATCTTGTTGTACATGTCCTCGTTGCTGGCGTAGGTGTCGTAGTTCACCTTCAGCTTATGACCGTAGGTCTCCTCATACCAGCTTTCAAAGGCATGGATGGTGTCAAAGGAACCCTCGGAGCCGTCGGAGATATACTCGCCCCAGTTATACACGTTCAGGATGAGCGTGTCGGAAGAGCCGCAGCCCGCCAGAGAGACGGACAGACAGCAGAGCATAGCGGCGGCCAGCAGGATGGATAGGAATTTTTTCATTTTGTGTACCTCCAGAGAATCAGGATTTTGCTTTTTTCTTTTGCTTTGCCAGCTTCATCTGCCGGTAGGTTTCCCCGTCGGACAGGTTGGAGATCAGCAGCAGAGCAAGGATAACAAAGAAAGTAATGGTGGCAAGGGCATACATCTTCGGCGTGACGGTTTTCTTGGTCATGTTGAAGATACGGATGGGCAGAGTCTGGAAGCCGTTGCCCGCAGTGAAATAGCTGATGACGAAGTCATCCAGGGACAGGGTAAAGGCCATAATGAGTCCCGTGACGATGCCGGGCATGATCTCCGGGATTTCCACCTTGAAAAAGGCCCGGACCGGGGTGCAGCCCAGATCCATGGCCGCCTCAGGCAGGGACTTGTCCATCTGCTGGAGCTTGGGCAGCACCTGCAAAATTACATAGGGCAGACAGAAGGTCACATGGGCGATGAGCATGGTCCAGAAGCTCAGACTGGTTGCCGCGCCGAAAAGCCGGCCTACAAAGACGAACATCAGCATCAGGGAGATGCCGGTGATGATCTCCGGGTTGATCATGGGGATGTTGGTGGCGGTGTCCATCACGGCGCGGACATAGCGGTTTCTCAGCTTGTTCATGCCCACTGCGGCGGCAGTGCCCATGACCGTGGAGATGGCTGCGGCGCAGAAGGCCAGCAGCAGGGTGTTTTTCACCGCGTTCAGCGTTTCCGAATCCCGGATCAGCTCCTTATACCAGTACAGAGAGAACTTGGAAAACACGGAAAGACTTTTGGACTCATTGAAGGAAAACACCAGCAAAATGGCGATGGGGGCGAAAAGGAAGAGCATGATCAGCGCGGTATAGATCTTAGATGAAGTTTTCATTCGCTTCCTCCTTTCACATGACCATGGCCTTTTTATTGGCACCCCGCTGCATCAGCGCCATGCAGACCAGCAGGATCACCATCAGGATAAAGGCGATAGCGGCGGCAAAATGCAGGTTATTGGCGGCGTATTGCCCCTCAATGGCGTCACCGATCAGGTAAAACTTGCCGTTGCCCAGCTTCTGGGAGATGTAGAAGGTGCTGATGGAGGGAATAAGCACCATGATGACGCCGGAGATGACGCCGGGAAGGCTCAGCGGCCAGATCACCCGGCGCAGGACGCCTGCGCTGTTGCAGCCCAGATCCCGGGCGGCCTCCAGAAGCTTCACGTCCATTTTCGCCATAACAGAGTAGATGGGCAGGATCATATAGGGGAAGTAGTCGTAGACCATGCCGATGATGACGGCGGCCTCTGTGCCGATAATATGGACCGGGCCAAGACCGATTCTGGCAAGCAGGCCGTTTAATATGCCGGTGTCCTGCAGGATGGTCATCCAGGCGTAGGTGCGGATCAGGAAGTTCATCCACATGGGGATCATGATCAGGGTGATGAGCACATTCTGGGTGCGCTGGGAGGCGCGGGAGATGATATAGGCCATGGGATAGCCCATGATAAGGCAGATCGCCGTGGAGATCACCGCCAGCTTCAGCGAGCGGACGAAGATCACCAGATAGGTGTGAATCTCCCGGGTCACGGCGCCGTCGTTCACCGTGGAGGTGGCGGTAAAAAAGCGGGTGATGTTGTCAAGGGTGAAATTAAAATTCTGGTCGGTAAAAGCATAGTAGGCCACAAAGATCAGGGGCACCAGAATGAACAGAAAGGCCCAGACCGAATAGGGGGCCAGCACCATTCTGTACACAAGACCCCGCCTTGCGGGGGCGGAAGCGTTTCTCATTCCTCACTCTCGCTTTCCGCGTCGCTGAGCTCGTCCAGCTCGTTGGAGAAGGAGGAGTAGTCGCCGAACATACCGGAATATTCCGACTTTTTCATGATGTGGATGGCCTCCGGCTCGATGAAAAGACCGATGTGCTCGTCCACGTCCAAAAAGTCTGTGGTCTGGATCATCCATTTGAAGCCGTTGATGTCCACAATGATCTCGTAATGTACGCCCAGGAAGGTGACAGAGGTGACCACACCCTTCAGCATCCCCTTGTCCTCGGAAACGATGTCCACGTCCTCGGGCCGCACCACCACGTCCACCGGCTCCTTCGGTTCAAAGCCGAAGTCCACACAGTCGAACACATGGCCGGAGAAAGCCACCTTCCGGTCTTCCAGCATCACGCCGTCCACAATGTTGCTCTCGCCGATGAAGTCCGCCACAAAGGCGTTTTTCGGCTCGTTATAGATGTCGATAGGGGTGCCGATCTGCTGGATACGCCCCTCGGACATGACCACCACGGTGTCGGACATGGACAGGGCCTCCTCCTGGTCGTGGGTGACGAACACGAAGGTGATGCCCATGGCCTTCTGGATGTTTTTCAGCTCCTGCTGCATGTCCTTGCGCAGCTTCAGGTCCAGCGCGGCCAGAGGCTCGTCCAGAAGCAGCACCTTGGGCCGGCTGATCAGGGCCCGGGCGATGGCCACCCGCTGCTGCTGCCCGCCGGACAGACTGGTGACGCTGCGGTGCTCAAAGCCGGTGAGGGCCACCATGGTGAGCATTTCCTTTACCCGCTGCTCCACCTCCGCCTTGGGCACCCGCTTTTCCCGGAGAGGGAAGGCCACGTTTTCAAACACGTTCAGATGGGGAAACAGGGCGTAGCGCTGGAACACGGTGTTCACGTTGCGCTTGTGGGGGGGCATGTTGTTGATGTTCTCGCCCATGAAGATGATGTCGCCCTCGTCTGCCGTCTCAAAGCCGCCGATCAGACGAAGTGTGGTGGTTTTGCCGCAGCCGGAGGGACCCAGCAGGGTGAGAAACTCGTTGTCGTAAATGTCCAGATCGATATGGTCCAGCACGACCTCCCCGTCAAAGGACTTGGTGATGTTTTTCAGCTCAATGATCTTTTTCATTCCCGTACCCCCATAAAACAAAAAAAGATGACGTATGCGTATGCGCATACATCACCTTGAAAAAATCACAATAAGCGGCCGCCCAAGGCGGCTGCGATGATCCCAATGGGTTTTAGAGTCTATATAGCAAAGATTACTTTTACTACTCTTATTGACCATTTCACAAGTTTGTATGCTCTTAATAGCACCGGTTTATAGTAACCAACTTATAAAACTTGAGCTTTTAACTCAATCAATAAGGCAACAGAAGTTGCCACCGCTCCTGCGGTTCTTCGGCATTCGACCCGGCTGTCCGTGTGGCCTTGGCTGCAGTGCAGCGGTCGCTATCTTGCTTATACGCATAGCTGAACATCATCCAAAAATGCGTACTGGATAAACTCATATCCAATCGAGACGACTTATTTTAGCAATATTCCTCCTCTGTGTCAACAACAAAAAGGGAAAAACTTAAAAATTTTTGAACAGGGCAAAAACCCCGGCGGGAGTTCCTACCTTATTTAATAAAACACTTGAAAAACCCGGTAAATATGATAAAATGTCACCGAATTCAGAAACCGGACGATGCTGTGACAAGGACGGAGCGCCCTGCCGCAGCTTATTTGCTTCTTATTTGTTTATGGACAGAATAACTTCAAGAAAAAATCCGACCATCGGCCATGTGCGCGCCCTGGCAAACGACGGGGCTTACCGCCGGGAAAAGGGGCAGTATCTCTGCGACGGGATGAAGACCCTCCGGGAGGCTCTGTGCTTCGGCGCCAGGGTAAGCCTGGTGCTGTGGAAGGAGCAGGCCCGGCAGGTGGAAGGGCTTGACTGCCGGGAGCAGTATATCCTTCCGGCGGAGCTTTTTGACTATGCCTCCACCATGAAAAACAGCCCCGGGCCACTGTTTGCCGTAGACATTCCGGGCAAAAAGGCGGAGGGGCCGGTATCCAACGCGGTGATCCTGGAAAATGTGCAGGATCCGGGCAATGTGGGCACTGTCATCCGCACGGCAAACGCCTTCGGCATCGGCGCGGTGCTGCTGGTGGGCGCCTGCGCGGATCTGTATAACCCCAAGACCGTGCGCTCCACCATGGGCGCCATCTTCCGCCAGCGGGTGGAACAGATGGAGCTGGGGCAGCTGAAAGCCTTCCTTTCGGAAAACAAGCTGCCGCTCTACGGCGCGGCTCTCAGCGATAAGGCCCGGGATGTGCGGGAAACGGCGCTGTGCTGCTCCGCCGTGGCCATCGGCAGCGAGGGACAGGGTCTGAGCAAAGACTTTCTTGCCCTCTGCGACGGCCAGATCATCATCCCCATGCAGCCGGACAGCGAGTCGCTGAATGCCGCGGCAGCCGCCGCGGTGCTGATGTGGGAGATGGCAAGATAAGAAAAAGAGAGAAAGCGTGGTGAAAGGCAGTGGCTTCCATTAAATACTGGGTCTGGCTCTCAGCGCAGACCGGGGTCAGTCCTGCCGCAAAAGCCGCGCTTTTGCGCCATTACGGCGACGCGGAGACGGCATTTTTCGCGCCCGCCGGCGAGTTTGGCCGGATCAAAGGCATTTCCGCCGGGGACGCCGCTGTTCTGGAAAGCCGGGACATGTCCCGGGTGGAGGATATCCTTGCCGGATGCAGGCAGCTGGATATCCGCCCGGTCACCATGCAGGATGCGGATTATCCCGAACGGCTCAGGAATATCTTTGCCCCGCCTGCGGTAATCTATGTTAAAGGAAAGCTGCCGGAGCTGGATGACGAGGCAGCCATTGCCGTTATCGGCACACGGAAAGCCAGTCCTTACGGCCTGAAAATGGGCAGCAGGCTGGCCGGCGAGATCGTCAGATGCGGCGGGATCGTCATTTCCGGACTGACCAGCGGTATAGATGCCGCGGCAGCCAGAGGCGCGCTGCTGGCAGACGGCGTATGTATTGGCGTGCTGGGCACCTCCCATGACATGGAAAAGGGGAGTCTTGCCCGGGATGTGTGCGTAAAAGGCGCGCTGATCAGCGAGTATCCGCCGGGGACGCAGCCCCTGAGAAGCCATTTCCGCGACAGAAACCGTATCTCCGCGGGGCTCTCTGTGGGCGTGACCGTGGTGGAAGCGCCGGAGAAAAGCGGGGCCCTGCTTTTTGCGGCGGAGGCAAACGACCAGGGCAAGGAGATCTTTGCCGTGCCCGGCAACGCCGACGCACCCAACAGTGCCGGGACCATCGCCCTTATGCAGGAAGGGGCGAAGCCGGTGAGAACAGGCTGGGACATCCTGTGCGAGTTTGCCGATCTGTTCCCCGGAAAGCTCCGGCAGGCGGAAATTGCCGAAATGCCGGAAAACGGCAAAAATCACGCCGAAACCGGGGAGAAGGAGCCTGAGGGCGCAAAAAAAGGCATTGACAAGGAAAAGAGCAGAGGATATATTGACTTGAAAGAACAGCTTGCCCGGCTCAGCGAGGAGCAGCTGAAGATCATCAGCGCCATCGACAAGGGGGCAAGTCACATCGACGATGTGATTGAAAACACCGGGCTGAGCACCCCGAAGGTACTTGCCCAGCTTACGGTGCTTGAGATAAAGGGCTTTATCCGGCGCGAACCCGGGAAGCGCATATCGTTGAATACAGCAAAAAAGTGAGGACGCATAATGGCAAAAGCAAAGGATCTTGTCATCGTCGAATCTCCGGCGAAGGCAAAGACCATCGAAAAATATCTGGGCGGAGACTATACGGTAAAAGCCTCCATGGGACACCTGCGGGATCTGCCCAAGAGCAAAATGGGCGTGGATATCGAGCACGGCTTCGAGCCTCAGTATATCCCCGTCCGGGACAAGAAAGAATTGATCGCAGAGCTGAAAAAGGAAGCAAAGTCCGCGAAAACCGTGTATCTTGCCACTGACCCTGACCGTGAGGGAGAGGCCATTTCCTGGCACCTGAAGGAGCTGCTGGACCTGCCGGATGACAAGGTAAAGCGCGTCACCTTCAACGAGATAACCAAGAAGGTGGTCACCGAGAGTATCCGGAACCCCAGAGCCATC
Organism: Clostridiales bacterium; assembly: GCA_022787565.1. GTDB lineage: Bacteria > Bacillota > Clostridia > Oscillospirales > Oscillospiraceae > Limivicinus. The sequence continues at coordinate 95,613 of JALFVN010000035.1, read as the reverse complement.
GATCAGGACCTGGTGGACGCCCAGCAGGCACGGCGTATTCTTGACCGTATTGTGGGCTACAAGCTCTCGCCGCTGCTGTGGAAAAAGATCAAGACCGGCCTTTCCGCCGGCCGCGTCCAGTCTGTCGCCACCCGCATGGTGGTGGACAGGGAAGAGGAGATCAAAAATTTCAAGAGTGAGGAATACTGGCTTCTGGACGCAAGTCTCAGCCGGGGCGACGGCGCCGGCAGCTTTACCGCCCGTTTTTACGGCCAAAACGACAAAAAGCAGGAGCTTCACAGCGAGGACGAGGTCAACACCGTCATTGACGCGGTGAAGGACGCGCCCTTTATCGTCAACACCGTGAAGCGGGGAGAGAAGCAGCGCAGCCCCGCGCCCCCCTTTATCACCTCCACTTTGCAGCAGGAGGCTTCCCGCCGCCTGAGCATGACGCCCCGGCGCGCCATGTCCATCGCCCAGCAGCTTTATGAAGGCGTGGAGATCAGCGGCAGGGGCAGTATCGGTCTGATCACCTACATGAGAACCGACTCTCTCCGCCTCTCCGACGAGGCCCTGAACGCCGCCCGCGCTTTCATTACCGAGCGCTACGGCAGCCAGTATATCCCCAGCCAGCCCCGCCGCTTCAAGACCAAGGCAGGCGCGCAGGACGCCCATGAGGCCATCCGCCCCACCGACGTTTTTCTGACCCCGGAGCTGGTGAGAAAGGATCTGACCCAGGAGCAGTACCGGCTGTACCGGCTGATCTGGGGCCGCTTCACCGCCTGCCAGATGGCAAACGCGGTGTACGACAGCGTGGCAGTGGACGTGGTGTCCAACAGCTATAATTTCCGGGCCAATTACTCCGAAATGAAATTCCCCGGCTATACCGCCGTGTATGAAGAGGCCAAGGACGAGGAGAGCGCCGAGCTGGCTAACCCCCTGCCCTCTCTCAGCCAGGGGGAGAAGCTGACGCTGGAGAAAATGATCCCGGACCAGCAGTTCACCCAGCCCCCTGCACGCTATACCGAGGCCACGCTGATCCGCGCCATGGAGGAGAAGGGCATCGGCCGCCCCTCCACCTACGCGCCCACCATATCCACCATCACCTCCCACGATTATGTGATCAAGGAGGGCAAATATCTGCGCCCCACGCCTCTGGGCGAGGTGGTGACAGGCCTGATGAAGGAACATTTTGCCGACATCGTGGATCTGAAATTCACCAACCACATGGAGGCGGAGCTGGACGAGATCGAAAACGGCAGGGCCCAGTGGCGGCAGGTGCTGGCGGACTTTTACGAGGATTTCGATCACGAGATGACCGCGGCGGAGACCGCCATGGACGGCGTGAAGCTGAAGGTGCCCGACGTGCTCAGCGACGAGTACTGCGAGGTCTGCGGCCGCCAGATGGTGGTCAAAAAGGGCAAGTTCGGCCATTTCCTGGCCTGCCCCGGTTTCCCGGAGTGCACCTTTACCAAGCCCATCGTCATCGAAATGCCCGGCAAATGCCCCAAGTGCGGCGGCAGGATATTGAAGCGCACCTCCAAGAAGGGCTATGTGTTCTACGCCTGCGAGCGGGGCGTGGACTGCGGCTTCATCACCTGGGACGTGCCCACCAAGGACTACTGTCCTGCCTGCGGCAAGACCATGTTCAAGCGCAGCGGCAGAGGGCCGTTGAAGTCCTTCTGCATCAACGAGAGCTGCCCGAATTTTGTACCGGAGGACAAACGGGTCTATAAGAAAAAGACCCCGGAGGAAAAGGCCGAAGCGGAGGCAAAGAAGGCCGCAAAGAAAGCGGAAGCAGAAAAGAAGACCGCCGCCGCGAAAAAGACAGGTACAACGAAGAAGGCAACGACAAAGAAAACTACGACGGCAAAGAAAACTACGACGGCAAAGAAAACCACCGCGGCAAAGAAAACCACCGCGGAGAAGAAGCCGTCTGCGGCAAAGAAAACCACCACAGCAAAGAAAACAACAGCGAAAAAGCCCGCCGCCAGAAAAACGGCGGATGTGAAGGAATAAAGCATGAAAACAGTAACGGTACTGGGCGCGGGACTGGCCGGCAGCGAGTGCGCCTGGCAGCTGGCCCGGCGGGGCGTCAGGGTACGCCTTGTGGAGATGAAGCCCAATAAAATGACGCCGGCGCACCACTCCCCGCTTTTTGCGGAGTTGGTGTGCTCCAACTCCCTGAGAAGCGACGAGCTGACCAACGCCGTGGGCCTTCTGAAGGCGGAAATGCGGAAGATGGGCTCCCTCATTATGGCCAGCGCCGATGAAAACCGGGTTGCCGCCGGCGGCGCCCTGGCGGTGGACCGGGAGGGCTTTTCCCGGTACATCACCGAAAAGCTGAGAAACCATCCCAACGTGGAGACCGTTGAGGCCGAGGCTACCGACATCCCCCAGGGGGAGGTGGTCATCGCCACCGGCCCCCTGAGCAGCGACGCCATTGCCGAAAAGATCGCCGCCCTATGCCCGGACAGCGACCTGCACTTTTACGACGCGGTGGCCCCCATCGTCACCCTGGAGAGCGTGGACATGGACAGCGCCTTTTTCGCCTCCCGCTACGACAAGGGGACGGCGGATTATGTAAACTGCCCTATGGACAAGGAGGAGTATCTGGCCTTTGTCAGGGAGCTTGTCTCCGCCAGAGAGGCGGAGATCCACGGCTTTGACGACGGCGGCGTGTTCGAGGGCTGTATGCCCGTGGAGGTCATGGCCCGCCGGGGGGTGGACACCCTGCGCTATGGACCATTGAAGCCCGTGGGCCTGAAGGACCCCAGAACGGGAAAGGAAAACTACGCCGTGGTCCAGCTCCGGCGGGACAACGCGGACGGCACCATTTACAATATGGTGGGCTTCCAGACCCATCTGACCTGGGGCGAGCAGAAACGGGTGTTTTCCATGATCCCTGCGCTGCGGAACGCGGAGTTTGTGCGCTACGGGGTGATGCACCGCAATACTTATCTGAACAGCCCCAAGCTGCTGGACCGGTATTACCGGCTGCGCACGGAGCCCAGGATCAGCTTTGCCGGCCAGATGACCGGCGTGGAGGGCTATGTGGAGTCCGCCGCCTCCGGTATGCTGGTGGGCATCGAGACCGCGGCGAGAGTGCTGGGCCTGCCCCCGGTGAACTTCCCCCAGGAGACGGCCATCGGCGCTCTGGGGCTGTATATCTCCGGCGGCAGCGTGGGGGACTTCCAGCCCATGAACATCAATTTCGGCATCATCACGCCCCTGGAGCACAGGGTAAAAGGAAAGAGAAACAAGAACGCGGCGATCTCCGCCCGTTCCCTGGAGATCATAGACAGGCTCGTTGAAGGGGAGGTATTTCAAATTGAGGATCATTATTGACGCAATGGGCGGCGACAACGCCCCCGCAGAAATCGTTAAGGGCGCGGTAATGGCAAAGCAGCGCCTGGGCGTGGAGCTCACGCTGGTGGGCCGCGCGGAGGATGTGCGTGCCTGCCTGGAAAACGAGGGCTGCACCGGGATAGACATTGTGGACGCCAGAGAGGTCATTTCCATGGAGGACGACCCCAGCACCGCCACCCGGCGGAAAAAGGACTCTTCCATGGCCGTGGCCCTGAACCTGCTCAAGGAGGGCAAGGGCGACGCGGTGGTATCTGCCGGCAGCACCGGCGCGCTGCTGACCGGCGCAACGCTTACGGTCAAGCGCATCCGGGGCATCCGCCGGGCGGCGCTGGCCCCCGTTCTGCCTGCCGGAGAGCATGGGGTCATGCTCATCGACTGCGGCGCAAATGTGGAGTGCACGGCGGAATACCTCCTGCAGTTTGCCTATATGGGCAGCTTTTATGCCAAAAAGATCATGGGCTGCGAGTCCCCCCGGGTGGGCCTGCTCAATGTGGGCACCGAGGACACCAAGGGCGGCACTTTGCAGCATCAGGCCTTTGCCCTGCTGAAAAAGGCGGGCGAAGAGGGCAGGATCAACTTTATCGGCAACGTGGAGGGCACCGACGTCTTTGCCGGCAAGGCGGACGTGGTGGTGACCGACGGCTTCACCGGGAACGTGATGCTCAAGGCCACCGAGGGCACCATCAAATACATCATGAAGCAGCTGAAAGGCGTGTTTTACAAGAACACCAAAAACAAGCTGGCTGCCGCAGTGCTGAAAAAGGACCTGGGCATCATGAAAAAGTCCATGGACGTGAACGAAGTGGGCGGCACTGCCCTTGTGGGCATCAGCAGGCCGGTGATCAAGGCCCACGGTTCCTCCAACGCGGACAGCATCTTTGCCGCCGTGCGGCAGGCGGTGGCCTTTGTCAACTCCGGCATCATCGGCGATATTGAAAGCAACATTGATTACATGAGGATCAACACGGAAAGCAATGGAGAAGCTTGAACAGAAAATCGGATACAGCTTCAAAAACCGCGCCCTGCTCCAGACGGCCCTTACCCACAGCTCCTATGCCAACGAGCGCCATGAACCCGGCTGCCAGAGCTATGAACGGCTGGAGTTTCTGGGGGACTCCATCCTGGGCCTGGTGACGGCGGATTTCCTCTACCACCACGAGCCCAGGCTCCCCGAGGGGAAGATGACCCGGCTCCGGGCAGAACTGGTCTGCGAGAGCAGCTTGCACAAGGTGGCGCTGGAGCTGGGACTTGGCTCCTATATGCGCCTTGGCAAGGGCGAGGAGCACACCGGCGGCCGGGAGCGGCCCTCCATCCTGGCGGATATGGTGGAGTCCATCATTGCCGCCATGTATCTGGACGGCGGCCTTGACCGGGCCAGGACGTTTATCCTGACCAGAGTGCTCAATAACGTGGAGATCAGCGAGAGCCACCGCTCCGCCGACTATAAGACCGAGCTGCAGGAGCTGGTGCAGCAAAAGAGCGGACAGCAGATCCGCTATGAGATGGTCTCTCAGACCGGCCCGGACCACAACAAGGTCTTTACCTTCCGGGTGTCCATCAACGGACAGCCCGCGGGGGAGGGCAGCGGCCGCACCAAAAAAGAGGCGGAGCAGATGGCCGCCTGTATGGCGCTGGAGGCGCTGAAAAAATGAGCGCCAGAGAGAGCATTATCCCGGTTTTTGTGCCCCATCTGGGCTGCCCCAACGACTGCGTTTTCTGCAATCAGCGCCGCATTTCCGGGACACAGCAGCCCGCCACCGCCCAGACAGTTAAAGAAGCGATCAAGCAGGCAGCCGCCTTGCCCCGGAACGGGGCAAAGCGGCAACTGGCGTTTTATGGGGGCAGCTTCACCGCCATCCCGGCAGCGGAGCAGACCGCCCTTTTGTCCGCAGCGAAGGAGGCGCTGGACAGGGGAGAGATCGATTCCATCCGCCTGTCCACCCGGCCGGACGCCATTGACGCCGCCGTGTTAAAGCGGCTGAAGGACTACGGCGTGGAGACCGTTGAGCTGGGCGCACAGTCCATGGACGACGAGGTTTTGCTCCTCTCCGGCCGTGGACACAGGGCGGAGGATGTGGAAACAGCCTCCCGCCAAATCAAGGCGGCGGGCTTCCGACTCATTCTCCAGATGATGACCGGCCTGCCCGGCGACAGCGACGAGCGCAGTCTGGAGACCGCCCGGCGCATCACGGCGCTGAAACCGGACGGCGTGCGCATTTACCCCACGGTCATCGTGCGGGACACGGCCCTTTACGATCTGTGGCGCGCCGGCCGGTATACGGAGCATACCGTGGAGGACGCGGTGCGCTGCTGCGCAAAGCTGCTGCCGGTCTTTGAAGAGGCGGGCATCCCGGTGATCCGCCTGGGACTGAACCCCACGGACGAGCTCTCCGGCGGAGACGCGGCGGGCGGGGCCTACCATCCGGCCCTGGGGGAACTGGTGAAAAGCCGCGTGCTGCTGGAAAAAGCCAGACAGCTTTTGCAGGGCACCGCGCCCGGCAGCGCGGTGGTTTTGGCCGTTGACCCAAGGAGAATTTCCCAGATGGTGGGGCAGCACAGGCAGAATATTGAGCGTCTTTGCACCGAATTCGGCCTGAGCAGCCTGAAAGTTATGGGGAAACAGCTGAAAAACCATGAGATCGAAATAGTTTCCGTTGAAATGCGGAAAAAAGTATAATATAATAATTCAGTTAATTTTTCAAAATTGAGGTTATACATTTGTACTTAAAAGCATTGGAGATACAGGGCTTCAAGTCCTTCCCGGACAAGACCCGGCTCACCTTTGAAAAGGATATCACCGCCATTGTGGGCCCCAACGGCTCCGGCAAATCCAATATATCCGACGCCATCCTCTGGGTCATGGGCGAGCAGCGCAGCAAGGCCCTGCGGGGGACGAAGATGGAGGACGTGATCTTCGGCGGCACGGAGAAGCGGGGCAAGCTGGGCTTTGCCCAGGTGTCGCTGATCATCGACAACTCCGCCCACATCTTTGACTCCGACAGCAGCGAGATCATGCTCACCCGCCGCTACTACCGCAGCGGGGAGAGCGAATACTATATCAACCGGGAGTCCGTCCGGCTCAAGGACATCAACAGCCTGCTGATGGACACCGGCCTGGGCCGTGACGGCTATTCCATCATCGGTCAGGGCAGGATCGCGGAGATCGTCTCCACCAAAAGCACCGACCGGCGGGAGGTCTTTGAGGAGGCCGCGGGCATCTCCCGTTTCCGCTACCGCAAGGAAGAGGCCGAGCGGAAGCTGGAAAAGACCGAGGAGAACCTGCTGCGCATCAACGATAAAATTGAAGAGCTGGAAATGCAGGTGGGCCCCCTGAAAAAACAGGCCGAGACGGCCAAGCGCTACCTGGTGCTGAGAGACGAGCTGCGCGTGAAGGAGATCTCCGTCTGGATGGAGACGCTGGACAAGCTTCGCTCCCAGTCTGAGGCCATTGCCCTGGAATACAGCCAGACCAGCGACGCTCTGGAAAAGGCCAGGGAGGAGCTGAAAGCGCTTTACGCCTCCTCCGGCAGCATCAGCGAGCGGATGCACCAGAAGGATGTGGAGACCGAGCAGGCCAGAGAACGCCTCTCTGCCGCCGAATCTGCCGCTGCCGAGTGCGAGTCCGCCGCCGCCGTGCTGCGGGCCAATGTGAAAAGCAGCACGGAGAGTATGCAGCGTATGCTCAGCGACATTGCCCAGCAGGAGAGCCGGGCTGCCGAGGTCCGGGGCCGCATGGACGAGGGGAATAAGCGCATTGCCCAGATCGGGCAGGAGCTGGAAGCCCTGGAGGAGCAGACAAAACAGAACAACAATGTGCTGGATGGCTGCCGGATGAAGCTGAAAAGCCGGGAGGATATGGTCAATCAGCTTGCGGAAAAGCTGAGCCAGCTTTCGGTGGACGGCAGGAGCATGGACTCCCGTATCCGTATGCTCACCGAGATGGAAAAGGACTTCGAGGGCTATTCCAAGGCTGTAAAGACCGTCATGCGGGAGGCTGAGCGGGGGACCCTCAAGGGCATCCACGGGCCGGTAGCCAATCTGGTGAAGGCGGACGAGGAGTGCGCCCTTGCCATCGAGACCGCTCTGGGCGCGGCAGCCCAGAATATTGTCACCGACACCCAGAACGACGGCCGCAGTGCCATCGAACTGCTGAAGCGCCGGGACGCCGGCCGGGCCACCTTCCTGCCGGTGGACACCATCCGGGGCAGCGTTATGCGCGACGCGCCGGTAAACGACCCGGGCTTTGTGGGCGTGGCCTACGATCTGGTAAAATTTGCTCCCCAATATAAAGACATTTTTGCCAATCTCCTGGGCAGAACCGTGGTTGCCGAGACCCTGGGCGACGCGGTGCGTATGTCAAAGGCCAACGGAAACCGGCTGCGCATCGTCACGCTGGACGGCCAGCTCATCAATGCCGGCGGCTCCATGACCGGCGGCAGCACCGCCAAAGGCAGCGGCATTCTCTCCCGGGCAAATGAGCTGGAAAAGCTGAAAAAGCAGCGGGTAAAGCTGGCGGAAAAGGAAAAGGACAGCAGCGTTGAACTGGAGCGGGCCCGGACCAATCTCTCCGGCATCCGCTATCAGCTGGACATGGCCCTGGAGGATCAGGCGGAGCTGAAGAGCAGGAGCTCCTCCTTCGAGGCGGAGCGCCGGGCCACGGAAAACGCCGTTAAGCAGCTGGAGGTCCTGCTGGACAGCCTCTCCGGCGACAGTGAGAAGCGGCGTCTGGCCGTGGAGAGCGCAGAGCAGGAGATCGAAAAGCTGAAAGAGCGTCTTGCCGAAAAGGGTGAGCGCCTGGAGGAAATCAATGGCGTGATCGGCGGTATCCGGCAGGAGATCGCCCGGATCAGCGACCAAAAGCTGGAACTGGAAAAGAAGCGCACTTTCGCGGAAAAGGAAGCCCAGCAGCGAAACGCCGACATTATCGAGCTTGAGCGCCGGGCCGCCAAAACCGAACAGAAAAAGCTGGCAGCCGAAATGGAGGAAAAGCAGCTGCTGGACAAGCTCTGGGATAACTATGAGCTGAGTCACAGCGCGGCGGAGGAGCTGCGCCGCCCGGTGGAGAATCTGCAGAAGGCCAACCGGGAGATGGGTGAGCTGCGCCGCCAGATCAGCGCGCTGGGCAATCCCAACCTGGGCGCCATTGACGAATACGAGCGGGTCAACACCAGATATGAGTTTTTGACCGGACAGCGGGACGATGTGGATAAGGCAAAGACCGAGCTTGTGGATATCATAAAGGAGATCACCGGCGAGATGAAGGAGGTATTCCTCCGCCAGTTCAGAGCCATTGACGAGAGCTTCCGCCAGACCTTCCTGGAACTTTTCGGCGGCGGCAAGGCGGCGCTGGTGCTGGAGGACGAGAGCAATGTGCTGGAGTGCGGCATCGAGATCAAGGTGCAGCCTCCCGGAAAGGTCCTGTCCAACATCAGCCTGCTTTCCGGCGGAGAGATGGCCTTTGTGGCCATTGCCCTGTACTTTGCCATTCTGAAGGTGCGGCCCACGCCCTTCTGTGTCATGGACGAGATTGACGCGGCCCTGGACGAGGCAAATGTTACCCGCTACGCCCAGTACATGCGCCGCATGGCCGAAAAGACCCAGTTTCTGGTCATTACCCACCGCCGCGGCACCATGGAAGAGGCGGATATGCTCTACGGCGTCACCATGCAGGAAAAGGGCGTCTCCACGGTGATCGAACTTGACCTGGAAAGCGCGCAAAAGACCATAGAAGAATAAAATTAGGGGAATCAATCATGGGCTTTTTTGATAAAATTTTTTCCGGACTGACAAAAACAAGAAGAAACCTGGAGGAGCTTGAGGAGATCTTCCGGGATTACGCTCCCGACAACGAGGATTTTTACGAGGAGCTGGAAGAGCTTCTGGTCATGTCTGACGTGGGGGCTTCCACGGCGGAAAACGTGGTGAAGGGTCTGAAAAAGATGACCTGGGAGCGCCGCTTCCGCCGGGGAGACGAGGCCAGAGCCGGCCTTGTGGAGCTGCTGACAAAGCTTTTGAACGTGGGCAACACCGGCCTGAAGCTGGACACCAAGCCTTCCGTGATTTTGATGGTGGGCGTAAACGGCGTGGGCAAGACCACCACTATCGGCAAGCTGGCAAACCAGCTCAAGGGAGAGGGAAAGAAGGTCCTTCTCTGCGCCGGGGACACCTTCCGCGCGGCGGCAGCCGAGCAGTTGGGCATCTGGGCGGAGCGCTCCGGGGCGGATATCGTCCGCCACGAGGAGGGCAGCGACCCGGCTGCCGTGGTGTATGACAGCATCTGCGCCGCCAAGGCCAGAAAAGCGGACGTGGTCATCATCGACACGGCGGGACGGCTCCACAACAAGCAGAATCTGATGAACGAGCTGAACAAGATCCGCCGCATCGTTGACCGGGAGCTGCCGGAGGCGGATGTGGAGACCCTGATGGTCCTGGACGCCACCACCGGCCAGAACGGTCTGATTCAGGCAAAGCAGTTTCTGGAAACCTCCGGCCTTACCGGCATTGTACTGACAAAGCTGGACGGCACGGCCAAGGGCGGCATCGTTTTTGCCATTGCAAACGACCTGAAGCTGCCCGTAAAATATGTAGGCGTGGGCGAGGGAATGGACGATCTGATCCCCTTTGACGCCACCAATTTTGTTGAAGCACTGTTTAAATAAGGAGAAGAAAATGGCACTGACAAGCAAACAGCGCTCCCAGCTCCGCGGCATCGCGGCAGGGGAGGACACCATCATTCAGGTGGGCAAGGGCGGAATCAACGAGGCGCTTGTGGCTTCGGTCAACGACGCGCTCCGGGCAAGGGAGCTGGTCAAGGGCAGGGTTCTGGAAAACTCCATGCTCACTGCCAGAGAAGCCTGCGATGCCCTGTCCGAGGCCTGCGGCGCCGAGCAGGTGCAGGTCATCGGCACAAAATTTGTGCTGTATAAAAGGAACCCCAAGGAGCCGAAAATTGTTCTGGTAAAGGACAAAAAGAAGACATGAAGATCGCCGTCTACGGCGGGAGCTTCAACCCGCCGCATCTGGGCCATGCAGCGGCGGCCAGAACCGTGGCCGAAGCCCTGCGCCCGGATAAATTTCTCATCATCCCCGATTATCTGCCGCCCCATAAGGAGATGGAAGAGGACAGCCCCACGCCGGAGCAGCGGATGGAGCTGTGCGCACTGGCTTTTGCCGAAATTCCCGGTGCGGAGATCTCCGATATGGAGATCCGGCGCGAGGGAAAAAGCTATACCGCCGAAACGGTGGGAAGGCTCAGGGAGCTTTACCCGGAGGATGAGCTGATTCTTGTGATGGGTACCGACATGCTTCTGAGCTTTGAGAGCTGGTACCGCTTCCGCTATCTGCTGGAAAACTGTACGCTTGCCGCGCTGTCCCGCGCGGAAGAGGACGGGGACGCCATTCGCACCCACGCCGGGTATATGGAGCGGGAGTACGGCGCAAGGATCCTGATTCTGCCCCATGTGCCGCTGGAGATGAGCTCCAGCGACATCCGGGAGCGGCTTCGGATGCGTCTCGGCTCTGCGCTTCTGAACGATGGGGTTTATTCCGAGGTGATCCGCCGCCGGTATTACAGTGCCCAGCCGGAGCTGCCCTGGCTCCGGGAAAAGGCTTACGCCTGGTTGAAGCCCAAACGCATCGCCCATGTTGCCGGCTGCGAGAGCGAGGCGGTGAAGCTGGCCATGCGCTGGGGCGAGGATCCGGAGACCGCCGCCGAGGCGGGCATTCTGCACGATATCACCAAAAAACTAAATTTTGAGGAACAGTTGATATTGTGCGGCAAATATGGTATTATAAACGACAATTTGGAGCTGGGCAGTCCAAAGCTGCTCCACGCCAAGACCGGCGCCGCGCTGGCAAGAGACCTGTTCGGCGTCAGCGACAGGGTATATAATGCCATCCGCTGGCACACCACCGGCAAGCCGGATATGACGCTGCTGGAGAAGATCATCTATCTGGCCGATTATATCGAACCTACCAGGGATTTCCCCGGCGTGGAAAAGCTGCGGGAACTCTGCTATGAGGATATCGACGCCGCCATGGCCCTGGGCCTTTCCATGAGTCTTGCAGACATCCGAAGCTACGGCGAGGAGCCATACAAGGACACGGTGGAGGCCTGTGAATGGTACAGCCGCAGCACAGGATAAAAAACAAGGAGGCAAAACACAATATGCTTACTTCCGCTCAGATAGCCGCCATCGCCGCAAAGGCGCTGTCGGACAAAAAGGCAAAGGACGTCAAGGTCCTGCGAACCGAGGAACAGACCGTTCTGGCAGATTATTTTGTCATCTGCAACGGCACCTCCTCCACACACATCAAGGCTCTGGTTGACGAGGTGGACAAGCAGCTTTCCGAAGCGGGCGAGCCGCCCATCCGCCGGGAGGGCCTGCGCTCCGATATCTGGGTGCTGATGGACTTTGGCTGCGTCATCGTCCATGTGTTCACCGACGAGGCAAGAAAGTTCTATGATATTGAACGCCTCTGGAGCGACGCTGAGGTGGTGGATGTCTCATCCCTTCCCAGCCCCTGATTACAGGGGCGTACGGAACAGAGAGACAGAAATTACAGAAGGAGAGTTGATCGTCATGAAATATGATTTTGCGGCCATAGAGAAGAAGTGGCAGAACAGATGGGAAGAGAGCAAGCCCTACGCCGCGGAGACCGGCAGCAGCAAGCCCAAGTTCTATGGCCTGATAGAGTTCCCCTATCCCTCCGGACAGGGTCTGCATGTGGGACACCCCAGACCCTTCACCGCCATGGATATCGTCACCCGCAAGAAAAGAATGGAGGGCTACAACGTCCTTTTCCCCATCGGCTTCGACGCGTTCGGTCTGCCTACGGAGAACTATGCCATCAAGAACCACATCCATCCGGCTGTGGTCACCAAAAAGAATATTGCAAACTTTACCAACCAGCTGAAAATGCTGGGCTACGGCTTTGACTGGGACCGCTGCGTGGACACCACCGACCCCAAGTACTACAAGTGGACCCAGTGGATCTTCCTGCAGATGTTCAAGAAGGGCCTGGCCTACAAGACCACCATGCCTGTCAACTGGTGTACCAGCTGCAAGTGCGTCCTGGCCAACGAAGAAGTGGTGGAGGGCGTGTGCGAGCGCTGCGGCAGCGAGGTCATCCGCAAGGAAAAGAGCCAGTGGATGCTGGGCATCACCAAGTACGCCCAGCGCCTGATCGACGATCTGGACGACCTGGATTACATCGAGCGCGTAAAGATCCAGCAGAAAAACTGGATCGGCCGCTCCACCGGCGCGGAGCTGACCTTTGATACCAACACCGAAGACAGAGTGACGGTGTACACCACCCGTCCCGATACGCTGTTTGGCGTTACCTACATGGTCATCTCCCCGGAGCATCCGCTCCTCAATAAGTGGCAGGGGAGGATCAAGAACTGGGATGAGGTCGCCGCCTATCAGGACGCCGCCGCCCACAAGTCCGACTTTGAGCGCGGCGAGCTGAACAAGGACAAGACCGGCGTCCGCCTGGAGGGCATTGAGGTCGTCAACCCCGCCACTGGCAGGACCGTCCCCATGTTCGTCTCCGACTATGTCCTCATGGGCTACGGCACCGGCATCGTCATGGGCGTGCCCGGCCATGACCAGCGCGACTGGGAGTTTGCCAACAAGTTCGGACTGCCCATCATCGAGGTGGTCAGCGGCGGCGACATCACCAAGGAGGCCTTTGTGGCCAAGGACGACAGCGCCGTCATGGTCAACTCCGGCTTCCTCAACGGTATGACCGTCAGAGAGGCCATCCCCGCCATGAAAAAGTACGTTGTGGATCAGGGCTGGGGCCAGGAGAAGGTCAACTACAAGCTGCGCGACTGGGTATTCTCCCGCCAGCGCTACTGGGGCGAGCCGATCCCCCTGGTCAAGTGCGAGAAGTGCGGCTGGGTTCCCCTGCCGGAGAGCGAGCTGCCCCTGGTTCTGCCTCAGGTGGACTCCTATGAGCTGACCGACGACGGCGAATCCCCCCTGTCCAAGATGACCGACTGGGTCAACACCACCTGCCCCTGCTGCGGCGGCCCCGCCAAGCGCGAGACCGACACCATGCCCCAGTGGGCCGGTTCCAGCTGGTATTTCCTGCGCTATATGGATCCCCACAACGACAATGAGCTGGTCTCCAAAGAAGCAGAGGAGTACTGGGGCCCTGTGGACTGGTACAACGGCGGCATGGAGCACACCACGCTGCACCTGCTGTACAGCCGCTTCTGGCACAAGTTCCTGTATGATATCGGCGTTGTCCATACGCCCGAACCCTACGCCAAACGCACCTCCCACGGCATGATTCTGGGCGAGGGCGGCGAGAAGATGTCCAAGTCCCGCGGCAACGTGGTCAACCCCAACGATATCGTCAACCAGTACGGCGCGGACACCATGCGCCTGCACATCATGTTCATCGGCGATTTTGAGAAGGCCGTCACCTGGTCCAACGAGGCGGTCAAGGGCTCCAAGCGTTTCCTGGACCGCTGCTGGAACCTGATGGACATGGCAAAGGACGACCTGAGCATCTCCGAAAAGAACGAGGCCGTCATCCACAAGACCATCAAGAAGGTCACTGAGGATATCGACAGCCTGAAGATGAACACGGCCATCGCGGCTTTGATGGCCATGGTGAACGAGTTCTATGCCAACGGTTTGACCCGCGGCGACCTGGAGCAGCTGATGCTGCTGCTCAGCCCCTTCGCCCCCCATATCACCGAGGAGATGTGGGAGCTGACCGGCTTTGCCGCCAAATATGGCAAGATGGCCATGCAGATGGATTGGCCCCGGTATGACGAGGGTAAGACTGTGGCCTCCCACCATGAGATGGCGGTTCAGGTCAACGGCAAGCTCCGCTCCACCATCGTCGTCCCGGCCGACGCCGACGATCAGACCGTGATCGACGCCGCCTGTGCCGACGAGAAGATCAAGCGCCAGATGGAGGGCATGCAGCTGGTCAAGACCATTGTTGTCAAAAATAAGCTGATCAACCTGATTCTTAAACCGGCAAAGTAATTATTGACATTTGCCGCGATAATCGGTATAATATCAATGTTAAAAGCCAATTCATTGGCCCTTGAAGCGCCGCAAGGCGTATTTGGAGGGAGGGAAATACATGTCTGAAATCTACGTTAAGGAAAACGAGTCTCTGGATAACGCTCTGAAAAGATTCAAGCGCAGCTGCGCCAAGTCCGGCGTTCTGGCTGATCTGAGAAAGAAAGAGTACTATCAGAGCCCCAGCGTAAAGCGCCGCAAAAAGTCTGAGGCAGCCCGCAAGAACAAGAACAAGCGTTACTACTAATCAAAACCTAAGGCAGCACCGGAAGGTGCTGCCTTTGTTCTATCTCTGGATGTGTCTTTCAGCGTGCAGACAAAGCCTCGCAGAGTTTTTTCGCCGCAGCGAAAAAATAAATATAGTAGGTTTTCTGCGGCGACATGTGCGTCGCAGAAAACACCTCTCACGAAACGAGTGTCGAAATGTGGGCCGCAGGCGCACATTGAGGCATCGAGTGCAGTGCATCCTCTCTCGCAGACAAAGTCAAAAAGACTTTGTCTGCAAAATAAAAGACGCATCCGTTTGGGATGCGTCTTTTTGGGTTTATTGTATTTCGTTATCAGGTCTGTTCATCGCCGTTCTTTTTGTTCTTGCGGACGATGAGGATAACGGCCACTGCAGCGCCTGCTGCCACGACCATCAGGATGACCCAGATCCAGATGTTATTGTTGTCACCGCTCTGTACAGCGCCGCTGGTATTGTTGCCGGTACCGGTGCCGGTGGCGGAGGTGACGGTGAGCTTACCGAACTTGTAGGTGATCTCGTAGTTCTTGGTCACGTCTGCGTTGGTCTCCTTGTCGTAGATGGAGAGAACCTTTACGCTGTTATCAGAGCTGCCCACCTTGGTCTGGGAGTTGGTGAACTCCAGCCTCATGTTGTGGGCCTTGAGAAGACCATCGATGGTGGGACGGGTCTTGTCGGTGAGGGGCTTGCCGTCATATACCTTGGTCTTGTCGCCGGTGGTGATGGTCAGGGGACGCTTGGTGACTTCCAGGGTGCCCTTTTCCACCTTGATATTGTACTTGGAGGTGACGTTTGCGCCGGAGGCGTCCTTGATGGTGATGCCGGTCAGCGTGACATCATCCTTGCCCGCGTCCGTTCTGGAGCTGGCGGAGAAGGTGGCGCTGATGGTATAGCCGGTGGGGAGTGCGGGGGTGACCTTGATGTCGGCTGCGGTAAGGGTCAGGGCAGTGCCGTCGTATACCTTGGTGGCGCCGGCGGTGACCGTAATATCGGTAACGGCCTTTCCGGTGACTTCCAGTGTGCCGTCCTTCAGGGTGATGGCGTAGTTTCTGGTAACGTCGTTGCTACTTGCGTCGGTGATCTTGACGGAGTTTTCCTTGATGGTGTTCTTGGAGGTGCCCACCTCGGTCTGGCTGCCGACGACCTCAACGGCTGCCAGCTTGTGTCCCTCGACCAGAGAGCCGGAGGTGACGGAAGCGGTGTCCTTGGTCAGGGGCTTGGTGTCATACTCCTTGGTGGCGGAGTCAGCGGTGACAGTGATGACGCGGGCCTTGACTTCCAGCGTACCCTTTGCGGAGTAGTCGATGTTGTAGTTTTCGGTGACGTCCACGCCGTCGTGGGTTACAGTGACGGACTTGATGCTGCTTTCGCCGGAGCCGGCCTCAGTGCGGGAGCCGTCGTAGGTGACGTTGAGTACGTCGCCGGGGAGCAGGGCGCCGGACTTGAGCTCATACTCGGAAGCGGTCAGCTCGGTGCCGTCGTACTCCTTGGTGGCGGCCTTGGGGGCGATGGTCAGAGCGACCAGATTGTCCCCGGAAAGGGAATTCACGGTCAGGGTTCCGAACTTCTCTTTAATGGCGTAGTTGCCGGTAACGTCATGATCCTCTGCGTCCTTGATGACGATATCAGCCGTGTTGGAAGAGCTGTCGGGGACAGTCTGGGAGCCGGTGATGGTGACGGTCGCCTTGTGTCTTTCAAGGAGTCCTTCCACCGTATAGTCGTCCTCGCCGTTCTTGGTCAGCGGGGTGCCGGTGTAATCGGCGGCAGCGCTTGCGGTGGTGAGGGTCAGGGGACGCGGGTTGACTGTCAGCGTACCCTTGGTGACGCTGATATGATAATTGTCCTGATTTCTGGACAGGGTGTAATCAACGGTGTTCTCAACGGAAAGAACTTCTTTTGTGTCAGGATCTCTCTTTACATCGGTGATGGTTCCACTGACGGTGATGGTCAGCTTATCCTCTCCGACCAATGCGACCTCCTGCTTATTATCGCCGGACAATACGGGAGTCTGCTTTATTCCGCCGACCCAAACTTCAGGTGTAGCAGCGGTCAGCGGCGTGCCGTCATAGTCCTTCTTATCAGAGGCGGAGCTGATTTGAATCTCAACCGGCTCGATGGTCAGGGTGACGGGGAAGATACGGATTTTGCTGCTGTCAACAGGGGTGTTGTCTTCGTAGGTAGCGCTAACTTCAGGCGTGTATACTTTGCCGTCTTTAACATAGTTTGTGATGCTGCTGTTGTCGGTGTCATAATCCGTGATTTCGACTGTGACGCTGCTGCCATTCAGGGTAACGGTGGCCTTATTGCTCTCGTCGGAAACAGGAACGCCGTTTACTTCGACAGTGGCTTTATGAGCAGTACCGTCATAGACTATGTCACCATCCTGAGAGGCAATAACAACAATGATGTCCTCCCACTGTGCTACCAGCTCGGCGTCTGCGTAGGGGTGAATGACGCTGCCCACGGAGACCTCGGTGCTGATCCCGTTTTCATAGACCAGCTTCCAGCCGGCGAACTCCTTATGATAGCTCTTGATGGGGGTGACGCTGTCGCTGAGAGGGAGAACGGTGTGACCTTCCTTGTCAGACTGGAAAGTGTTGCCGCCCTCCACCAGGGTACCCAGAACGCCCTCCAGGCTGCCGTCGGTGTAGGTGACTTCCACCTGGGCGTCAGGATCGACGCTGCGGAAGAAAACGGAGAACACATAGGTCCTGCTCCCGCCCAGAACATCCAGAATGTTGCTGCCGTCGGCCTTATTTTCAAAGGCGCTTGCGGGGATCTTCAGGGCGCTGCCGTCGAGAACGGCGTACTTGCTCAGGTCGAGGACCTTCTCCCCCTCCAGCTGGCCCTGTGCTTCCAGGGTGACTTTCTCCACATAGAGGCCGTCGGGAACGAGGAAGGAAATGCCGTATTCCTTTATGGAAGAGATGTAGGAAATGGGATGATTATCGCTGTCCTTTCCGAAGTCTATGGCTACTTCGCCGGTGTAGCTGTCATAGGCCTCTGTCTCCTCATTCCAGAGAAAGACGGCGTTATCGGAAGTGATGGCGCCTGTCTCGGTATAGTCGGCCCACGCCGCGGGCACGGCGCCCGCGAAGGAGAACACGAACATCAGAACCAGCATGGCGCTCAGGAGTATCTTTGCTGTTCTTTTCATATAAATCACCTCAAGAGTAATATTGTATATATGTAAATGTCACTTGCGGAAAACGCAAGTCGAAACTTGTCATAAATTTTTACCGCATTGTAACTTTCTTCAAGGGCATTATAGCGAAACCCCGGAAAAAATGCAAGAGAGAATTGTAAAATAATTTCTTAAGATTACATAATATTTTCAGGCTGCAACAATTTACGACAAATCCTGCCGCTCAGCTGATGGGGATCAGCTTGCCGTACAGCACATATCTGGCGTTGTCGTATTCATAGGTGCAGGTGGAGAGCATGATGATATGATCCTCGGTGCCCACCTCCACATCGCAGTCAAAATCGGAAAAGCCCTTCATTTTTTCCAGATAGGCGGCGTATTCCGCGTCGCTGGTAAAGTCCCAGGTGTATGCGCTGGAATCGGCGGCGGTGATAAAGCCGCTGAAAACCTCCACGCGGTAGTTCTGGGTGGGAGTGTTCAGGTACAGGACCGGGTGGGCGTCGTAATATTCCTGCTTGCCGTAATTGCAGATGGAAGCAAGCATGGTCCCGTTTTGCATGTGGTGCCCGTAGATAACGGAAAGCTCTCCGGAGAAGTCGCCAGTGCAGCGGTAGTCCACAAACAGGGAGCCGCTGCCGTTATAGGTGCCGTCAATAAAGCGGTAAAGATAAAAGTCGTTATCCTCGCCCTGGACAACCGGATAATTGATCACGGTGTCGGCGCAGTAAAGCCAGCCCACAACATCCTTGCTCTGCGCAAGCAGCGCGTCGAAATCAACGCTGATGGGGGATACCTCAATGGGCGTTTCATCTTCCGGGGCCTGAGTCTGCACAGGGGCCTGGTCCTTGTCTGCCTGGGTGACGTACTCCCCGCTGAGTCCGTTGTACATCCGCTTGGCGGCGTTGTATTCATGGATGATGGAGTAAAGCTTGTATCCGCTGAACGCGAACACGCACAGAAATACGATACACAGAATGGTCAAAAGAATTCTTGTCTGTTTTTTCATTTTGTCCTCCTTATGAAAGACCTGGGTACATTATACGACGGATAAAGGGAAAAAGGAAGAGGATTCTTGAAAGGTTAAGAACGTTTAAGAAATGAAGAGAATGTGTATGGAAATAATCCCCCCGCGGAATGAGACGCCTTTCGCGCCGGAAAGTTTCCCGGGAAAAACTTTCAGCGGATATGATATGGATTTGATTGTAAGCGGCGGAAAGAGATGATATAATGAAGACAAAAAATCACTGGAGGCGGTAAAATGGCATACTACTCCCGGGAATATCTTGAATTGCTGGCGGAGAAATACCCCAACAGGGCTTCCGTGTGCTCGGAGATCGTCAATCTCAGGGCCATACTCTCCCTGCCCAAGGGCACGGAACATTTCATCAGCGACCTGCACGGCGAATACGGCGCGGTGCGGCACATTCTGAATAACTGCTCCGGCGTTATTCTGGAAAAGGTGCGCCGCCTGTTTGAGCAGGAGATCGGGGAGGAGCGCTGCCGCGCCCTCTGCTCGCTGATCTACTATCCCAGGGAGGAGCTGAACTGCCTGCGCGAGCAGGAAAGGCTGAGCGACAGAGCTCTCCGGGATGTGCTGGAGCGGCTGCGTACCCTGGCGGAAATGCTCTCCGGAAAATACACCCGCAGTTATGTGAGAAAGCAGATGCCCGCAGACTGGAGCTTTGTGCTGGACGAGCTGCTGCACGTCCAGCGGGATGAGGAGGAGAATCAGCTCCGCTACCACGACACCCTGCTGGACGCCATCGTGGAGACCGGCGCGGCGGAGGATGTGATCGTGGCCATGTCAGAGCTGATCAAACGGCTGGCTGTGGAACGGCTGCATATCGTGGGCGATATCTTTGACCGGGGCAGCGAACCTGCCCGGCTTCTGGACACACTGATGGAACACCCCAACATCGACATCCAGTGGGGCAACCACGACATTCTTTGGCTGGGCGCCGCGGCAGGCAGCCCCGCCTGCATCTTCACGGTGCTGCGCATCTCCGTGGATTACGGAAACACCAATCTGCTGGAGCGGCGCTACGGCATCTCCCTGCGACCGCTGACGGAGTTTTCCCGGAAGGTATACGGCAGCGCCTCAGGAAAAATGCTGCACCATGCCCTGAACACCCTGGGCTTCAAGCTGGAGGGGCAGATCATCAAGCGTCATCCGGGCTACGGCATGGATTCCCGGCTGATGCTGGAGCGCATCGATTTTGCAAACAACACCGTCCGTCTGGACGAGGGCGTGTACCCCCTGAATACCGAGCTCTGGCCCACCATCGACCCTGCCGACCCCTACCGGCTCACGGCGGAGGAAGAGGCGCTGGTGGAGGAATATGTCTCCGCTTTTCGGGAAAGTCAGGCCCTGCGCCGGCATATCGACTTCATTTATAAAAACGGCAGCACTTATCTCTGCTGCAACGGCAACCTGCTCTACCACGGCTGCATCCCCATGACCGGGGACGGCCAGTTTGCCAGAGTCCGCCACGGCGGCAAGTGGTATTCCGGCAAGTCTCTGCTGGACTACGCGGACATCGTGGTGAAGAGCGCCTGGGCAAACCACGACGAATCGGCGCTGGATATGATGTGGTATCTCTGGTGCGGCAACGACAGCCCCTTCTCCGGCCGGGTATTCCACACCTTCGAGCGGGCTGTGGTGGACGACAAAAGCACCTGGGAGGAGCCGAAGAACTCCTATTTCCGTTTCTGGAACGACGAGGATACCGCCCGCATGATCCTGAAGGAATTCGGCCTGGACCCGGACAGCGGCCACATCATCAACGGGCATACCCCGGTGAAGGCCAGAAAGGGCGAAAGTCCGGTAAAGGCCAACGGAAAGCTGTTTGTCATCGACGGCGGCTTCTGCAAGGCTTATCAGGCCACCACAGGCATTGCGGGCTATACCCTGATCTACAACTCCCACGGCCTGCGGCTCAAGTCCCACCGGCCCTTCAACGGCGTGGCCAGGGTCCTGAGCAACAATGAGGACATGGAGTCCGACTCCGTGCAGGTGGAGAGCTTTGCCCGCCGCCGCTACATTGCGGACACCGACAGCGGCGCGCTGCTCCGCCGCCGCATCGATGCGCTGGAGGCTCTGCTGGCGGCCTTCCGCAGCGGTGAACTGCATGAGAAATAATGCCGCGTTTCCGTCAGCCTCCGCCCGGGCAAAGTGCAGCTCATCCCTTGACCGGGAGCGGCTTTCGGTGTATATTCTTCCTTACAATAATATTTATGGAAAGGAGCGGCAGTATGGATGCAGAACTGAGCCGCGATATTGATAAATTCATTGCGGAGAACGAAGAAGACATTTTCAGAAATATCGCCAGACTGGTAGCTATCAACAGTGTGGAGACGGAGGCAATGCCCGGCGCCCCCTTTGGCGAGGGTCCTGCCAGAGCACTGAAAGAGGGCCTGACCATCGCACAGGAGCTGGGGCTGGATACCGTCAACTGCGAGGATATGATCGGCTATGCCCGGATTGGGGAAGGGGAGGACTATCTTGCTACCATCACCCATCTGGATGTGGTGCCCACCGGCGACGGCTGGAGCAGCGACCCCTTTACCATGCGGGAGAAAGATGGCTACATCATCGGCCGGGGTGTGATGGATGACAAGGGGCCCAGCGTGCTCTGCCTTTACGCGTTGAAATACCTGAAGGACAAGGGTGTTCCCCTGCGCTACCCGGTCCGCGCCCTGCTGGGCGTCAGCGAGGAGACGGGGATGCAGGATGTGGAGTATTATCTGGAGCATTACAAAGCGCCCCTCTTCTGCTTCAGCCCGGACGCAAATTTCCCTCTGTGCAACGGGGAAAAGGGCATCTACCACGGCCGCATGCTTGCCAATGTGCCCATGGAGAACATTGTGGATATCAAGGGCGGCTTTGCCCCCAACGCAGTGCCGGACAAGGCGGAGGCTTGGGTCAGAAGTGAAAGAACCCCGGAGAATACGGAGCGGGTCACGGCCGAGCCTGCGGGAGAGGGGCTCTGGCACCTGACCGCCGTGGGCGCGGGCGGCCACGCCTCCCTGCCGGAGGATACTGTGAACGCCATCGGCGTGCTGGTGAACTACATTCTGGACTGCGGCATCGCCGGGGAGCAGGAGTCCCGCTTCCTGAAGGCTGTGTCCATGCTCAACGAGCATTACGACGGCCGGGGCCTTGGGGTCCAGGCGGACGACGGACTGTTCAAGCCCCTGACCATTGTGGGCGGCGTTATCGGCGTGGAAAACGGCCGCATGTTCCAGACGCTGGACAGCCGCTATCCCACCACCATGAGCGGGGAGAAGATCGCCGCCATCATCGCCGAAAAGATCGGCGGCGCGGCGGAGGTCACCGTGGACAGCGACGCGGCCCCCTTCTATGTCAGCACCGACAAGCCGGAGGTCCAGGTCTGCATCCGGGCCTATAACGATGTCACCGGCGAGAGCGCGGAGCCCTATACCATCGGCGGCGGCACCTATGCCCGGCATTTCCCCAACGCCGTCTCCTTCGGCCCGGAGCACCCCGAACGCCCCGCACCGGATTTTGCCGGTCCCATCCACGGCGTGGACGAGGCCGCCTGCAAAGCCTGGTTCATTGAGGCGCTGAAGGTCTATATCGTTGCCCTGATCGAGCTGCAGAAGGTGGATTTCTGAAGCTTTGTTCCGGCTTTCCGGCAAAAATCAGCCGGGCTGCCTTTACGGCAGCCCGGCTGAAGTCTATGATCCGGAACAAACAACCTTGCGGGGGCTTCAAAACGTCGACAAAGTACGGCGCCTTGAATAAGCAGAGATTGAACGCAGAAAGGGGACTCCCGTCCCCTCTCAGCACTCATCCCAGGCATTTCTATACACTGCTGATAGCTATGTCTACAGTCTGAGCACCCTTCCGGGTGCTTTTCTATTAATTGTGTATCAGGACTTTCTCCTCCCCGCTGTGTTCGGGGAGAGGGGCAGCTTCCCGGTGGTAGGTCTTTACGATGGCGGCGATCTCATCGGCAATATCCGGGGCGTTGTCCTGGCACAGGGCGTAGAGCCTGTCCAGCGCCTTTTCCAGCTCCTCGTCGGAAAAACCGTTGGGGTGGCCCACGAAGATCAGGTTGTTGGCGGTTTTCTCCAGCCCCTCCTCGCTCATCAGCAGCTCCTCATACAGCTTCTCGCCGGGGCGCAGGCCGGTATAAACGATCTGAATGTCCACATCCGGTTCCAGACCGGAGAGACGAATCATCTTCCGGGCCAGATCGTCGATCCGCACCGGGTCACCCATATCCAGAACAAAAATCTCTCCGCCTTTGGCATAGACCCCTGCCTGCATCACCAGAGACACCGCCTCCGGGATGGTCATAAAATAGCGGATAATGTCCCGGTGGGTCACAGTGACGGGGCCGCCGGTCTCAATCTGGCGGCGGAACAGCGGGATCACGCTGCCGTTGCTGCCCAGGACGTTTCCAAAGCGTACCCCCACAAAGCGGGTCTTTTCCGCACGGCGGGCAAACATCTGGATGATCATCTCGCAGATGCGCTTTGTGGCCCCCATCACGTTGGTGGGGTTCACTGCCTTGTCCGAGGAGATCAGCACAAAGGTCTCCACGCCGTAGTCCATGGCGGCCTGTGCCACATTGAAGGTGCCGAAAACGTTGTTTTTCACGGCCTCGTTGGGGCTGTCCTCCATCAGCGGCACATGCTTGTGGGCCGCCGCATGGTAGACGATCTGCGGCCGGTAGGTCTCAAAAATCTGCCGCACGCGCTGCTTATCCCGCACAGAGCCGATAAGCACCGCCAGGTCAAGCCCGGGGCAGGTGCGCAGAAGCTCCTGCTGTATGGCGTAGGCGTTGTTTTCGTAAATATCAAAGATGATGAGCTTTCCGGGCCGGTTTTTGGCCACCTGACGGCAAAGCTCGCTGCCGATGCTGCCGCCGCCTCCGGTCACCAGAACGGTTTTGTCCTGGATATGCTCCCCGATCTCCCCGGAGTTTACGCTGACGCTGTCCCGGCCCAACAGGTCCTCGATGTCCACCTTTCTCAGCTTCTGCACGGTCACCCTTCCGTTGGCGATATCCACCAGACCGGGCAGGGTCTTGATGAGGCAGCCGGTGCGCTGGCAGAGGGTCAGGATCTCCCTGCGCTGGGAATGGGTGCAGGAAGGAATGGCAAAAATGATCTCGCTGACCCGGAATTGGGCCGCGGCCTCGGCGATTCTGTCCCTTCCGCCAACCACGGGCACACCGGCCAGGTGCATCCCGTGCTTTTTCCGATCGTCATCGATGATGCAGACGATGCGGTTATGGGATTGGGGGCTGGTGGACAGCTCGCGGATCACCATGTCTCCCGCAGCGCCCGCGCCGATAAGCATGGTGCGTACCCGCCGTTCGTAGCCGTACTCCTGCTGTATCGTGCGGATCAGCCGGTAGGCAAAGCGCTCCACCACGATGAAAAAGGCCAGCAGCAGAATGTTCATGGCCGGAAAGCTCCTGGGCAGGGGGAGCTTCAGCATGGACATGAAGATATACTGGAGCAGTCCGGCCAGAGCGGAGGCTTCCCCCGTATGGACGGCTTCCTTCAGGCTCACATAGGCCCAGAGGCTGTTGTACAGCCCAAAAAGGGCAAAAATGAGGATGCACATCAGGGAATATGCCGGGGCAAAGCGAACAATGCTGTCCAGAAAGCCGCTTTCCCGCAGAGTGGACATGGAAAACTCAAAGCGTACATAAAGCGCCAGAAACTGGGCCAGGTTGACCAGAACAAGGTCGCCCAGAATCAGAGCCACGACGCGAACCAATTTTTTTGTGTTAATTCTCTTCGAAATACCCACGATTTCTTCTCCCGAAAATTGCGGCGACGAAAAAAGCCGCAATATCCATTTTTTATCATCTTGCAGTATACCATATGTTTTGGAAAAAGTACACAGCAGAAATGGACAAAAATAATGCCAAAAATGGACTTTTATATCCGCGTATTGCGTTTCAAACCGGGAAGTTATATAATGAATGGGTAAAAAACCTTTGCCGAAGGGGGAAACAGCATGCACAGCAAACCGAAAAAGAAAGGCCGGGGCTGGCTCTTTGCCCTGCTCAGCGTATTGATTTTATTTTTGCTCCTTGCGGGGGGCGCTGCCCTGTTTGTCAACAGCAAGCTGAGCCTGATCGACTACAGCGACGGCAGCATCGAAAGCCCTGCCCTGCCGGAGGAGATCCCCCAGGAAGAGGAAATCAGCGTGGATATTTCCGCGCTGGAGGAGCGGGAGCCTTCACCGATGCCCCAGGGTGAGACCGCTTCTGACGGGGATGTGCTCAATGTTCTCATTCTGGGTACAGACGAGCGTACAACAGAATTTTCCGCCGCCCGGGCGGACTCCATCATTCTGCTCAGCCTGAATCTGAAGGACCACAGCGCCAGGCTGGTCAGTTTGGAGCGCGGCATGGGCGTGCCCATTTTAGAGGGTGAATATGAGGGCGAGTACGACTGGCTGACCCACTGCTTCCGCTACGGCGGCGCTTCCCTGATGCTCAAGGAGGTGCAGACCTGCTTCAACGTGGACGTGAGACACTATGTGCGGCTGAATTTCACCTCGGTGAAGACCATTGTGGACCTGCTGGGCGGCATCGATGTGGAGCTGAGCTATAAGGAGGCAAGCTACCTCAACAGTGCCGGCCTTGGTCTGAGAGAGGGCGTGAATCACCTGAACGGAGAGACAGCTCTGGCCTATGCCCGTCTCCGCGCCATCGACAGCGACTGGACCCGCATCAAGCGCCAGCGGACCGTGATCCAGGCCTGTATGAACAGCATCAAAGGCGCGGATGTGAAGACCCTCAACTCCCTCTGCGACGCTATTTTGCCTTATGTACAGACCAATTTCACCAAACTGGAGATTCTGCGCCTCATGGCCCAGCTGCCAAACTTCCTGGGCGTACAGTTTGAGCAGATGACCATCCCGGTGGAGGGAACCTACGGCGGAATGACCGGTCTCCAGGGCCGAGGCCTGTTCGCCGTGGACTTCGAGACCAATTCCCAGATCCTCAGGGAGTTCCTTTACGGAGAAAATTCCTGAGAAAAGCAACCGAATGTTTTTTTTCGGGGCAAAGACAGGCTCCCCTGCGTAGGGGGAGCCTTTTTCCAAGCTTCAATACTGTCCTTTTTTCGTCTTCCGACCGCAGCCAGCAAGGGCGACCGCAAGGGCCGCCCCTACGGCTTTCATTTGGGGATACTGTAGGGGCCGCCCTGCGTGGCGGCCCGTTTTCGTCCACCTGTCATTCTGAGGAGCGCAGCGACGAAGAATCCCGTGAGGAGGACAGACCGCGTAAGCATACGGGCTCCTTCGCTGCGCGCAGGATGACAGCCTTTCAGAGACGCAAGCTCTTTCCGGCATAAGGGCCGGAATTTTTTCATCTTTTTTCTTGTGCTTTGGCCCCGCTGGTGGTATGCTAAGGCAATAGCAAGCGAAAGGATCTGTGCTTATGAAAATCGTTGTTCTGGGCGGCGGTATCAGTACCGAACGCCATGTCTCCCTTGTGTCCGGCACTTCGGTGTGCAGGGCTCTCCGCTCTCTGGGGCACAAGGCAATATTTGTGGATATGTTTCTGGGGCTGGAGGACTATGCCGGCCCGCTGGAAGCGGCCTTTGAGGCCCCGGACGGCTTCTGCGGCAGCGTGGCCATCGAAAAGGAGGCCCCGGACTTGGCGGCGGTGAAAGCCTCCCGCAAGGATCAGAGCCCCAGCCGCCTGGGCAAAAACGTACTGGAGATCTGCGCTCTGGCCGACTGCGTTTTTCTGGGCCTCCACGGGGCCGACGGGGAGGACGGCAAAATTCAGGCCGCCCTGGACCTGCTGGGCGTGCCCTATACCGGGTCCGACTGTCTGAGCAGTGCCATGGCCTCCGATAAGGCCGTGTCCAAGCGCATTATGGAGTCCTGCGGGGTGCTGACCCCCAAATGGAGCGAGATCAGCTATACCGAGGCGGATATCCCCGCCCTGAGAGACAGTCTGCCTGTCCCCTGCGCCGTAAAGGTGGTGGGCGGCGGCTCCTCCATCGGCGTGGCCCTGCCCGATACCCGGGAGGAGCTGGAAGCGGCCCTGCGGGACATCCTGCAATACGGCAGCCGGGTCATTGTGGAGGAAAAAATCCAGGGCCGGGAGCTGACCCAGCCTGTGCTGGGAGACCGCTATCTCAGCACCATCGAAATTGTCCCCCCGGAGGGCATGACCTTTGACTATGTGGCCAAATACCAGAGCGGCGCTCTGGCCGCCCGGGAGCTCTGCCCCGCCCCCATTACGGAGGAGGAGCACAAGCTGGTGGGGGAGGCTGCGCTGAAGCTCCATAAGGCTTTGGGCCTGTCCGTCTACTCCCGGACCGACTTCATTCTGGACCGGGAGGGCCGCGCCTGGTGTCTGGAGGTCAACAATCTGCCCGGAATGACCCCGGCCAGCCTGATCCCCAAGGCCGCCGCCGTGGAGGGTCTGAGCTACGCCCAACTCTGCGAAAAAATTGTTCTGCTGTCTCTGGAAGAGAGAAAAAAAGAGCGTTGTTAACAATTTTTTGATGTATTGCCCGGGCGTTGTGATACAATCAATAGTTGAAATTAATCCATTCAGGTGAGAGTATGAGACAGCGTCTGGCACAATTTATGGCAGGCAGAAACGGGAACGATCAGCTCAACGTTTTCCTGCTCGTGATCGATATTATCCTGGTGTTTGCGGGCACGATCGCAGGGGGAAAGGCAGGGGCGATTATCTATATTCTTGTTCTGCTGCTTTTGGTGTGTATCTATTTCCGCATGTTCTCCCGCAACCTGTACCGCAGGCGGGAGGAAAACGGAAAATTCATGCGCATAAAATACAGGGTGTCCGCCTGGCTCAGGGTCAGGCACGAGCGCTGGGTGCAGCGCAAGGACTATAAGTTCTTCACCTGCCCCTCCTGCCGCACCACGCTGCGCGTTCCCAGGGGCCACGGCAAGATCAAGATCGTCTGCCGTAAGTGCGGCTGCTCCTTTACGGGGAAATCCTGAGATGTTCGGTTACCTGGTGGCAAACACCGAGCTGCTGGACGAGGAGCAGCAGCTGAGATACAAAGCCTGCTACTGCGGCCTCTGCCGCAGTCTGAAGGAGCGTCACGGCCAGCTCAGCCGCATGACGCTGAACTTCGACATGACCTTTCTGGTTCTGCTTCTGGGCTCCCTGTACGAGCCGGGGGAGCAGCGGGAAAGAGAAAAATGCATTGCCCACCCGATAGAGCCCAGACCCTGGTGGCGCACGGAATTTACCGACTACGCGGCGGACATGAATGTGGCCCTGGCCTATCTCAAATGCCTGGACAACTGGCAGGACGATTCCAACCCCATCGCTCTGGCCGAGGCCGGCGTGCTGAAAAGGGCCTATGAAAAGATCAGCGCCCGCTATCCCCGCCAGTGCGAGGCCATGGACCTGTCCCTCCGTCAGCTGCACAGCCTGGAGCAGGCCGGGGACGAATCCCCGGACCGGGCAGCGGACTGCTTTGCCATGCTGATGGGGGAGATCTTCGTTCCCCGGGAGGATTACTGGAGCACCGCCCTGCGCTGCACCGGTCAGAGCCTGGGCCGCTTCATCTATGTGATGGACGCCTGCATGGATCTGGAGAGCGACACCCTCTTTAACCGCTACAATCCCTTCCGCCGGTATTACGGTCTGGACAACGAGCAGCGCTTCCGGGAAATTCTGAAAATGCTTCTGGGCGACTGTGTCAGGGCCTTTGACCGGCTGCCTCTGGTGCAGGACGCGGATATCCTGAAAAACATTCTCTGTGTGGGACTGTGGACAGAGTTTGAAAAGAAATACAGCTTGAAAAAGAAGAAAGGACCCTCCGATGGTACAGGATCCGTATAAAGTCCTGGGCGTCTCGCCGGACGCCAGCGACGAGGAGATCAAAAAAGCATACCGCGATCTTGCGAAGAAGTATCACCCCGACCGCAACCCGGACAACCCTGAGGCGGCGAAGAAAATGAACGAGATCAACGCCGCCTATGACCAGATCAAAAACGGCACAGCCCAGCAGAATACCTACGGGGGATATAACCCCTACGGCGGGCAGAGCGCCTACGGCTGGGGCAGCTGGAGCCAGTGGGGCGGCCAGCAGCAACAGCAGCAGTACGAGCGCAGCGAATACACCGCCGCAAAAAACTATATCCGCAACGGCCTGTACCGGGAGGCGCTCAACGCCCTCAACGGCGTGCCCATCCCCGAGCGGGACGGCAAGTGGTATTACCTCTGCGCCGGGGCCAACATGTATATGGGCAACAAGATCGCCGCTCTGGATGCGGCCAGAAAAGCCTGTGAGATCGAGCCGGGGAACGAGGAATACCGGCGGCTTCTTGAGCAGCTGCAAAGCGGCGGCGATTTCTATGATAACTATACGGTCCACTATCAGCAGGGCATCTCCCCGGACAAGCTGATTCTGACCCTTTGCGCGGCAAATATGTGTCTTGGCCCCATGTGCGGCTGGCGCATCTGCTGCTGCTGAAAAGCACCCGAAAGGGTGCTTTTTTCAACGAAATAAATCCCCTGCGGGATTTGTGAAATGCGCTTCGTGCGTGAAATACGCCTGCGGCGTGTGAAATGCCTGCGGGCGTGAAGGGATTTATTTCCTTTCACGTTCCGCAAAGCGGAATATTTCACGTCTCCGTGTCGAACCCGGTCGGAAACCAAAACTGCGGCGGCAACCCTTCAGTCTCGTTTCGCTCGACAGCTCCCCTGAAACTTTGCGCAGTACCGGGCTGCGTCTTGTAGGGGCCGCCCCTACAGGCATCCTGAAACAAAGACGTAACTTATTCACTCTTCATGCTTACTTATTACTTCCCCTGTAGGGGCGGAAAAAATCCGGCAGATCTCCCGGTCGGTGAATTCGGTCAGGGCTTCAAAATCCATATAGGGCCGGTACACTGCCTCCAGCCGGTCGTGGAGAGCCTTGGCCTTTGTCAGCTGCTCCAGAGCTGCCGCCATGCATTCCTTTTCCAGCCGCCGTCCGGCGCGGAGATCGCCGCGCAGCTCCTTTTGCCGCTGACCGGGCACCAGGGCGTCCAGCCGGACGTGCCGCGCCCCCTCCACAGCCTGGCAACCCCGGATCAGGGCCAGGGACGCTTCGGGGATCAGGAGCATTTCTGTCTCCTCCGGGCAGAGCGGGGAGGGGCAGAGGATCAGCTCCAAGCCACGGGAAAGCCCCTCCCGAACCGCCGCGTCCAGGGCCGGCCCGGCCAGGCCCATGCCGTCGTCCAGCTGATAGATAAGTTTACATAACTTTTTTATCTCGCCGCTGAGCAGCAATTCTCCCCGACAGCTTATGGCGCTGAAGTAGCGTCTGCTCACCCGGCCCGGGCTATCTTTTTTCCGGCTGTGCCGCCGCAGAATGCCGCTGACCCGGTTTTTCGCCGCTTCAAGGATGGCGCTGTCGTCAATTTGGGGCAGATATCCCTGCCTTACCGCCGCCGTGGCTTTCAGCCAGGCGTAGGCCCGATCATAGAGAGCCTTATACGCCCGGTTCAGACGGCGGATCTCCCCGGCGTCGCTGCTGCTGAGGGGCAGACGGCAAAAGCCGCCAAGGTTAACATAATCATCATCCGCGCCAAAGCAGCGGGGCTCCGCCGCATGGGGGGCCGTGCCGTCCACCCAGCCCTGCTTCAGCGCTGGGATATACACCCCGTCCAGAGAGTCCGGGTCCCCGGAGCAGAGGACGTATTCCACGTCCAGCCCACGCTTTTCCGCCGCCGCGCCGATTTTGCGCATAAAGCCGGATTTCCCCGTGCCGGGTCCACCCTTGATGATGTGCAGCCGGTCGCCCTCCCCGGCGGCAAAGCCGCTGTACAGGGAGGAAAAGCCGTCTCTGCTGTTTGCGCCCAGAAAATAACTGATTTCCATGCTCTACACCTCGTTTCCCTGAGATAAACCAATTTATGCGCCTGCTTTGTCGATTGACATTATTATTTCCCATGTTATACTGTTTAAAGACACGGAAAGCGAGGAAAGACATGTTTAACTGTATTCTTTTTGATTTTGACGGCACGGTGTTCGATACCGTGGAGGGCATTACCAAGTCCGTGCGCTACGCGCTGAACAAGGTGGGCCTGGACGCGGAGCTGGAGAGCCTGCGCTGCTTTGCCGGGCCTCCTCTGGCGGACAAGTTCATGGAGGTCTATGGCTTTGACCGGGCCGCCGCCGAGCAGGCCGTTGCCGATTACCGGGAGCGCTACAGGCCCATCGGCATAAACGAGTGCCGTGTTTTTCCCGGGATCAGGGAGCTGCTGGAAAAGCTGCACGCCGTGGGCAAGACCGTGGGGATTGCCACCTCCAAACCCCAGGAGATGGCGGAGGAGCTGCTGCGCCGGGAGGGCATGCTCGGGCTGTTCCCCGTAATCTGTGGCAGCCTCCCCAACGGCAATGACAGCGCCAAGTGGCAGGTGGTGGAACGGGCCATGCAGCTGTGCGGCGCGGAAAAGGAAAGCACCATCCTGGTGGGCGACACCAAATACGACGTGGCCGGGGCCCACAAGGTGGGAATCGCCTGCGTAGGCGTCCGCTATGGCTACGCTGCCCCCGGTGAACTGGAAGAGGCCGGCGCGGACTATATCGTTGCGGATATCCCTGCACTGGAAGCTTTTTTGCTGGGCTTGCCAGCTCCCCTTACACAGGGGAGCCAGGAGAGTGAAGAGTGAAGAATTAAGGTGGCCGCGAAGCGGCCTGATTTGAATGTGTCGCCTCAGGCGACACCACACTTATTCACTTTTCACTATTACCTATTACTTCCTCCGCAGGGCCCGGCGTCTCCGACGGCCCATGTTGGCCACGGACAGAGGCCCAAAAAAGCGGCCCGGGAAAGAAGCGCGCAGAATAACCAAAATCCGGGAGGGATCGACCTGTGGATACAATGGAGGCCATGAACGGCGTGGAGCGGGCGCTCATTGCCAGGGCCAGAGAGCAAAAAGAGCCGGTGAACGGCAGCATTGAGCTGCTGCCCCTGTGCAACATGAACTGCGACATGTGCTACGTCCGTATGAGCCGGGAGGAGATGGCGCGGCTGGGCAGGCTCCGCACGCTGGAGGAGTGGACGGCGCTGGGCCGTCAGATGGCGGATGCCGGTGTTCTGTTTCTCCTGCTCACCGGGGGAGAGCCCCTGCTGTACCCGGATTTTAAGGAATTGTATCTGGCCCTGAAAGCTATGGGTATGATCCTGACCATTAATACCAACGGCACCCTGATCGACGAGGAGTGGGCGGATTTCTTCGGCCGCCACAAGCCCCGCCGGGTGAACATCACCCTGTATGGCGGCGACGACCGGGCCTATGAGGAGCTGTGCCATTATCCCGGGGGCTTCGAAAAGGCCGTCAACGCTGTCCGTCTGCTGCGGGAGCGGGGCGTGGACGTGAAGATCGGCGGAAGCGTCACCCGGAGCAATCTGCCTGATCTGGAGCGTATCCTGGCGATCGGCCGGGAGCTGGACGTGCCGGTGCGGATGGACAGCTATATGATGCCTGCCGTGCGGGAGCGGGGAAGGCCCTTCAATGAACAATCCCGCCTGCTGCCGGAGCAGGCCGCCGGAGCCAGGATCACCGCCCTGCGGCAGGAGATGGGGCCGGAGCTCTGGGAAAAGTATGTAACGGAGAGTCTGCGCCGGGTCAGAGCGGGGGAGACCTCCTCCCGGAAGGTGACGTGCATGGGGGGCAACTGCTCCTTCACCGTCAACTGGCAGGGGGAGCTGCGCTCCTGCGTGGTGCTGGCGGAGCCGTCGGTCCCGGTGTTTGAACGGGGCTTTGCTGCAGCCTGGGCGGAGGTCTCTGCCCGGACGGCGGAGATCCTGCTGAATGAAAAATGCGCCGTCTGCCGTCTGCGGACCCTGTGCCGTACCTGTGCGGCCAGCGCCCTGCTGGAGACCGGGAGCTACGACGGCCTGCCGGAATATATGTGCCGCTTTGCGGAGGAATCGCTGCGGCTGCTGGAAAAAGAAGAAATAAATAATCAACAATAAAAATCAGCTGCCGGACAAAAATCCGGCAGCTGATTTTTATGAGGTGATTTTTATGATTTATATTTTTGCTGGCGGTAGACCAGGGGAGTGATGCCCTCAAACTTCTTGAACACCTTGATGAAATAGCTGGTGTCCACATAGCCCAGCGAAAAGGCGATGGCGGAGATGCTTTCGGCGCTCTGTCGCAGCCTCTGCGTGGCCCATTCCACCTTGCGGCGGTTTACATAATCTGTAAAGTTCTCTCCGGCCTCCCGGGGGAAGATCTTGCTGAAATAGCTGGGGCTGAGATGGCAGAGATTTGCCATGTCCCGCATGGTGACCATTTCGCTGCGGTGCTCCTCCACATAGGCGATGGCCGGATAGACCGGGCTGCTTTTGGGCACAATGCTGTTCTCCCGGCTGTCTTCGTTCCCGCTGCCTTCCACCATTTTCCCGATGTCCGGCGGCAGAGAGGGCAGGCGGCTCTCCTCCACGCCGGCGGAGGCGGTGCGCAGCATCCACTCATAGGTCAAAAACTGATTCCTTGTCTCCAATGCCCGGTGGACGATGTACTGCACGGCGGCGTCGATCAGCCCGGCGATCTCCACAATGCGTTTATACTCCATTTCCGGGATCTTCTCGTACTTTTCAAGCAGGTCCCGGCGGGTGGTCTCCTCCTCGGCCTGAAAGGAGCTGATCTCGCTGACCAGTCGCTCCACCTTGGCATCGGTATCGTCGTTGGGGATACGCACCTGGCCGAACATCACCGCGCCCAGATATTTTTCCCCCACCATCACCGGCACCGCCACGTCTACGATGCCGCAGTGGCAGAGATAGATATAGGGCCGGTTCAGGCGCACTGCCTCCAGACCGGCCAGGGCGTCGCACTTGTAGCAGCGCTTGCGGGACACCGGATTTTCCCGGATCACGCTGCAAAACTCCGTGCGGCAGCTGTGCTTGGTCACCGGCGTGCCCTTGTAATCCACGGTGATGATGGCAGTCCCGGTGGCTTTGGCCAGGGCGTCCTGCAAATGCTCAAACATGGGGATGTCCAGTATGGTTTTCAGGTCCAGATCCTGTGTTTTCATTTTTCCTTCCTCCCCGCTGATTTACTTGAAATATTTATAGTATAGCGCAGTACCGCAAAGGAATCTTCAATTATTTTTATCTTTTGTGTAAAAATATGGCGGTACTATTTTTTCTTTTTGAGTGGATAAAACGAAATATTCCTGTTTTTTTGTACGAAAGCCAAAAATAATCCCATTGCCGCAAGAGAAATCAAAAAAACTGTCCTTCCGGCTGC
Source organism: Clostridiales bacterium (assembly GCA_022787565.1). Classification (GTDB taxonomy): domain Bacteria; phylum Bacillota; class Clostridia; order Oscillospirales; family Oscillospiraceae; genus Limivicinus. The sequence continues at coordinate 61,585 of JALFVN010000035.1, read as the reverse complement.
CGGCTCCGCTCCATTGTTTATTGCCCTGAAAAATGCTTTTTCCGTACAGAAACAAGCCCCAAATCCGGTTTTTTTATAAACTCTGTACGCCAATTCCATTTTCTTGTATGACCTGTCCAAAACGGCAGCATGTAAATTGTATAAGTTTATTTTTTGTCTAATTTATATAGTATTTTGTCGTTATAGGATAAAATTTTACCGCAAAAAAGGCATATTTGCCAACAATCCTTTTGATTGTGTTTTATCCGCCAAACATTTACACTTGAACCAGACAGAGCGGAGCGTCGTTCACTCCGCAAAAATAAACGAAAATCTGTGAAAGGAAGAGAGAGAAATGAAGATCAAAATGAACGCGAAATTCTGGATCGTTGTGGCCCTTATCCTGTGTCTTATCGGCTCGATAGGCGCCTCTCAGATTCAGTCCTGCGGAGGGAAAATCACAATAAAGGACATGAGCTTTGAAAGCCCGGAAGGCTATCTGCTCAGCGCCACCCTTTATAAACCCCAGACTGCTTCCCGGCAGTATCCCGCTCCGGGCGTGGTAACGGTAGAGGGCTGGTACAACAACAAGGAAATGCAGGATCTGTACAGCATCGAGCTTGCTCGCCGCGGCTATGTGGTCATAGCCCTTGACATGCACGGTCACGGCAATTCGGAAGCCACCTATCAGGCTGACCTGTATAACGGCGCTGTCGGCGTTGATGCCGCGGTGCAGCTGATTGCCAGTCTGCCCTATGTCGACACCACCCGCATCGGCGTCACCGGCCATTCCAGCGGCGGCACGGCAGCAAATATGGCTGTCGAGATCGACAACTCCCGCGAAACACCGCTTATCGCTGCTGTATTGCAGCAGGCCGGCGACTGGCAGGATGATACCGGCGGCGATCACAGCGGCGACTACGGCTCCCGCGACGTCGGCATTATCGCAAGCGAATATGATGATTTTTACTTTGGCACTTACGATGAAAACGGCAACATGCTCACCAACCCCAAGCAGTTCATGGAGACTGCCGGCGCAAAGAAATTCCTGAACTTCAACGAGGACGGCTTTGAAGGCGTTGCCGAAGCAGGCAAATACTATGAGAAGGACTTTGACGGAGAGACGGCATACCGTGTGATCTACCGTCCCACCATGATCCATCCTCTTGTCACCTATTCTCCCAAGTGCGTCACCTATGCGCTGGACTTCTTTGACCTTACCCTTGGCTCTCCCAGACAGCTGGATTCCAGCAACCAGATCTGGCAGTGGAAAGCCGTATTCAACGGCATCGGCCTGATTGGCTTCTTCATCTTCATGTTCAGCTTTGCCATTGCGCTGCTTGATACCCCCACCTTTGCTGTTCTCAAGGCCAAGGAAGAGGTCAAGCCCGCCATCTGCAAGGATAATGCCGGCAAGCTCTGGTTCTGGGCTCTTGCTGTTCTGGGCGCGGTATTCTCCGGTTGGAGCTTTATCTTCTGCATGAACCATGTATACACCAACACCACTGAGTTCTTCGTGCAGACCGGACCGCTCACCATCGGCGTGTGGTGTCTGATGAGCGGCGGCTTTACTCTTGTGATGATGCTGGTCTATTACTTCTGCTACGGCAAGAAGAACGGCTTTTCCTTCAGAGACACCGGTGTTGTCCTGAATCTGGAACAGGCCTGGAAGACCGTTGTGCTGGCGGTTATTGTTATCGCGGTCTCCTTCGCTCTGGTGTTCTGCTCCCAGTACTTTTTCCAGGTGGATTACCGGATCTATGTCCTTGCGGTCAAGACCTTCAATGCGGACAAGGTCATTATTGCCCTGAAATATCTGGTATTCTTCCTCGTGTTCTATGTAATCAACTCCATCTCCATTAACTGCTTCAACTTTAACAACATTGGCGGAAAGTGGAACATCTTCATTCTGGCTTTGTTCAACGCGCTGGGCTCCATCTTTATTGTCGCGTCCCAGTACATCTATTTCTATGCCACCGGCTACCAGCTCTACGGTCTCACCGAAGGCCAGCGCATTGGACCCATCTGGCTGTTCCCGGTCATGGTTATTCTCTTCGGCGCCGCGATCACCGCAAGAATTCTCTACAAGAAGACCAAAAATCCCTATCTGGCAGGCCTGATCAACTCCATGTTCGTCGTTTTGATCAGCGTGTCCAACACCTTCACCGTGCTGGGAGGCGCACAAATGGTCTGCACAACCTTCTGACAGGCTGACCTGAGCATTTTTTACTCCTAAGCGCCGCAGCTCCTTCGGGGCTGCGGCGCAACTTATAAAAATGAAGCAAGTTGACGAATTTTGTCTGTTGCAATGTTTGTAAGGACATTGTAAAATACAGACAAGATTACCGCAAAATATGACGTCCGCCCCGGGCGGTTTTGCCCCCGGTACAGGCCGGACGAACCAAAGGAGAGTTGCAATGAAATACATCATGTCCCTCGACCAGGGCACCACCAGCTCCCGCTGTATCCTGTTCGACCACGCGGGAAACATCTGCTCCACCGCACAAAAGGAATTCCGCCAGATCTTCCCCCACCCCGGCTGGGTGGAGCATGACGCGGAGGAAATCTGGACCACCACGCTGGAGGTCTCCCGGGCCGCTATGGAAAAGCTGGGCGTCACCGCGGAAGACATTGCCGCCATCGGCATCACCAACCAGCGGGAGACCACCGTGATCTGGGATAAGGCCAGCGGCAAGCCCATCGCCAATGCCATCGTCTGGCAGTGCCGCCGTACCTCCGCCATCATCGACGAGCTGAAGGCCGGGGGCTACGGAGACCTGATCCGCCGGAAGACCGGCCTTGTGCCCGACGCCTATTTTTCCGGCTCCAAGATCAAATGGCTGCTGGACAACACCCCCGGGGCCAGGGAGCGGGCGGAAAAGGGCGAGCTGCTTTTCGGCACCATCGACACCTGGCTGATCTGGAAGCTCACCGGCGGCACGGTCCACGTCACCGACCAGACCAACGCCAGCCGCACCATGCTTTACAATATTCACGAGCTCTGCTGGGACAAGGAGCTGCTGGAGCTGCTGGACGTGCCGGCATGCATCCTGCCGGAGGTCAAGCCCTCCAGCTGTGTCTACGGCAAGAGCGAGTTTGCGCTTTACGGTGGGGAGATCCCCATCGCCGGCGCGGCGGGAGACCAGCAGTGCGCCCTGTTCGGCCAGTGCTGTTTCCTGCCCGGGCAGATGAAGAACACCTACGGCACCGGCTGCTTCATGCTGATGAACACCGGCCGGGAGCCGGTGGAGAGCAACAACGGGCTTGTCACCACCATCGCCGTGGGCTACGAGGATCATGTGGAATATGCCCTGGAGGGCAGCATTTTCGTGGCAGGCGCCGCCATCCAGTGGCTCCGGGACGAGCTGGGCGTGCTGACCAACGCGGCGGAGAGTCTGGAATACGCCCGCAGCGTGGAGGACACCGCCGGCGGCTATGTGGTCCCGGCCTTTACGGGTCTGGGCGCGCCCTACTGGAATCAGGACGCCCGGGGCGCTATCGTGGGTCTGACCCGGGGCTTCAACCGGGCCCATCTGGTGCGGGCCACGCTGGAATCCCTGGCCTACCAGACCTATGATATCTGCAAGGCCATGGAGCAGGACTCCGGCATCAGCGTCACCGACCTGAAGGTGGACGGCGGCGCCTGCGCCAACGATTTTCTGATGCAGTTCCAGAGCGATGTTCTGAACTGCCAGGTGGTGCGCCCCAGCTGCATCGAGACAACCGCTCTGGGCGCGGCCTATCTGGCGGGGCTTGCCGTGGGCTACTGGGAAAGCCCGGAGGATATCCGCCACAACTGGGCCGTGGACAAGAAGTTTGACGCCCGGATGGACGGGGAAAAGCGCACCGAGCTTCTCAACGGCTGGCACAAGGCCGTAAAATGCGCCCTCATGTGGAGCGAGTGAATTTGAAGGAATAAGGAATAGTGAAGAGTGAAGAAGTGGTGGAGTCATTGCTTCTTCACCATTCACCCCAGGCGGCTGAGGGGTTTTACCCTGGCAAGCGGGCGACCCTTGCCAGCGCCCTCATCCCGTGAACAGATAGAAAGGATTGTAATTATGACCGACTACACCAAGCTCCGTTCCTGTGAGCTGTTCCTCTTTGACATGGACGGCACGCTTTATCTGGGCGACAATGTTTATCCCGGCGCCATCGCCCTGATGGAGGGACTTCCCGCCCTGGGCAAAAAATATATCTACCTGACCAACAACTCCTCCCGGGCCGGGACGGACTACATTACCCGTCTCCGCCGTCTGGGCTTCCCCTGCCAGGCGGAAAACGTGTTCACCTCCGGCATGGCCACCGGCATGTATTTAAACCAGAACCACCCCGGGGCCAAGGTCTATCTGGCCGGTACCAAGGCTTTTTACCGTGAGCTGGTCAGCTACGGCATCGACCTGGTGAACGATGAGAACGGCCACACGGAAGCGGACACGGTGGATGTAGTGGTCCAGGGCTTTGACACGGAGCTGGTGTATGAAAAGCTGGATAAAGCCTGCCACTTCCTGCGCCGGGGCGCGGCCTTCATCGCCGCCAACCCCGACTGGGTCTGCCCCATGCCCAACGACGAGGTCCTGCCCGACTGCGGCAGCATCTGCGCCCTGCTCACCGCCTCCTCCGGCAAAGAACCCACCTACATCGGCAAGCCCAACCGGAACATGATCGACGTGATCGCCAAAATGACCGGCATCCCCAATGAAAAGATCTGCGCCGTGGGCGACCGGCTCTATACCGATATTGCCGTGGCCCAGAACGCCGGTGCCGTCTCCGTTCTTGTCCTCTCCGGGGAGACGGACATGGACATGGTGGAAAAGGCCGAACGGAAGCCTGACTACATCCTTCCCAGCGTCAACGAGCTGCACGAAGTACTCCGCTGAAAAAAAGCACCCGAAAGGGCATGCAAGATAGGGAGGCGGCAGGTTTTGAGCGGGCCTTTTCCGCCCATGCATCACGAAAAATTGCGGAAATACACGCAAGTATTCCCGCAATTTTTCATTTTACCTGAACGAAAAAATCCTCGCTCAAAACTGCTATGCACCTGAAAAAGAGAGCTTTTTCTGTCAGGCGAGGCGAAAAGCGCAGAAATACTGGATTTGTATTTCGAGCATTTTCAACGAAGCATGACGGGAAAAGATCCGTTTTCAGGCTGCCGGATCCCTACCTTGCATGCCCTAATCGGGCGCATTTTCATTTTATTAATCTGCTTTTCTCAAACGATAAAGCCGCCGCCCAGAAGGCGGTCACCGTCATAGAGCACGGCGGATTGCCCCGCCGCCGGGGCCCGCACCGGCTCGTCGCAGAAGATCGTGACGCAGTTGCCTTCCGGCATGACGGTACAGCGGGGGTTTTCCCATTTGGTGTGCCGAACCCGGACGCTGGCGGGAAACATACTGCCGGGCGAGGGCTCTTTGTTGATCCAGTTAAAGTCGCAGGCCAGAAGCTGTGTTTTGAAAAGCTCCTCCCACAGAGCAAGCTCTATGGTGTTGGAGACCGGGTCGATGCGGGAGACATACAGCTTCCTGCCCTCGTAAAGTCCCGGGCGGCGCTGGCCCACGGTGTAACAGTGTATACCCTCATGGCGGTCGATGACCTGACCGTGAAACACAAATTCGCCGGGAGGGGGCAGTTCTGTCCGCCGGGACAGCCAGCCGATGTAGTTCTTGTCGGGAATGAAGCAGATCTCCATGCTGTCCGGCTTGTGGGCCACGGGCAGACCGAATTCCTCCGCCATGGCCCGGACCTGCTTTTTCTCAAAGGGACCCAGAGGGAAGACACAGCGCCCGGCCTGCTCCCTTGTCAGGCGGCAGAGCATGTAGCTCTGGTCGTTGGCGGGCATACCCTTGTAGATCATGCCCTTTTCCGCCCGGGCATAGTGGCCGGTGGCGATATGCTCAGCGCCGATGCGCTCTGCCTCTTCCAGAAGGTTTTTGAACTTCACGCCGGGATTGCAGATGATGCAGGGGTTCGGCGTCTCCCCCCGGAGATAGCACGCGGTGAAGGGACGGCAGACCTTTTCCTCCAGCTCGGCCTTTACGTCCAGAACAGTGAGGGGAATGCCGATATATTCCGCCGCATTGACGGCGTCCTCCCGGGCGGCCCTGTCTGCGTTGTCCAGATACAGGCCATACACCTGATGTCCTGCCTTCTGCAGCAGCTTCGCGGAAACCGCGGAATCCACTCCGCCGGAAAATCCAAGGACGACTTTACTCATTTTCTGTTCTCCATATAGATCATCAGTACCGAAATATCCGCCGGGGACACACCGGAGATGCGGCTGGCCTGACCGAAATTCTCGGGCCGGATCTTTTTCAGCTTTTCCCGGGCCTCCAGACGAAGGCCGGTGATCTGGTCGTAATCCAGATTTGCGGGCAGACTGCGGCTTTCCATGCGGGTGAACTCCTCCACCTGCTTCAGCTGCCGCTTGATATAGCCCTCATATTTCAGGTTCAGCTCCGCCTCATAGCAAACCGCCCGGTCCAGCGCGGGCCGCTCCGGGTCAAAGAGGGCCAGATCGGCATAGCCCACCTGAGGACGGCGAATCAGGTCCGCCAGAGACACGCCGGTGGAGACCCTTGCCGTGCCCCGGCTCTCCAGCATGGCATTCAGCGCCTCCGTGGGGGCAAGATGGCAGCTCTCCAGCCGCTTGATCTCCCGGTCCACGGCGGCGTATTTTTCCACAACTGCCCGGTGCCGTTCCGGGCTGACCAGGCCGATTTCCAGACCGTAAGCGCTGAGCCGCTGGTCGGCATTGTCCTGCCGGTGGAGCAGCCGGTATTCGCTGCGGGAGGTCATCATACGGTAAGGCTCGTTGGTGCCCTTGGTCACCAGATCGTCAATCAGCGTGCCGATATAGCCGTCGCTGCGGCGGAGAATAAAAGGCGGGCGGCCCCTGAGCTTCATCGCGGCGTTTACCCCTGCCACAAAGCCCTGTACCGCCGCCTCCTCATAACCGGAGGAGCCGTTGAACTGCCCCGCGCCGTACAGGCCGGAAATCTTTTTACATTCCAGCGTGGGATAGAGCTCCGTGGGGTCAATGCAGTCATATTCGATGGCGTAAGCACAGCGGGTCATCTCCGCCTGCTCCAGACCGGGGATCGTGTGCAGCATCTGCACCTGCACCTCCTCCGGCATGGAGGAGGAAAAGCCCTGAATATAAAGCTCTTCCGTGTTAAGCCCCATAGGCTCGATGAAAAGCTGGTGCCGGGGCTTGTCGGCAAAGGTCATCACCTTGGTCTCAATACTGGGGCAATAACGGGGGCCCACGCCCTCGATGACGCCGGAGTAGATGGGACTGCGGTCCAGATTTTCCCGGATGATCTCATGGGTGCGCTCATTGGTATAGGTCAGATAGCAGACGGCGCTGTTGTTGGGGGCGGCCGTGGTGGAGAAAGAGAAGGGCTCGATCTCCCGGTCCCCCTCCTGCAGCTCCATCTGGGAAAAATCTACGGTGCGGGCATTGACTCTGGGCGGCGTTCCGGTTTTGAAGCGGCGCATGGAGAGCCCCATGTCCCGGAGCCTTTGCGCCAGAGGCACGGCAGCGGCCAGACCGTCGGGCCCGGAGGAGCGCAGCACTTCGCCCACAATGGTGCGGCCGTCCAGATAGGTGCCGGAGGCGATGACTACCGCCCGGCAGGCGTAGACCGCTCCGGTGTGGGTGGTGACGGAGCAGACCTGCCCGTGATCAAGGCCGATATCCACCACCTCCGCCTGCTTCAGACGGAGATTTTCCTGCCGCTCCAGGGTCTGTTTCATGATCTCCTGGTAGCGCCGCCGGTCGGCCTGGGCCCGGAGGGAGTGGACGGCGGGACCCTTGCCCAGATTCAGCATACGGTACTGAATACAGGCCCTGTCCGCCGCCTTTGCCATCTCCCCGCCGAGAGCGTCCAGCTCCCGGACCAGATGACCCTTGCCTGTGCCGCCGATGGCCGGGTTGCAGGGCATGTTGCCCACGCTGTCCAGATTGACGGTAAAGCAGACCGTGTCCAGACCCAGGCGTGCAGCGGCCAGAGCGGCCTCGATCCCGGCGTGGCCTGCGCCGATCACGGCAATATCACATTTTCCGGCTTCATATTTTTTCAATTTTATCACCCTGAATATTGGAAATGATCAGCAGTGTACCGTCTCTGACCTCGATCTCCGCCGGGACGCCGGTGAAGGAGTTGCTGACGCCGATGGGGAAACAGGAACTTACGGTGTAGTTGTCAAGGGCATATTTCAGCCCGCTTATGCTCACGCCCCGGGCCTGCCCGTCCATACAGAACAGGGAGAGTGTGCCCCGACAGGAGGCGGGGAAGCGGAGCTTTTCGTCGTGGATTACCCGGTAGATCACCCCGTCGCCGTACATGCGGCCCCGGGCACAGCGGGAGACCAGAAACAGAAGACTTTGCATGTTGGCAATGGTGTGGTCCACCCGGCTGCCGCCGGTGCCGCCGTAGAGCACGAAATCCGTATAACCCTTCTCCAGCCCGATGCGCATGGCGTGGAGGGAGTCCGTGTCGTCCTTCTCTACCGGGAGCCTGATTACCTCCGGCAGGTCAGGGGCGTCCATGGAGTCAAAGTCGCCCACGATGATGTCCGGCGTTATGCCGCAGGCCAGACAGTTTTTGTAGCCCGCGTCCGCAGCGATCACCAGATCTCCGGGAGCCGGGCGCTCCACAAGCCCGTAAAAGCCTCCGGCGGCAAAGATAAAACAAGTCATAGCAGTTCTCCGTTGCATTGCGTAGTGCCCTTACCCCAGTGCACCGGGGCAAAGGAAGGTGCAGTACGCATTATAATATCAAAAACGCGTTTGTGCAATCCAATAGGCAAGAAAATGCAGGAAACCATATTTTTCTTGACCGAAAATGCAGCGGGGAATATAATGATAAAAAAGACAGAGAGAGGAGGATCTCACCATGAAAAAAGCCGTTAAAAGACTGCTTTCCCTGCTGTTTTCCCTCTGCCTTGGATGGAGTATATTGAGTTTTATCCCTCTGACCGCCTCGGCAGACGACGTGGTGATAGAAAAAGTGCTGGCTACCGCCCAGCCCGGCCCTGTGGTGCTCATGGATATCGGCAACGTTGTCGTGGCCACCAGCACGGAGGGCTGCACCGTGGGCAGCGTAACGTGGACCACGCAGGACGGTCTGCCGGCCTCGGGCAGCTTTCAGCAGCAGCAGACTTACCGTCTGGAGATACGCATAGACGCCGGCGAGGGCTATAGCTTTTCAGCGGAGCTTCGCGCCTATCTCAATAACTCCGGCGTGGACGCGGCAGTAGACCCCGCGGGGAAATCCGTTACCCTTGTGCGGGAGATTACCCCGGCTGTCTGGGCGCCTACTATCATCAAGCACCCCGGCGGGGAGACCGTGGATGCGGACGGCTGGGCCTCCTTTGTGGCTACGGCTGTTTATGCGGAAAGCTGCTCCTGGATCCTGGTGAGCCCTGACGGCGCGACGGTGGTGGACTGCACGGAGATCGGTAAGACCTTCCCCGGCTCCAGTGTCAAGGACGACGGCGCCGGAAAGATCGTTATCTACAATATCCCTGTTGAGATGAACGGCTGGCAGATCAAGGCCGTCTTTAAAGGCCCGGGGGGCAGCAAGACCTCCAACGGAGCCTACATAAAAGTCAAGGACGCGCCGGAAGAGCCTGAAGCTACCCCGGAACCCACACCAACGCCTACGCCCACACCGACGCCGGAACCCACGCCGTCCCCGGAGGTACCGGCGGAGAGCGCCGCCCCTGAAACCCATGAGCACCGGTTTGGTGAAAGCTGGGTGAGCGACGGGAGCTATCATTGGCATGAGTGTCAGTGCGGCGAGCAGAACGATAAGGCCGCTCACAGCTTCCAGTGGAGCGTAGTCCGCGCCGCAACGAAAAAAGAGCCGGGAGAGGAGAAGGGCGTCTGCACAGTCTGCGGATATGAAACCACACGGGCACTGGAATACGACGCAGACGGCGAGGATATCCTCCGCGGCGGTTATATCGGCTGGGTGCTGGCGGGTATTGTCCTGGTCGTGGTGATCCTTGTGGTTGTCGACGTGGTCAGATCCTCACGCCGCAGCCGCCGTAATCGCCGCAGAAGGCGCAGATAATTTGAAATAAAAGGATTTCATCCGGCATGGCCTGAAAGCCATGCCGGATCTTTTCCTTTGACGTGACCAGAAGCTATCACGCCACAGGCAGCGTGGACGGCGCAGGCTATAAGGACTGGGCCATCGATACTCTGGAGATCCCCTCCCTGACCATCGAGGTGGGCTGTCAGGAGGCGGCCCTGGCAGAGCGGGAAATTTACAGCATTTTTGTTCGGAACTACCGGGTGCTCCCGGCCATCGCCCGCTGGCTCCAGCGCTGAGACCAATAACGAAAAAACGAGCAGACCATGCCGGTCAGCTCGTTTTTTGCGGACTTGGTGTCCCTCAGTCGTGGCAATGCTCGCAGTCGTGGATCTGGAAATCGTCGGGGTTGTAGGCGATGCCGTTTTTGTCGTAGTAGTCCTTGACAGCGGCGCGGACAGCCTCCTCGGCCAGCACGGAGCAGTGGATCTTGTGGGCGGGCAGACCGTCCAGCGCCTCTACCACGGCCTTGTTGGACAGCTGAAGCGCCTCCTCAATGGGTTTGCCCTTGATCAGCTCGGTGGCCATGGAGCTGGTGGCGATGGCGCTGCCGCAGCCGAAGGTGTTGAACTTGCAGTCGGTGATGATGCCGTCCTTCACCTTGATGTACATGCGCATGATGTCGCCGCACTTGGCGTTGCCCACTTCGCCGATGCCGTCTGCGTCGTCCAGCTTGCCCACGTTGCGGGGATTCTGAAAATGGTCCATGACCTTATCACTGTAAAGTGCCATATTTTTATTCCTCCTGAAACAGAAAAGATTTGTTTATATCAGATGGGGACGCTGGCCCTTCTCCAGCTCGTCCCAGACCGGGGACATGTTGCGGAGATACTGGACGACCCTGGGAACCACTTCGATGATGTGGTCGATTTCTTCCATGGTGTTGTACTCACCGATGGACAGGCGCAGGGAGCCGTGGGCCACCTCGTGGGGCAGACCCAGACTGAGCAGCACATGGCTGGGATCCAGGGAGCCGGAGGTGCAGGCGCTGCCGGAAGAGGCGCAGATACCGTTCATGTCCAGCATGAGCAGCAGGGACTCGCCCTCAATGCCCTCAAAGCACATGTTCACCGTGCCGGGGACATGGTGCTCCAGGCTGCCGTTAATTTTGCTGTGGGGGATCTTGCTCAGCTCGACAAAGAGCTTGTCGCGCATGGGGATGATCTTGGCGGTGTTGGCCTCCATGTTGTCAACAGACTCCTTCAGCGCTGCAGCCAGAGCCACGATACCGGCCACGTTCTCCGTGCCGCCCCGGCGGCCCCGCTCCTGGGCGCCGCCCTCGATCAGGTTGAACAGGGGCATGTTCTTCTTGGCGTACAGCACGCCCACGCCCTTGGGCGCGTGGAACTTATGGCCGGAGATGCTGAGCATGTCGATGTTCATTTCCTTCACGTCGATGGGCATATGGCCTGCGGCCTGCACCGCGTCGGTGTGGAAGGGAATGCCCTTCTCCCGGCAGAGGGCGCCGATCTCCCGGATGGGCTGAACGGTGCCGATCTCGTTGTTGGCAAACATAATGGTCACAAGGGCGGTGTCCTCCCGGATGGCGGCGGCTACGTCCTCAAGACGGACTACGCCGTCCTCGTGCACATCCAGAAGCGTGACCTCATAGCCCTCTTTTTCCAGCTTTTTCAGGGTGTGCAGCACCGCGTGGTGCTCGAATTTGGTGGAGATCAGGTGCTTTTTCCCTTTGCGGGCGCCGGCCTTGGCGGCGGAGATGATGGCCTGGTTGTCAGCCTCGCTGCCGCCGGAGGTGAAGTAGATCTCCCGGGGCTCGGCGTTCAGGCAGGCGGCAACGGTGGCCCGGGCCTGAGCCACGGCCTCGGTGGCCTTCTGGGCAAAGCCGTAAAGGCTGGAGGGATTGCCGTAGTTTTCGGTAAGGTAGGGCAGCATAGCGTCCAGCGCGGTCTTGCTTACGCTGGTGGTGGCTGCATTATCGGCGTATACAAACATTGTGCACAGATCCTTTCTGTATTATTGATGCTCTTTAATCCTGACCGCGCCATTTCGCGCCGGTCAGCAGGTCTTCAAGACTGACGGTGTCCAGATAGGCGTTGGTGATATCGTCCAGCTCCTTCCACATGGGAACGGTCATGCAGCCCGCCGCGTTTTCGCAGTTGATGCTGCCGGCCCTGATGCAGGCGACAGGCGCCAGATTGTCCTCGATGCAGCGGAGAATGTCGCCCACGGAGTAGTCGCCCGGGCTGCGGTTGAGCCTGTAGCCCCCCTCTTTTCCCCGGGTGCTGTCCACAAGCCGGGCCTTCTTCAGGTTTCCCACGATCATCTCCAGATATTTCATGGAAATGCCCTGCCGGTCGGCAATGGTCTTGAGAGAAATGAACCCGTCTTCCGGATGCTGGGCCAGATCGATCATCACTCTCAGGGCGTAACGGCCCTTGCTTGTCACGTTCAAAAAAACGCCTCCTTTCACCGCTTAATTCCTATGCACTTAATCTACCATAAAATTAGTAGGAATTAAATAGGCAAATATGAACGGACTGTATATTTGTTGTGCAAATTTTGCACAACAAAAGAGTGGTTTACCTATTGCTTTATTTCGCTAATGTGTTATTATGCTAATGCAACTAAAAATTAATCTTTCGGAGGAAAGTAAAAATGAAAAACAAGATGAAAAAAGTATTCTGCCTGCTGATGGCGCTGACCATGGTTCTGGCTCTGTGCGCCTGCGGGAAAAAGGAAGCCTTTGTTGTGGGCATAACCGACTTTGCCCCCATGGATTACAAGGACGACAGCGGCGCATGGATCGGCTTTGACGCCGACATGGCCAAGGCCTTTGCCGAGTATCTGGGCCAGGATGTGGAATTTGTGGAGATCGACTGGGACAATAAGATCCTTGAGCTGGACTCCGGCAACATCGACGCGGTGTGGAACGGCATGACCCTGACCGACGAGGTTCTCAAAGCCATGGAGTGCGGCACGCCCTACTGCAACAACGCCCAGGTGGTGGTGGTGAAGGCCGAAGACGCTGACAAATATCAGGACGTGGCCAGTCTGGCGGGCCTGAAGTTTGCTGTTGAGGCCGGTTCCGCCGGCGAGGACGCGGTCATCGAACTGGGCAACGACTATAACGCCGTTCTCACCCAGGCTGACGCGCTGATGGAAGTGGCCGCCGGTACCTCCGACGCCTGCATCATTGACCTGCTGATGGCCGGCGCCATGATCGGCGAGGGCACCAGCTACCCCGAACTGACCTACACCGTTAAGCTCACCACCGAGGAATACGGCGTTGGCTTCAAGATCGGCAGCGGCCTTGCCGAGAAGTTCAACGAGTTCTATGCCAAGGCCTATGCCGACGGTACCGTAATGGAGATCGCGGAAAAGTACGGCGTGCAGGAATCCATTATTGCAAAATAAGCCGGATTCGTTTATTATATTAATACGCTACCAAAGCAGAGGGGCGAACCGCTCCTCTGCTTTCATCCCTTGTGAGAATACATAGAGAGGTTTGCCATGTTCCAGACTGTTTTGTCCTCCCTGAGCCTTGGATTTCTGAAATCCCTGGAGATTTTTGCCCTGACGCTGCTGGGCGCCATTCCCCTGGGGCTTATTATCGCTTTTGGCTCTATGAGCCGCTTTAAGCCCCTGCAATATCTGGTCAAGCTGGTGGTCTGGATTATCCGCGGCACGCCGCTGATGCTCCAGCTGCTCATCATCTACTACGGCCCGGGCCTGATCCTGGGCAACAACTGGTGGGGCGGCGGCAGCGCCGGCCGTTTTGCGGCGGCCATGGTTGCCTTTATCTTTAATTATTCCTGTTATTTTTCCGAGATATACCGGGGCGGTATCGAAGGCATACCCAAGGGACAGAAAGAGGCCGGACAGGTTCTGGGCCTGACCAATACGCAGATCTTTTTCAAAGTCACCCTGATGCAGGTCATCAAGCGCATCGTCCCGCCCATGGGCAACGAGGTCATCACCCTGGTCAAGGACACCTCCCTTGTGCGCGTTATCGCCGTGTACGAGATCATGTGGAACGGCCAGAGCTTTATCAAATCCTCCGGTATTATCTGGCCGCTGTTTTTCACGGGGCTTTATTATCTTGCATTCAGCGGCCTGCTCACCCTGCTTCTGGGCTGGGTGGAGAAGAAGCTGGACTATTTCAAGGTGTGAGGTGAGGATATGGCACTGCTGGAAGTAAAAGATCTGCATAAAAGCTTTGATGAGCTGGAGGTTCTCAAGGGGGTAAGCTTTTCCATGGACAGGGGAGAGACCATGTCCGTGATCGGCCCCTCCGGCGGCGGCAAGACCACGCTGCTCCGCTGCCTGAATTTTCTGGAAATGCCCAGCTCCGGACGGATATCGGTAAACGGGCAGCCTATTTTTGACTCCTCCGACGGCAAAACCCTCAGCGAGGCGGAGATCCGGCGCAACAGGCTCCATTTTGGCCTGGTGTTCCAGAATTTCAACCTGTTTCCCCAGTATACTGCCCTGGAAAACGTTTCTCTTGCGCCCAAGCTCCAGGCAAAAGGCGGCGAGGACTATAAGCGGAACAAAAAAGCCGTGAATGCGGAGATCGAGGAGAAAAGCCGGGAGCTTCTGCGCCGGGTAGGGCTTGGGGACAAGCTGAACTTTTATCCCCATCAGCTCTCCGGCGGCCAGCAGCAGCGGGTGGCCATCGCCCGGGCCTTGGCACTGACGCCTGAGGTGCTTTTCTTTGACGAACCCACCTCCGCCCTGGACCCGGAGCTGACCGGCGAGGTGCTGAATGTGATCCGTCAGCTTGCGGAGGAGAATATGACCATGGTGGTAGTGACCCACGAAATGGATTTTGCCGCCGCCGTGTCTGACAGGGTTTTGTTTATCGACGGCGGCGTGATCGCCGAGCAGGGCCCGCCGGAGCAGGTGCTGAAAAACCCGCTGGAGGAACGCACAAAACAGTTCCTCAGCGGTTACGGAAAATAAAAAAGAAAACTTCCGCGATGGTTCGTGAAGCCGCCCGAACCTGGCTCCGTTTGCAGGCTTACCCTGCCGCCGCCGAGGCGGCTGTCGGGCGCGCTAAAGGCCCCCATCCCCCCCTGTCATTCTGAGGAGCGCAGCGACGAAGAATCCCGTGAACAGAACGCCGTGCGTAGCCACACGGGATCCTTCGCTGACGCTCAGGATGACAGCATATTTTTTGCTCCGATACATGGGCTGTCGAGGACGCCAGCCCCTACATGTTTACCGCCGGACTTCCGGCATAATTGTAGGGGCCGGCGTCCCCGACGGCCCTTTCCCGTCCCTCTGTCATTCTGAGGAGCGCAGCGACGAAGAATCCCGTGAACAGGATGCCATGCGTAGCCACACGGGATCCTTCGCTGGCGCTCAGGATGACAGCTAATTTTCTGCAAAGCAAACGGGCTGTCGAGGACGCCAGCCCCTACATGTTCACCGCCGGACTTACGACGTAATTGTAGGGGCCGGCGTCCCCGACGGCCCTTTCCCCGGAACAAAAAATAAGGAAATGTATATTCCTTTCGGGATATACATTTCCTTATTTGTTTTATTCAGCGGTGGTTTGTCTTACCGGCTGGCCTTTTTCTTTTTGCCTGCGGAGACCATGACGGTCACGGCGGCGGCGGACAGGGTGAACAGGGCAGCCCACAGGGCGAAACTGTTGTTATCGCCGGTATTCACCGTGCCAAGCTTCGGGATCTCGACCTTCTCCGTGTAGCCGCAGACGGTGCAGGTGTGTTCCTTTTCGCCCTTGGCGGTCTTGGTGGCCTCCTTGGTCACCTTCCAGTCGCCGTATTTATGGAGCTCCTTGTTCTGCACATCCTTGCACGCGCACTCGTCCCAGTGGTGTGTGGCGTCGTGCTTCAGCTCATAGACATGGGCGGAGTAGGTGTTGGTGAAGGCCATATCCGCCGTCTGCAGATTCTCCCAGTCGATGTAATAGTACCCATTGCCGTCGATGGACGCGGGCACGACATACACGGTATATCCCGATGCAGTCGCATCATCGCCCATTGCGTACGCGACGGGGATCTCCTCCATCAGCACGCCCCAGACCGTATCGTCCACCGTCCAGCCGTCCGCGCCGGCGTCCACCTGCTGTACGAACGCGCCCTCGCTGAGCAGATGCCAGAGCGTCCGTTCGGGGCCGGTGAAGGTCAGCGTGCCGTTATAGCTGCCCTTGCCGTTGGTGGTGACGGAGCCGGTGATGCTCACATCCGATTTATCCAGATCGGGTGCGCTGTCGCCGATGAGCGCCAGCGTAAAGGTCTTCTCACCGGGTACGCCAACGTCACTCAACTCCACCGTGGTGGTGTAGGGGACGGTCAGGGTGATGAGCTTTTCAAAGACGGGATAGAGCGTGACGTCCTGATCCGCGGTATAGGTGGCGCCGAGCTTGTAGACTGCGCCCTCCTTGTCCACCCAGCCGGTCTGGACGAAGCCGTCCATGGTGAAGGTCTCGCCGCGCAGGGTGAGATCCTTGCCGTGGGTCTTGACGTCCGTCACCGGATCGCTGTCCTCGCCGCCGTCATAGGTGACGGTGTACTGCTGCACCGCGCCGCAGCCGCAGACGCCGTCCACGAAGATGTGCTCCGGCGAGACCTGCACGGTCTTGGTTCCGGTCACGGGCGTTCCGTCTGCCGTCGTTCCATGGGCATTCAGCGTGAAGCTACCCGTATTTAGATCGTACCATTCCGTCAACACTGTGCCGTGTCCCACGCCGTCGGCATCCACGGTCAGATCGGCACCGCCGCCCTTCATGCCGGTGTCATACCCGAACTCCTTGTCGAGGGTCACGCCGGCCGGCGGTGTGACGGTGAATTCGTAGTCCTGCTGCGCGCAGACCACATCCGGGCCGTCGATGGTGATTGGCGGCAGCGCCGGCGTGCCGAGGGTACATCCTATCTGGAGCTGAATCGGCACACCGTCTCTGGTTGCAATCGTACAATATTCCGGCGTCTTGCCGTTCACGGTGACAGCCGGCGCGGTATTCAGACCTTTGTTGTCCAGATTCATTTGGATCCGATAGCTTACACCAGCCTCGAACGCCTCGTAGTTGCCTATTGGTTCCCACGCGAAGCTCACTCCATCAAAAATGGAACGTGCCCAGACAACAGACTGAACATCGTCTGCGCTGAAGGTGACGCCCGGAATCGTGGATTCGAAGCTGTAGGTGCAGTCGGCCAGCGTTTTGCCCACCTGGAAGCCGTTGACCGTGATGGCGAGGCCGCCCTGCACCTGATAGACGGCGTCAAAGGTCATGTCGCCGAGCACAGACTCGATGGCGTAATCGGGCTTATAGATCGTCCCGGAGACGCTCTCCTTCCAGCCCACGAATTCGTAGGGCGCGCAGTTCTCGATGTGGCCGAGGTTGATGCCAAGGTGAGGGTAAACGCTGGACACAATGGGGCTCGGTTCATCGCCCGCAAAGCTATACGTGCCGTACTTGAAATTCTGCGTGACCGTGTAGTTTTCGTCCGCAAAGGCCGTCACCGGGCAGAGCATCAGCACCATGCACAGGCACAGCAGAATACTCAAAACGCGTTTTTTCATTGTGTTTCCTCGCTTTCTCCCGCAGCTGCGGGGGCTTATTTTTTCCTTGTTTACTGTATTTCTCCGGCGGCAGGCCGTCCGGGGAAAAATCATAGCGCATGGCAAGCTGCCGAAGCTCCTGCGGCACCTTGCAGCCCTCCGGCGCCATGGTCAGGTATTTCTCCAGCTTCCGCTCCGGCGGGAATTCCGCCGCGCGGGGATTGACCATATTGGTATACAACTTAACTATAACAAAACTGCCTGCGTTTTTCAAGACGTAGATGGCGTTTCTTTCATAATTATGCGGTAAAACGCAAAAGAAAAATCTCCTGCGAGCCTGTTATGAGAGATCATCGCTCACAACAAAACCGAAAGCGCGGCCTCAATGCCCCGGACAATTTCCGGGAGAGGCAGGGACGGGACAGGCTTTTCCATCCGCGCCGCCTGCTCCGGGATACAGGGCACATGGATGAAGCCGCCCGCCGTGCCGGGAAACTCCCGCCCGATGTGGTACAGCAGCCCGTACATCAACTGGTTGCAGACGAAAGTCCCGGCAGTGTTGGAGAGCGCTGCGGGAATTCCCGCAGCCCTGATGGCCTCCACCATGGCCTTCACCGGCAGGGTAGAAAAATAGGCGCCGTCTCCGTCCGGGTATACAGGCTCGTCACAGGGCTGATTGCCCTCGTTGTCGGGGATGGACGCGTCCTTTATGTTGATGGCCACCCGCTCCGGCGTGATCTCCCCCCGCCCGGCCGCCTGACCCACGCAGACCACCGCGTCAGGCCGGTGCAGGCGCATGGCCTCCAGCACCGTGGCGACAGACCGGCCGAACACCGTGGGCACTTCAAGCCGAACCAGCTCCGCCCCGACCGGAGCCTTCACAAGCTTTACGGCCTCCAGCGCCGGGTTAACGCTCTCGCCGCCGAAGGGGTCAAAGCCGGTAAGCAATATTTTCATCTTCTGGCCTCCCTGCTCAAGAGTTGTTTTTTTCATGAAAATAGTATATCATAGAAAAACACAAATTTCGACATGTTACGACATTCTGGAGAACACAGATGAAAAAATTTCTGCTTATCCTGCTGATTTTTCTGCTGGTCTATGCCGCCGCCCTGTCCTATGACTATGTCCCACCGGAGACAGCGCCGGCCGGCCCCACAGAAACCCCTGCAGACACGGCAAGCCCCGCGCCCCTTCCCCCGGAGACCCGGGATCCGGACCCCACACCCGGCCCGACGGCGGATATTCCCCTGCCTACGCCCGAACCGACTCCCAGCCCCACGCCCACACCGGCGCCAACACCAACACCCACGCCAATGCCCGATAACGGCTCCTACTACATAACGGTGAATGTTCAGGCCAATACCGTCACGGTATACACGCTGGACGAAAAGGGATACTACTCCATTCCCTGCAAGGCCATGATCTGCTCCACCGGCCCGGCCACCCCCACCAGCGGCGTTTACGGTCTGGGTGAGCAGCACCGCTGGCACTATCTCTTCGGGGATGTGTACGGGCAGTATACTACCCAGATCACAGGCAATATTCTGTTCCACTCCGTGCCCTACACGGTTTACGGCGATCCCTCGTCCCTGGAATACTGGGAGTTCGACAAGCTGGGTACCGCCAGCTCCATGGGCTGCATCCGCCTTCAGGTGAAGGACGCCAAATGGATCTACGATAACTATTCCTCCATATACGCCGTGGAGTTTTATAATGACCCAGACCCCGGGCCTCTGGGCAAGCCCGAGGCCCCGCTGATCTCAGACAATGAAGCCTGCCGCGGCTGGGACCCCACGGACCCGGACACCAACAACCCCTGGCTGAACCCGCCGGCAGAGAGTGGGTCCGACCCGGAGCCGGAAGCACCGGTCACCCCGTCGGAGCCGTCTCCCGAGCCCTCTGATGACGGAAGTATTATCATTATCGGATAAAACTTTAAGGAAGAAAAGGGCTTGACATCCCATTTGGGCTGTGTTGCATTTACCCGCGAACCCGGCAGCTGAAAAGGGATAGGAAGAAGGCGGGTGAACATGGTCTCGGAGCAGCGGATTCAAGCCGAAGGGTAAGCGTTCGACGGAAAACCCCGTTACAGGTGATGCGTATGATTGTACGCTTAAAGGCGGCATGGGCGACCCTGCCGTGAAGCAAGGTGGTACCACGAGAGTTGTTATCCCGTCCTTACGGCGGTTTTACGGAAGAAATGAACGATTATGTGCCAGATAATATAAATAACTTGCGTAAAGCCGCCGGATGATGTATAATATCAAAGCATCAATTTAACCGGGTATAGCGCAGTTGGTAGCGCGGGTGGTTTGGGACCATCAGGTCGGGGGTTCAAGTCCCTCTACTCGGACCATTAAACGCAGAAAAACCGCCGAAAAGGCGGTTTTTCTGCGTTTAATGTATGAATTTCAAAGTTTGCCTGACTATATTTCAAAAGTGGTCAATTGTAGTAAAGATTGCGCTCAATGAGGTGTGTCGAGATGGTTTGGACCTTGTTCTTGCCTGTCTGATACTGTACCCGATGGAGGAAGCGATCGAAAGCACAAAAAATGAGCGAGTTTTTACGTTCACATACACATTTTCCGTTTCCCGAGTAAAGGCAAGTCGCGCCAGGGCTTATTTCCTTGTTTATGCGACGCAATTTCTGCGTTAGCCAGATACTGAACCGGGTTGGCAGTCAGAAATTCAACGACTTTTTTCATGAGAATACCTCCATAGTTTTTTACAGCTTGACTTGTGCCTTGCTTGCTTTTAGAATAGGGGCAAAAGTATCAACTGTAAAGTAAGCACAATATTGTGCCGTAGTTACCAAACAGATACTATTGGCGGTAAGGAGAAGAACAATGGTTCGTGAAATATGCAAAGACGAGGCGTTTCTCGCCCAAAAGGCGGAACCCGCCACGACAAACGATCTGGTTGTGGCACAGAATCTGCTGGACACATTGGCAGCGCATAAGGACGGCTGCGTGGGCATGGCGGCGAATATGATCGGCGTCAACAAACGCATCATTGCCTTTGACAACGAGGGCGAATATATGCTCATGTTCAATCCCGTCATCGTCAGGCAGTCCGGGGCGTATGAAGCGGAGGAGGGCTGCCTGTCCCTCACCGGCACGCGGCACACAAAGCGTTTCCAGACCATCAAGGTGCAGTGGCAGAACGAGAAGTTCCAGACACGGCTCAGGACCTTTACCGGTTGGACAGCGGAAATCATTCAGCATGAGATCGATCACTGCGAAGGGATCATCATATGAAGAAAAGGACAAGAATCATCCTGTCTGTGTGCCTGACAGTCCTTCTCGTCTTTGGGATCGGTGGCCATGCCTATGTGTCCGATTATTACCATGCCGATGAGACGGCATTGGAAGCTATGGCCTACCAGCCGGGCAGTGTGCAGGTGGAACAGGATGGGGACGTGATCTGGTTCGTTCCCGAGGATCCGACTGCAGGGCTGATCTTTTACCCCGGCGGTAAGGTGGAGTATACGGCCTATGCGCCCCTGCTGCGTGCCTGTGCGGAAAAAGGTATTCTCTGCGCGCTGGTGCAGATGCCTGGCAATCTGGCTGTCCTGGATGCTAACGCTGCCGACGGACCCCAGCAAAAGCATCCGGAAGTCACGACCTGGTACATAGCCGGACACTCTCTGGGCGGCGCTATGGCGTCAAACTACGCCGCGGCACACTCGGAGGATTTCGATGGCCTGATTCTGCTGGCTGCCTATTCCACAAAAGACCTCTCCCAGACGACCCTGCGGGTGCTCTCTGTCTATGGCTCGGAGGACGGGGTGATGAATCGGGAATCCTATGAAAAGAATTGGTCGAATCTTCCTGCAGATACCACGGAAATCATTCTGGACGGCGGCTGCCACGCTCAGTTTGGCAGCTATGGCCCGCAGGAGGGCGACGGCGTCCCCGCCATTTCGGATGAGGAACAGGTTCGGCGGACCGTAGAAGCGATTTCGGCTTTCGTCGGACAGCAAGGAGGTCCAGTATGATACTCTATTTTACCGGTACCGGAAACAGCCGGTATATCGCACATCGCATCGCGGACGCGCTGGGCGACGGGCTTCTCAGCATGAACGACCGCATCAAAGCGGGCGACACTTCACCGATTGAGGTGAACGAGCGCCTGATTATTGTCACACCCACCTATGCCTGGCGTATTCCGCGTATTGTGCGGGATTGGCTGACAAAGACGGAATTCCCCGGTGCAAAGCGGGCGTGGTTTGTCATGAACTGCGGCAGCGAGATCGGCAATGCGGCAAAGTATAACCGAACGCTATGCCAGGAGAAACAGCTAAGCTATATGGGCACGGCGCAGATCATCATGCCTGAAAACTATATTGCCATGTTCGACGCGCCGCGGGCGGAGGAAGCGCGGCAAATCGTGGACAGGGCAGAGTCAGACATTGATCGTGCGGCCACCGCCATCGCGGAAAATCAGGCATTCCCGCCTCCCCGCGATAATCTTTATGACCGCTTCATGAGCGGCCCCGTGAATCCGATTTTTTACGCGTTCTGCGTAAAGGCAAAGGCGTTCACCGTCAGCGATGCCTGCATCGGCTGCGGGAAGTGTGCCGCGCTCTGCCCGACGAACAACATCACCATCCAAAACGGCAAGCCTGTCTGGGGCGGCGACTGCACCCACTGCATGGCCTGTATCTGCTATTGTCCTGCGGAAGCCATTGAGTACGGCAAAAAAAGCCTGGGCAAGCCCAGGTATCATTTTGAGATGCTATAAAAAGGGGAAAAGCCCGGAGCACAAGCCGCCTGCCCCTGCTGCTCCAGCGGGGCGGCTTTGCATGGCGGACCGGCGACAACAGGGAACTGCTCATTATTCCGGGCGCGGAGCTTGCCGACATCTATGACCCTTAGGCAATCCCCTTTGACAGGATGGGAGCGCTCTTCAGACAATATATGGATTGATTTCTTCGGCGGGAAAAACAGAGCCACAGCAGCGTGGAACTGAATGACCCGCATGCCTCTTGGTATATTAAACACCCCACTTGTTAGACAGAATATCATTCTGCCTGACAAATGGGGTGCAATTCATTTCTGGCGGCCACTGAATTTTATTTCTTTTTCTTGCCGAAAATGCCCCTGGAGGCGCCGTCCAGCTCTCCCATGGAGGCGGCGAACTGGCGCAGCAGTTCCTTCTGGGAAGCGCTGAGGTTCTTGGGGACACCGACTTTTACGGATACAAACTGATCTCCCCGTCCGCTGCCGCGCAGATAGGGGATACCCTTGCCCCTGAGCCGGAATACCGTACCGGTCTGGGTGCCCTCGGGGATGGTGAGCTTCACTCTGCCGTCCAGCGTGGGGACCTCGATCTCCGCGCCCAGAACGGCCTGGGCGTAACTGATCTCCTGCTCCAGCAAAACGGAATTTCCGTCGCGCTCAAAGCGGGCGTCGGGACGGACAGCGACGGTCACCAGCAAATCACCCTGAGGCCCGCCGTTGGCACCGGCGCTGCCCTGACCACGCAGGGAGATGGTCTGCCCGTCGTCAATGCCGGCGGGAATATTCACGTTGATCTTGTGCTGACGGCGAACGCTGCCCATGCCCCGGCAGGTACGGCAGGGCTGATGAATGATCTTGCCCGTACCCTTGCACTTATTACAGGCGGAGGTGGACTGAGTATAGCCGAAGGGTGTGCGCTGGGTGGTGCGGACAGTGCCGCTGCCCTTGCAGTCCGGGCAGACCTCGGGTGTGGTGCCCGGCTCACAGCCGCTGCCCTTGCAGTCGGCACACTGCTCGACTCTGGCCACGGTCACGTCCTTTTTGCAGCCGAAAGCAGCCTCCTCAAAGCTTATGTTCACGGAAGCGCGCACATTCTCGCCCTTGCGGGGGGAATTGGCGTTTCTTGCGCTGCCGCCGCCGAAGCCGAATATGTCGCCGAATATATCGCCAAAGCCGCCGAAATCACCGAATCCGCCAAACCCGCCTGCGCCGCCGAAGCCCGCATTGGGGTCGAAGGCTGCATGGCCGTACTGGTCGTACTTTGCCCGCTTGTCATCGTCGGACAGGACCTCGTAAGCCTCGTTGACTTCCTTGAAGCGCTCCTCGCAGGCTTTATCGCCAGGGTGCAGGTCGGGGTGGTTTTCCTTGGCAAGCTTCCGGTAGGCTTTTTTTATTTCCTCTGCAGAGGCGCCCTTCTGAAGACCCAGCACCTCATAATAGTCTCTTTTTTCTGCCATATGCATACTCCTTAAATACGCACCATTGAGGCGGAGAACAGCTCCGCCTCAATGGGTGATTTTTCAGGGATGGGAGGGATTATTTCTTGTCGTCGTCCACTACGGTGTAGTCGGCGTCGTAGTAATCCTGACCGCCGTTGGCGCCGGCGCTGGGGCCGCCTGCCGCCTGGCTGGGGTCAAAGCCTGCGCCCTGGGCGCCGCCGGCTGCCTGATACATCTTCTCGGAGACCTTGTAGAAGGCCTGAGTCAGCTCCTCGGTCGCGCTCTTGATGGCGGCGGTATCGGTGCCGGTGAGGGCGGATTTCAGTGCGGACAGCTTGCTCTCCACTTCGCTCTTGTCGGCAGGGTCAAGCTTGTCGCCCATCTCGTTCAGGGTCTTCTCGGTCTGGTAGACCATCTGATCACCCTGGTTGCGGGTGTCGATCTCTTCCTTGCGCTTTGCATCCTCGGCGGCGTACATCTCGGCCTCCTTAACGGCCTTGTCGATGTCCTCCTTGGACATGTTGGTGGAGGAGGTGATGGTGATGTGCTGCTCCTTGCCGGTACCCAGATCCTTGGCGGACACGTTCACGATGCCGTTTGCGTCGATATCGAAGGTGACCTCGATCTGAGGAACGCCGCGGCGGGCCGGGGCGATGCCGTCCAGATGGAAGCGGCCAAGGCTCTTGTTATACTGGGCCATCTCGCGCTCGCCCTGGAGGACGTTGACCTCAACGGAGGTCTGGTTGTCCGCGGCGGTGGAGAAGATCTGGCTCTTCTTGGTGGGAATGGTGGTGTTGCGCTCGATGAGTCTTGTGCAGACGCCGCCCAGAGTCTCAATGCCCAGGGACAGAGGCGTTACATCCAGCAGCAGGATGCCTTCCACATCGCCGCCCAGAACGCCGCCCTGGATGGCAGCGCCGATAGCTACGCACTCGTCCGGGTTAATGCCCTTGAAGCCTTCCTTGCCGATGAGGGACTTGACCATCTCCTGAACGGCGGGGATACGGCTGGAGCCGCCTACCAGCAAAACCTTGCTGATCTCGCTGGGCTGGAGGCCGGAGTCGGACAGGGCCTGCTTTACGGGTCCCATGGTCTTTTCCACCAGGTGGTGGGTCAGCTCGTTGAACTTTGCCCGGGTCAGGGTCACGTCCAGGTGCTTGGGGCCGGTGGCGTCGGCGGTGATGTAGGGCAGGTTGATGTTGGAAGAGGTGACGCCGCTCAGCTCGATCTTCGCCTTTTCAGCGGCTTCGCGCAGACGCTGCATGGCGACCTTGTCGCCGCTGAGATCCACGCCTTCGGCTTTCTTGAACTCGTCCACCAGGTACTTGGTGATGCAGGCGTCAAAGTCGTCGCCGCCCAGACGGTTGTTGCCTGCAGTGGCCAGAACTTCGATCACGCCGTCGCCGATCTCCAGAACGGAGACGTCAAAGGTGCCGCCGCCCAGGTCGTAGACCATGATCTTCTGATCGGTCTCCTTGTCCAGACCGTAGGCCAGAGCGGCTGCGGTAGGCTCGTTGATGATGCGCTTGACATCCAGACCGGCGATGCGGCCAGCGTCCTTGGTGGCCTGGCGCTGGGCGTCGGTGAAGTATGCGGGAACGGTGATGACCGCTTCGGTGACCGTCTGGCCCAGATAAGCCTCCGCGTCGGCCTTCAGCTTCTGCAGGATCATGGCGGAGATCTCCTGGGGGGTGTATGCCTTGCTGTCAATGGTGACTTTGTAATTGGAGCCCATCTCACGCTTGATGGAGGAGATGGTGCGGTCAGGGTTGGTGATGGCCTGACGCTTTGCCACCTGGCCTACCATACGCTCGCCGTTTTTGGAAAAAGCAACGACGGAGGGAGTGGTGCGGGCGCCTTCAGCGTTTGCGATAACGACAGCCTCGCCGCCTTCCATGACGGCTACGCAGCTGTTGGTGGTACCAAGATCTATTCCTATGATTTTACCCATTGTTATTTCCTCCTGTATATAAGAATCTTTTTTACTATCTATCAACTAAAACGGCAGAGCCGTATCAGTTTGCAACTTTGACCATGGCGAAACGGATGACCTTTTCGCCCATCAGGAAGCCCTCCTGAAAGACCTCCACGATCTCGTTTTCGCCCTTTTCCTCATCCTCCACATGCATGACCGCATTGTGAAGGCTGGGATCAAACTTCTGCCCCAGACTTTCGATCCGGGTGGCGCCCAGCTTTTCCAGCGTGGTATTGAACTGGGTCATGATCATTTCCACGCCCTTTCGGTAAGCCTCATCCTCCGTGCTCTGGGCAAGGGCGCGGACGAGGTTATCGTAGACCGGCAGGAACTTGGCCACGGTGTCGGACTTGACATCGGCGTAAAGGCTGTCTTTTTCCTTCTGGCTGCGCTTGCGGTAGTTGTCATACTCGGCCAGCAGGCGGAGATAACGGTCGTTTGCGCCTTTCAGCTCCTCGGCGGGGCTGCTCTGCGCCTCCTTCTTTTCCGCATCAGGCTTGCCGTCTTTTTTGGAGGCCTTTTTGTCCTCCTTTTTGCCGGCGGTCGTTTCTTCGGTTTTTTCCGGTTCGGTTCCGGCCTCTTCCTTTATTTCCGTTTCCTGCTGGGATTCAGGCGTCTTCTTATCTTCGCTCATTGGTATCATCTCCCTTGATTATCAGTTTGTTGTGCAAACCCTCCGGCGGAGACTCGCCGCCGCCCAGACGCTTGGAGAGCTGGGAGGCGAGAAAGCCAAGCTTGGCGGCCACGGTGGAATAATCCATTCTGGTGGGGCCTACCACGCCGATCAGGCCCTTGGTGTTGTCCCCGGCGTCGTAGGTCGCAATCACAACGCTGGAGTCCTTCAGCTCCTCCGCCACATTTTCCGGCCCGATGAAAACCCTTACCTCGCTGCCATCCAGACTGTCAGCCGCGGGGAGAATGTGCCCGCCGCCGGAGAGATAGCTCATCAGGCGGTGCGCCTTGCCCGGATCCCGGAATTCGGGCTGGTTCAGCAGCCGGTTTTCGCCGGTGATGAACGCGGAGGGGGTATTGGCTTCGGTAAGCGCTTCAATGGCAAAAGCGGCGATTACCGAGGTGATCCCCATGGTGTCGTCTGCCGCACGCTCCGTGGAGCTGATCAGCAGAGGGGTGATCTGCTCGTCGTCGATGCCGGTAAAGCTGGCATTGAAGAGGGTGGAGAGCTTCTGCACCATGCTCTGATCCACGGAGATGGGCAGATGCACCAGCTTGTTTTTGACACTGTTGTTGGAAAGCATCACCACAATGATAAAGGTGTTGGCGTCCACATAAATCAGATCGAAACGCTTGATGGTGACGGTGCTCTGGGCGGTGAGAGCCAGGGCGGGATAGTCGGTAAGCTGGGAGGCCAGACGACCGATGTCGCCTATGGCGTCGTCCAGCTGCTGAAGTTTTGTGTTCAGACGGCGGTTGATCTCCTCCGTCTCCTCCAGAGAGAGCTTCTGCTTTTTCATCAGCTCGTTGACGTACATCCGGTAGCCCATGGGGGTGGGCACCCGGCCGGCGGAGGTGTGGGGCTGCTCAAGATATCCCATGTTCACCAGCTCCGCAAGCTCGTTGCGGATGGTGGCGGAGGAGCAGCCAAGACCGGCGTTTTCAGCGATGACCTTGCTGCCCACCGGCTCTGCGGTGCGGATATATTCATCCACCACTGCGGCAAGTATTCTCTTTTTCCTGTCGCTGATCGCCATTTCCTGACCTGCCGTTTCGTTTTAGCACTCACAGCCAACGACTGTTGGCACTCTTTGCTTTCGAGTGCTAATATACCATTCGTCTCTCCCTTTGTCAATAGTTTCGGCAGGGCAGGGGTTTAAAATTCACATTTTGGACACGAACCGTACACAGCGGGGAAAAATTTGCGTTCCCGTTGTTTTGAACGCAAAAAGATCCCGCAAAAGGGCATACAAGACAGGGAGGGCGGCTCTCTGCCTTGCATGCCCTAAGATACGGGATCTTTCATCGTATGGGCGCCTTATTTATAGATTTTCAGCAGCTTTTCAAAGGAGATGAACATCAGCGCCAGAAAAACAAGCAGAAACAGGGGATAGAGGGCCACGCTGACCGTTTCGGCAATCAGTCCGAACAGGGGCGGCATCAGGCTGGTTCCCACATAGGCCGAGGCCATCTGCATGCCGATGATCGCCTGAGAGTTTCCCGCGCCGAAAAAGCCGGGGGTGGAATGGATCAGACAGGGGTAGATGGGCGCGCTGCCAAGGCCCAGAATGACAAGCCCCGCCAGCGTGGCCCCGCTGCCCAGGGGGATGCAGACAATGCCCAGCAGGATCAGGGCAAAACCTGTGCGCACCATGGACCGGTCATTCAGCCGAAGCGTGAGAAAACCGCCCAGAGCCCTGCCTGCGGTAAGGCCCATATAGAACAGCGCGGCAAGACTTGCCGCCCTTTCGGCGGACAGGCCGTTTTTCAGCACGAGATAGCTGCTGGCCCAGAGCCCTGCCGTCTGTTCCAGGGCGCAATAGCAGAAAAAGCAGATCAGAACCTCCCGGACGCCCCGGATAAACAGGGCCTGCCGCAAGGGCACCGGCTCTGCAGGACGGCTTTCCTCTCCGCTGCTTTCGCGGTTTTTCCATATGGGCAGGCTGATGAACAAAACAAAGCTGAGCACGATCTGCAGCACGGCAATATATCCGTAACCCGTGTGCCAGCCCTGCCCGGCGGTAATTGCCCGGCCCATGATGTGGGGCCCCACAGAAGCGCCGATGCCCCACATGCAGTGCAGCCAACTCATATGGCGGCTGGCATAATGCAGGGCCACATAGTTATTCAGACAGGCGTCCACGCTCCCTGCGCCCAGACCGTAAGGGACGGCCAGCAGGCAAAGCTGCCAGAAGGAGCCGCTGAGGGCGAAGCCGCCCAAGGACAGGGCGGTGAGCCCCACGCTGAAGGCGGTCACCTTTCCCGGACCGAAGCGGCGGGTCATCCGCTCGCTCATCAGACTGGAGACCACGGTCCCGACGGAAATGATCATGGCGATCAGTCCCGCGCTGGACAAAGGGACGTTCAGCTCCGTATACATGCTGGGCCAGGCGGAGCCCAGAAGGGCGTCCGGCAGCCCCAGGCTGATAAAAGCCAGATAGATCAGAGGAAGAAGTAAACTTGTCATAGGAACGCATACCTTTTCAGTCGCTCCATGGCCTCCTGAAGCTGGCTCAGCGGCAGAGCAAGATTCATGCGGATGGAGTCGGGATAAAAGAAGGCCTCCCCGTTCTGCCAGATCACGCCGCAGCTCACGCCCCGGCGCAAAAGCTCCTGCAGCGTAAGGCTGTGTTCACGGAGCCACTGGCTCACATCCAGAAACAGCATGTATGTACCCTCCGGGCGCATGACCCGGACGCCGGGGAAGTTATCGCGGATAAAGCCGCAGGCGTAGTCAAAGTTTTTGTCCACCACGGACACCATCTGCTCTGCCCATTCCTCGCCCTCCGGGCTGTATGCGCCGGTAAGGGCGTGCATGGACAGCACATTGCAGCTGTTGTAATGGCTCATGTCTCCCCGGCGCTCCAGCCGGCGGCGGAGATAGGGGTCGTATACGATGTGGTAAGAGCCGATCAGCCCAGCCAGAGAGAAGGTCTTGCTGGGGGCGTAGAGGGCGATGGTGCGCCGTCGGGCGTCCTCGGACACAGACTGGGTGGGGACATGCTTGTGCCCCGGCATGATGATGTCGGACCAGATCTCGTCGGAGACAACAATGCAGTTGTTGGCAGCGTAGATCTCCATGGCTTTTTCGATCTCCCGGCGCTCCCACACTCTTCCGCAGGGGTTATGAGGGGAGCAGAAAACGGCAAAATGGATATCGTGGGCCTTGAGCTTTGCGTCCATGTCCTCGTAATCCATGCGCCAGACGCCATTTTCGTCCCGCCTCAGCTCGCTGTGGATGATTTTCCTGCCCAGATCGGCCATGGTATGGGTAAAGCCCACATAGGTGGGGGAGTGGATCAGGATTTTGTCGCCGGGGTTGGTGAATGCCTGCACCGCGGAGCTGACGCCGCCGAGAACGCCGTTTTCATAGCCGACATGCTCCCGCTTCAGATCCGTGACGCCGTTTCGGCGGCTCTGCCAGCGGAGGATGCTGTCGTAATATTCGTCGGACAGGGGGAAATAGCCCAGAAAAGGAAAGCTCAGCCGGTCCTGTACGGCCTTCAGGATGGGGGGCGCCACGGGAAAGCTCATATCTGCCACCCACATGGGGATGACGGAAAAGCCCTCGTCCACGGTGAAATCCCGGAAGGGAATGATGTCCGCAGCGGTGCAGTCGTGTCCGGCCCGGTCAAGAACGGTGGTAAAATCGTATTCCATATCTTTCTCCTGTAATGTCTTCTATCCCCCCAAAGCAGACCTTGGGGGGATAGTTCTCTGTGCATCAGTTGAGGAAATCTCTCAGCTTCTTGGAACGGCTGGGGTGGCGGAGCTTGCGCAGGGCCTTTGCCTCGATCTGGCGGATGCGCTCACGGGTAACGTTGAACTCCTTGCCCACCTCTTCCAGGGTGCGGGTGCGGCCGTCCACAATGCCGAAGCGCAGCTCAAGCACCTTTTTCTCGCGGGGAGCCAGCGTGTCCAGCACCTCTTCCAGCTGCTCCCGCAGCAGGGAGAAGCTGGCGGCCTCAGAGGGCTCGGATGCGTCCTCATCGGGCAGAAAATCGCCAAGCTTGGAGTCCTCCTCCTCGCCGATAGGCGTCTCCAGGCTGACAGGCTCCTGAGCGATCTTCAGAATATCCCGTACTTTTTCCACGGGCATATCCATTTCGGCGGCGATCTCCTCGGCAGAGGGGTCGTGACCCAGCTCCTGCAGAAGCTGACGGGAGACACGAATGGTCTTGTTGATGGTCTCCACCATGTGCACGGGGATACGGATGGTACGGGCCTGGTCCGCGATGGCGCGGGTAATGGCCTGACGGATCCACCAGGTGGCGTAGGTGGAGAACTTGTAGCCCTTGGTGTGGTCAAACTTCTCCACGGCCTTGATCAGACCCAGGTTGCCCTCCTGGATCAGATCCAGAAACAGCATACCGCGGCCCACATAGCGCTTGGCGATGGAGACCACCAGACGGAGGTTGGCCTCGGTCATGCGCTTCTTTGCCTCTTCGTCGCCGTCGGCCATACGCTCGGCCAGGGCAACCTCCTCCTCCGTCGTGAGCAGAGGGACCTTGCCGATCTCCTTGAGGTACATGCGCACCGGGTCGTCGGTGGAGAAGCTGTCGGCCAGCTCGTCGGTCCGGTTCATCTCCTCTTCCGTGACCTCTTCAATATCCGCAATATCCTCCACCTCGGGCAGTATATCGTCGTCAATGGGGGGCAGCACGTCTGTGGAAGCGATGTCAATGTCGATATTGTTCTGCTCCAGGGTCTCGTAGAATTTGTCGATGACTTCGCCGTCAAGGTTCATCTCTTCAAGACATTCCAGCTCCTTGGCGCTGAGCTTGCCGGCCTTCTTGCCCTTTTCGATCAGCTCGTTCAGTCGTTCCTCAGGGGTTTTGACCGGTGTTTCCGGCGCGGCGTCCTTCTTTTTGGCGGAGTTTTTTTTCTTGGGTTTGGACTGCCCCGCAGGCGCATTTGCTTCTTCCAGAAGTGCGTCGGCCATGGCTTCCAGTTCCTTTTTGGTGTAATTACGTTCTTCAGACATTGCTTTATCCCTCATATCCTTTTGTTTCTCTTAATTTATCGGCAAAGGCCCGCAGATCGGTGACCTGCCTGCCCTGCTCTTTTCGGTCTCTGATTCTTTTTATGTAATCTGCCAGAGTTTGCTCGCCTCTGGACAGCAGCTCGGGTTTTTGCAGCAGACTCACCAGCAGGGACATCTCCTGGCCCGCCAGCGCGCCGCCCAAAGTGGCGGTAGACGGTGTTTCACCCCGGTCTATTTTATCCCGCAGCACGGAATAGATATGCCCCAGCGCGGGGGAGGAAAATTCTTCCCGGTCGGGCAGCGCTGTGCTCCGGGCCAGTGCCGGATCCAGGTACAAAAGCCTGATGATCCCCTCTTCCGCCGCGGCGGAGGACGGATCGTCATAGCGCAGGGCCTTGTCCTCCGGCTGGAACTGCCGCTCGGGCCGGCTCTGCTGCCGCGCCTCGCTGCGGCTGGCCTGGTTCACCAGTTTTTTGCGCAGGCGCTCCACCTCTTTTGTCACCACGTCGGCGCTGACGCCGGACATGGCCGCCACCCGCATGGCATAGACCTGCCGCTCCACGGAGCCGGGAAGTCTTGCCACCAGATCGGAGGCTTCTTTCAGAAATTCTACCTTCTGCTCGTCAACAGACAGATCATACTTGTCCGTTACGGTGCGGAGCCGGTAGTCGATCTGGTTTTCCGAAGCTTCCAGCAGATTGCGGAAAGCGTCGGCCCCTTTGAGCTTGATAAACTCGTCCGGGTCTTTTGCACCGTTCAGGCGGAGGACCTTCACTTTTAAATCCAGCTTTTCCAGAATACCGATGGCCCGCTGGGCAGCCTTGATGCCGGCTCCGTCGTTATCATAGGCGATGATGACCTGGTTGGTGTAGCGGGAGATCAGCCTGGCCTGTTCCGGGGTCAGCGAGGTGCCCAGAGAGGCCACCGCCGAGTCGAAACCCGCCTGATGCAGCGATACCACGTCTATATTTCCCTCTGAAAGGATTATATATCCGCTTTTTGATTTTTTAGCCAGATTCAGGGCGAAAAGGTTGCGGCTTTTGTTGAACACAAGGGTTTCGGGGCTGTTCATGTACTTGGGCTCTCCATCGCCCAGAATGCGGCCGGAAAAGCCGATCACATTGCCCCGCACGTCGATGACGGGGAACATGAGGCGGTTTCGGAAGGTGTCGTAATAGCCGCCGTTTTTGCCCTTGCGGACAAGGCCCGCGTCGAACAGCTCAAAGTCGGTATAGCCCTTTTCCCGCATGGCCTTTTCCAGGCTGTCCCAGGTGTCCGGGGCAAAGCCAATGCCGAAATTTTTGGCCGTGGCGGGGCCGATGCGGCGCTTTGCCATATAGTCTCTGGCCGCGCTCCCCTGGGGGGTGGAGAGCTGGGTGTAGAAAAATCTGGCCGCATCCCGGTTCAGGGAAAGCATACGGGAGCGCTTGCGGCTCTCCCAATCGTTTTCCTCCTCCGGCATGGCCATTCCGGCCCGCTTGGCCAGAAATTCCACTGCCTCGGGGAAGCTTAGATTTTCGATCTCCATAATGAAGTTGATCACCCCGCCGCCCTTTCCGCAGCCGAAGCAGTGGTAGATCTGCTTGTCCGGCGAGACGGAAAAGGAGGGGGTCTTTTCACTGTGAAAGGGGCAGAGGCCGAACATGTTGGAGCCGCTTTTCTTGCCCAGCCGCACATAGCCGGACACCACATCCACAATGTCGTTCCGCTCCGTCAGCTCAGTGAGAAAGCTCTCGGAAAATGCCATTACATTACCTCATTTAACGGTCCAGGCGAAGGGGATGAACAGCTGGCCGTATTTTTCCATGGCGTAGCCGTCGGTCATGCCGGAGATATAGTCGCAGGCGGCCCGCTCCCGGCCCTCCCGTTCGATCACCGGGCGGAAGTCCTCCGGCAGCCTGTCCGGGTTTTGCACATAGTAGTCATACAGGCGGCTCAGGATGCCGTCCACCTTGCTCTCCTCTCCCTTGGCCTGGGGGTTGGTATAGACGTCAGAATACATGAAGGCGTGAAAAAAGTCAAAGGTCTCCTGCATCGTCGGGGACATCATCAGCCGGCCCTCTCCGCTGTTTTGGATCAGGTCGGTGAGAATGGCGTTGATGCGCTCGCTGTTTCGCCTGCCGCAGTTGCGGTGGATGATCTCCGGCACCTGCTCCTCGGTGAGGATGCCGGCCCGGATGGAGTCGTCCAGGTCGTGGTTTATGTAGGCAATGCGGTCGCAAAGGCGGACCGCCGTGGCCTCCAGGCTGTCGTCCGGCGTGCCGTGGGTGTGGTGCAGGATGCCCATCCTGGTTTCAAAGCACAGGTTCAGGCCTCTTCCGTCCCGCTCCAGAATATCCACCACCCGCAGACTCTGCTCATAGTGCTTGAAGCCGCCGGGATAAATGCGGTTCAGGGCCCGCTCCCCGGCGTGGCCGAAGGGGGTGTGGCCCAGATCGTGGCCCAGGGCGATGGCCTCCGCCAGATCCTCGTTTAAGCTCAGCGCCCTGGCCACCGTGCGGGAAAGCCGGCTGACCTCCAGCGTGTGGGTCAGGCGGGTGCGGTAATGATCCCCCTCGGGCTGGAGAAAGACCTGGGTTTTGTGCTTCAGGCGGCGGAAGGACTTGGAATGGGTGATCCGGTCGATATCCCGCTGAAAGCAGGTGCGGATGCTGCACTCCTCCTCCGGCGTAAGCCTCCCGGCGGAATTTTCTGATAATATACCGTACTCGCCGATGAAAGTATGCTCGGCCCGTTCCCGTTCCTGTCGGGGACATGACATAAAGATCACCGCCTGATAAAGATAAGAATAGTGAGCAGTTTACCCACTCACTATTCTTATACGACGCGATTTTTTATTTCCCTTTATTTTTTCAAAAATTTTTCGTGAATCAAGCTATTTCAGCGGCACGGCCCGGAAAGCCTCGCCGGTGAGGGCGGCGTTCACCGCGCCGGCGCTGAGATCGAAGATGCGGGCTTTGAAATCCTCCGCCTTTTCCTCGGGCACAAGGGCCTTGATGGTCACGGAGGCGGCGTAATCCATGCCGGTGACGATGCCGTCAAATGCTGCGACTTCCAGCTTCAGTCGCTCAGCCATGGCATAGGAGCAGGGCAGCTCCGCCTCCACCCAGCGGCGCACCACGGAGATGCCCGCCGCGTCCAGGGCGTCCTTGGCGCTTTTGGTGTAGGCCCGGAGCAGCCCGCCCGCGCCCAGCAGCACCCCGCCGAAATAGCGGGTCACCACGCAGACCACATTGCACAGCCCCTCCCGGCGGAACACCTCCAGCATGGGGATGCCGGCGGTGCCCTGGGGCTCCCCGTCGTCGGAATAGCGCTCGGCCCCGTCCCGGATGATGTAGCACCAGCAGTTGTGCCGGGCGTCATAGTATTTCTTTTTCATTTCGGCGATGAAGGCCTTGGCCTCCTCCTCACTCTCTACCCGGCGCACATGGCCCAGAAAGCGGGAACGCTTTTCCGTAAATTCCGCCTCGCCCGGGCCGGTGGGGATGTAGTATTCGGTCATTCGCTCCAGTCCTCCCGGCTGACAGAGTAATACAAGGCCTTTCGCACTTCATTGAAGGCGGGCACGTCCCAATCCTGGGTGCAGCGGTACTGAAAGCCGCTTTTTTCGATCACCCGGCGGGACTTTTCGTTGCCCTCAAAATGGCTGCACCAGACCCGCTCCGCCCCCTTTTCAAAGCAGCGGCGGAGGAGAAAGTGCACTGCCTCCGGGATATAGCCCTGGCCCCAGAAGGGCACGCCGATCCAGTAGCCGATCTCCGGCTCCCCTTTGCCCAGGGAGACCTCGGAGGGGAAAACGCCGATGCTGCCCACAGGCTGGTCGCTGCCCTTGATGGTGACGGCCCAGGTGACCTCATTGTTCGCGTTTTCGTCGTTCATCAGCACTGTGCGCAGGATATGCAGGCTGTCCGCCTCGTCCTTATGTACCGCCCAGCCGGCGGCAGGCCCCACCCGGGGGTCTTTGGCATAGTGATAAAGGTCGGCGGCGTCCTCCTCCCGCCAGGGGCGCAGGATCAGCCGGTCGGTTTCCAGAACGCTCATTCTTCCCAGTCCTCCTTGGGCTCTGTATAGCCGGGGATAAATTCCTTGATCTTTCCAAAGGTCTCCGGCGTGACCACGGCCTCCGCCTCGATCCCCTCGTCGGTGTATTCAAGCCTGAGCACTTTGGCCTCCCGGTTCAGCATGTCCGCGACGCCGGCCTTCGTATAGGGGATTTTCAGCTGCACCTGTTTTTTGCCCCTGTCCAGCATTTTCAGCAGCTTTTTCACCAGCACGTCGGCTCCTTCCCCGCTGCGGGCGGAGATGCAGACCACATTTTCCCCGTGGGGCAGGATGCCGATATAGGCGTCGCACTTGTTATATACCCGCAGACAGGGGGTGGTCTCGGCGCCCAGCTGGCGGATCAGCTCGTCCACCACTCTGGCCTGCTCCTCCCACTCCGGGTTGGCAATGTCGATCACATGCAAAAGTACGTCGGCGTAGCTCAATTCCTCCAGCGTGGCCTTGAAAGCTTCGATCAGGTGGGTGGGCAGCTTGCGGATAAAGCCCACGGTGTCGGACAGCAGCACCTCCTGGGTCTCGTCCAGACGCAGGCGGCGGGTGGTGGTGTCCAGGGTGTCGAACAGCCGGTTATTTGCCGGAATGTCCGAGCCGGTGAGGCAGTTTAACAGCGTGGATTTGCCCGCGTTGGTGTAGCCCACCAGAGCCACCACGGGCATGGCGTTTTTCTCCCGGCGGCGGCGCTGGGTGCTTCTCACCTTGCGCACGGCGGCCAGCTCCTCCTCCAGCTTCTGGATCTTGCGGCGTATGTGGCGGCGGTCGGTCTCCAGCTGGGTTTCGCCGGGGCCGCGGGTGCCAATGGGGGAGGAACCGCCGGAGGCGGTCTGCCGCACCAGGTGGGTCCACATGCCGGTAAGCCTGGGCAGCAGGTATTTGTACTGGGCCAGCTCCACCTGGAGCTGACCCTCTCTGGTCTGGGCCCGCTGGGCGAAAATGTCCAGAATCAGCCCCGAACGGTCCAGCACCTTTACGCCCAGCTCCTCGCTGAGCACCCGCATCTGGGAGGGAGTCAGCTCGTTGTCGAACACCGCCAGATCGCAGTCGTTCATGGCGATCAGCTCTTTCATCTCCTGCACCTTACCGTCGCCGATAAAGCTGCGGGGATCGGGCGTGGGGCGGTTCTGCATGATGATGGCCACGGTGTCGCCGCCGGCGGTGTCCACCAGGGCGGCCAATTCCTCCATGGAGACTTCCGTGGAGCGCTCATGCTCATCCATGCTGGCGGCGGATAACCCGGCCAGCACGGCTCTTTCTCTTTTGTTCTCCGTATTTTCTATGGTGATCAGTCCTTTTTCGGGGTATTAGATAAGTATAACGCAAAAGACGGCTTTTGCCAATACCAATATCATATGCCCCAAAGCTCACAAAAAACCGTGTTTTCTCCGTTTGCGGCGCAGCAGCTCGCCCTTTGACTCAAACAGAATAATGTCGCTTCCGATGCGCACGATGCAGTCCCAGGGCAGCACATAGTCATCCTCCCGGCCCAGCAGCCCGAAAAGCTTTGCTTTGCCGGGGGTGATCAGAGAGATGATACGCCCCTCCCCGTCGTCAAACTCCGCGTCGCACACATAACCCAGCCGGAAGCCGGAGTGGACGTCGATCACCTCTTTGTAACGCAGATCGGAAAAATAGCTTATCATAAAGATCACCGCCTCCGTATATTCTACGGAGGCGGCGGATTGTCCTATGTCTGGGCGGGCTTGTTTTTGGGGATGGAAATGGTGAGAATGAGGGAATCCTCCGTCTCCTGCCGTTTTATGCCGGCGTCGATACCGCCCTGCTTCATCAGGTCAATGCTTCGGGACAGGGTGTTGAGGAACACCCGCACGTCCTTGAGAACAAAGGTGCGCCTGTGCTCCGGCTTGTCCGGCTGGGCCGGCGGCTCCGGCTCCGGGCTGCTCAGCAGAGCGTCCACATAGGCGTCGGTGGCGGCTACGGTCAGCCCGTTGTCGATGATGTACGCCAGGGCCTCCCGCTGGGTCTCCGGCCGCGGGAGCCGGAGCAGCGCCCGGCCGTGGCGCTCGGTCAGCCCGTTTTCCCGCAGGGCCTCCAGCACGTCCGGCGGCAGCTTTAAAAGCCGCAGCTTGTTGGCCACGGCAGACTGGGACTTGCCGATGCGCCGGGCGGCCTCCTCCTGGCTCATGCCGAACATGCGGATCAGCTGGTTGATGCCCGCCGCCTCCTCAATGAAGTCCAGGTCACGCCGCTGGAGATTTTCCACCAGAGCGATCAGGCTGGCATCCTCCATGTTCACGTCCAGCAATATACAGGGCACCTCCTGGAGCCCTGCCAGCTTTGCGGCCCGAAGGCGGCGCTCCCCGGCTACCAGCTCATATTTCCCGCCGCGCAGACGGACGGTGAGCGGGTTCAGAATGCCATAGGTCTTTATGCTTTCGCTCAGCTCTGCCAGCGCCTCGTCATCAAAGCGGCGGCGGGGCTGCACCGGGTTGGGTGAAAGCTCGTCCGCTCTCAAATAAAGTATTCCGCCCCGCCGTACTCCGGGGCGGCTTCGCAGTGCCTGCATCACAAAACCTCCTTATTTTGTGGATGTGACACAATGATACACTACATATTGTGAGAATACAGGCGAATATGGACGCAGAAAAGAAATATTATTTCCCGTTCATGTTGTAGAAGCGAGCCAATGTCAAAACATCGGCTCATAAAATATTATGTATCTAAATAATCTACATCTTTAATCTCAGGATTTTCAGTAGCACTATCGGCGTGTTCATCGATCCCAACCGAAAAGTCTCCTTTAAAAAACCATTTATATGCACGATCACCGATGATTTTTGTTTCCACCAGATCTAAGCCGCCGCTTATTACAGCGCCGACGCCGGGAACAAGTTTTCCAAGGTTGATTAGGCCTTTTTCCCCAAATTTTGTAATAAACCTGAAGCCTACTTTCTGGTTAATCTTTGTGAGAACGCTGCCAGGAATCTTTTTTATTAAGTTAACTGCGAGTTTCTCTCCAATTTTTATCCCTGTCTTCTTTAGAATTTCATTTACAGCAACACCGGCAAGACAAGCATAGACCAATGTTTGAACTTGGTCGCTCTTCAGATCGTAACCAGCCATATAAGCGGTACATGCAATCATACGCATTTGAACGTAAAGAACGCTCCCCACATTGGCAGGAACACTTACCGGCAGCGTAATGAAGCCGCCGAAACCGGTAACAAAACCGGATGTTGTGCACTTTACAATTTGAGCATTGATCATACTCTTTGCAGCCAGAGAAGCAGTAGTATTTTTT
Organism: Clostridiales bacterium; assembly: GCA_022787565.1. GTDB lineage: Bacteria > Bacillota > Clostridia > Oscillospirales > Oscillospiraceae > Limivicinus. The sequence goes on along the minus strand of JALFVN010000035.1, from coordinate 22,891 downwards.
TCCAGATAGTTTTGCGCCATTACTTCGACGGGGGGACTCACTTTGCCAATACCATCAACAACTTTTTGATAGCATGTATCGAGGGCTTTCATTATTTCATCTTGAGAAATGACTTTATTTTCCATGTTTATCAATATTCCTCCGTTCACAAAGCGTATGGGTTTGTACAATAGTGGGTGTAATTTTCGCGAAATACTCCCCAAAATGTAATCAGAGAATAGAAAAGCAAAATCATTTTAGTGGTTTTTGCGTGTCTTGTCAACGACAGTCAGAAAAATGCACCGCCCTTTTGGACGGTGCATACAGATTTTTGGATTCCTTTTATTCCACGGCAGGTTATTCCTCAGCCGGAGCCTCAGCCTGCGCTGCGGCGGGGTGGAGCTTCTTCTGGAGCCAATCCTTGCCGTCCACAAAGCGGGAGACGATGAAGGAGGCAACATAGTCGCCGGCGGCGTTGACCATGGTGGCGGGGGGGTCGATCAGGTTGGCCAGGGCGATGGAGATGGGATAGGCGATGGCCAGCTGCTCGGGGAAGAACACGGTGCAGAGGACCAGGTCGCCGGTACCGCCGCCGCCGGGGATGCCGGACATGGCAACGGAGGAGAACACCGCCACAATGATGGCCAGGATGGCCTTGCCGGTGCCGAAGTCCAGACCGAATATACCGAACAGGAAAGCCACCTTGATGATGGCGCCCATGGCGGAACCGTCCATATGCATGGTAGCGCCCAGGGGCAGAACGATCTCAGACACATCCTTGGAGATGCCGGTGTCTTCCGCGGCCTTCATGTTGGTCGGAATGGTGGCAACAGAGGAGCAGGTGCCGAAGGAGACGGCAGCCGGAGCAAAGAGATGCTGGAACATAACTTTGGCTGCTCCCCTGCCGCCGCCAAAGCGGGCGTAAATGGGGGAAGAGATGAGCATGTAGACAAAGCACATCACATAGTAGATGATCAGGGTACGGCTGTAGTCGCCGATCAGCTCGGGACCGTATGTAGCCACCAGATAAGCAAAGAAGCCGAAGAAGCCGATGGGGGCATAGTAGGTGATGATCTTGACCACATTCATGATGCAGGCGGTCATGTCAGACAGGAACTTTGCGACCAGAGTATCCTTGCCGCCGGCCATCTGAACGCCGAAGCCGAAGAGAATGGCGGCGACGATGAGGGGCAGGATGGCCCTGCGGCTCCACAGCTCGATGAAGTCGGGCTTGGTGAAGAAGTTGATGATCATGTCGGCAAGGCCCAGACCAGCGTCCACTTCACCCTCCACAAACTCATAGGAGCCGGTGGTCAGAGGGAAGATACGCACGACAATGTACATCAGAACAGAGGCAATGGCGGCAGTGACCAGGAAGGTGACAACAGTGGAGCCCAGCACTTTGCCGGCGCGGCCCACGCTGTTCATATTGGCGATGGCGGAGGCGATGGAGCAGAATACCATCGGCACCACAACGCAGAACATCAGGTTGATAAATACGGTTCCCAGAGGCTCAAGGGCGGTAGCGCCGGGCCAGACCGCACCCACGATGCAGCCGGCCACGATACCCACCAGCATGGATATCAGGAAGCCGTAGTTCTTGAAAAAGTTCTTCTTGGAGGACATGGGATCAACTCTCCTTACAATGAAATGTTACGTTGCTATTATATTTTTGATATATTGCAATGTAAATTGCAATCAGTGCTTGAACCATTGCAAAAAGTGCGCTATAATGATTTGGCGAGGTGCAGAAATGGAAAAGGAAAAACGAGTTAACCGGGAAGGCTATCTGAAAGAGAACTACCATTATTTCCACCTGCGGGATACGGCGGGACAGGAGCGGGACTTTCATTTTCACGAGTTTGACAAGATTGTGCTGCTGCTGTCCGGCCATGTGGACTACACGGTGGAGAGCGTTACCTATGCCCTGAAGCCCTGGGATGTGCTGCTGGTAAAGCACCACACCATACACAAGGCCCTGATCGACAAAACGGAGCCCTATGACCGGGTGATCATCTATCTGGACGGGAAGTATTTTGACCGGATCATGCCCACTGCGGGGCTGATGGACTGCTTTGAAAAGGCGGACAAGGACGGACGGCAGCTCATCACCCCGGACAATGAGCAGCAGGAGCATCTGGCGGCGGCGCTGGAGGATTTTGAGGCGGCCATACGGGACGAGGAGCTGGGCGCGGAGGCCATAAGGGATACGCGGATGGTGCAGCTTCTGGTGCTCATTAACCGCATCTATGCCAGCGGCAGCGCTGCGCCGGAGCGGACAGAGGGCGCCAGAGACCCGAAGATCGGGGCTGTGCTCTCCTATATCAATGAGAATCTGGGCCGGGAGCTGTCGGTGGATGAGCTGGCGGAGCAGGCATATCTGAGCCGATATCATTTTATGCGGCTGTTCAAGGCTCAGACCGGCAGCACGGTCCACGCCTATGTGCGGCAGAAGCGGCTTCTATATGCGGCGCGGCTGATCCGGGAGGGGGAGAGCGCGGCCCGGGCTGCGGCGGAGAGCGGTTTTTCGGACTATTCCGCTTTTCACCGGGCTTTCCGCGAGTGCTTCGGCATCAGCCCGGGGCAGTTGAAAAAGTGAGGCGGTGCAGATGAACAAGCAGCAGAAAATCATGGAAAGGGAGCTTTCGCGCCTGTATAAGCAGGAGCGCAGTTTCCTGGAAAAGCGGATGGAGAAAAAGGACTCGGCCCTGAACCGGCTCCTGGCGGAAAAGGTGCCGGAGAAGCTTCAGGGAACGCTGGACGCCGCCTTTGCAAAGGCCTTTGCCCTTGTGTTTGAAAAGGGCACGGCGGTGATCGAAAAGAGTGTTAACAGAGAGGAAAAGGAAAAACAATTTCAAGTCGACAGCTATGCCGCGGAAATAAAGGGGGACAGGAGGTCTCTGCGGGCCTTTTCCCGGAAGGCCGGCGGCGCGGGAAGGCTGAATCTGGCCCTCTCCGGCGCGGCAGGGATCGGCCTGGGTGTTCTGGGCGTGGGTCTGCCGGATATCGCCCTGTTCACGGCGCTTATGCTCAAGGGCATATACGAGATCGCCCTGCGCTACGGCTTTTCCTATGAATCGGACACCGAGCGGCAGTTCATTCTTCTTCTTATCAGCGGTGCGGTGACTTACGGGGAAGAGCTGAAAGTCATTGACGACGAACTGAACGCCTTTATTCAGCGCGGAGTATTCACGGCGCGGGATACGGAAGCCCTGATCCGGCAGGCCGCGGGCGGCCTTTCCAAAGAGCTTTTGTACATGAAGTTTTTGCAGGGCATCCCCATCTTGGGTGCGGTAGGCGGCGCTTACGACGCGGTATATATGAAGCGCGTTATGGAGTACACAGAGCTGAAATACCGACGGCGCTTCTTTTCTAAAAATAAAATGTCATCCTGAGCGCAGCGAAGGATCCCGCAAATGGGACGCCAGGCGTTACCATACGGGATCCTTCACCGCTGCGCGGTTCAGGATGACAGTGTTGTTTTTACTGGGGTTTTATTTATGAAACAGCTTTTTGGCCTGGTATCTGGGTTCAAAGGAGATGTTCACGCCCAGTTTCTTGAAAAGATCCGCGTCCACATGGGACAGGATCACGGAGGAGTGGGCCTCACAGCCCCGGAGCTTTTCCAGCTGGTCCATGGCATACTCTGCCATGGGGTTTGTCACCGCGCAGATGGCCAGGGCGATCAGCAGCTCGTCTGTGTGGAGGCGGGGGTTATGGTTCCCCAGGTGTTCCACCTTCAGATGCTGGATGGGCTCAATGACGCCGGGGGCGATCAGGGGCAGCTTCTTGTCGATGCCGGCCAGATACTTGAGCGCATTTACCAGACAGGCGGAGGAAGCGCCCAGCAGAGAGCTGGTCTTGCCGGTAATGATGGTGCCGTCATGCATCTCTATGGCCACGGCGGGAGCGCCGGTCTCCTCCGCCCGCTTCAGGGCCGCGCCAACGACCGGACGGTCATCGGGCGTGATGTCCAGAGAGTTCATGATCAGCTCGATCTTCCGCACCTCGTTCACATCACCCAGCCCCTGACGGGCGGAGCAGGCGGCGGCATAGTAGCGGCGGATGATCTCCTGTCTGGAGGCCTCGCGGCATACCTCATCGTCGGTGATGCAGAAGCCTGCCATGTTCACGCCCATGTCCGTTGGGCTCTTGTAGGGGCTCTCCCCGTAGATGCGTTTGAACATGGCCTCCAATACCGGGAAGATCTCCACATCCCGGTTGTAGTTTACTGTGGTGACGCCATAGGCATCCAGATGGAAGGGATCGATCATGTTCACGTCGTCCAGGTCGGCGGTGGCAGCCTCATAGGCCAGGTTGACCGGGTGCTTCAGGGGCAGGTTCCAGATGGGGAAGGTCTCAAATTTGGCATAGCCCGCGCTGACGCCGTGCTTGTGCTCGTGGTAGAGCTGGCTCAGACAGGTGGCCATTTTCCCGCTGCCCGGGCCGGGGGCGGTGACCACCACAAGGCTGCGCTCGGTTTCAATGTAGTCGTTTTTGCCGAAGCCCTCCTCAGACACGATCAGGGGAATGTTGGAGGGATAGTCGGGGATGATATAGTGCTTGTACACCTTGATGCCCAGGGTCTCCAGCCGCTTGATGAACTTGTCTGCAATGGCCTGGCCCCGGTAGTGGGTGATGACCACGCTGCCGATGTAAAGCCCGATGCCCCGGAAAGCGTCGATCAGGCGGAGGGTGTCGTCGTCATAGGTGATACCAAGGTCGCCCCGGCGCTTGCTGCGCTCAATGTCGTCGGCGGAAATGGCGATAACGATCTCCGCCTCGTCCTTCATCTCCAGCAGCATCTTCACCTTGCTGTCCGGCGCAAAGCCCGGCAGCACCCGGGAGGCGTGGAAATCGTCAAAAAGCTTGCCGCCGAACTCCAGATACAGCTTGCCGCCGAATTTGGAAATGCGGTCGCGGATATTCTGGGACTGGAGCTTCACATATTTTTCGTTGTCAAAACCGAGCCTGTTCATCTTACTATCCCCAACTGAATTTATTTTTTAAACGCCGCAGCCCACCGGGCTGCCAAGAGCGGTGCAGGCGCTGAGATATTTTACGGTGCAGCGCACCATATCGGAATGCAGTTCGAAGCTGCTGCCGTTGGCTGTGCCGATGTAGAGATCGCTGGGCCCGCGGAGAGACATGCCGGTGATCTCCTCCACCGGCAGACTGATGCCTGTGGGCAGCTCCAGATGGTCCTTATACAGGGTCAGTTCTCCGAAGCCGATGATCTCGCTGCCTCTGGCGGAGTCTACCCGGCGGAGCTGAAGCTCACTGTCGGAAAAGATAGGGCCTTCCCCGGCACGTTCACAGAGCTTTTTGATCTGCTCCTCCTGCCAGCGGTTCCAGTCGCGCACATTGTCGAAGGGCAGCCTGCCGCCGGAGAAAAAGCCGTTGACGGAAAAGCGGGTCTCCATGCCGCAGTTTTCGCAGAAAAAGCGGTCGTCCCGGCTGACCATGCGGTGCATGGCGCCGCATTTGGGACAGATGAACAGCAGCGTCTCCAGATGCTCCGCGAGGCGCTTTCCCCGGTAGGGGACGGGGTGCTTTCGCTGCACCTCAAAGGCGTCCTCGTACAGATCCCGGCGGATGACAGCGTTGATTTCCTCTGCGCTCATGACCTTCAGCTCTTCCGGAGAGTAGGTGCCGATCACCTGCCCGCGCATTCTGCCCTTGCGGGTGGCGGCGCCTGCCCAGCGGGGGCTGGCAAAATATCCGCCGCTGAGACGGAAGGTGACCAGTGTCCCGCCGCAGCTGCGCACCAGCTTGCCGGTGGAGGCGGGAAAATCCCGGGTCACACCGTCCCAGGTCCGGTTCCCCTCCGGGAACAGGCCGATGTTGTGCCCCTCCTTCATGGCCCGCAGCATGGCCTTTACCGCCCCGGCGGCGCTGCCGCCCTTTTGCCGGGCAATGGGCGCCTGGAGCCACATGATGAGCCTGGATACAAAACCCAGGCGCAGCAGATGCTCGCTGGTGACAAAATACATCTGCTCCTTAAAGGCCGCGCCCACAAAGATAGGGTCCCAGTCGGTCACATGGTTGCATAACACGATAAAGGGCCCTTTCGGCGCATAAACAGGGGAGCTGTAATTGAATTTGCATTTGAGAAGAAGCCGGGCAAAGGGCCGCAGAAGCTTCCAGACGATACGGTGTCTTTTGCTGTGTTCCATATGTTTTTCCTTTATGCCGTATTTCCTGACAGCATATTCTACCATAATTATTTTCAAAGGACAAGCAGCAGAACCGCAAATTCCCGTGGATTCTTTTCCTTCACCGACCCAAAGGTCTTTCTTTATTCATAATTATGTGTTATAATCCAAAGTCGGAAAGTTATCTATTCTATAGGGAAAGGCATACTACATGGGATTTCTTGATAAATTGTTCGGAAGCTATTCTGACCGTGAATTGAAAAAAATCTATCCGATAGCGGACGCTATTGAAAAGCTGGACGCCCCCTATTCCAGACTCAGCGACGAGGAGCTTCGGGCCAAGACCGGCGAATTCAGGCAGCGCCTTGCCGGCGGGGAGACCCTGGACGACATTCTGCCGGAGGCCTTTGCCGCGGTAAGAGAGGCGTCCTGGCGCGTGCTGGGCATGAAACCCTTCCGCGTCCAGCTCATCGGCGGCATCGTTCTGCACCAGGGCCGCATCGCCGAGATGAAGACCGGCGAGGGCAAAACGCTGGTGGCCGTTCTGCCCGCCTATCTCAATGCCCTGACGGGAGAGGGCGTGCACATCGTCACCGTGAACGACTATCTGGCCCGCCGCGACAGCGAGTGGATGGGCAAGGTGCACCGCTTCATGGGCCTGTCCGTGGGCCTGATCGTCCACGGCCTGACGCCGGAGGAGCGCCGCCGGGCCTACGCCTGCGACATCACCTACGGCACCAACAACGAGATGGGCTTTGACTATCTGCGGGACAACATGGCCTTGTATAAGGAGAGCATGGTCCAGCGGGGACATGCCTTTGCCATTGTGGACGAGGTGGACTCCATCCTGATCGACGAGGCCAGAACGCCTTTGATCATCTCCGGCCAGGGGGACGAGAGTACCGATCTGTACCGTCAGGCGGATGACTTTGTGCGCCGGCTGAAAAAGCAGGTATACGCCTCCGTGGACGAAAAGGAGGAAGAGAGCGAGGATATCGACGCGGACTACATCGTGGACGAAAAGGCCAGGACCGCCACCCTCACCGCCCGTGGCATCGCCAGGGCGGAGCAGGCTTTCGGCCTGGAAAACTATGCCGATATCGAAAACGCCACTCTGACCCACCACATCAACCAGGCCCTGAAGGCCCACGGCATCATGAAGCGGGATATCGACTACATCGTGAAGGACGGCGAGATCATCATCGTCGATGAGTTCACCGGCCGATTGATGCTGGGCCGCCGTTATTCCGAGGGCCTGCACCAGGCTATCGAGGCCAAGGAGCATGTGGATGTCCAGAAGGAAAACAAGACCCTGGCCACCATCACCTTCCAGAATTATTTCCGCCTGTATGACAAGCTCTCCGGTATGACCGGTACCGCCGCCACCGAGGCGGAGGAGTTTGAGGCCATTTACCGACTGGATATCATCGAGATCCCCACCAACAAGCCGGTGATCCGCATTGACAATCCCGATATCGTATATAAAAACGAAAACGGCAAGAACCGGGCCATCATCGAGCAGATCGTGCGGTGCCATGAAAAGGGCCAGCCGGTGCTGGTGGGCACAGTGTCCATTGAAAAGAGCGAATATATCTCCTCCCTGCTGAAAAAGCGGGGCGTGCCCCACACGGTGCTCAACGCCAAGTACCATGAAAAAGAGGCGGAGATCGTGGCCCAGGCCGGTAAGCTGGGGGCCGTCACCATCGCCACCAACATGGCCGGCCGCGGCACGGACATCATGCTGGGCGGCAACGCAGAGTTTCTGGCGAAAACCGACCTGAGAAAGGCCGGCTTTGAGGAGAGCGTGATCGCCGAGGCCACCGGCTATGCCGACACCGAGGACGAGAATATCCTGGCCGCCAGAAAGCTCTTCGCGGAAAGACTGGCCGCCCACAAGGAAGTCACCAATGCCGAGGCGGAAAAGGTCCGCGCCGCAGGGGGCCTGTTCATTCTGGGCACCGAGCGGCACGAGTCCCGCCGTATCGACAACCAGCTCCGCGGCCGCGCCGGCCGTCAGGGCGACCCGGGCGAGAGCCGATTCTACCTGGCCTTGACCGACGATATCATGCGCCTGTTCGGCTCCGAGCGGATCATGAACATGATGGAGACGCTGAAGGTGGAGGAGGACATGCCTCTGGACCACAAATTGCTCTCCGGCGCCATCGAGCAGGCCCAGAAGACCGTTGAGAGCCGCAACTTCCAGACCCGCAAGAGCGTTCTGGAGTACGACGATGTGATGAACCAGCAGCGCAACATCATCTACAGTGAGCGCCGCAAGGTGCTGGACGGGGAGGACCTGCGCACCCAGATCATGGGCATGATCGAGGAGTTTGTCCGAACCACCGTGACCGACGGGCTGGGCGGCGGAGCGGCCGAGGATCAGCAGCAGCTGGATCTGGCCCTGCAGCCCTTTGAAAAGCTGTTTCTCCGCCGGGGCAGCCTGAAAATCGAGGATCTGGGCAAAAAACCCAGCTGCGAGAAGGTGGCGGAGACCGTCACGGAGATCGCGGAAAAGATCTATGAAGCCAGAGAGACCGCTTTCGGCCCCGGGCCCAACGGCGCGCCGCTGATGCGGGAGCTGGAGCGGGTGGTCATGCTCCGCGTGGTGGACGAATACTGGATGGACCATATCGACGCCATGAGCGAGCTGAAGCGGGGCATCGGCCTGCGGGGCTACGGCTCCATAAAGCCCATTGACGCCTACAAGCAGGAGGGCTTTGACATGTTCGAGGCCATGGTCCAGGGCATCCGGGAGGAGACCGTGCGCCGCCTGTTCACCGTTCAGGTACGCCGGGAGCAACCCATTGAGCGCAAGGCCGTGGCGAAAAACGCCGCCGCCAACGTGGGCGGCGCGCCGGTGAAAAAGAAGCCGGTGAAAAAGGCTCCCAAGCCCGGGCGCAACGACCCCTGCCCCTGCGGAAAGATGAAGGCCGACGGCAGCCGCAGGCTGAAATACAAGGAATGCTGCGGCAGAAACGAGTAAAAAATGGCATTTGAAGAGATCAACGAGGGCGGACTGGTCTATGTGCGCTCCACCCTCATCCCCGCCCGCCACGCCTTTACCACCCGGTACGGCGGCGTGAGCAGGGGAGAATTTAGCAGCCTGAATCTGGGCTCCAACCGGGGGGACGACCCGGAGGACGTGCGGGAAAATTACCGGCGGGTCTGTGCGCTGATGGGCGCGGGGATCGACGACTGCGCGGTCACAAAGCAGGTCCACGGGAACACGGTTCGCGTTGTAACGGAGGCGGACAGGCATGTGTGCATGTCCAACGTGCCCTACGAGGCGGACGGGCTGGTCACCAATACCAGGGGACTTCCCATCATGTGCTTTGTGGCCGACTGTGTGCCCGCTCTGCTCTGTGACGGGGAGAATTCCGTGATCGCCGCGGTACACTGCGGCTGGCGCAGCTCGGCAGCGGACATTCTGGGCGAGACGGTGAAGAAAATGTGCGCGCTGGGCGCAAGGCCGGAGAGCATACATGCCGCTATGGGCGCCGCCATCGGCCGCTGCTGCTTTGAAACGGACGACGATGTGCCGCAAGCAGTGGAGAAATACCTGGACGGAGATACAGAGGGCCTGTTCGACCGCCGGGCTGACGGCAAGACCATGGTGGACCTCCGTGCCGCCAACGCCCGAAGGCTCATTCAGCTGGGGCTGAAAGCGGAGAATATCGACCTTTCACAGGAATGCACCATGTGCAGCCATGAGAAATACTGGTCCCACAGATATACAAAGGGCCGTCGCGGCAGCCAGGCCGCCGCGATCGTGCTGGACTGAGGTGAATATATGCGAAATACCCTTAAACGATGGATCGCCGCTTTATGCGCGGCGCTGATGCTCCTGGGCTGCTCCGGCTGCGAAAGCCGGCAGACCGACCCCACGGATCAGATCCCTGAGTCTACCGGGGGCAAGGATGTGGAGAAGGCCGCTGCGGCGGACAATGTCTTTTCGCTCAACAGCAACAGCAAATACAGCCTGAATCCCTGCATCGCCACCAACCACTCCAACCAGCTGATCTGCAGCCTGGTCTATGAAAACATGGTGGAGCTGGACAACAATTTTCAGGTCACCCCCAATGTGATCACCGGCTGGACATGCTCTGAGGACGGCAAGAGCTGGACCTTCGATATCGACACCACCCGGGTGTTTCACGACGGGACGAACATCACCGGCAACGACCTGCGTCTGTCTCTGGAATACGCCATCAATACCGACCGGTACAGAGGCCGCTTCAACAACATCGCCGGCGTGAGCTTTTCGGAGGACAAGCTGTATGTGACGCTTGGAAAGGCAAACAAGCAGTTTGTCAAGCTGCTGAACATCCCCGTGATGAAGCGGGGCACCTTCGGCGACAAGCACCCCATCGGCAGCGGCCCTTATACATACAATGAAGACGGCACCCAGCTTCTGGCTTTTACCGGCTATAACGGCTATGACAGCCTGCCGGTGGATGTGATCTATATCCAGGAGTATCAGACGGCGGACAGCATCATCAACGCCTTTGAAAGCTCCCTGATCGACGTGGTGCAGAACGACCCCTCCAGCTACACCAACCTGGGCTATGCCAGCACCAACGAGACACGCACCTTTGCCACCACCAATATGCACTATCTGGCCTTTAACGAGGAGAGCACCCTGGGCCGCTATTCCAACGTGCGCGTTGCGCTGTCCTATGCTTTTGACCGGGCCAACTTTGCCGACAACCTGATGAAGGGCAACGCCGTGGCCAGCACCGTGCCCATGTATCCCACAGCCCCGGACTACCCCACCAGCTATGCCAACAGCATCGGCTACGACATGGAGCGCTGCAGGCTGATTCTGGATAACTTCGGCATCCGGGACTACGATGACGACGGCAAGCTGGAGTTTATGAACGGCTCGGCTCAGGAGATCGAGATGCGGCTGATCCTGTGCAGCGACAGCAGCGCAAAGGCCGGCGTGGCCAGAAAGTTTGCGGAGGATATGGCCTCTATCGGCTTTACCATCGCCGTGGAGGAGCTGACCTGGGCCGACTACTGCACGGCCCTTGAGGAGGGCGACTTCGATATCTATTACGGCGAGATCAAGCTCCGCAACGACTTTGACCTGACCGAGCTGCTGGAGGTCCGGACCAAGGACAACGAAACCAGCTGCCTGAACTATACCGGCTCTACCGACAGAAGCTTTGAGGGCTATATCGACAGCTATCTGGCCGCGGGAAGCGCCAGCACCGTCAATGAATATGACGGGGAGAGAGCTGCCGCCTTTCTGAATTTCTGCCGTTATCTGAACGAGACCGGCTCGCTGATCACCATCGGCTTTGAAAAGCAGCAGCTCATCACCCACCGGCGGGTGATCAAGGGTGTTGACCCCAATATGGGCAATCCCCTTTATGGTTTCGCCAACTGGGAGATCGATCTGGGTTAATATAAGAATGGAGGGGCATTTATGACTGACAGAGAACTCATGTCCATGGCAAAAAAAGCGTCGTTAAACGCCTATGTGCCGTATTCCCGCTTCCCCGTGGGCGCGGCCCTGGAATGCGACGACGGTACAGTGTTCACCGGCTGCAACGTGGAGAACGCGGCGCTGGGCAGCACCATCTGCGCAGAGCGCACGGCCTGCTGCAAGGCGGTAAGCGAGGGGAAGATCAGCTTCCGCCGCATCGCCATCTATGCCGACAGCGAAAACTGGTGTACCCCCTGCGGGGCCTGCCGTCAGTTTCTGGCGGAGTTTTCCCCCAATATGGAGGTGCTCTGCGCCAAAGCGGGGGACCGCTATGTGAGCTATAAGCTCAGCGAGCTGCTGCCCCACACCTTCGATTACTGAAAATGCAGCCGGAGCAGCTTCAGATCTTCGTGGCTGTGGCCCGGTGCGGAAGCTTTACCGCCGCAGCAAAACAGCTCTATATCAGCCATTCCACCACCAGCCGCGCCATCAGCGCGCTGGAGGATGAGCTGGGCGTGCGCCTTTTTTGCCGGGGAAACCGGGTAAAGGGCCTGACGGCTGCGGGGGAGACCCTGCTGGAAGAGGCGGAAAAGCTGCTGGACGCTGCCGAAGCGGCAAAAACAAGGGTAAAAGCTGCGGCAGAGAGAGAAACGAGCAACATGGGAGAGAAAGAGAAATGAAAGCGATTGTAAGTGTTTTCGCCAGGGATTCCAAGGGCATTACCGCCTATGTGACGGCCCTGCTGGCGGAAAAGGAGATCAATATTCTGGATATCAGTCAGACCCTGATGCAGGAGTATTTCGCCATGATCATGCTGGTGGACCTGACAGACTGCGCCGAGCCCTTTGACGAGCTGGCCCGCTTCCTGAAAGAGAAGGGCGAAGAGCGCTTCCTGGACATCCATATCCAGCGGCAGGACATCTTTGAAGCCATGCACAGGATCTGAGGCGCACCATGAGTTACTTGATCAACAGCAGTGAGATACTGCAGACCATAGAGATGATCGACCAGCAGCACCTGGACGTGCGCACCGTCACCATGGGCATCAGCCTTCTGGACTGTGCCGACAGCGCCATGGAGGAGTGCTGCCGGAAGGTCTATGATAAAATTTGCCGCAGGGCGGAGAAACTGGTGGAGACCGGCTGCGCCATCGAGCGGGAGTTCGGCATCCCCATTGTCAACAAGCGCGTTTCCGTCAGCCCCATCTCCCTTGTGGCGGCAGCCTGCCGGGAGGAGGACTATACCCCCCTGGCCCTGACGCTGGACAAGGCGGCCAAGGCTGTGGGCGTGAACTTCATCGGCGGTTTTTCCGCCCTGGCCCACAAGGGCTTTACGGAGAGCGACCTGCGCCTGATCCGCTCCATCCCCACCGCCCTGACCCAGACCGACCTGGTCTGCTCCAGCGTGAATGTGGCCTCCACCCGCTCCGGCATCAACATGGACGCGGTGGCCCTGATGGGCCGCATTATCCGCGAGACGGCGGATATTGACCCCATGGGCTGCGCAAAGCTTGTGGTCTTTGCCAACGCCGTGGAGGACAATCCCTTCATGGCCGGTGCCTTCCACGGGGTGGGGGAGCCGGAGTGCGTCATTAACGTGGGCGTATCCGGCCCCGGCGTGGTGGCTCACGCGTTGAAGGCCTGCAAGGGCCAGCCCTTCGACGTGGTGGCGGAGACCGTGAAAAAAACCGCCTTCAAGATCACCCGCATGGGCCAGCTGGTGGCCCGGGAGGCCTCCAGGCGGCTGAACGTGCCCTTCGGCGTGGTGGACCTGTCCCTGGCCCCCACCCCCGCCATCGGCGACAGCGTGGCGGAGATCCTGGAGATCATGGGGCTGGAAAAGTGCGGTACCCACGGCACCACGGCAGCGCTGGCTCTTTTGAACGACGCGGTAAAAAAGGGCGGCGTCATGGCCTCCAACCATGTGGGCGGCCTGTCCGGCGCTTTTATCCCCGTGTCTGAGGACGCGGGCATGATCTCGGCTGTGGAGGCCGGGGCCCTTTCCATTGACAAATTAGAGGCCATGACCTGCGTCTGCTCCGTGGGTCTGGACATGATCGCCGTCCCGGGCGACACCACGGCGGCCACCATCTCCGCCATCATCGCGGACGAGGCGGCCATCGGCATGGTGAACAACAAGACCACCGCCGTACGTCTGATCCCCGCCAAGGGCAAGACCGTGGGCGACCGGATCGACTTTGGCGGCCTTCTGGGCAGCGCCCCTGTCATGCCCCTCCATGAGAGCTCGGCGGAGGAATTCGTCTCCCGCGGCGGCCGCATCCCCGCCCCGCTGCACAGTCTGCGGAATTGAAACAAGCATTAAGGAATCTCTGAATAATCTCAGTACTCATCTTCACGGCATAAATTCCCGCTGATCTTCGTCAGAAAAGCTTGAAATACACAAAGTATTCCTGCGCTTTCCTTCCTCGCCAGCGAAAAATTCTGCCGCAAATCTGAGCACCTTGATTAATCAGAGCTTCCTTAATATTATAATAGTAGGGGCCGATGCCTGCGCAGGCCGCGCATAACCACACTCTGCCGTTCCTCTCTGCGCACAGAACGACGGCGTGCGGTTTACAAAAATCATCGCCCTGCACAAAAACAGGGCGAATTTTTCTGTAATAATCCCGAAAAAACTATTGACATACAGCCGTGTGACTGCTATACTAATCAAGCGCGTGTGCGAAAGCACGGGCGTATTATGCGATGAAGCGGGAGATTGCTCGTGAAAACGAGGTAACTTCCGTGGAGTATGTCCGGTGTCGGACCTGTTCCGGCACGCAATCGGGCGGCTGAAACCTTTCCTGTACTCGCGTATATCGCGGGGGCGGGAGACGGACCGGCGCAAAAGCCGGTTTGTTTTTCGGGCCCGGCCTGATACGCACGGTTGTGTGTATAAGAAAATGGTTTCATCCGTACGCATATTTCAATGGCGGAGCCAATGCCGCCGAAAAACGTACGAAAAAGGAGAAAAACACATGGCAAGCACCAACAAGAACATGATCCGTATCCGCCTGAAGGCCTACGATCACCAGCTCATCGACAAGGCTGCCGAGACCATCGTCGAGGCTGCCAAGCGCACCGATGCAAAGGTCTCCGGTCCTATCCCCCTGCCCACCAAGACCGAGATCGTCACCATCCTCCGTGCAGTGCACAAGTACAAGGACAGCCGCGAGCAGTTCGAGCGCCGCACCCACAAGCGCCTGATCGACATCATGAACCCCACCCAGAAGACCGTTGAGGCTCTGATGAACCTGGAAGTCCCCGCCGGCGTGGAAATCGAGATCAAGCTCTGAGCAAATTTCCGGCAAAACCCCGACCCCAGCGAATAACCCACAAGTCAATGACCCATAGTCCGCAGCTTGCGTATGCGGACGGGTTAAGTTGCCAGCCTCTGGACGGGTTCCAACGCCCGGGCCAAGCGAGGCAACCAATAACCGATAGGAGGAAATAAAATGAAGAAAGCCATCATCGGCAAGAAGGTCGGCATGACGCAGATCTTCGACGAGACTGGTAAGGTCATTCCTGTCACCGTCATCGAAGCCGGCCCCTGCGTGGTCGTGCAGAAGATGACCAAGGAGAAGGAAGGATACGAAGCAGTCCAGTTCGGTTACGAGGAAGTAACCGAGAAGAAGCTCACCCAGCCTGAGCAGGGCCACCTGAAAAAGGCGGGCGTGGGTATGGTCAAGCATCTCAAGGAGTTCCGCCTTGAGGACAGCAGCAAGCTTGAGGTTGGCGACGTGGTCAAGGCCGACGTCTTCGCAGAAGGCGACAAGGTCGACGTCACCGGCATCAGCAAGGGCAAAGGCTACGCCGGCGTTGTCAAGCGCTTTGGCCAGGGCCGTACCCCCACCAGCCACGGCGGCGGTCCCGTTCACCGTCACGCAGGTTCCATGGGCTCCAGCACCGATCCTTCCCGTATCTTCCCGGGCAAGAAGCAGGCCGGCCACATGGGTGTGGATCAGGTCACCGTTCAGAACCTGGACATCGTCAAGGTCGACGCTGAGCTGAACATGATCGCAGTCCGCGGCGCTATCCCCGGACCCAAGGGCGGAATTGTTTACCTCAAGGATACCGTCAAGGTTCAGCCCGTCAAGAAGGGCGAAGCCGCAGGCATCAGCCACAACCCGCAGAAGGCATCTGCCCGTGTCAACCCGCAGAAGGCTTCCGCACGTACCAAGTAAAGAAAGGAGAGCAGCATAAATGCCTAAAGCTAACGTATTCAATATGGCAGGCGAGAAGATCGGCGAGATCGAGCTCTCCGAGGCCATCTTCGGCATCGAGCCGAACAAGAGCGTCCTGCATGATTCCGTCAAGAATCACCTGGCAAACTGCCGTCAGGGCACCCAGAGCGCACTCACCAAGGGTGAGGTTTCCTACACCACCAAGAAGCCCTGGCGCCAGAAGGGCACCGGCCGCGCCCGCGCCGGTTACGCAGGCTCCCCCGTGTGGTACCACGGCGGCGTAGCCTTTGCTCCCAAGCCCCGGGATTACAGCTACACTCTCAACAAGAAGGTCAAGCGCCTGGCCATGAAGTCCGCTCTCTCCGCAAAGGCTGCTGAGGACGAGATCATCGTTATCGACGGTCTGCAGGTGGAAGAAATCAAGACCAAGGCATTCAAGAGCTTCCTGACCAAGATCGGCGTTGAGGGCAAGGCTCTGGTCGTCACCGAGAACGTGGACGAGAAGGTCGTCAAGTCCGCCCGCAACATCGCCGGCGTCAACACCACCATCGCCACCGTGCTCAGCCCCTATATGATTCTCACCAACGGCAAGATGGTAGTTGACAAGGCTGCCCTCGCCAAGATCGAGGAGGTGTTCGCCTGATGAAGACCGCATACGATATCATCATCCGCCCCATCATCACCGAGCAGTCCATGGAAGACCTGGACATCAAAAAGTACGCATTCGAAGTTGCGAAGGACGCAAACAAGATCGAGATCAAGAAGGCTATCGAGGAGATCTTCGGTGTCACCGTGATCAAGGTCACCACCATCAATGTGAATGGCAAGGCAAAGCGTACCGGCGCATACCCCATGGGTAAGACTGCCTCCTGGAAAAAGGCTGTCGTAAAGCTCAGTGCGGACTCCAAGAACATTGAGCTCTTCGAAGGCATGGTTTAAGGGAGGAATAAAGAATGTCTATCAAAACTTACAGACCTACCACTCCTGCCAGACGTCAGATGACCGTTTCCGGCTTTGACGGTGTCGACAAGCACTGCAAGCCTGAGAAGTCTCTCGTCGAGGTTCTCAAGAAGAATTCCGGCCGCAACAACTACGGCCGCATCACCGTCCGCCACCAGGGCGGCGGCAACCGTCAGAAGTACCGCGTGATCGACTTCAAGCGCGACAAGACCGAGATGAACGCCAAGGTCGTCCGCCTGGAGTACGACCCCAACCGCAGCGCCTTCATCGCCCTCTGCGAGTATGAGGACGGCGAGCGCCGCTACATTCTGGCTCCTGTTGGCCTGAGCGTGGGCGACACCGTCGTCTCCTCCGCCGCTGCCGACATCAAGCCCGGCAACGCACTGCCTCTGACCAACATCCCCGTGGGTACCGTGATCCACAACATCGAGCTCTACCCCGGCAAGGGCGCTCAGCTGGTCCGCAGCGCAGGCGTCGCCGCTCAGCTGATGGCTAAGGAAAACGGCATGGCCACCGTGCGTCTCCCCTCCGGCGAGTACCGCAAGGTCCGTCTGGACTGCATCGCCACCATCGGCCAGGTCGGCAACATCGACCACGCCAACGTTCACATCGGCAAGGCCGGACGCAAGCGTCACATGGGCATCCGTCCCACGGTCCGCGGCTCCGTCATGAACCCCTGCGACCACCCCCACGGCGGTGGTGAGGGCAAGTCCCCTGTCGGCCGTCCCGGCCCTGTAACTCCCTGGGGCAAGCCCGCACTTGGCTACAAGACCCGCAAGACGAAGAACCGCACCGATAAGTTCATCGTCAAGCGCCGCAACGCAAAGTAAGGAGGGAAAAGTTAATGAGCAGAAGTGTTAAAAAGGGCCCCTTCGCCGCTCCCGAGCTGCTGAAGAGAGTCGACGAGATGAATAAGACCGGCAACAAGCAGGTCGTCAAGACTTGGTCCCGTTCCTCCACGATTTTCCCGTCCTTTGTCGGACACACCATCGCAGTCCATGACGGTCGCCGTCATGTTCCCGTGTACGTCACCGAAGATATGGTCGGCCACAAGCTGGGCGAGTTCGCCCCCACCCGTACCTTCCGTGGTCACGCCGGCAGCAAGACCGGAAAGTAAGGAGGAGAGAAAATGGACGAAAAGAAAATTGCCCGTGCGGAGCACAAATACGCCCGTATTTCTCCCCGCAAGGTTGAGATCATCTGCAACATGATCCGCGGCAAGAACGCAGACGTGGCTCTGGCCCTGATGGAGAACACCCCCAAGGCCGGCTGCGAGCTGATGATCAAGGTGCTCAAGAGCGCCATGGCCAATGCCGAGAACAACTTTGAAATGGATCCTGAGAAGCTCTACGTCTGCGAGACCTACGCAAACGCCGGCCCCATCCTCAAGAGGGGCATGCCCAGAGCTCGGGGCAGTATGTACCGCATCAACAAACGTACCAGCCACATCACCATCGCCGTGGCTGAGAGAGACTAAGGGAAGGAGGCAGAATTTATGGGACAGAAAGTTAATCCCCATGGCCTGCGTGTAGGCGTTATCAAAGACTGGGATTCCAGATGGTACGCAAGAGAAGACAAAGTCGGCGAACTGATCGTCGAGGACTACAAGATCCGTGAGTACCTGAAAAAGACCCTCTATTCCGCCGGTGTCCCCACCATCGAGATAGAGCGTGACTCCGCAAAGGTTCGCATCTATATCCACTGCTCCAGACCCGGTGTTGTCATCGGCAAGGGCGGTCAGGAGATCGAGCGCATCCGCCTTGAGGTCGAGAAGCTCATCGGCAAGCCCGTGGCTATCTCCATCGTTGAGGTCCGTACGCCCGACACCAACGCACAGCTGGTTGCCGAGAGCATCGCTCAGCAGCTGGAAAAGCGCATCGGCTTCCGCCGCGCCATGAAGAACGCCATGGGCCGCGCCATGAGAATGGGCGCCCGGGGCATCAAGGTCAAGTGCGGCGGCCGTCTGGGCGGCGCTGAGATCGCAAGATCCGAGTGCTACCACGAGGGCACCATCCCCCTGCAGACTATCCGTGCCGACATCGACTACGGCTTTGCCGAGGCAAACACCACCTACGGCCGTATCGGCGTCAAGGTCTGGATCTACAAGGGCGAGGTTCTCTCCCAGACCCTGCGCACCACTCCCCGCACCATGGATCTGAACAAGCCCGCAGGCGAGCGCCGCCGCAGAGACGACCGCCGTCAGGGTGACCGCCGCCAGGGCGGATACAACCGCAACAACGACAACCGCAACGGCGATCGCCGCCAGGGCAGCTACGGCAGCAGACCCGCAGGTCAGAACAACTACAACCGCGGACCCCGTCCTGCCGCCCCCGCTAAGGAAGGAGGCAACAACTAATGTTAATGCCTAAGAGAGTTAAGTACCGCAGAGTTCAGCGCGGCCGCATGAAGGGCAAAGCTACTCGCGGCAACGTAGTAACTTACGGTGAATTCGGTCTCGCGGCTCAGGAGCCCGGCTGGATCACTTCCAACCAGATCGAAGCAGCCCGTATCGCCATGACCCGTTACACCAAGCGCGGCGGACAGGTCTGGATCAAGATCTTCCCTGACAAGCCCGTTACCGCAAAGCCCGCCGAGACCCGTATGGGTTCCGGTAAAGGCTCCCCCGAGTATTGGGTCGCTGTTGTCAAGCCCGGCAGAGTGATGTTCGAGATCGCCGGCGTTTCCGAAGAGGTCGCCCGCGAAGCACTCCGCCTTGCCAGCCACAAACTGCCCATCAAGACCAAGATCGTCACTAAGGGCACCGAGACTGAGAACGGTGGTGAATAAGATGAAGGCAAACGAAATACGCTCCCTGTCCGTGGCCGAGCTGGAGACCAAGCTGGTCGACCTGAAGAAGGACCTGTTCATGCTCCGTATGCAGCATGCCACCAATCATCTTGATAACCCCACCAAGATCTCTGCCGTGCGCCGCGACATCGCTCGCGTCAAGACCGTACTGCGCGAGAAGCAGAACTGAGGAGGTAAGGAAAAATGAACGAAAACAGAACTACTTCCCGTAAGACCCGCGTAGGCAAGGTCGTTTCCGACAAGATGGACAAGACCGTGGTCGTCATTGTTGAAGACCGTGTTGCCCACAAGACTTATAAGAAGATCATTGGCCGGACCTACCGCCTGAAAGCCCACGACGAGAACAACGAGTGCGGCGTAGGCGATATCGTCCGCGTGATGGAGACCCGCCCCCTGTCCAAGGACAAGAGATGGCGCGTGGTCGAGATCGTAGAGAAGGCAAAGTAAGGAGGCGCCGTAATGATACAGCAGGAAACTTATCTGAAGGTCGCCGACAATACCGGCGCCAAAGAACTCAAGTGCATCCGCGTGCTTGGCGGTTCCAAGCGCAAATATGCAAGCATTGGTGACGTAATAGTCTGCTCCGTCCGCAAGGCAGCACCCGGCGGTTCCGTGAAGAAGGGCGACGTGGTCAAGGCCGTCGTTGTCCGCACCGTCAAGCCTGTCCGCCGCGCCGACGGCACCTACGTCCGTTTCGACGAGAACGCAGCGGTCCTGATCAACACCGGTGATAAGAACCCCCGCGGCACTCGTATCTTTGGACCCGTTGCCCGTGAGCTCCGTGACAAGGAATACATGAAGATCCTGTCCCTGGCTCCCGAAGTGATTTAATGGAGGGCACAGAGAATGAACATTAAGAAAGACGATAAAGTCATCGTTCTGTCCGGCAAGGACAAGGGCAAGCAGGGCAAGGTCCTGTCTGCCGACCCCAAGGCCATGAAAGTGGTCGTGGAGGGCGTCAACGTCGCTACCAAGCACCAGAAGCCCATGAAGCAGGGCCAGGACGGCGGCATCATCAAGGTCGAAACCCCCATTTATGTCAGCAAGGTGCAGCTGGTCTGCCCCAAGTGCGGCAAGGGTACCCGCGTCGGTCACAAGATTGCAGACGGCAAGAAAGTCCGCGTCTGCAAGAAGTGCGGCGCAGAAGTCTGAGAAAGGAGATAACTACCGATGACAAGAATGAAGAAAAAGTATCTTGAGGAAGTTGCTCCCGCTCTCATGCAGAAGTTCCAGTACAAGTCCACCATGCAGATCCCCAAAATCGACAAGATCGTTGTCTCCGTCGGCTGCGGCGACTGCAAGGACAATGCCAAAGCTCTGGACGCAGTTATCAAGGACATCTCCGCCATCACCGGTCAGCACGCTGTTGCTACCGTGGCAAAGAAGTCCGTTGCAAACTTCAAGCTCCGTGAAGGCATGAAGGTCGGCGTAAAGGTCACCCTCCGCCAGGACCGCATGTGGGAGTTCCTGGACCGTCTGTTCAACGTGGCTCTGCCCCGTGTGCGTGACTTCCGCGGCATCTCCCCCGACGCTTTCGACGGCCGCGGCAACTACAGCCTGGGCCTGAAGGAGCAGATCATTTTCCCCGAAATCGAGTATGACAAGATCGAAAAGCTGCGTGGTATGAACATCGCGATCACCACCACCGCACAGACCGACGAAGAGGCTCGCGAGCTGCTCAAGCTCATGGGCGCTCCCTTCGTGAGCTAAGGAGGAGTACAGTTATGGCAAAGAAATCTATGATTCTCAAGCAGCAGGCTCCTGCAAAGTTCTCTACTCGTAAGTACAACCGCTGCAAGATCTGCGGCCGCCCCCACGCTTACCTGCGCAACTACGGCATCTGCCGTATCTGCTTCCGTGAGCTGGCTTATAAGGGCCAGATCCCCGGCGTACGCAAGGCGAGCTTCTGAATTTCCGTAATGCTTCGTCGGCTCAGCTCGCAGTACTTTAGTACAGCTTCGCTTCGCCGTCATCGCCTGACGAAAATTCAGTGCGCCCGCGCGAGCTTCTGATCGAAAGATCGCCACGGCAAGGTCAGCGCCGTGCCCGAAAGACACAGCGCTGACCCGCCGCTTTTCTTCCACAGAGGCCGCTGGCCGACAGAGCGAAGAAAATGCAGACATTTCCGCCGAAAAACGCGGAAAAATGCTTGCAATGTCTTACAAATTTTGATATAATGCTATTTTGTGAGGCATGCGCGCATGGCGATCCGAAAGGATCGCTATACGTGCGTTAAACGCATTATACCGGAGGCCGATCCCCTCCGTTATAATATAAGGATGGCGAAAGGCCATGGCCAATCATGTATTGGCATGGAACCTCGCCGCCTGAACCGCGAAAGCGGTAACTCTAATACAGGAGGATAAAACACTATGCAGATCACCGACCCCATTGCAGATATGCTTACCCGCATCCGCAACGCCGGCAGCGCGAAGCATGAATCCGTGGATGTCCCCGCTTCCAAGATGAAGAAGGCTATTGCCGAGATTCTTCTCAACGAAGGCTACATCAAGAACTACCAGGTCATTGATGACGGCACCCAGGGCATCATCCGCATCACCCTTAAGTATCTCCCCGGCAAGGAGAAGGCCATCCAGGGTCTTCGCCGCGTCAGCAAGCCCGGTCTCCGCGTTTATGCCGGCGCCGACGAGCTGCCCCGCGTTCTTAAGGGCCTGGGCATTGCAATCATCTCCACCTCCAAGGGCGTTATGACCGACAAGCAGGCCCGCAAAGAGCATGTCGGCGGCGAAGTCCTTGCGTTTGTATGGTAAGGAGGTAGCACAATGTCAAGAATAGGAAGAGCACCCATCACTATCCCCGCAGGCGTTGAAGTCAAAGTCGACGAGCACAACCACATCACCGTCACCGGCCCCAAGGGCACCCTCGAGCGCACCCTGGTGCCCCAGATCAAGGTCGACGTTGACGCAGGCGTTATCCACGTTTCCCGTCCCGACGATACCAAGGAAAATCGTTCCCTGCACGGTCTCACCAGAACCCTGGTGGACAACATGGTCATCGGCGTTACCAACGGCTTCGAGAAGAAGCTGGAGATCAACGGCGTCGGCTACCGTGCCAGCAAGGAAGGTAAGAATCTGGTGATGAACCTGGGCTTCTCCCATCAGGTCATCGTTCCCGAAACCGACGGCATCCAGATCGACGTTCCCGATGCAAACCACATCGTCATCAAGGGTATCGACAAGCAGAAGGTTGGCCAGTTTGCAGCAGAAGTTCGTGGTAAGAGACCTCCCGAACCCTACAAGGGCAAGGGCATCAAATATGACTACGAAGTCATCCGCCGCAAAGAAGGCAAGACCGGCGCTAAGTAAACGGAGGTGTGCCTGAATGATTAAAAGACCTGATACCAGAGGACAGCGC
>JALFVN010000022.1 GCA_022787565.1 Clostridiales bacterium | reverse complement strand
CTTCCAACCTCGCTTGGTGTAGCCTGAAAGAAAATGTTTAGAAGGAGTGGAAACAGAATGACAATGTTCGATGATAGGACTGTGTTTGAAAAGCTGATGGGGCGGCCTCTGCCAGATTATTATGATACTATGTATCTTGATGGCTATAAGCCTTGGGAGATAGTGGAGGCGGCGCACAACAGCATTATCAAAGAAGCCAAAGCGCGACAGGCAGAGCGCGAGCCGCAGACGCCTATGAATGTGCGCTTTCAGGTGGAGGTGAAAAGCAAATGAGCCAAAGGGATGAAGACCGCAAAAAGAAAGAGAAAAAACAATAGGACTGGCTGATGGCATAGATAAACGCCATCTTGGAAAAAAGTATGAAAGCCGCGCTGGACAAGGCGCTGGATGATTTGCTGAAAGATTGGAAATAAAAACAGAGACGAGGGATAGCATTTGCCGCTATCTCTCGTCTTTTTTCGTTATCTCTCGTCAGGCTCGTCTTTTTTGAAAAACCTTTTGGGGATGATGAAAGATGCTCAAATATATTAACGCGGCGTTCAGGAACGCGGCGCTCGTCTCCCTGATTTTTCAGCCCCTTGGATTTGTTGGAGGCCACGCCAGAACGCAATTAGGCGCGCGCCGCCGCCTTTCCCATAATACACCCCTGCTGTTCAGGAAAAGGTATTACAAATTTCCCTGACATAATCAGGGCGATTTCAGCGGTTTTCCTGCCTCTTGGTATAGGCTCGCCGCTGTTCAGGAAAACAAATGTTTTATTGAACGCCCCCCTCAGGCTCTTTCACATACTCCAAGAGGTCAGCAGGCTGGCAGTCCAAGAGGCCACAGATTTTGTCGATGTTCTGTAAGGCAATGTATTTGCCCTCACGCAAGGACTGAATGACGCCCTCCGCTAACAACTTCTCTTTGCGTAGCCTGTTGGTGTTGTATCCTGCCTCTTTGAGTGCTGACAGTATGTCTATCTTGTATCTAATCATTGTAAGTCCCCCTTTTCTATTGGACGCTCTTTTCCACTATCCGCATTATAGCACAGGATTACACAGAAATCAATGTAGAAATTATACAGATTATTACACAGATATTTGTGTATTTTGCGAATAGACATTACACAGAAAATGGTGTATATTATAGACAGTCAAGGGAAACAAAAAACATTCAAAAAAGGAGACAAAAACAATGAGTAAGAACGAACTGATTAGCAAGATTGAAGCCCTGAACGAATGGGAAGCCCTGATGGAAGAGGCGAGAGCCGAAGCCGAAGCCATCCGCGACAGCATCAAGCAGGAGATGCTGGAACGCGAGACCGAGGAACTGACCGCAGGCCAGTATATCGTCCGCTGGACGCCTGTCCTCTCCAATCGCTTTGATACCACCGCTTTCAAAAAGCACTATGGCGAGCTCTACAAGGCTTTCACCAAGCAGACCGCCTCTCGCCGCTTCACGATTAGCGCCTGAACAGACACCGCGCTCTGCGGGAACACAAACCCGCGGGGCGAGAAAGGAATGCCAGTTATGATTTATGGGTATGCGCGTTGCTCTACGAATGAGGATAAACAGGACATACAGCGTCAGGTTCGGGAACTGAAACAGGCAGGAGCAGAGCAAGTCTTTCTCGAATACGAACATGGCGACAGCGTAATAAAGGAACAGTTGGCCTCTCTGCTGGAACAGGCGAACGCAGGGGACACGATACTGACCTTGGAGGTATCACGCCTTGCCAGAAGCACGAAACAACTGTGCGACATTATAGAGACAGTGAAGGACAAACGCCTGCGTCTCTCCATCGTGGGGAGTATCAATGTCGATTGCTCCAATGGGGAACTTGACCCAATGACCAACGCCTTTATCCAAATGTCAGGTGTGTTTGCGGAGTTGGAGTTGCGTATCATCCGCGAGCGTGTGCGGAGTGGTATGCGGAACGCGAGGGCGAAGGGTGCGAGAATCGGCAGACCGCAGACCACGCTTGAAGATGTTCCCGCAAACTTCCTTCGGCATTACCCGCAGTATAAGAATGGGGCGTTCAATCTCACAGAATTAGCGAGGCTCTGCGACATCAGCAGAACAACAGCGTATAAGTATATCGGGCTGTTGGAGGGATAAAAAAGGGCAGGGAGTGATTTGCTCCCTGCCGATAGTTTTACAGTCCCAGCAGCTGCTTTTTCTTCGCGTCAAACTCTTCCTGTGTGATAATGCCCTTATCAAGCAAATCTTTGAACTTGGCTAATTCATCCGCATTGCTAACATTTTGGACAACTGTAGTATTTGTAGGTCTCTTTTGAATCATTTCAGATATTTTATTGGGGGTATCGTTGGTATTATTCCTTGCTTTGAAGTGCTCTTTTCTCGGCTCCAAATAATAGACCAGCATAAACGATGCGATAATTATGAGCAGAAGCTCAAGAGAATAACGAATAAGAACATAGTTCCAGAGTCCGATTTTGTTTATTGTCATTGCGATGATAGCACCTAACAAGTGAAGAAGCGTAGAAGCAATCAGAAGAGTTATCGCAATCCAACCTGTTTTGATAGACTGTTTTTTACAAGCACTCGCCAAGAATATAAAGGCTATCGCAAAAATGAAGAACGCAATGTAGGTATGAACAGGAAAAGAAAGAGCGAAATGGTGGCTGTCCCCCATGCTTCCGTATCTCCCAAGTTGATACACCAGCATCTCAAATGCCCCAAGGAAATAGGAGCCAGATACAATATAGAGCCCAACTTTTTTTGCTTTTTCTTTATCAGCAAGCAGTCCAATCCCTGTAAAGCCCAAACCTATTGCTCTTGGAATTATAAACAGGTGTATTCTGGCTGTTAAATACTCAAAAGCAGCAAAGCCATAAATAAACCGCTGAAAATATAAAGGTGCTCCGATGTAGTCATCCCAAGTTTGGTAGAAGTGATATTCAGCGGCAAATCCACCTTCATAACTGAAATAAAAAAGTTCCAGCAGAGATAACACACCAGCAATTAGGAATAAAATGCCTGCTATTTTCTTTTCTCCTGCGTTTTTCATTTTATCTCTCCTTCTTTTTTCCTATTATTCTATGCCACGCATTTTTCGGGAACAAAAAAGTGCGTAGCCCCAAATGAGACTACGCACGAAAAACGCAGAGCCTCATTTGCCGCGACGCAAATCTCCATTGCCTAAAAAGGGTGGGGATAAGAGGATGCGTTTTTACCGAAAGGTAAAAACCCACCCAATTAGGCAATTACAATATTGATTTGCGTCGCAGGATTATTTTAACATATCATTATTCAGAAATCAATCGCTTTTCCTCTTGGTAGAAATAAAAAGACGATGGAGAGATGTGCGTTTTCTCTCCATCATCTTCAAAGATGTTAAAAGATGTTCCGAGATGTTCATAGATGTGCCAAGACGCCTGTATTTCTTGCCGAAGTCAAGACCTGTTCATCCCGCACCGCCTCCAAATACCGCTGTGTAATGCTGACGCTCTCGTGTCCCAAGAGGCGGCTTAAACTGTAAAGGTCAAGCCCATTCTTCAATTCCTGATGGGCGAAGGTGTGGCGACAGGTATGGGGCGATACCCGCACAAGAGGATTGACGCCGACGCTCTTGGAGGCTTTCTTCATAAATTTATTGACTGCTTCGGGCGTCAGGCGTCTGCCATTCTTTGAGAGAAAATAACAGTCCTCAGCTCGCTTATACTGAAAATAACTCTCCCTCGCCCTGTCATACTTCATAAGCCATTTGCTGACGATGGGATTTTGCGGAACGACACGCTCTTTTCGGCCCTTCCCATAGACCACGAAATAACCCTGCCTGATTTGCGAGGGCTTCATATCAATGATTTCGCTGATACGCAAGCCTGTGTCGAACAGCATCATAAGCATAAGACGATTTCTGATACTCAAATAATCGTTGCCATCATAGAATTGAATCATCCTGACAATTTCATCATCCGAAAAGGTGTGAATCAGAACCTTCGGCTCTTTGACATTCTTGACCTTCTTTGTCAGGAGTTCGGGCGTGTAGCCCTCATCGAACGCATAAGCGCACAAACATTTCACAGCCTTCAGCAAGTCATTGACATACGATGGCTTGTTTTTCTTGCCTTGAAGCATCACAACAAACTGCTTGATGTGGAGGGGCTTCAAATCCTCCAAAGCCTCCACGCCCTGCGCCTCTTTGAGATAGCGCATAAAATAGTTGAGCTGTTTTTCATAGTTGTGGATGGTGCGCGGGGACAAATTGCGCACCTGACAGTCGAACAGAAATTCCTGAACAAGTGTTTTCATGGACAACATAAAAATACCTCTTTCTGCTCCAATAGAAGAACAGAAAGAGGTATGAAAGACTTTTTGCGGTTTTCAACAGTTTTCGTACCTGATGCAGTCTTTCTTACCAGACCACCGCTTTTGCGGATTTCGTAAGAGACTTCAAAAGTTCAGAAAACTATCGACAATCGTTCTTCGAGCGAACTTCTCAGGCCTTGCGGACGGAGTCGATGTGACGGGTCAGATCCAGCATCTTGTTGGAGAAGCCCCACTCGTTGTCGTACCAAGCCATGAGCTTGACAAAGTTGTCGTTCAGAGCCAGACCGGCCTTTGCGTCAAAGATGGAGGTGTGTGCGTCGGTGCGGAAGTCGGAGGAGACGACCTCTTCGTCAACATACTCCAGAACGCCCTTCATGGGGCCTTCGGAAGCGGCCTTGACGGCGGCGCAGATCTCGTCGTAGCTTGCGCCCTTCTCCAGACGGACAGTCAGGTCAACGATGGACACATCGCCAGCGGGAATACGCATGGAGGTGCCGGTCAGCTTGCCCTTCAGTTCGGGGATGACCTTGCCGACAGCCTTGGCAGCGCCGGTGCTGGTGGGGATGATGTTGTTGTAAACGCTGCGGCCCAGGCGCCAGTTCTTCTTGGAGAAGCCGTCAACCACGGACTGGGTAGCGGTGGAAGCGTGAACGGTGGTCATCAGACCCTCAACGATACCGAAGTTGTCGTTGAGAACCTTGGCGAGAGGAGCCAGGCAGTTGGTGGTGCAGGAAGCGTTGGAAACGAACTGCATGTCGGGGGTGTACTTTTCCAGGTTTACGCCGCAGACGAACATGGGGGTGTCGTCCTTTGCGGGGCCGGACATGACGACGACCTTTGCGCCGGCGTCGATATGGGGCTGTGCGTCAGCCTTGGTGAGGAACTTGCCGGTGCACTCGAGAACGTACTCTGCGCCCAGCTCGCCCCAGGGCAGCACGGAAGGATCACGGGAGTCCAGGATGGGGAAGCTCTTGCCGTCAACGATGAGGAGCTTCTCTTCGTCGTTGTAGCTCACGTCTGCGTCGAATTTGCCGTGAACGGTGTCGTACTTGACAGCGTAGGCCAGCTGACCGGCGGTCTTGCCGGGGGCGTTGATGCCGACAACTTCGATATCATCGGATTTGACTGCGGCTCTGAAAGCCAGGCTGCCGATACGGCCGAAACCATTGATGCCAACTTTGATCATTTCAATATCCTCCAAAAAAATTTTTGCACAAAAGTGTTCCCGCCCAGAGGGGCGAGGTCAAAAAGGCGGTAAATAATGCCTTATTGATTGCCTAAATTGTATCATATACTATTAACAAAAATCAATATTTCATTCTATCAATTCTTAACAAAAAAACGCCGAAATTTATTATCTGTTTGATGCTTTTTTCGGCTCGGTATTGTATATTTTGTCGATATTTGTTAAAATTGTAAAAAAAGGACCTGATTATGGAGGAGGCTGCTTTGTATGATACAGATCCCTTACGATATTCTGAGTCTTTCAGGCGAGCCAACGGTGCTGTGCAAGTTCGGCAAGCTCATTTTCGCAAACCGCAGCGCGGAAGAAATTCTGGGAAAAGACTGTGTGGGCAAGGGCGTAAAAGCCCTGTTCGGCCCGGCCATCTCCGAGGCCCAGGCCTCGTCCTTTGCAGCGGATGTTCCGGTTATGGGCCGGCACTATATTCTGCGGGTAACCCGTATCGGCGACGTTCAGGCCATATTCTTTTCCCGCGATGAAACACCTGCGGTGCTGATGAACGACGCGTTCATCTGCTCCATGCGCAACAGCCTTATGAACATCGGCATTGCCGCCGACAAGGGCCGGCTCAGAGCCAGTCAGCTGGGAGACCGTACGATCTCCGCCTGCTTCGCCTCCCTCACCAAAAGCCACTATGTTATGATGCGCCTGCTTTCCAACATTTCCTCTGCAAAGGGCATACTGGACGGAACGCTGCCCGTCACACTCTCCGCAGTGGATATGCCCCGTTTTTTGTCGGATCTGGTGGAAACCATAAGTATGCTCCGTCCGGATATCGATTTCCATGTGAATGTGGGCGAAAAGCTCATTATTGACGCCGATGCCGCTCTGCTGGAGATCCTGGTGCTGAACCTGCTGTCCAACTGCCTGGTCCACGCCAGGGGACTGACCCGGATCAGCGTGAGCCTGATCGACAGCGGGGACAGTGTGATCATCTCCGTCTGCGACGACGGCTGCGGCATAAAAGCAGAGGAACTGCACTCGGTCTTCAGCCGATACCGCTTCGCCTTCGACATGAAGCACCTGAGTCAGGGCCCCGGCCTTGGACTTACGGTCGTTCGCGGCATTGCTGAGCATCACGGCGGCACCGTGCTGCTGGAGAGCCGGGAGAACAGCGGCACCACCGTGCGCGCCTCCATTTCCAAAAGGCTGGGCAGTCAATACCTCCGCGAACCCCAGGCCCCTTATTCAGACAACATGAAGGGGATTCTGACCGGCCTTGCCGACTGTCTGCCCGACGGATGCTTTTCTGAAAAATTTATGGATTGAACCCATTCCGGCGGCCCCAAAGGGCCGCCGGAAAAAATGTTTATCTGACAACTTTTCCAAGCACCCGAAGGGGCAGCTCAGGAGAGATGACAATATCGGAATATGCGGGGTTTAAGGAGTGAAGAGCCATGGAATGTTCCAGTGCCACCAGCTGCTTGAGATAGGCGCTTCCGTCGTAGAGGAAAATGCCGATCTCCCCGGTCATCAGGCTGCGCTGCTGGCGGACCCATACAGTCTGCCCGTCGTGAAATTCCGGCTCCATACTGTCGCCGGCCACGCGGACGCCGAAGTTTGCCCCATCGGGCACCTCCACGCCCACCTCCACCATCTCGTAGTCCTCTCCGTCCAGAAACTGGCCGGTGCCGGCACTGACCGCCAGGGAATACAGGGGCAGGGAGCGGAGGTAGACCGGATCCTCTCTACGGTTGGCATAGCGCCCGCTGTCCCGCAGAAGCTGCACATAATCCAGCGCCAAACGCCGCCCTTCGCGGCAGAGCCCGGCGAATATCCCCTCGCTTCCGCAGGAGAACTCGCCTCTCACATCGTCGATCTCCAAAATCTCGCACAGGGCGAGAAATTGTTTGGCATTGGGCAGGGTGGCGCCCTTCTCCCACTTGGACACCGCCTGGTTGGTCACAGGAAAGCCCCGCAGGCTCATGGCCTCCGCAAGCTCTGTCTGGTTGATCTCCAGCTCCCTCCGGCGTTGGGAGAGCAGCTGGCCTATATTTTCGTACATGCAGCTCACCTCCAGTCGATCATATCATAACTCAAGAGAAAAATCAAGGCTGTTTTATCCTATAAAGATAAAACGGCCTTGATCATTATCCTTTAATATTCGTAGATCCCGCCGCCGATGAATTCGCGGATCAGGGAGTCGTCGGCCACAAGGCTCTCGTCGATATGGCCGAAGAGCTGAAGGGCGGGGAGGACGGCGCGCAGCTCGTCAAAGCGCTCGATCCCTTCGGGAACGGACTTAAAGAGCTCGGTGGCCACCTTGTTGAACACCGGCAGCTCATAGGGCATGGAGGTATCGAACTGGAAGTTGGCCTTATCCTTGAAGGGGGAGATGTTCATTTTCTCGCCCCGGCGCACATTGGCCCACATGCTCATGGTCTCCGCCGGCGCGGAGCCGCGGAAGTTGTAGTCCCGCACGGTTCGGCGTACCAGACGGAACCAGGTGCGTTTGAATACCACCTTGCCCTCGAACTCCACGTCGCTGCGGGCGGAGATGTAGAGCTTGAAGGTCTCCGGGTGCTGGTCGGTGATCATGTCATTCAGGGCGTGGATGCCCTCGAAAATGACCACCTCGTCGCTGCCCAGCTTGATGGACTTGGAGGGCTCCTGCACTCTCATGCGGCGGGAGAACTCGTATTTGGGCACAAAAATGCGCTTGCCCTCGGACAGCATGGTAAAGTGCCGGTTCAAAAGCTCCATATCCATGCAGAAGGGGGACTCCAGGTCCAGATCGCCCTCCGGGGTGCGGGGCGCGGTGGCCGGGTCGATGGTCTTGAAATAGTCGTCCATGGCCACATAGTGGGTACCCACGCCCCGCTTTTTCAGGGCCTCAGCGATTTTCATGGATGTGGTGGTTTTGCCTGAACCGGAGGGGCCGGAGAGCAGCACGATGGGGCTGTTCTTCCGGTTCTCCACGATCAGGTCCGCCGCCTTTTCCACCTTGCGGCGGTATTGCTCGTCACCCTCCTCAATAAGCCCTTTCGGGTCGGATACGGTTCTGAAATTGATCTCCTTGAGCGAATAAGCCATTACTCTTCCTCCTGACTGCTTGCTGTATAAAAATCACTTATCCTGCGTTTGTCCGCGCAGGTTTTTTCTACGCCGTTAATATATTCCAGGGGGTATTTGGGCTCCATGATGCGGATGTTCCGTCCCCCGTCCCGCCGCACCAGCTTGGTGGAGCCGCCGCCGCCCATGGCGATGATGCTGCAGAGCTCCTCCATGATGCAGATGTTGTAAAGGTTGATATAGCCCTCCCGGCTCCAGCCCACATTTTCAAAGCCGCCGGACATGAACTTCTGCCGGTAGAGATAATAGGGCGCGTAATCCACTGCCCGCAGCTTCTCCTGGGCGATATCCAGCATGGCCCCCACCTCTGCCGCCGCGGGCAGGGCGGAGCCTTCCAGTGTGATCCGGGAGCCTTTTTTCAGCGACAGGGTGTGTACGGTCACATTCTCCGGCGAGAGGGCCAGCACCTTTTCCACCGTGTCCGCAAAGCCCGGCACCGTGTCTGTGGGCAGTCCGGCGATCAGGTCCATATTCACCGCAAAGCCCCCCACCTGCCGCACTTTTTCCAGGGCCGAGACGATATCCGCCGCGCTGTGACGGCGGCCTATGGCCTCCAGCACCGAATCGCTCATGGTCTGGGGGTTTACGCTGACCCGGTTCACCCCGTGGCGGCGCAGTACCCGCAGCTTTTCCAAAGTGATGGTGTCAGGCCGGCCAGCCTCCACCGTGTATTCCCTGATCTGGGACAGGTCGAATTCCTCTTCCAGCGCGGAGCACAGGCCGTCCAACTGCTCTGCCGAAAGGGTGGTGGGTGTCCCGCCGCCCATGTAAACGGAGATGACCCGCAGACCCAGGGCGCGGATCTCCGCCGCAGTGGCTCTGATCTCCTGATGCAGCGCGTCCAGAAAAGGCGGGATCAGCTTCATGCTCTTTTCCACCGACTGGCTGACAAAGCTGCAATAGGCGCAGCGGGTGGGGCAGAAGGGTATGCCCACATACAGGCAGATATCCTTCTCCTCTATACCCGCCATGGCCCGCAGAGTCTCCCGGCTGGTGTCCAGGCAAAGGGCGGCCCGCTCCGGGCTGACGTCGTATTCCCGGATAAAGCGGTGCAGAGCCGTCTGCTCGTCCTTTTCCTGCTGCAGCAGAGCGCAGAGCAGCTTGCCCGGCCGCACCCCGGTGAGGGCGCCCCAGGCTGGCTTTTGCCGCCCGGAACGGAGAGCCGCACGGTACATGGCGTTTTTGATCAGGCGCTGGCAAATGCGGTCTGTGGACAATTCGTCGCGCATGGCGGAATTTTTTGCCGCCGCCCGGCCCCTCCAGCATTCACTTCCGATACAGATCGCACAGGAGGCAGTGGTATATACGCCGCTCCGGCTCAGGCGGATCTCCATTCGATCTCCTGCCGGGCGGCCCTCCGGGTACTCCGGACGCTCCTCAGGATAGAGGGTCAGGAGCATCTGCTCGGCTGCGTATTTATAGTCATGCCCGAAAAAATACAGTCTCACTGATCTTCCCCGTTTCTGCGGCGCTCCCAGCTCTCTTTCAGCTTGCGGAAGTTTGCGCCGTTATTTTTGCCCTCAAGCAGCTGCGGATAGGCCCCGGTAATACGGCGGTGGACAATGTTCCTGCCCTTGAGCCGGGCAAGCTTTGCCTCCAGCTCCGCTTTCCGGGCGGCCAGGGCTTCTTTCCCGGCGTCCTCCCGTTCCTTGGCCTTCTGGTTGAGCTCGCTGCGCTTTTCCAGCATATCTGCCATGTATTCCCGACTTTTTTCCGCAATTTCCGGGTGCTTTTCGTTAAAGGCCTCGGACCGCTGCCGTCCCCGCTCCACGGAATCGTAAATATTCTCTCCCATGGCATCTGACACGGCGGTAATGGCCGCCTCCAGCTCCTCCATGGCCTTGAAGCGTTTGGGCAGTTTGAGCAGCTCCACCAGCGTCAGTACAGCATCCGTCACCAGCAGCACATACAGCGCCGCCATGAGCCAAAAACTCAGCATATGGGGCAGAGCGTTGACCAGCTTCATGATGATGGGGTGGATGATATCCACCACCAGCACACAGGCTATGCCCCACATGATGGAAAATTCCAGGCAGATATAGCCTTTGATGTTAAAGGGATTATTGGAGTAATCCCACCATTTGTCGTGAAAAATGCGCTCCATGGCAAAGCCGGCAAGGAACTCAAGAAGGGAAGTGAACACCATGCTGCCGAAAAAGAGCAGCAGCAGATTGTCCTTCACCGGCTCCAGCACCAGCACTACGCTGAGTACGCCGAAGCCGTAAATCGGGCAAACCGGTCCGTTGAGGAAACCCCTGTTCACGAATTTTCCGGTCTTCAGCGCGGCGAAAGCCACCTCACAGCACCAGCCCAGAAAGGAGTAGACCAGAACGATCCAACCTATTTGAATCCAAGTATATCCCATAATACACCCTCTGTTCTTCCACTTTTTGTTTTATTTCTGGCTTGTTTTTATAATTGTTCCCCACTTCGGCCACTTTCTTTTTCGCTGCCGGAGGGCAGGGATACTGTCCGCATCATGCGGGATTCGTACATTATACCAGACAATTTTGAACAACTCAAGGCAATTTCAAGCACGGAAAAATTGTTAACAATTTTGAAAAAAGTATTGGAAATTTCCCGTTAAATGGTTTAAAATATAAATATGTTATAGGATAGGGGTAATTTTTGATGTTTTCGGTTGGCGATAAGATCATCTACGGGGAGAACGGCGTATGTACGGTGGAGAGCATCGGACCGCTCACCATGGCCGGCGCGCCGAAGGAAAAACTGTATTACTATCTCAGCCCGCTCATCGGCAGCGGCACCTACTTTGCTCCGGTAGACTCAGGCGCGTATATGCGTCCGGTAATGAGCAGGGACGAGGCGGAGGCGCTGATCGACGCCATGCCCGGTATCCAGCCTGCCATCTGTACGGATAACCGCTTCAACCATGTGGATGCCTTTTACAAGGAGCTTTTCAAGCAGCACAGCTGCGAGGCGCTGGTTTCCATCGTCAAGGGGCTGAAGAGCCGCATGTCTGACCGCAAGACCAAGAGCAGCCGGGCTGAGGCCACCATGAAAAGGGCCAAGGATATTCTTCATGGGGAACTCTCCGTCGCGCTGGAGATCGACGTGAAGGATGTGGAGGACTACATAGTCAGCCGCCTGGGCTCAGAAGTCTGAACTGAGCCTTTCCGACTTATGCCGCAGTTGATCTGCGGCATTTTTTCCGCGATTGACAAGACTTTGGGATGGGAATATACTTTTTACGAAAAGAAACATATTGGAGGGTTTGGTCTTGGCTTCCATACTCAAGCACCGGGATACGGATATGACCGAGGGAAATATCGCCCGGCTGCTGATCAATTTTGCGCTTCCGCTGCTGATCGGAAATATCTTTCAGCAGCTGTACAATACGGTAGACTCCATCGTTGTGGGCAACTATGTGAGCAAGCAGGCCCTTGCCGCCGTGGGCTGCACAGGGCCCATTATCAATGCGCTGATCGGCATATTCGTCGGTCTTTCCGGCGGCGCCGGTGTGGTGATCTCCCAATACTATGGGGCAAAGGACCGGGAAAAGCTCCATTCCGCCGTACAGACCACCGTGGCGCTCACGCTGATCATGTGCGCGGTGCTGACGGTGCTGGGCGTGCTGTTTACTCCCTATATGCTGCTTTTAATGGACACGCCGGCGGACGTGTTTGCAGAGGCAGCGGAATACCTGAGGATCTATTTCTGGGGCATTTCCGGGCTTTTGCTTTATAATATCGGCTCCGGCATACT
This sequence comes from Clostridiales bacterium, assembly GCA_022787565.1. Classification (GTDB taxonomy): domain Bacteria; phylum Bacillota; class Clostridia; order Oscillospirales; family Oscillospiraceae; genus Limivicinus. The sequence continues at coordinate 10,642 of JALFVN010000022.1, read as the reverse complement.
CCGGGCTGTGGGCGATTCCACCCACCCGCTGTATTTTCTCATTTTCTCCGCCCTGACGAACACGGTGCTGGACGTTCTGTTCGTCAAATATTTCCGCATGGGTATCGCCGGGGCGGCTGTGGCCACCATTGTTGCCCAGGGGCTCTCCGCCCTGTTGGTCCTCGGTATGCTCATCCGCAGCAACGCGGACTACCGGATAGACCCGCTCCACATGCAGCTTAAAGGCTGCCTTCTTAAAAAAATATGCGCCATTGGCATTCCCTCGGCCATACAGATGGGCATTACCGCTTTCTCCAACATCTTTGTTCAGTCCTATATCAACCACTTTGAAAGCTCCTGTATGGCCGGTTGGGCGGCCTACAACAAGATCGACGCTTTCGCCCTGCTGCCGCTGATGTCTCTTTCCATGTCCATAACCACCTTTATGGGCCAGAATCTGGGCGCCGGGAAGCTGGAACGGGCGAAAAAAGGGCCCCTTATCTGTCTGGGGATCAGCTTCGCCATCGTTATTCTGATCCTGCTGCCGCTGATGATCTTCGCGCCGCAGCTGGTCTCTCTCTTCAACCGGGAAGAGGAGGTACTGCGCTTCGGTACGCTCTTTATCCGGATGATCTCCCCCTTCTATCTGCTGTGCACCATCAATCAGGTGCTCGCCGGCGCCCTGCGCGGGGCGGGGGATACCAAATCCAGCATGTTTATCATGCTGGGCAGCTTTGTGGTGTTCCGGCAGATCTACCTGTTTATCGTCTACCGTTTGGGCGGCGGTATCGTTCCCATTGCCCTGGGCTATCCCGCAGGCTGGATCATGTGCAGCACCATTCTTCTGATCTATTACCGCAGCGGGGCCTGGATGAGAAAATACCGGCTCTCTCCTGCCTGATAGAGGAAAAGCCGCCGGAGCAGCACGGCACCGGCGGCGAGTAAAAAAGAAGAGTGGAACAGGAAACAAGAGAAATAAGAGGGGTTATCTGTCAGCTGCCGGCGTGCTCCGGCTTTGCGCTGCTGCTGAGAATGCTGCCGTTGACAGCGTCGATGATGTATTCATACTCCGTGCCGCCGGCTTCAAAATCCACCTCGTACCAGGCGGAAAACTTGTCTTTTTCAAATTCCGTGTCGGTATCATACACCTGCGCTCCTGCAAGCCCGGCGTGGTCAAGGGCTGTCTGCAACGCTCTGTCACTGCCGATATAGCCGGTCTGATGGCGCCAGATAAAAAACCCGGCCACGGCTCCGCCGAGAACGACCAGTACGGCCAGAACGATAATCGCGGTTTTCAGTCCTTTTTTCATTTTTATTCTCCTCTGCTTTATGGGATGCCACCATCATAAAAGGCATTTTTAAGAAATCCATTAATACTTTTCTGAATTTTATCTTTTACAATCAGGGAAAAAGGAGGGTATAGAATGAGGATACTTGTTGTAGAGGACGAAAAACGCCTGAACCGCATCATTTCCGAGGCGCTGGAGGACGAGGGCTACAGTGTGGACAGCTGCTTTAATGGGCAGGATGCGCTGGACTATGCCGCCGGGGCTGATTATGACGTGATCATTCTGGACATTATGATGCCCAAAATGGACGGCCTTGAGGTGGTGCGCCGCCTGCGCTCCGGCGGGAACAGCACGCCCGTGCTCTTTCTCACCGCCCGTGACAGCGTGGCTGACCGGGTGACCGGGCTGGAAAGCGGCGGGGACTACTATCTGGTCAAGCCCTTTGATTTTCAGGAGCTGATGGCGGTGGTCCGTGTGATGACCCGGAAATATACCGGCAACCGTTCCAACGTATATACCATTGCCGACCTGAGCCTGGATACTACGGCAAAGACCGTCACCCGGGCGGGGAAAAGCATTGAGCTTACGGCGAAGGAATTTTCCCTTCTGGAGTATATGATGCGCAATAAGGGCGTGGTGCTGTCCCGGGAGATGATCGAGAACAATCTCTGGAACTACGACTACGAGGGCGGGACCAATGTTGTGGATGTGTATGTGGGCTATCTCCGCAAGAAAATGGACACCGGTTTTGATCAAAAGCTCATCCATACCGTATGGGGCACCGGCTGGGTGCTGAAGGAGGGATAATCTTGTCCGCTAAGCTCAGACTGACTGCCTGGTTCACCCTCATGGTACTGATCCTGGCGGCCATGGTGCTGGTGTTTGTACTGGTGATCAACAGCTACTCCATCACCGACGATCCGGCTGGACGGCTGGTGCGGATGGTGATGCACAACGCCGACGAGGTGGAGTTTGACAAAGGCCGCTTCGAATGGGACGATCTGGACGCCTGCCGCCGGGGCGTGTATTGCAGCTTTTATGACGACGGGGGGCAATTCCTGATGGGCGCCGCGCCGGAAGGGGTCAGCCCGGAGCTGGATTTTGAACCCGGTGTGCTGCGCACCTTTACTGCCGGAGAACAGGAGTATTTTCTGTACGACTTTTATGTGGATATGGACGTGGCCGGAATATGGATCCGGGGCCTTGTGTCCACTACAGACCGCTCCGGGCTGATGCACACCATCCTGGTGCTGACCTGCACTTTGCTCCCGGCGCTGCTGCTGCTCACGGTAGGCGGCGGCTGGCTCATTGCCAGGGGTGCCTTCAAGCCTATGGAGGATATTCTCACTGCCGCCGACTCTATTTCCGACGGCGAAGACCTGACGGCAAGGCTGAATCTGCGTCGGGGTCCTTCGGAGATGAAGCGGCTCAGCCGGGCCTTTGACCGGATGTTTACCCGGCTGGAGCACTCCTTCAATGCTGAGCGGCAGTTTGCCTCCGACGCCTCCCATGAGCTGCGCACGCCCATCACCGTCATTCTGGCCGAGTGCGACAGGGCAAAGCGTAAAGACGAGACCAGGGAGGAATTTCTGGAGTCCATCGAAGTCATTGAGGAGCAGGGAAAGCACATGTCCCAGCTGGTGCAGCAGCTTCTCAGCCTGACAAGGATGCAGCACGGCACCGACAAATATCCCATGCGCCGGGCTGACCTGAGCCTTTTTGTGGAATCCTGCTGCGGCGAGTTCGTCCCTGCCGACCGGCGGGGGATCAGCCTGGAAACAGAGATTGAAGAAAAAGTGGAGGCGGCATTTAACCCTGCCCTCATGTCCAGAGTGGTACAGAATCTGCTGCAAAACGCCTACAAATACGGCAAAGAGGGTGGGCATATCTGGGTCAGTCTGCGCCGAAAAGGCAGAGGGGCCGTGCTGACAGTCAAGGACGACGGTATAGGCATTTCCAAGGCTGACCAGGCCCACATCTGGCAGCGTTTCTGGCAGGCGGACGCGGCCAGGGGTGACGAGAGCGGCACCGGTCTGGGCCTTTCCATGGTCAAGGAGATCGCCGAATTTCACGGCGGCTCCGTCTCCGTGGAGAGCGAGCCGGGAAAAGGCAGTACTTTTACCGTGAACATTCCGTGAATAATATGAATTAATTAAGAATTTGGTTATTTTTCTGCCTAATACTTTTTTTAGAATTCTGTTGTATCCTTTACTCATCCGATAGGGAAGGGCCCTTTCGGAAAACCGAAAAGGAAAGGATACATGAATCATGAATAACGATATAATCTCCATCTCCTCCGCGATCCAGGCTGCCGCCGATTATGCAGGCTTTGCCACAGAGGACATCCGCTGCACCGAAAAGCGCTATGCCGCAGGGCTCTTTGAGATCTGCTTTGATACGGACTGGTCCAGATACGACTGCTTTGTGGACGCTTTCAGCGGAGAAGTTCTGGGCTTCAGCAGCGAGCCGTATATCGACTCCGACTACATTTTCGCCCAGGAGGGCGGCGCGGCCCGCCGCCTGAACATCGCGGCAAACAGATGAACCGGCTCTGCCGTAAACATGATTTGAAATAACAGAAGCACCGCATTCAGAATCCCTTTTGGCTTTCCGAATGCGGTGTTTTTCAGCTGCTTTGGGAACGCGACTTTGTCCGGCCCAATCCGGGCGCAGGCAGAAGTGCCCGAATCCCGAGCAGAAAAATGCTTAATCCCGCTTCGACCGAAATTTCCCCGTACTAATTTTTTCCTCAAGCATATTCTTCCCTTGTCTGCAAACAATATCAAAGCAGAGATTTTCAGACAAAGGAGAAAGATATATGAAAGCAACCGGTATCGTCCGAAGAATCGATGATCTGGGCCGTGTTGTTATCCCCAAAGAGATCCGCCGCACCATGCGTATCCGTGAGGGCGACCCACTGGAGATATTCACGGACAAGGACGGAGAGCTGATTTTCAAAAAATACTCGCCTATTGGCGAGCTGTCGGATTTTGCCGCCCAGATCTGCGACAGTCTGCGCAAGTCTACCGACGGTATAGCGGCAGTCTGCGACCGGGACGCAGTCATCGCCATCGCGGGCGGGGGTAAAAAGGAGCTGCTGGACAAGCCCATCAGCGCCCAGCTCAGCGACATTATGGATAACCGCGCCCCATACCGGCAGGAGAGCGGCGGCAGCAATCTGCCGGTATCCGCCGCAGATGAAAAATACTGCGTGTCCGTGGCTGCGCCCGTCATCTCCGAGGGCGACGTGATGGGCTGCGTCCTTTTCATCACACCCAGAAACAGTCCTCCGGGCACAGAACTGGAATTCAAACTGGCCCAGACCGTCTCCGCCTTCCTCGGCAAGCAGATGGAGAGCTGAAAAGCACAAGATCCTGTAGGCAGGGCGTCAAGCCCCGGATACAGGATCTTTTTTCAATATTTGCGGTTATATACCTTTTTCACGTCCTCCCGCCCCCGCCACATGATCAGGTAGCAGGGCAGCAGGCCGGCGGCGCTGACCAGGGTCACGCAGAGACGGTAATCCATCACCTCGCCCAGAGCCCCCACCGCCAAAGTCAGCAGCGTGGGCACCAGGGCGTAGAGCATGTTGAACACGGCGTTTACCTTTGCGCGCATATTGTCCGGCAGGTAGTTCTGTACGCTGCTGGCCCGCAGCGTGGCGCTGTTGATGCCCAGAAAGCCGCATACACCCCGGTTGACCAGCATCAGCGGAAAACCCAGCCAGAGCAGCACCGTGTCCATAATACTATAGGTCACATAGACCAGATAAGCCAGAGAGAAACGCTTTTCCGGCGGTATCTCGAACTTGTAGTGCACAAGGCCGCCGACGGTGCGGCCGATAAATTCTGCCGTGGTAAACAAAGCGTACATGGTCAGGTTCAGGCCCGGCGCAGTGCGGAACCAGGCCCGGATCAGGGGCTCTGTGGCCTGGCTGACGCCCTGGGTGATGGGCATATAGCCGTAAATGCGAAGCAGGCCCTTTTCCTTTTTCAGATACCGGAAGCCCTCCCGGAAATCCCGGATATAATCGTGGAAGGAGAATTTTCCGCCGGGCTTTATGTGTTCCTCCACATTGATCTGGGTCTCCACCGAAGCCGCCGCAGCCAGCAGCAGCCCTTCGCCGATACAGAGTATCCCCAGGCCCAGCTTTACATACAGTATGCTGGCCACCGGAGTCATGACCATGGTGACGGTGGGGTAGAGCATGCCGGATACGGTGTAGCCCTTCTGGGCAAAGCCATCGGGGATCAGGTTGGGATACAGGCTTTCATAGGCCAGATTATACACCGAGCCGATACTGCCGCAGAGCAGGGAAAAGAGCAGATACAGCGGCAGACTGAAAGAATGCTTCAGCAGATACAGGCCGAAAAGCAGATAGATCACCGCGCTGAGATAATCCAGCCCGACGATCACCGGCTTGCGGCGGAAATTGTCCAGATATGGGGAGATCAATACCGGCAGAATGACCCCCGGCAAAGAGGACGCCGCGGCAAAAAGGGCCATCATCAGGGTACTGCCCGTATTGTCAAACACCACAAAGCTCAAAGCAAAGCCCATGGCTACGCCGCCGATAGCGCTGATCACGGTGCCCAGGGTGATAATGGTGAAGTTCTTGGTCCAAAGAGTATTTTGCATGTCTTTCACGCTCCCCGGCATTCATTATACCGCTGAGCGTAAGCAAGAAAAAAGTCCCTTGTTTTGAGAAAATTTTATTCAGTTTCCTTTATTTACCCTTTTTATTTCTGCAATATCAAGAAAATTCTTTTAAAAGCCTGTATGCGTCCTTGTAGCGGCGCTCCGCTTCCAGCAGTTCCAGCATGTAGGGCAGATGGAAGCGGGTGAACCCCTGGGGCATGGTCTGCCGCAGAAAGGCAAAGCACTCGCTCATCTCCCGGGCGTATTCCTCATCCCGGAGATAGTCCGGGTGCCGCAGGCGGTATTCCACCAAGGCCAGCATCTTCGCCTCCGCGTCGGGCTGGTAGCTGCCCTCCTGAAGCGCCGCTCTGCCCCGGGCCACCGCCCCGAGAGCCTCCTCCCGGCGGTCCAGTTTCTCCAGGGCGATGGCCAGCTTGTGATAATACAAAGCATCCCGCCGGGAGACCGTCTGCAGCAGGGCATAGGCCCGCTCCGTCTCTCCCAGCTCCAGATAGGTGCTGCCCAGATTATAGTCGATGGTACTGATAATATCCGTTTCTCCCAGCGCCAGCGCGATCTTCTTTGCCACCCGGTAGCTCTCCGCCATCAGCTCCGTCTGCCGGGTGTCGGAATAGCAGTTGCCCAGAAAGAGTCTGGTTTCGCACATCAGGCGGATGTTTCCCTCCCGGGCGGCCAGGTCATAAGCTCGGCTCAGCAGCTCTATGGCCGCCAGATAGCAGCCCTGATAATACCGGTTCCTGCCTACTGCATAGTAAAAATAATCCGTGGGTGCAAGGCGCAGCAGCTCGCCGGAAGTATCCTCCCCTTTTACCCGAAGGCGCAGCAGCAGGTAAAGGGAATATTGCCGCCGGTCCATGCAGGGCACGAACTCCGCCAGCTCCGGGGACAGGCTGTTTTGCCAGGTGTCCAGCAGCAGCGTGGCGTCCAGCATGAAGGGGGAATTCGCGTATCTCTCCTTCTGCGCCAGGAGCTCCTCCGGACTGCTCATTTTACCGCTGAACAATTCCCCGTAAAGCCGTTCTACCGTATTCCCCGCCTCTTGGAGGAAATCCCTGTCCGTCTCATATTCGATCCCCAGACGGCGAAGCAGGGGCAGCAGGATATCCTCCCCGGCTTCCGCCTTGCCCTGCTCGATCTTGGACAGGTAAGACACCACGCAGATTCCCTTACACAGTCCTTCCTGAGACAGATTTTTCCGCAGCCGTTCCCTGCGGATCAGCGTTCCCACAAAAGCATCCACACTTCTTCGGCTCCTTTCCTGTTTTTTCCCGATTATACCCTATGGAGCCGGATAACTTCAAGAAAATTTTCCTCCGCTCTCAAGGACTGAAAAAGCCAAAAAAGTATTGACTTTTCAGGAAAAAAGGCTATAATTATATGGCCTGTCCAGATGAGCAGGCTTCCTTGCTCCCGCCGAGAGCGGGGGCCAACAGACCAAAAGGAGGTGCAACCATGGCAAAAGCAAGCGAAAAGTATGAAGTAATGTACATCATCAACCCCAACTTCACTGAGGAGCAGACCGCTGCAGTCGTTGAGAAGTTCAAGGCACTTGTTGAAGCAAATGGTACTCTTGAAGAGATGGAGGAGATGGGTAAGCGCAAGCTCGCTTACGAGATCAACTACATTTCCGAGGGCTACTATGTGCTGATGAAGTTCACCAGCGGACCCGACTTCCCCGCCGAGCTGGACCGTATTCTCGGTATCACCGACGGCATCCTGCGTCGCCTGATTACCCTGCGTGCAGAGTAAGGAGCGACAAAGATGCTGAATCACATCACCATTATGGGCCGTCTGACCCGTGATCCGGAGCTCAGATACACCCAGTCCCAGACGCCTGTGGCCTCTTTCACCCTCGCTGTTGACCGGGATTTCGGCAGCCGCGACGGCGGAGAGAAGCAGACCGATTTTATCGACTGCGTCGCATGGCGTTCCACCGCCGAATTCGTCAACAAGTATTTCCAGAAGGGCAGCATGGCCGTCGTTTCCGGCCGTCTGCAGATCCGCGACTGGACCGACCGCGAGGGCGGCAAGCGCCGCAGCGCGGAGGTCGTTGTTGACAACATCTACTTCGGCGAGAGCCGTCGCCGCGACAGCAGCGAGGGCAACAGCTACGACAGCCGCAGCAGCTATTCCAGCTACGAAGCGCCCAGGAGCGCGAGCCCCGCTCCCTCCTCCCCCTTCTCCGATCTGGATGACGGCGACGGCGAGCTGCCGTTCTAAAATTTTTGATAGGAGGATACCGCTTTGGCTTTCGATAAGAACAACCCCAAGAATCGCAAGCGCAGAAAAGTTTGCCAGTTCTGTGTGGATAAGGCCACGTCCATCGACTACAAGGACACCGCCAAGCTTCGCCGCTATATGTCCGAGCGCAGCAAGATCCTGCCCCGCCGTACCACCGGTGTTTGCGCCATGCATCAGCGTGAGCTCACCGAGGCAATCAAGAGAGCACGTCAGATCGCTCTCCTGCCCTACGTGACCGACTGATTTCAAGAAAACTGCCCGTGCCTTTACACGGGTGCTCATAAGAAAGTAATTCCAGAAATTACGATTATGGCATCTGTCAGGCGGGGTTGGTAAACGAGATAACGGGTATTCGGTGCAAGCCGAGTACCCGTTATTTTTTTGCCCATGCGTGGAAACAATAGATTTATTCACATTTTTCGAGTATAATTAACTCATATCGTTCCTATCCTTTCCATTCCGAGATTATTTCAAAAAATCTCAAAAAATTTTGGAAACATTGGAACAATTCAGCCTTTCTCATGCCATATATAGTAGAGGGCTATTTCAAAACGATTGGAGGTGACGCTTATGGAAAAGCGGAAAAGCCCGAAAGGTTTCATTGTGGTGCTGCCCGGTGAGATCATCGAAATACCGCAGGACAGCGACAAAGCATGGCTGACCCTGTTTTACAGCTTACCGAAAGAGCTTGCAGAAAAGTGGAAACCCGCTTATGATCTGCCCCGCTGCCCCTATGAGGTGCTACGGACGGATAAGTATGACCACATCGTATGTGATGATATGTTCAAGCTGCTTGTGTGGGACTGCTACGCATGGAGCACATGGCAGTTTTTCCAAGTGAAAGACCGCAAGGGCAATTATCGTGACATTCCCGGTGCATGGACGCAGTATGCAGGGTATTTCCCCTTGTGGCGATTGTCGTACAGCATTATTCCCTACATTCGCATGAAGTTTGAGCAGAACGGGCTTGGCTTCCAAAACCTTTACAACATCCCGCAGGGTATGGAAGTACCGTGGCTGACCTATCAGCAATTCAGCAATCTGATCGGCAATGTCACCGATATGGTGGTTGCAGAACAGGAATGGCAGCCTGTGATTGATGCAATCTGGGAAAACCGCACCGTAGAGGACTACGAAACTACAAGCAGCACCGTTAAGACAGACTTCATGCGGAAGTGGCATCACAACCGTTCCGGCAAGCCGATCTCTCTGGATGAAATGATGGAGAGCGAAGACGGGGACATTTTCGATGTGGCAGACCCCCGCAGCGATTTTGAGAACACCGTTATTTCCGAAATGCAGATCGCTACCTTTGCGGAAATCACCATCACAGAGAAAGACCGGGAGATATTGAAGCTGCGAATGGAGGGCTACACCGAGCAGGAGGTCGCAGACAAGGTTGGCTACAAGACTGCCAGCGCAGTCCATAAGCGGATCGCCAAGATCGCAGCCGCTTATGAGGACTTTGTGACAGCGGAATATCAGAAGTATTTGGACAAGTAAACAAACGCAGAAGCGGCAGCAGTTACCGAAATGGTGACTGCTGCTTTTTCATGCCCGAAAGGAGGTTTTTATGAGCAGAGAACCGTTTGAAACCATGCCCGACGTAATGGATGCAAAGCAGCTTGCCAAAGCGTTGCAGATTTCCAAGGCGGGTGCGTACAACCTTTTGAACGACCCGGGTTTTCCAACATTGCGGATTGGCGGGCGCAAATTGGTGATGAAAAATGAGCTTGTGGAATGGCTGAAAAGCCATACAAACCGAAAAGCGTGAAAACACGGTCAAGAGCCGGGAAAGTGGCAAATCAGCCAATAGCGAGAACCGGGATATACTCCGCATCGTTTGGAGCATTTCTATCGGAAAATCGCTTCACTTTTCCAATTCAAGAGCCGAGAAAAATTAGTAAAAAACAGGAGGTTTTATGAGAACAGGACTTACTAAGAGAGAAAAGACAACTGCCATCTATTTTGACGAGTATGGCAGCATGATCGAGGTGCAGACCCATAATACCGATCTAAAAAAGCGGCTGACAGCATTTGCGAAAGATCACCCACAATGCTGCCGCCAGATCGACGATGATGAATAAGGCGGGCTGACCTTTGAGATTGAAAAAGGCAGACTGAGCTTCCGGCTGACTGCACCATACAGTGAGGAACGGAAACATGCAGCGAGTGAGTGGGCGACACGAAACGGTTTTAAGTAAAGGTCACTAAGGATTTACAATTATAGGCTTGAGTATGATAGAGCTTCGTGCTATACTTATTTCAGCGATTGCAGATTTTTATGATGCAATTAGTGAATACAAGTCTTTAAACGACAGAGGTGTAGATTGTGTCTGTTAGCTATAAAAAACTCTGGAAACTGTTGATTGACCGTGACATGAAGAAAAAAGATCTATGCGCAGCAGCTGGGATCAGCCATGCATCAATGGCAAAACTCGGAAAGAACGAAAATGTCACCACTGATGTTTTGG
>JALFVN010000009.1 GCA_022787565.1 Clostridiales bacterium | reverse complement strand
CCGTGGCGCCGGTGCTGCTGATGCTGGTGCTGTTCATCTTCGTCCCCGCACTGAATGCGGGCACCGTGGGCATCATGGTGCCGGTGGGCGTGCTGTTCACGCTGGCGGTGTCCCGGATCCTCTATAAGAAAAACCTTTTGTAAGGAGTAAGAATTATGGTCGTTTTGTATGTGATACTGGGCCTTGCGGCGCTGCTGCTGGCGGTGCTTTTGCTGCGCACGCTGGCCTTCAGGCCCAAGGCAGGGGAAGAGCCTGCCTTTGAGGAGATCCGTTTTGACGCCGACGCCGCGATAAAGGCCCTGGGCGAGCTGGTAAAATGCCGCACCGTCTCCAACGCGGACAAGAGTCTGGAGGACGATGGGGAGTTTGAAAAGCTCATCGCCCTGCTGCCGGAGCTGTACCCCAACGTGGCAAAGACCTGCCCCATGCTGCGTCTGGCGGACCGGGGCCTGCTCTTCACCTGGAAGGGCAAAAGTGAGGGTGAGCCCGCCGTGCTGATGGCCCACTACGATGTGGTGCCGGTGGAGGAGGACAACTGGGACGTGCCGCCCTTTGAGGCCGTCATCAAGGACGGGGCCATGTGGGGCCGGGGCACGCTGGATACCAAGGTGACCTTCAACGGCATCCTGTCTGCGGCGGAGAATCTGATCAAGCAGGGCTTTACCCCGGAAAACGACATCTATTTCGCCTTTTCCGGCGGCGAGGAGGTCAACGGCAAGGGCGCGGTGAACATCGTCAACTGGTTTGCGGAGAAGGGGATTACCCCGGCCCTGGTGCTGGACGAGGGCGGCGCTGTGGTGGAAAATGTGTTCCCCGGCGTGAAGGAGCCTTGCGGGCTGATCGGCATTGCGGAAAAGGGTATGCTGAATCTGGAATACAGCATTTCCAGCGGCGGCGGCCACGCCTCCGCTCCCGCGCCCCATACCCCGGTAGGCAAGCTCGCCCTGGCCTGTGCCAAGGTGGAGGCCCACCCCTTCAAGGCCCATTTTACCAAGCCTGTACTGGAGATGTTCGACACCCTGGGCCGCCGTTCCGGTTTCCTTTACCGGATGATCTTTGCCAACCTCTGGTGCTTTGGCGGACTGCTTGACCTGATCTGCAGAAAAAGCGGCGGCGAGCTGAACGCCCTTGTGCGTACCACCGTGGCCTTTACCCAGATGAGCGGCAGCAAGGCCCCCAATGTGATCCCGCCCTCTGCTTCCATGGTGTCCAACATGCGCCTGAACCCGGAGGATTCGGTGGAGTCCGCCGTGGAATACATCCGGGGCGTCATCGGCGACAGCGACATCAAGCTCACCGTAGGCGACCACATGGAGCCCAGCCCCATCTCCCGCACCGACTGCGCGGGCTGGAAGCGGGTGGCCTCCGCTGTGGCGGGCACCTGGAAGGGCTGCGTGGTGGCCCCCTACCTGATGGTCCAATGCTCCGACAGCCGCCATTACCGGGACCTGTCCGACCGGGTGTACCGCTTCTCCGCCATGGATCTGACGGCAGAGGAACGCCGCACCATCCACGGCAACAACGAGCATATCCGCCTGGAGACCGTCCGCCGTTCGGTGGAGTTCTTCATCCGGGTCATGAAGCAGTGCTGAAAAATAATCTGTCATCCTGAGCGCCGCGAAGGATCCCGTCCGGGTACGCCCGGTGTCCTATTCACGGGATTCTTCGTCACTGTGTTCCTCAGAATGACAGTTTGTTTTTCGCGGTCATCCTGAGCGCAGCGAAGGATCCCGTCCGGGTACGCCCGGTGTTCTGTTCAGGGGATTCTTCGTCACTGCGTTCCTCAGAATGACAGATCGATAATAAAACCCGGCTTTGCTTGGCAAAGCCGGGTTTCGGTATCAGTTCTCGTTTTTGCTGCGGATGGCCCCCACCACGGCCATTACCGCCGGGAACAGCACGCCGGCCACGGGCCAGACGATCCAGGTTCGGTTCCATGCGCCGGTGACAAAGCTCCAGGCCAGAAATCCCGCCGTGACCAGAAGCCAGTACACACCGGCTGCGGTGGAGGTGAGGCGGTTTCTCTTCTTCTCCTCACGGGAATAATCCCCCTCCTGCAGCAGCATGTTGGCGGCGCCCCGGTTCATCCCGGCCAGCACCAGAAACACCACGCCCACGGCCACAATGACCATCAGCAGGCACACGCAGAGGAGGATGACAAGCTCATTCTCCGTAACGCAGAGAGCGCCGAAAAGGGGCAGGACGCTGAGGATGCACAGCACCACCCCCAGAACGATCTGGGTGGAGCAAACAGCCGCGCAGCGCTCTTTATACTCCCGCACCATGCCCGTGACCCCGTAGGCGGTGTCGATATTCTCTTTCTCCAAAAATTCATAGGGCTGGTTTTTCATGCCGTAGATAATGAAGATGCTGACGGCTCCCGCCACAAGCAGCAGCAAAATGATCACGCCGATACCGCCTGCCGCATTATCGCTGATGTCCAGTACGCCGTACTCGCTGAAAGCCCCCAGCATGATCAGCGCCACCGGGGAAATGATAAGGAGGAAGACGGCCAGGGCGATCCTGGGCGCCCAGTTCCGGCGGAAGGCCAGAAAGGCGCTGGCTGTTTCCATATCCACCCGGCGAAGGGGACTGTCGCTCTCCGCGGCGCTCTCGGTGATGGCCTCGCTGCCAAAATCCATATCGTCTTTTAATAAATAGTCTGTGCTGACGCCGAAAAGACGGCTCATCTCCAGTATGCGCTGGATGTCCGGCACAGACTGGGCGCCCTCCCATTTGGACACTGCCTGCCGGGATACGCCCAGCTTCTCTGCCAGCTCCTCCTGGGACAAGCCGTTCTTTTTTCTCAGTTCAATGATCTTGTCTGCCAATATCATGTTGTCCTCTCCTTTGCTTTGTTGTGGACAAAGCATAGCATGAAACCGCGTTGCATACCATAAAGTGGGCCGGTCGATTTGTCAACCGGCAGTTGCAATGCCTATTTTACGCGGCAGAATCCGTCTTTGCAAGAAAAAACGCTTGACAGCGGAGGAGAAAGGTGTATAATGACAGCTGAACATATGAACGATTGTTCAAATGAAAGTTTCGGAGGACGAGAGCATGAAGAAAAGCTATAAGATCGAAGTGGACTGCGCCAACTGCGCCAACAAGATGGAGCTTGCCGCGAAAAAGACCGAGGGCGTGAAGGACGCGGTGGTGAATTTTATGGCGCTGAAGATGAACGTGGAGTTTGAAGAGGGCGCGGACGTGAAAGCGGTTATGCAGAATGTGCTCAAGGCCTGCAAAAAGGTGGAGAGCGACTGCGAGATCTTTTTCTGACCATGAATAAAAAACAGAAAAAGATGCTGCGGCGCATCCTTCTCGCCGCACTGCTGCTGGTGCTGCTGTCTCTGCTGCCGGTGGAGGGCTGGCTCCGCTTCGGCCTGTTTATGATCCCCTATCTTCTCATCGGCTACGACATTCTCTGGGACGCGGTAAAGGGCGTGAAGAATCTGCAGCCCTTTGACGAAAATTTCCTGATGGCCGTGGCCACTGTGGGCGCTATTGCCCTGGGGGATTACAAAGAGGGCGTGGCGGTCATGCTCTTTTACCAGATCGGCGAGCTGTTTCAGAGCTACGCCGTGGGCAGAAGCCGCCGGAGCATCAGCCAGCTCATGGATATCCGCCCCGACTACGCCAATATCGAGGGCGAAAACGGACAGCTGGAGAAGGTGGACCCGGATGAGGTGCCTGTGGGCAGCATCATTGTGGTGCAGCCCGGAGAGAAGGTGCCCATCGACGGTGTGATTGAAGAGGGAGAGAGCACCCTTGACACTGCCGCCCTCACCGGGGAGAGCGTGCCCAGAGATGCTGCCGCCGGGGACGAGGTGATCAGCGGCTGCATCAACCTGACGGGCGTCCTGCGGATCAGAACCACAAAGGAGTTCGGCCAGTCCACCGTGTCCAAAATTCTGGAGCTGGTGGAAAACGCAAGCTCCCGGAAATCCCGGTCGGAGAACTTCATCTCCCGCTTTGCCAGAATATACACCCCTGCCGTGTGCCTCAGCGCTCTGGCGCTGGCGGTGCTGCCGCCTCTTTTCCTGCTGCTCACGGGCAGCCCCGCCCGCTGGGGCGACTGGCTGTACCGGGCACTGACCTTCCTGGTCATCAGCTGCCCCTGCGCGCTGGTGATCAGCATCCCCCTCAGCTTCTTTGCCGGCATCGGCGGGGCCAGCAGTGCGGGCGTGCTGATCAAAGGCTCCAACTTCATGGAGACCCTGGCTCAGGTGAAAACCGTGGCCTTCGACAAGACCGGCACCATGACCCAGGGCGTTTTTGAAGTCAGCGGTATCCACCACAGCAGTATGGAGGAGTCGGCGCTTCTGGAATACGCCGCCCTGGCGGAGAGCTATTCCGGCCACCCCATCAGCCAGAGCCTGCGCCGGGCCTGGGGCGGAGAGCCGGATAAAAACCGGGTGTCCGACGTGACCGAGCTCAGCGGTAAGGGCCTGACCGCCAAGGTGGACGGCAAAACCGTTGCCGTGGGAAACGCCAGACTCATGGAACTGCTGGGCGTGGAATATAAAGAATGTCACAGCGTGGGCACCGTTGTCCATGTGGCCATCGACGGGGCCTATGCCGGACACATCCTGATCGCAGATATGCTGAAACCCACGGCGAAAAGCGCCGTTTCCGCCATGAAGGCGGCGGGCGTGAAAAAGGCCGTCATGCTCACCGGCGACGCCCATTCCGTTGCCGCCCAGACCGCAGGCGAGCTGGGTGCGGATGCTTTTTACGCGGAGCTTCTGCCCGGCGACAAGGTGGACCGGGTGGAAAAGCTACTGGAAGAAAACCGGGGCAAGGAAAAGCTGGCCTTCGTGGGCGACGGCATCAACGACGCGCCGGTGCTGTCCCGTGCGGATGTGGGCATAGCTATGGGCGCCCTGGGCTCCGACGCGGCCATCGAGGCGGCGGATGTGGTGCTGATGGACGACGACCCAATGAAGATCGCCAAAGCAATCAAAATTTCCCAAAAATGTATCCGCATTGTGTATGAAAACATCGTATTCGCCATCGGAGTGAAACTGGCCTGCCTGGTGCTGGGCGCACTGGGTATCACCAACATGTGGGCCGCCATCTTTGCCGACGTGGGCGTAATGGTGATCGCGGTGCTCAACGCCATCCGGGCACTGCGCGTAAAAAATCTTTGAAAGGAGAACGCCAATGACACATGACCACAGCAGCGAATGCTGCGAAGCCGTGGAGGTGCACGAGGAGCTTTTGAAGATCGTGCGGGAGAAGCTGCCGGCGGAGGAGAGTCTGCTTGATCTGGCGGAGCTTTTCAAGGTCTTCGGCGACTCCACACGGATTAGAATTCTTTTCGTCTTATTTGAGGCGGAGGTCTGCGTCTGCGACCTGGCGGCGGCGCTGAATATGACCCAGTCCGCCATCTCCCACCAGCTCAACATCCTCAAGCGCAACAAGCTGGTCAAGTGCCGCCGGGAGGGGAAATCCATGTTCTACTCCCTTGCTGACGACCATGTGCGCACCATCGTCAGCCAGGGCATGGAGCATATTGAGGAATAAGACGGAAAAGCTTCGCACGCCGTATGGCTGACCGTTGCGCAAACAGGAAAACTGTGATACAATGGCAAAAAAACGGAGCGGATCGCCATGACGGATAATGATTTGAAAAAACTGAACCGGACGGAGCTTCTGGAGCTGCTGGTGGAGCAGAGCAAACGCATTGACCAGCTCCAGGCCCAGCTGGACGAGGCAAACCGCAAGCTTGCCGACCGGCAGCTGGAAATCGATAAGGCCGGCTCCATTGCCGAGGCGTCTTTACGTCTCAACGGCGTGTTTCAGGCGGCGGAGGAGGCCGCGGCTCAGTATCTGGAGAACATACAGCGCCTCAGCGGGGAGCAGGAGCAGATCTGTGCCCGCATGGAGGAGGAGAGCAAAAAAAAGGCCCGCGCCCTGCTGCTGAAAACCGAGGAACGCTGCCGTGCCCGGGAGCAGGAGGCAGACGCCTATTGGGACAATATCTCCGTCAAGCTCCAGAAGTTTTACGACGACCATGAGGGCCTGTACCAGCTTCTCCAGTTCAGCATGAGAAAGCCGGAAGAGGAAAAAAGCGAATAAAACTGACCGCGCCGGGGCTTTTCTGCCCTGGCGCTTTTTTGCACAGCAAAAAATTATGATTTTTTCCAAAAGCCTATTGACAAAACAGCACGGATGTATTATTGTATTAAGCGTCTAATACAATAATACACAGGAGGTGCGAGATGGAATGGCATATCAGAGCTGACCTGCCCATCTATGCTCAGCTGATTTTTCAGATCAAGCTGGCCATTGTGTCGGGGGAGTATCTTCCGGGAGAGCGGCTGGCTTCGGTGCGGGAGCTTGCTATGGACGCGGGGGTGAACCCCAACACCATGCAGCGGGCTTTGCAGGAGCTGGAGCGGGAAGGCATGGTGTATACCCAGCGTACAAGCGGAAGATTTGTCACGGAGGATACAAAGGTGATAGAGAGCGCAAAAAAGCATCTGGCCGAGGACCGGATCAAAGACTTTTTGGAGCAGATGGGCAGATTGGGTTACCCAAAAGAGGAGATACTCTCGCTGCTGAAAGCGAGTATAGAGGAGGAAAAAAACAATGCCGACATGGGAATGTAAAAACCTTTGCAAGCGTTACGGCAGCGTTCAGGCGCTGGACGACGTGAGCTTCACCGTGGAGCCGGGCCGCGTGGTGGGGCTGTTGGGCCCCAACGGCAGTGGCAAGACCACACTGATCAAGCTGGCAAACGGCCTGCTGACGCCTACGGGAGGCGAGCTGCTGATCAACGGCGAAAAGCCGGGTAAGGTCACCAGAGCCCAGGTGTCCTACCTGCCGGACAGGCCCTGCCTGCCGGAATGGATGAGCGCGGAAAAGCTGCTGAACATGTTTTCGGACTTTTACGCGGATTTTCAGCCGGACAAGGCCCGGGAGATGCTGGAAAAGCTGGGCATTGACCCGAAGCAGAAGATCAAGCAGATGTCCAAGGGCACCCGGGAGAAGGTGCAGCTGATCCTGGTGATGAGCCGGAAGGCGGAACTGTATCTGCTGGACGAGCCCATCGGCGGCGTGGACCCGGCCACCAGAGACTATATCCTGGAGACCATCATCCGCAACTATAACCCCACGGCCTCCGTCGTCATCTCCACCCACCTGATCGCCGATGTGGAGCAGGTGCTGGACGATGTGATCTTCATCAACCGCGGCCGGGTCGTGCTCAAGTCCTCGGTGGACGATATCCGGGAGCAGCAGGGCAAGAGCGTGGACGCCTATTTCAGGGAGGTATTCAGATGTTAGGAAAACTGTTGAAGCACGAGTTCAAGGCCACGGCCCGCACCATGCTGCCCATGTTCGGCGTGGTGGTGCTGCTGTCGGTGCTGGCTAACCTGGGTTTTGCGCAGATCGCAGACGCAGAAAACGGCGCGTTGGATATTCTGTTCGGCCTGTTTATCTTTGCCTTTTTCCTGGGCCTGTTTACCATGGGCGTCATGGCCATGGTGGTGATGATCCAGCGCTTTTATAAAAACGTTCTGGGGGATGAGGGCTACCTGACCCTGACCCTTCCAGTGAACGTGCACGAGATCGTCTGGTCCAAGCTCATCGTCTCCTTTGTGTGGTTTCTGGCCACGGGCCTGATCGCCATCGGAGCGGTGTTCATCGCGGTGTTCACCCTTACCTATACCGAGCTGGGAGAGATGTTCCAAAATATGCCCTCCTTTGGGGAAATGCTTCGGCTGTTCTTTGAAAAAACCAGCATTACGCCCTTGCAGCTTACCGGCGCTATTGCGCAGTTTGCTGCCATGATCATCCTCAGCTCCCTGACCACATGCCTGCATTTTTACGCTGCTATGGCCCTGGGCCACAGCTTTTCCAATAACAAGGTGCTGCTGTCGGTGGTGTTCTTTATCGCCATCAGCTTTGTCTTTTCCTTCGTCAGCTCCCTTCTGGGCATTTTCGTTGAGGGGTTGGCAATGACTGTAACGGTGGAGGCGGGCAGCTCTGTAATGACGACGCTGCAGGAACTCTCTTTGGGCTCCATGATCTACACCCTGATCGAAGGTGTGATCCTTTACCTGCTGACCACATACTGCCTGAAACACCGGCTGAATCTGAGCTGAAAAAGCATTGAATTCAATCCTAATGCCCTGCACGGAGATCTTGTGCAGGGCATGCTTTATTCTTGCTTTCGCCTGTATGGCATGATAAAATAAAAACAGATCAAAGAGGGGATACAGGAAATTCAACGGCAAGCAGAATAAGGCCTCCATCGTCATTGTGGTGCTGCTGTCCCTGCTGGGCGTGTTCGTGATGCAGTATCTCAGCGTGAGCATTTACCTGATGATGGAATACGCCGTCAGCTTTGGAGAGGCCTTTGCCTATACCATGGAGGAGCTGCTGAACCTGGAGGGCTTCATGCTGGTGGCCCAGGACAGCCTTGTGCCCATCCTGTTCATGCTTCTGGGCGTGTTTATCGCCTGGAACTATGTGAAAAAGACCAACACCGGAACCGTACAGCAAATCGAGGCGGTGCAGAGCACGCTGCGCCCCAATCCCAACGCAGTCTCCCCGGATGTTTTTTCCGGACAGCGCTGAAGATCAAACCGAAAAAACTGCCATCCTCACTATGGGGATGGCAGTTTTTTGGGACTGTCAAATAACTGTGCTTCTGCTGCCGACAATAGAGCCGCGGGGGAGCGCGAGGGGTAGCAAAGCGACGCTGCGGTAGTGAATGACATGCCGGTGGCATGTCAGAGCCGCAGCGTGACCGAGCCTCAGAGAGACCAAGACCCCTTGCTCTCCTTGCCGCAATGCTGTTTGCAGGCCTGTTTCACGACGGCCCGCAAACAGCGCGGCTGCGGAAATTGCGCATCGTCTTCATCTGCCACAGGCAGCGACGAAGCGCAATACTCGCAATCCAATAACCCGCCGCAAAAAAGCCTGATTTTTCAGGCTTTTTGGGCGAAGCAGCGTTTTGAATTCCTCAAAACGCTCGGCGGCTGAAGCGGTCAAAAAAGTCCGATCAGGACTTTTTTGACAAGCTGAAAAAACTGCCATCCTCACTATGGGGATGGCAGTTTTTTTCAGCTCAGATCATCCCGCTTGAAGCCCTCGCCGTGGACCTCGGTGGAGTCCATCACAAAGGTGAAAGCGGCGGGATCGGTCTGCTTGATGAGCCTGAGGGTCTGGGAGAGAACATTGCGGCGGGTGACGGTGATGACCACCTGCTTATTGTCCTTGGTGTAGCCGCCGAAGGCGGGGATGATGGTGCAGCCCCGGTCGGTGTAGGTGTTCAGCACTTCGGTCACCTTGTCGCCCCGGGCCGTGACCACATAGATCACCTTGGCGTAATCCACGCCCTGGGCCATGGCGTCCACGATCTTTGAGGTGATGAAAATGGTGATGGCAGAGTAGAGCGCTACCTCAATGTCCCGGAAGATCAATACCGCAAAGGCCACGACGGTGGCGTCGATCACCATAAGCAGCGTACCGCTGGGGACGTTGGGGAAGACCCGCTTTAACAGCAGGGCCAGCAAATCTGTGCCTCCGGTGCTGATGCCCCGGAGAAACAGCAACCCGATGCCCAGCCCCGCAATGACGCCGCCGCAGCAGGCGGCCAGCAGGGGATTGTTGGTGTAGGAGGGAAGAAAGGCCTCGCTCAGGTCAATAAATACGGAAAGCAGAACGGTGGAAATCAGGGTGAAGATCAGTGCGCGTCTTCCCAGAATACGCCAGGCGCACAGCAGCAGGGGAATGTTCAGCGCCAGCGTCCAAATACTGACACGGATCGGCGTGATATAGGCCAGGGCTATGGCCAGGCCGGACACGCCGCCGGGGGCGATATCGTTGGGCGCAACGAAGATGGAGAGGGCGGCGCCCACCAGCGCAGAGCCGATAATGGCGAAAACCACATCGGTCAGGTTGTTTTTTACCGGAGAGGAGTCGAACAGACGCTTCATTTTATCACCTGTACGTTGTTAAGAATGATATATTCTATCATATTATCTGACAAATGCCAAGTGTCATCCCCACAGCAGCCGGCAGATCCAGGCTGAGGAGAGAAAGCAGGCCAGATCGGCGCAGAGAGCGGCGGGTACGGCCCAACGGCTGTTTTTTACCCCGGCGGCGGCAAAGTAGACGGCGATGACATAAAAAGTGGTCTCGCTGGAGCCGATCATCACGGCGGCAGTGCGGCCGATCAGGGAATCTGCGCCGTACCGGGCGATCAGCTCCGAGGCTGCGGCCAGGGCTCCGCTGCCGGACATGGGCCGCAGCAGCATAAGGAGAGCGGTTTCCTCCGGTATACCCAAAAGCCGGAAAACCGGGGAGAGCAGCCGGCACAGCAGCTCCGGCAGACCGCTTGCGCGCAGAATATAGATTGCGGGGAACAATACGATCAGGGCCGGCAGAATATCCAGCACTGTCTGCAGCCCCTTTTTTGCCCCGCAGACCATGGCACCGTAGATGTCCACGCCCTGAAATACCGCCGCGATACAGATAAGGCAGATCAGCAGCGGGGCTGAAAGGTCCAGCAGGGGTCTCATCTCCACAGCCGCCGCAGCACAGCCGCCGCCCCCAGTCCGGCACATACGGAGAACAGGGAGCTGATCCACACGGCAGGGGTGATGTCAAAGGCTGAGGAGGCACCTGAAGAGGCCCGGACAGCCGCAATGGTGGAGGGGATAAGCTGGATGGAGGCGGTGTTCAGCACCACCAGCAGGCAGAGCTCGTCCTCTGCCTTTGCGCCGAGTCCGGCAATGCCCTTTGCTGCCCGGATGCCCGCCGGGGTGGCGGCGTTTCCAAGCCCCAGGAGATTTGCGCTCACATTCTGGCTCAGCGCGTCCAGCGTCTCTCTGTCCCTGGCGGCGCAGGGAAACAGACGGATCAGCAGAGGACGAAGCGCTTTTGAGATGGCGGAGGCCACGCCGCAGCGTTCCATCAGTTCCATTACCGCGCTCCACAGGCAAATCCCACCGCCTATGGAAAGACTGAATTCCACGGCTTTTCCGGCCCCTTCGAACAAAGAGGAACCGGTTTCCATGCTTGTCCCAAAAATCAGGGAGAATAGCGTTGATAACAGTAATATGGCAAAAAGTAAAAACGAAAACATAAAATCACCATCCTTATTCTGCAAATATTAAATTTTTGTTTCAAAGAAAAAATTTTGTTTACATTGTCGAATAATGGTGGTATGATTCAAATGCTGGAGTGTAGCTATTGGAAAAAGGAGAAAAAAGCAATGAAATCAACTGGAATTGTCCGCAAGGTCGATGAACTTGGCCGTATCGTTCTGCCTATCGAAATGAGACGCACCTTGGATATCGCGGAGAAAGACGCATTGGAAATATATGTTGACGGAGATAATATTATTCTCCGCAAATATCAGCCCACCTGCATTTTCTGCGACAATGCAAAGAATGTGATCAACTTCAAGGGCAAGAACGTCTGCCCCGACTGCATCGCAAAGCTCAGAGCAAAGCTCTGATCAGAAAAACGAAAAACACCGCTGTTCAAAAGTGAACAACGGTGTTCTTTTTTTGCCCGGACTTTATTCCAGACTGCCCCAGGCGGGTTCACCGTCAATAAAGACGGCCTTCAGATTCAGCTCCTTGTCCAGCACCAGCAGGTCGGCGCACTTGCCCACGTCCAGAGAGCCGATACGGTCGAACATGCGGATGGCCCGGGCCGGGGATTCGGTCATGGCGGTGATAGCCGCCTCAAGGGGCACTCCGTAAGACACCAGGTTTTTCAGCTCGTCCAGCAGGTTGGTGGAGGAACCGGCAATGGTGCCGTCCAGCAGGGTGGCTTTGCCGCCCTTGACCACAATGGGCTGACCGGCCAGGTCGTAATGCCCGTCGGTCAGTCCGGCGCAGCGGAGAGAGTCACTGATGATGACAAGCCTTTCTCCGAACATCCTGTGCACGGCCAGAATGACCGCCGGGTGGATGTGGATGCCGTCACAGATCAGCTCTGCCCTTGCCCCGGCGGCAAAGGCTGCGCCCACAAGGCCCGGATCCCGGTGGTGGAAAGGCTGCATGCCGTTGAAGAGATGGGTCGCGTGGGAAGCGCCGGCGGCAAAGCCGGCCATGGCGGTGTCAAAGTCCGCAGTGCTGTGGCCCAGAGATACTGTACAGACCCTGGAGACTTCCCGGATAAACTCCGTCATGCCCTCCAGCTCCGGGGCTACGGTAATGAGGCGTATCTGTCCGCCGCTGAGCTCGTTGAGGCGGTGGAACATGTCGATGTCCGGCAGGCGCAGATTCTCCGCCGCCTGAGCGCCCCGCTTCTTGTAGGACAGGAAAGGGCCTTCCATATGGACGCCGGCACACTTTGCCCCGTCTGCGGGCCGGGAAAAGCCCCGGATGTTGTTCATTACCCGGACAAGCGCCGCCTCGGGGATGGTCATGGTGGTGAAGCAGAAGGAGGTGACGCCGTGGCCGCAGTAATACTGGGACAGGGCGGGGATCTCCTCTGCCGTGCAGTCGCTGGCGTCCAGTCCGGCGGCACCGTGGGTGTGGACGTCGATAAAGCCGGGGACAACATAGGCGCCCTTCACGTCAATGCCGGGACCCGGTTCAAAGCCGCTTACGGTGTCTGAAAAGGCAATGGAGCCGGTCTCAAAATGGCCGCTGCGAAAAATCCTTGCGTTGTTGAGAATCACGGAGGATCCCTCCCGGAATAAAATTTGATTTCAACTGAATGATATCACCATTGCCCGTTTCCGTCAAATAGCAGAATGTAAAAAAACCGGTGACTTCCTTTGTCGGAAATCACCGGGTTTTAACGTGTTATGCTTATTTTCCCACAGATTCGAATTCTTCCACGATCTCCTTTTCGGGAGCAGGGGTAAGCAGGCTGACAACTGCAATGACGATGGAGGCCGCGATGAAGGCGGGCAGCAGCTCATAGATGTTCCAGGCTCCGCCCAGGGGACGGACCAGATACTTCCAGATAAATACCACCGCGCTGCCGGTGATGAGTCCGGCCAGAGCACCGTAACGGTTGCTGCGCTTCCAGAACAGGGAGAAGAGCATTACCGGGCCGAAGGCCGCGCCGAAACCGGCCCAGGCGAAGGAGACGATGCCGAACACGGAGCTGCCGGGATCACGGGCAAAGAGGCAGCCCATTACGGCCACGGCGAGGACGGTGACGCGGGCGATCAGCATCTCCTGCTTGTTGGAGAGCTTCAGATGAAACACGCCCTGGAGCAGGTTGTGGGAGATACTGGAGGCGGCGGCCAGCAGCTGGGCGTCAGCGGTGGACATGGTGGAGGCCAGAATACCGGCCAGCACAAGTCCGGCCAGCAGAGCGGCAAGAACGCCGTTTTCGGCCAGAAGGGAGGCGATGTGGACAATGACTGCCTCAGCGGCGGAGGAGCTTTCAAAGGTGGTAATCGCGCCCGTGCGGCTCATGGCAAAGCCCACAATGCCCACAATGATGGCAACGCTCATGGAGATGATGACCCAGGTCTCGCCTACGCGGCGGGAGATTTTCAGCTTCTCCTCGTCTTTAATGGCCATGAAGTGGTTGAGAATGTGGGGCATGCCGAAATAGCCCAGACCCCAGGCCAGCGTGGAGACAATGGTCAGAAAGCCGTATTTCCCGGGAACGGCGGAGTTGATGGTGGTGCTGGCGGTCAGGCTCAGGTAGCCCGGAATGGACCTGGCGTTTTCCACCACGGCGCCCCAGCCGCCTGCTGTGTTGATGCCGAAAATCAGAATAACCACAAGGGCTGCGGTCATGACGATGCTCTGGATCAGGCTGGTGACGCTGGCTGCCATAAAGCCGCCCATGGCGCAGTAGCCCACGATGACAGCGGCGCTGATAAGCATGGCCGCTATATAGTCCACGTCAAAGAGGTTGGTGAACAGCTTGCCGCAGGCAGCAAAGCCGGAAGCAGTGTAGGGAACGAAGAAAACAATGATGATCAGGGCGGCGATCCCCTCGATCAGACCGCTCCTGTCGCGGAAACGGTGGGCGAAGAAATCGGGGATGGTGATGGCGTCAACCTTCACCGAATAGCGGCGCAGCCGTTTGGCCACAATCAGCCAGTTCAGATATGTACCCACCGCCAGACCGATGACCGTCCATACGGCGTCGGCCAGGCCGCAGAAATAGGCAAGTCCGGGGACGCCCATCAAAAGCCAGCTGCTCATGTCGGAGGCTTCGGTACTCAGCGCCACCACAATGGGCCCAAGCTTGCGTCCGCCCAGATAAAAGTCGGTAGAGCTGTTGTTTCGCCGGGAATAATATGCGCCGATGGCCAGCATACCCAGCAGATATACAATGATGGAGATCAGAATAAATACGGATGCGTTCATGATAAGTCCTGCCTTTTTGTGAAGATGTTGCAATTATACGCTCCCGGTCGGAACTGACAAGGGAGAAAACAGCATCTTTCCCTTGCTTTCTGCTTTTTTTCGTCTATAATATCAATTATCTTAATTCTTTTCATGTTCACATGAAAAGAATTCATGTAAAGGCGGGAGAGCGCATGAACATACAGAAATATCAGGCTTTCATCACCGTGGTGGAACAGGGGAGCTTGACCAATGCGGCGGAGGAACTGGGCTGCACCCAGTCCGCTGTCAGCCACAGCATCAACAGTCTGGAGGAGGAACTGGGCTTTGCCCTTTTGAAGCGGAGCCGTGCGGGCGTGAAGCTGACGCTGGAGGGAGAGCGGATGGCGCCTGCGGTGCGGGATCTGCTGGGCAGCGCGGAACGGCTGAAGCAGACCGCCTCGGCCATCCGGGGGCTGGAAAGCGGCACCGTACGGATCGGGGCCTTTACTTCCGTCGCCGTCCACTGGCTGCCCGCGGTGCTCAAGGAGTTCCAGCAGGACTACCCCAGTGTGGATTTCAAACTGCTGAACGGAGACTATCACGACGTGGAGCAGTGGCTCCAGGACGGCAGCATCGATATCGGCTTTGTGAACGTGCCCTGCGCGCTGGACTGCGAGTGCATCCCCCTGATGGAGGACAGGCTTCTGGCCATACTGCCCCGGGGCAGCCGCTTTGAACATTACCCCAAGTTTCCCTTGGTGGAGTGCGAGACGGAGCCCTTTATCAGTCTGCTCCAGAGCTCCGACCACGACGCCCGACGGGCACTGGAGGCCGCGGGAGTAAAGCCCAATGTCCGCTTTTATACCAAGGACGATTATGCCATCATCGCCATGGTGGAGCAGGGGCTGGGCATCAGCATCATGCCGGAGCTGCTCTTGAAGGGCAGAAGCGACAATGTGCAGATCCTGCCCCTGATCCCGGAGGCAAAGCGCACCATCGGCATTGCCATTGCCGCCGGGGAAAAGGCCGGCCCTGCCACCCGGCGCTTTGCCAACTATGTGGTGCGTTATGTGACGGAGCTGAAAGAGGCTGCCGCCAAACAGAACCGGAGATGATACAGAAGGCTTTGTAATTAGTCATAGAATAAGGTTTGACTTTAGGGGCACAGGAGAGTAAAATAAAGCAGGATGAACAAAACTACAAAGCAAATAGAGGTGTTTTGATGTACAAGGTTGTAAGCAAAAGATTTTTAAACGAGGCAAAGACCATCTGCCTCTTCGAGATCGAGGCCCCGCTGGTGGCGCGTCATGCCCAGGCGGGTCAGTTCGTGATCTTCCGTCTGGATGAGCAGGGCGAGCGCGTTCCCGTCTCTGTTGCCGGATGGGACCGGGAAAAGGGCACCGTTACCGTTATGGTACAGGCAGCCGGCCGCACCACCAGAATGCTCCACACCGTGGAGGAGGGGGATTATATCTCCGACTTTGTTGGCCCTCTGGGCAAAGCCACCGAGATGGAAGGCCTGAAGAAGGTCTGCGTGGTGGGCGGCGGCGTGGGCTGCGCCATTGCCTATCCCATTGCCAAGGAGATGCACAAGCTGGGCATTGAAGTGACCTTCATCGCCGGCTTCCGCAGCGCGGATATCGTCATCCTGAAGGAGGAGCTGAAGGCGGCCTCCGACAAGCTCATTATCTGCACGGACGACGGCACTTACGGCGAAAAAGGCTTCACCACCCAGTACCTCCAGCAGGAGATCGACGCCAATATCGCCGAGGGCAAGCCCCAGTTTGACCGGGTCATTGCCATCGGCCCGGATATCATGATGAAATTCCTGGCCGACGTCACCCGCCCCTACGGGATCAAGACCATCATCTCCCTTGACCCCATCATGGTGGATGGCACCGGCATGTGCGGCGGCTGCCGCGTCATTGTGGGCGGAGAGACCAAGTTCGCCTGCGTGGACGGCCCGGACTTTGACGCCCATGAAGTGGATTTCGACTCTCTCCTCAAGCGCGCCGCCTTCTATAAGGACGAGCAGGATGAGGCCGCTCAGCATATCTGCAGAATGACGGGAGGAAAACGCAATGGCTAATATGAAAATGCAGAAAAATCCCATGCCGGAGCAGGATCCTCTGGTAAGGAACAAAAACTTTGACGAGGTGGCTCTGGGCTACACCGCCGAGATGGCCATCGACGAGGCAAAGCGCTGCCTCAACTGCAAAAACTCCCTGTGCCGCACCGGCTGCCCCGTATCCGTGCGCATCCCCGAGTTTATCGCCAAAGTGGCCGAGGGCGACTTTGACGCCGCTTACGATATTATCACCTCCACCAACTCCCTGCCGGCCGTCTGCGGCCGCGTCTGCCCCCAGGAGAAGCAGTGCGAGAGCAAGTGCGTGAGAGGCATCAAGGGCGAGAGCGTGGGCATCGGCCGTCTGGAGCGCTTTGTGGCTGACTACCACATGGCCAAGGAGGATAAGCCTGCCGTCACCGTGCCCGAATCCAACGGGCACAAGATCGCCGTCATCGGCTCCGGCCCTGCGGGCCTGACCTGCGCGGGTGACCTGCGTAAGATGGGCTATGACGTGACCATTTTCGAGGCATTCCATAAGGCCGGCGGCGTTCTGGTCTACGGCATCCCCCAGTTCCGTCTCCCCAAGGAGATCGTGGCTGCGGAGATCGAAAACCTGAAGGCCATGGGCGTCCAGATCGTTACCAACGCCATTATCGGCAAGTCTCTGACCGTGGACGAGCTGTTCGAGGACGGCTATGAGGCCGTGTTCATCGGCTCCGGCGCGGGTCTGCCCCAGTTTCTGCATATCCCCGGCGAAAATCTGCTGGGTGTTTATTCCGCAAACGAGTTCCTCACCCGCGTGAACCTGATGAAAGCCTACCGGGACGATTACGATACGCCCATCAAGAAGTTCAACCGCGTAGCCATCGTGGGCGGCGGCAACGTGGCCATGGACGCTGCCCGTGTGGCAAAGCGCCTGGGCGCGGAGCATGTCTACATCACCTACCGCCGCGGCAAGGACGAGCTGCCCGCCCGTAAGGAAGAGGTGGAGCACGCCGAGCCGGAAGAGATCGAGTTCATGCTGCTCAATAACCCGGTTTCCATCAAGGGCGATGAGAACGGCCATGTGGTGGGCATCGAGCTGCAGAAGATGGAACTGGGCGAGCCGGACGAGAAGGGCCGCCGCCGTCCTGTCCCCGTGGAAGGCTCCAACTGGGTGCTGGACTGCGACGCGGTGGTCATCGCCATCGGTACCAGCCCCAACCCCCTGATCAAGTCCACCACCAAGAACCTGGCCACCACCAAAAAGGGCGGCATTGAGGCAGACGAGAACGGCCAGACCTCCCGCGAGGGCGTCTTCGCCGGCGGCGACGCTGTCACCGGCGCGGCCACCGTCATCCTGGCCATGGGCGCAGGCAAGACCGGCGCCAAGAGCATCGACAAATACATCAAGAGCAAGAAGTAAGATATAATCTCGAATCCCCCGGCTCGCGCCGGGGGATCTTCTATGTTTAAATGAGCTTCTCCACGCTGTACATGCTCTGCAAGAGCAGAAGGGCGGGGCGGAAAAGCTGGTTGATGGTCCAGATGCTTATTCCTGCAAGGCCGAATTCCTTCACCAGCTGAAGCCGGGCCTGCACGCTGCGCACGTCCTCAAACCAAACCGCATGCCGCTGACCGGCGCTGTCGGTGTAGCTGAAAAAGGGGGCCTGGGCGGTCTGGTCAAATTTCAGCTCCGCCCCCACGGAGACGGCCAGGTTCATGGCGGCAGAATTGGAGATGACCTTTGCCGCGTCACCCTGCCGCCAGGGCAGATTCCAGCTGTAGCCATAGTTGGAAAAACCCATCAGAATCTTCCCGGCGGGAATCTGTGTCACCGCGTATTTCAGCACCCGCCTCACCCGGTTCACCGGCGACACCGCCTGGGGAGCGCTGTAGGTATAGCCCCATTCATAGGTCATGATGATCACCCGGTCGGCCCAGCGGCCGTGGGCTTCGTAGTCGTGGGCGGAGTAGAGGATCCCCTCCTGGCTGTCACTCTCCTTGGGGGCGATAGCGGTGCTGAGAAAATAGCCCTGGGCGTGGAGGGCTTCGGAAGCCCGGTGGAGAAACTGGCTGTAGCTGTCCCGGTCATAGGGAAAAACGTACTCAATGTTGAAATTCACGCCGTAATAGGGCTTCTGATGCAGGGCGGAGAACAGGTTTTCGAAAAAGCGGTCCTGCACCTGCCGGTCGGTGAATACCGCGTGGGCGATTTCTCCGGAAAAGCCGCCGCTTTCCCCCAGATTGGTGACGGTCAGCAGGGGAGCCACAGCGTTTGCCCGGGCGGCCTCCACCATGGCGCTGTCGGGAATGGGGATCAGTTCCCCGGTGACGGTCATATGATGGCTGAAAGGGCAGAGCGTGCTGAGATAGGGCAGGGTCTCGTCTAACACGTTCCGGGCAATATTGGGATAGGCATAGCCGTTCACCTCAATGGGGGGACGGCTGCCTGTTTCAGCCGAGGGGACAAGTAAGGCCTGCCTTGACACCAGGCGGGAGGGATCATTGAGCTGGTTGATGCGGGCCAGCTCTTCCGCGTCAGTGCCGTAGCGTCTGGCAATGCGCCATAAACTGTCACCCGGGCTTACCGTATATATTTCCATGGGATCATCCTTTCGCTTTTTTGATACCAGTATATTCGAAGGAAAGGCGGCAATTGCAAGAAACGAAATACTGTGGTATAATAAAACCATTATTACAGAATGTTCAACGGAGGTTATTCAATGGCAGAAAATACAATTCCCAAAAGAAGTGAGGTTCCCGAGAAGTATACCTGGAACCTGCAGGACATGTTTGAAAGCGACGAGGCATGGTATAAAGAAAACGAGGCCCTCAAGGAAATGCCCGGACGGATCGCGGCCTTCCAGGGCAAGCTGGGCGAGAGCGCGGAGACGCTGCTTTCCTTCTTCCGTCTGGAGGATGAAGTGGAACTGCGCCTGTCTCCCCTGTATGGCTATGCCAGCTGCAAAAACGACCAGGATCAGGGAAACAGTGTATATCAGGATATGCGCGGCAAGGCTATGAGCACCTTTGTGGCTATTTCCAGCGCAGCGGCCTTCTCCACGCCGGAGATCATGGCCATCCCCCAGGATACCCTGAACCTTTTCTTCGTGGCCCAGCCGGAGCTGGAGACCTATCGCCGCAGCCTGTACCGTATCCGGCGCAGAGCGGAGCATATTCTCACCCCGCCGGAGGAGACCCTTCTGGCTGCAGCGGGGGAGATGGCCCATAGTCCGGATGACATCGGCAGCGTGTTCCGCAACGCGGATTTGAAATTCCCGGAGGTGGAGGACAAAGATGGCGTGAAGCACCAGCTTACCGGCGGCTCTTTTGTTCCCCTGCTGGAGAGCAGCGACCGGGTGCTGCGCAAAAACACCTTCGAGACCTATTATGCCCGCATGGCTGAATACAGGAACACCATTGCCGCCACGCTGGACGCAGAGTTCAAGCAGCGCCGCTTCTTTGCCTCTGCGCGGAAATATCCCAACACCCTGGCCGCCGCCCTGGATGAGACCGAGGTGCCCCAGGAGGTCTATCTGAACCTGATCGAGGCAGTCCACGCCAATCTGGACAAGATGTACCGCTATGTGGCACTGCGCAAGAAAATGCTGGGCGTGGACGAGCTGCATATGTACGATGTGTACACTCCCATCGTGGCCGACGCCGCCGAGAAGATCAGCTATGATCAGGCCAGGGAGACGGTGCTGGAAGCTCTGCAGGTTCTGGGCGACGACTATGTGGCTCTGCTGAAGGAAGGCTTCAATAACCGCTGGATCGACGTGTATGAAAATGAGGGCAAGCGGGGCGGCGCCTATTCCTCCGGCAACTCCCGTCCCCACCCCTATGTGCTGCTGAACCATAAGGACACCCTGGACAGCATGTTCACCCTGGCGCATGAGATGGGCCACGCTCTGCACAGCTATCACAGCTGCAAGTACCAGCCGGTCAGCACCAGCGAGTACGTCATCTTCGTGGCCGAGGTGGCCTCCACCTGCAACGAGGTTCTGCTCATGCGCCATCTGCTTTCAAAGACCACGGACAAAAAGCAGCGGGCATATCTTATCAACCATTTCCTGGACTCCTTCAAAGGTACCGTTTACCGCCAGACCATGTTTGCCGAGTTTGAACTGGAGATCGGCCGCATGGCCGAGCGGGGCGAAGCCCTGACTGCCGACGCCCTCTCCGCCAGGTACCACGAGCTGAACAAGCTGTACTTCGGCCCGGACATGGTGTCTGACGACGGGATCGCTCTGGAATGGGCACGCATTCCCCACTTCTTCTATAATTATTATGTGTTCCAGTATGCCACCGGCTTCTCCGCCGCTGTGGCCATCGCCAACCGCATCCTCAGCGAGGGCGAGAGTGCTGTTAAGGATTACAAGCGCTTCCTCTCCAGCGGCGGCAGCAGTGATCCCATCTCCCTGCTGAAGATCGCCGGTGTGGACATGAGCAGTCCCGACCCGGTGAATTCCGCTCTCCAGCTCTTCGGCGAGCTGGTGGACGAAATGGAAAAGCTGGTATAAGCGATAAACAAAATTTTTTGCTGTTATCCTGAACGCAGCAAAGGATCCCGTAAACAGAAGGTTTCTCTTCTGAATACGGGATCCTTTGTCTTTTTTTGTTTTTCATGCTGCCCGGTGTATTCTCTGCGGATTTCCCTGTACCTGCGGATGAGGCTCAGGGGAAGTAAAGCGCTCTTTCTTCCGCGCTGATGTTCAGGATCCGGCAGAAGTTATCCAAAGCACGGCCCTGCCAATCCTCTTTGGTGAAGAGCCCGGCCAGATTGTTCAGACAGCGTTCCCAAACGGCGGTTTCCAGATACCACCGGTCGTGATCCCGCTGCATATCCGGCGTAAGGATCGCTCTGTACGCTTCAATTTTGTTGACAAGATTCTCGTTGGAGAGCACATTGCCGTAAAGAGCGGAGAAGCGCTCGATCACAAGCTGGCGGAAATCGCTGTTTTGAAGCAGCTTTCTGTACATCAGCTCCAGGGTCGGGCTGCCGTCAAAATCATAGTGGGAAGTGAGGTTTGTGTAGGCATGGGCCGGATCCCTGGAGGCCAGGTCCAGATCATAAAAGGCCAGAGACCACTTCAACCCGTTTTTCTCCGACCGGTACAGGCGAACATTGCTGTAAAGGTCGTTATTGCCGGTAAAGCCCATGACAACATAGTAATCAACGAAGCTGTCCATGTCGATCAGCGCAGCAAGATGGGCGTAACATTCCTCGTCGCTGAGATCGTTTTGCTGGCAGTACAGTTCAACCTCCTCATAAAAGCTGCTCCCCCGCTGGGCGGGCAGCTTCACCACCTCCACGTCGTCCTTGTCAACGCCCTTGACCGAGGCGTAAAGGGAAGCGGACATGTTTTCCTTCAGGGCGTAAATGCCATAAAATTCGCCGTTGAAGAACATGGCACAGTAGCGGCTGTGCTGGGAGAGGACATTGTCCGTCGCTTCCAGGCACAGGTCCTGCCACAGCTCGTTTTTGATAAAGCTGTACACATAATCCTGCCCGGCCCGGATATTCAGAGAACTGAATTCCTTTACCTCCGCGCCGAACAGGTCATAACTTACGGTGGAGGGACCATAGCAGCTGCGGAATTTGATGTTCAGGCTCTTCTTGGGGTAGTTCAGGCTCTTGTTGCCGCTGAGCGTGATGCCGCAGTTGGCGGAAAAGGACCCTGATTCTTCAAAAAAGGAGAGATTGCCGGAGATTTCCTCGGTCTTGCTCAAATCGCGGAAGGCGCCGGAGTCGGTGACAAGACTGATGACCGGCAGGGAAAGCCCTTCGTTGATGATATAGCTGAAGGTGACGGTGGGGCTGGGAAGCTTGCCCTCTTCCCGGGCAAAGGCGCGGATCACCGTGGTCTCCGTAAGGGTCAGGGCCTGGGAATAAACCGAACAGTCGGTTGACAGAGAAGAATAATCGGTTGTATAATAAACCACTGATGGGCTGAGAATTTCTACCGTCAGTTCCTGTATTTTTTCATATATTCCCGGCTGAACGCTGACCTCGGGCGGCGCGGAGACCTGTCTTGCGCCATCGGGATTTTCCTCCCCAGGACTGGGCGAAGAGAAGAGAAAAACGCCCGGCTCCCCGTCGATCCGGCCTGCACTTCCTCCGGCGGGGATGCTTGCCAGCGGAAGATAATCGACACAGCCGGAGCCGTTGGAAAGATAGACGGCCTCCTCATCCGGGTCAAGGGAGAAGTCAAGGACGTCATCACAATAAAAAACCGCAATTTCTCCCGGGGAGAGCAGCATATCCGGCAGCGGAGATCGGTAGAGCTTGCCGAAGCTGTCGGAGAGACAGTAATCTGACAGGTTCACGTCGGAATCGGACGTGTTTTTTATTTCCACATAGTCCTCGCAGAGGGCGGAGGCGGGAGAAACTTCGTTGATGGCAACGGGAACGGGCACAGCTTTTCCGCTTTGCCAGGCGCAGTATCCGCTGTCGGTGTTCGGATAGCCCGGCGTGGGGTAGACGGAGCAGCCGAAGGAGGCGTCCTCATCCATTGCCAGGGACATATCCGGGGACGTATCCGTGCAGACCAGGGAGAAGACATCTTCTCCATCCGGCGCAGTCAGCGTAAGCGTATTTTCAGCTTTCAGAGTAAGAGCGGCGGCATCCGTTCCTTCACAGGGAGAGGAGCCGGTCAGAAAGAGAACCGTGTATTCTCCGGGGGCCAGGGCCACATCGGGAAGCGTGCAGGAGTCTCCCCCGGCGGAGAGAGACCAGCCGCTCAGCTCCGCATCGGCGTCGGACATATTGTGCAGCTCTATCCAGGGGTGAAAATGGCCATCCCCGTCCATGAGCGTGGCCTTGTTATGCAGCATGACCTCGCTGATCTCGAGAGATTTATTATAGAAAATAAGCTCGCCGGCGGCTTCCGTTTCCTCAGGTAAGGCCGGCTCAGCCATCTGGGCATCCCGGGCTGCGCAGGCGGTGAGAAGCAGGAACAGCGCTGCCGCAAAGAGACTTATTCCCCTTTTATTATGTAAAAAATGGTTCATGTGTTCCTCCGGTTCGGGTCGAATGCATATAGAAAATATCATTCAGGAGCAAAAATGTCAATTACGGACCATGCAGCGAAAACAGAAGTGGAGTCAAAATGAAAAAAATTACCTGGAAAATCGTATTCGCCCTGCTGCTTGTGCTCATGCTTTCCGGCTGCGGCGGGAAAGCAAAGCTGGAGAGCCTTGAAACCGAAGTCACGGCAGAGACCATCTCTGACCTGAAAGCATATAAAAGCCTGAAGGAACTTCAGATCGTCAACAGCGACTGCTATGACGCCATTGAGGAATACATATCCGCCCATCCCCAGGTCTCTGTGCGCTATGAGATCGCCATAGGGGATGTGACTGCGTGGAATACAGACGAGGAGCTTCTGTTTGAGACCATGGATCAGAACATGGTGGAGGCTTTTTGCCATTACAGCCGGTATTTCAAAAACCTGAAATCGGTCTCCGTTGACGATCTTCTGGGCCCGGAACAGATCAGGGCTGTCAGAGACGCCTGTCCTGCGGTGGATTTTTCCTATTATGCCGATTTTGCCGGCGAAAAGGTCAGGAGCGACGCGTCTGAAATAGATCTGAGCGGCACGCCCTTCAGTGAAGATGTCCTGCGCAGCGCGGAAACCATCGCTGAACTGTTTCCCAAGGCGTCTGCGGTCAATCTGCTGCGGGAGGACGGCTCCTGCGGCTGGTCGCTGGAGGAACTGGCGGCACTGAGAGATGCGCTGCCGGAGAACATTCAGCTCAAGTGCGCCTTTACCCTTTTTGGCCAGGAGCTGAGCTGGGACAGGGAAGAGATCATTTACGAAAAGGCAGGTCTCGGCAACGATGATCTGGACACGGTCAGGATGGCTCTCCCGCTGCTTGCCGGGTGCAAACGCTTTGTACTGGATAACTGCGGCCCCTCCTATGAGGAGCTTAGTAAACTGCGGGACGAGTTTCCGGACAAGGGGATCGCCTGGCGGGTTCACTTCTACTCAGACAGCCTTCTTACGGATGCAACGGTTCTCTGGTCTGTGTATGTCCGGGATGAAAACTGCCATGTGCTGGACTATTGCCGGGATCTGGAATATATCGACCTGGGGCATGACGAGTGGCTGACGGACATCAGCTTTACCGCCAATATGCCCAAGCTCAAAGTGCTCATTGTCGGCCTTACAGCCGTTAAGGATATTTCTTCTCTGGCAAACTGCCCGGAGCTTGAGTATCTGGAGATATTCGGAACCGAGGTAAAGGATCTGTCCCCGCTGGCGTCCTGTACCAAGCTGGAGCATCTGAACATCAGCCTTATTC
The DNA here is from genome assembly GCA_022787565.1 of Clostridiales bacterium. Lineage (GTDB taxonomy): Bacteria > Bacillota > Clostridia > Oscillospirales > Oscillospiraceae > Limivicinus. The sequence continues at coordinate 19,462 of JALFVN010000009.1, read as the reverse complement.
CGGCAAAGGATATCTCCCCGCTGTACGGACTGACGGAGTTGAAGCGCCTGTGGGGCATCAACGATTATTACATCCCTTACGCGCAGAAGGAGGAGATCGTCCAGCGCCTCCCGGACTGCGAGATCGTCTTCAGAGAGGGCGACGATCTGACCGCTTTCGGCTGGCGTACGCTGTCCGACGGCAGCTATGCGGAACGCTATGCTCTGCTGAGAGAGCAGATCGGCTATGGGAACTATAACTCCCCGCTGGACAAACTGGATTTTGACAAGTCATGGCAAAGAGGCTATGCATAATGAAACGAAAAAGCATTTTCCTTCTGATCACAACCCTGTTATTCCTGACTCTGCTGCCCGGCGCCACGGCTTTGGCAGAGGGCACGGAGACCCATTATGTCTATACTGCCCAGGATCTTCTGCAGATCCGGGATGACCCTTACGGGACTTATATTCTTTGCAGCGACATCGACATGGCCGGTGTAGACTGGCAGCCCCTGGCGTTTTTCGGCAGCTTTGACGGTGCGGGTCATACCATCGTCAACCTGAGCATTGACTGCCTTTCCGAAGAGACCATGCTGACCTTTGACGGAAACATGAAGCGGTACAACGAAACACGCTTTGCCGCGTTGTTTTCCGTGGCCAATGACGCGGTGATCAAAGATCTCAGCCTGCTGGGGGTGGATGTGGATATCACCAGCGATGAGGACTGCTTCTGCGCCATGCTTGTGGGTTACGGCATCAATACCGTCATTGAAAACTGTACGCTGGAAGGCAGAGTACGCCTCTACGCCGGCGGAACCAACGTGGGCGTCGGCGGCGTTGTGGGCTTCGGCGACACCACCATCCGAAACTGCGGTGTGAAGGCCGAGCTGCTGTTTTACGACAGAAATCCGGATAACGCCAAGTGCGAGATGTATCTGGGCGGCCTGGAATCCAACGGCCTTTGCAACATGTCCTATAACGACGTGGAGATCGACGGCTATATTTCCACCCACGGTTATGTGCACAGCGGCGGTCTTGTGGGCATGAGCTTCCGGATGCAGTTTGAATATGTGGAAAAGACCATAGACCACAACCGTGTGGCCGGGGCCATCCATTTCTTCGAGAAGAACTACGACCGCCGGGCCTATTGCGAGGCCCTGGTGGGTGAGGATCTGTTCCACTGGGCGCCCCGTGTGGAAAACGACGAGTCCGGTTTCGTCAGAGACGAAGTATTTGTCTACGACACGGAGCTGTCCCCGGAAAAATGCGCGTCCCCGGTATATGAGGACACTGTGGTTGAGGCGGACTGCCATCACTGCGGCTACACGGAGCACAGGTGTACCACCTGCGGATACCGCTGGAGAGACAGCTATGTTCTGCCGTACCATGTGCCGTCGGAGGAGCTGACGGTCCTCACGCCGCCAAGCTACGACAGCCAGGGCGAGGGGGCGCTGTACTGCACCCGCTGCGGCGAGCAGCTGGAGAGCGTGATCCTGGACAAGCTGGTGGCAGCGGAAGAGATACGGCTTTCGGAAAGCAGCCTTGCGCTGCATTATAAGCAGAAAACGGAGCTGAGCGCGCTGTTACTGCCGGAAAACGCGGCAAACAAGGCCGTGCAGTGGCATTCCACCGACGAGAATGTGGCTGTTGTGGATGAAAACGGCGCCGTAACCGCCGTTGGCAGGGGGAGCGCTGAGATCATCTGCGCGTCTGAGGACGGCTTTGCCTCTTCGTCCTGCGATATCACGGTTGATTTTTCTGCCTGGCAGTATATTGTCTATTATGTGCTTTTCGGCTGGGCCTGGTATTGAGCGAGGGAGTAGAGGAATAATCATGAAGAAAAAATTTGTTATCCTGATCGCGGGGCTTTTGCTGTTACTTGTGCTGGCCGGCTGCGGTAAAACCAGGGAGGAACCGGCCCCGCTGCCGGCGGAGACGGCCCCTGCAGGGTCTGAAGCGCCTTTGCCCGAAGAGACGCCGGAGCCTTTGCCGGAGCCTTTGCCGGAGGAAACGCCGGAAGTCACGCCGGAGCCGGAACCGGAATATGAATTTGAGGCGGAGGAAGTCAGTCTCCAAGCCCCGGGTAACGGCGGTCTGCTGGACGGGTCACAGTATTATGTGCAGACGATCATGGCGGATACCCCTGTGGAGATCAGCGCAGAGACCCCCTTCAGCCGCCTGTATATCCTGTGGCACAACATGCCCGATGAGTGGTATCTGAGCACCGACGGCGAAAACTACCGGACGGTGGAAAACCAGGTGTTTCTGCACCAGTGCTATGATCTGGAAGAGCCCACGGACAGGATCTATCTGAAGGTGCCCGAGGATTCCGCCATCTGCGAGCTGTACGCCTTTACCGAAGGCTATTATCCCGACTGGGTACAGCAGTGGTCCCTGATGGAGGGCGAGGCGGACATTCTGATGTTCCCCACCCATGCCGATGACGAGTGGTGCTTTTTTGCCGGTATCATTCCCCTCTATGCAGGCGAACTGGGCTATAAGGTCCAGGTGGTCTACATGACAAACCATGTGTTCGGGGACGGGGTATACAGGGTCCATGAACTGTTAAACGGCCTCTGGTACGCCGGTGAGCGCTATTATCCCGAAATCAATTACGACGCGGTGGACCGGATGTTCGACTCTTATTATGAGACCCAGAACTTTTACGGCGAGGAGAACTTCATCGGATTCCAGGTGGAGATGATCCGCAAGTATCAACCCCTTGTGGTCGTGGGGCACGATCTTAACGGAGAATACGGCCACAATACACACAAACTGAACGGCCGCTGTCTCAAGGAAGCTGTGGGGCTGGCGGCTGACGCCGGTGAATTCCCGGAGAGCGCGGAGACCTACGGAGCCTGGGATACCCAGAAAATGTATATCCATCTGTATGGAGAGAATCAGATCTATATTGAGGATTTTGATAAACCGCTGGATGCCTTTGACGGCAAGACCGCTATGGAGGTAGCGGTGCAGGCTCTGAAGTATCATGTTACACAGGTTAATTACAGCTATGTAAGGCAGGGCGGCACCCAGGACAGCCATGTGTTCGGCCTGTACCGGAGTACCATAGGCGAGGATGTTTTGAAAAACGATCTGCTGGAGAATACCTCCAGAGAGCTGTATAACGAAGATTGAAGAGATTTGCAAGATGAAAAAGAACAAGATTTTAAGCATTGCCATTGCGGTGACCGCCATTCTGGCCGCTGCCGTCCTGGGCATCAGGATCGGCTTTTTCCGGGAGACCTTCACCCCGGCAGAGACAAGAAAGCAGGCAGCGATTTCCCAATCCTGCGCTGCGGTTGACGAATTTTTCCGGGCCTTTTCCGCGGGAGATGCCCAGACCGTGGAGGCGCTGACGGAAAATTACAGCATCGCCGCCGGCATGTATACCGGGGAGCTGGGCGAGCTTGCCAGAAGCAGTTTTTCCTATCAGATCCTGTCCTCCCAGGTCATCAAAAATGAGGGTGTGGCCAACACGGTGTCTGTTACCTGGCTCGATGCCGCAGCGCTGACAGAGGGCATGGAAGAGGAGATCCAGCAGATTCTGAACCAGGAGCTGGAGGAAGCGGCAAGTTCCGCGGAGATCTATGACCAGGAGCTGAATTTCCGACAGGACGTGCTGGACAGGGTTTTTGCCCAGGTTCTGGCAGGACGGATGGAAAACGCGGAGGCTTATCTCCGGACCGATACCGTTGTCATTCAGACCACAATGGATACGCCACCGAAACTGATCCTTTCTGAGGCGCTGTGCAATATCCTGGCAAACGGAAGGACGGACGAGAGCAAATGAGAGAGAGCAGAGTGCAAAAACGCAAAAAAAACAGCAGCGCAGTACAGGTTATTGTCCTTTTCCTGCTTGCGGTACTGCTGCTGGTTCTGGCCGTTCCGCTGCTGCTGGAATATTCCCCTGCGGAGATCCTGCGCAGGATCAGCAGTGAGGAGACGGGACATACCTGGTCGGAGGGGCTGACGGAATTTACCGCCCAGGCCGATCTGGAAAGTGCGGTGCAGGCGAGAAGAGAAGCCCTTCCCGGCAAGCTTTCCTATGTGCGGAAGGAATACGCGATCCCGGAGGGGGCCGGGGCCGGATACGTCCCGGATGAGCGCTGCTACGGCGAGACAGATGATCCCGCTGAAATTCGCAAGCTTCTCAATTCCGCTTACGCAAAGCAGCTTATCGGCGATCAGGAGACCGTATGGAGCGAGGAGCTGCCCCTGGTGGAAGGGGCGACGCTGAAATACTATCTGGACGAGTCCATATTGGTGCTGGTCTGGAATGAGCCGGTGGGCAACTGCTGGGGTACTTTCAGCGAGGTCTTCGTTTCCGACGCATCCCAGCTTCGCAGGAAGATCGTCCAGGACTGCTTTGACTGCAATCAGTATGATTACCCCTCGGAGCTGGCCAAAGAGGTGAACGCCGTCTGCGCCAGCAGCGCTGATCTGTATGACCACTGGTCCCGGGTGACGGGCGTCTGCGTCTATGAAGGAAAGCTTGAACGCTTTGTGCCCAGCTGCGATGTGTGCTTTGTTACGGAAGAGGGAGACTTCATCCTGAAAAAAGCCAACAGCTTCACCGACGAAAAAGCGGCTGAGGCGTTTATCGCTGAAAATAACATTTCCTTTTCGCTCTGCTTCGGCCCGGTGCTGATCTCGGAGGGAGAAGACGTCTGCCCCGGATTTTATTCCTTTGGGGAGATCGGAGATAACTATCCCAGACTGGCCATTGCCCAGATGGGGACGCTCCACTACCTCACCGTGGCGGTAAACGCAAATTCCGCGTACAGTGAATACAGCAAGTGGGGCTGTACGCTGAGGGAGCTCACCGATGTGATGCTGGACCATGACTGCCCCAACGCTTACACGCTGGACGGCGGACAGACCGGCGTCATCATCCTGGACGGTCAGGTGGTCAACCCTATGCAGTACAACAGTGAACAGATCGTGAGCGACATTATTTACTTTGCCACGGCGATCCCGGAAAAATAAGGAGCGGCAATGAAACTTGCAACGAGAATGCTTTCCTTTTTTATCGCGGCGGCCATGCTCTATCTGCTTGCCCCGGCTGCTTGGGCGGAAGGAACGGAGACGGAGCTGCCGGAGGAGGATGAGCCGATCCTGGTGGCGGACGAGGAAGGGTTTACCGAAATCGTAAACGCTCTGATCCGGGAATTCGGAAGGGAAGCTGACGATTACTGCGGTATCAGCGTGGGCTTTTGCTACACCAAGACCAACGAGGCCCTGTTTTACTACGGGGACGAGTGGTATTATACCGCCAGCGTTTTCAAGCTTCCGCTGATGATGATGCTGGCAAACGACGTGCTGAACGGTGAAAACCCCATCGGCGACTATGCGGGCGGACCGGATGAAGTGCTCCGGGAATGTCTGGTTAACTCCGACAATACCCGCGCTTTTACTACCGCCAGTTATTTTTATACCTGGCCTAAAGTGAGGGAAAATGAGCAGAAGCTGGCAGGCTGGACGGATGATGAACTGCCTGAGGGTTTCCTGAGTTGGGAGGAAACACCAAAGTATTCCTGCCGCTTCCTGATCGACATTCTGCGGGAGCTGTATGCCAATTCCGACCAGTATCCCTCGGTGATCGACTATATGTCCCAGGCCCAGCCCGGCGAGTTTCTCCGACAGAATGAGCTGACTGATCTCGTTATTGCCCAGAAATTCGGCTCCCTGACCATTGGAGGCGAGCAGGTGAACCATATCGCCGGTATCGTCTATACGGATACCCCCATCCTGGTCACGGTGTTGACAAGAGACTTTGGCTATTATTACGCGAAAGCCTTCTGCGGCAGGCTCTGTGAGGAACTGGTCTCTTACAGCGCCGAACTGGATCAACGGTACGCCGAAAAGGAAGAACAGATAGAACAGGAAAAACTTGCCGAACAGCTGGCGCTTGCGGAAGTACAGAAGGCAGAGGCGGAGAGAGAAGCCGCAGAGAAGGCTGCCGCCGAGGAGAGCGCAAGGCTTGCGGCGGAAAACGCGGCAAAAGCCCGGGAAGAGGCCCGGAACAGGACCGTGTTTTTCGCCCTGCTGATCGCCTGTGCGGTTCTCGCTGCCGCAGCGGCGTTTTTTGCCCGGCACCGGAAAAAGAAGCATTCCGGCAGGCACGGGAAATAATAGGATAAAAATGTGAAAGATCCCGTATTCAGAAAAAACCTTCTGAATACGGGATCTTTTGTCCCTTGGCGTTTCATTGGCTGTCATTCTGAGCCGCGAAGCGGCGAAGAATCCCGTGAACAGAACGGAAGGAGCAAGGAGGCCTTCGCCGCTTTGATCCTCAGAAAGACAGTTTTTTGCCCCTATATATCCGTCAGCGGAAGCTGGCAGACGCCATTGGCACAGAGATAGAAAGCGGCTTTGCCGTCTTTGGGGGCATAGTCTGCGGTAAAGGGCGCGGCCTGAGCCAGCACGTCAGCCCTTGCCGGTGTTTTCAGCAGCACGCTCAGCTCCGGGGCGTACCTGGCGGTGACGGTTTTCAGCATGTCGGGGGTCTCCTCGCCGGGGGCGGCGCAGACCAGCTCCCGGGTGGAATAGATCTCATCCATTAAAGCGCACAGACCAAAGGCGCAGCCTGCCGGGTAGCGCTTCAGGTTGGCGCAGATAAAGCTCAGCTGCTTTTCCCGGGCTTCCCGCCAGCGGATCTCCGCCGTCAGCCGCCACAATGCGCTCAGCAGCACCGCCGCCGCACTGTTGCCGGAGGGCATGGCCCCGTCGAAGATTTCCTTGGGGCGGACGATCAGTGCCTCCGCATCTTCGGCGGTGCGGAAAAAGCCGCCGCCCTTTTCGTCGGCAAAGCGGTCGAGGATCTGCTCCGCCAGTTCCTTGGCCAAAAGGATATGGGCCGGGTCAAAGTCCGCCCGGTACAGCTCCAGCAGGCCCAGGGCATAAAAGGCATAATCGTCCAGCTGGGCGGGAAGCTTTGCCTCGCCCCGGCAGAATACCGCCTTCAGCTGCGCTCCGCGACCCAGCTCCTTTTCCATGAATGCCGCCAGCTCTTGCGCCGCGGCCAGATACCGCTTATCGCCAAAAGCCCAGGCCGCCCGGGACAGAGCCATCAGCATCAGGCCGTTCCATCCGGTGAGCACCTTGTCATCCAGCCCCAGGGCCATCCTCTTCCGGCGGTACTCCCGCAGCTTCTCCCGGAATTCCCCGTAGCCTTCGGGCAGCAGGTTCCAGCGGGTGTTCAGCAGCAGGTTGGGGATGCTTTTTCCCTGAAAATTGCCCTCTTCTGTGATGTCGTAGCACTCGCAGAAATGCCGCCCGTCATCCTCACCCAGCACGGATTTTATCTGCCGGGGAGTGAAGAGATAGTAAGCTCCCTCGCCGCCCTCGCTGTCCGCGTCCTGGCCGCTGAAAAAACCGCCTTTTTCGTGCTGCAGCTCCCGGAGACAGTAGTCCAGGGTATCCTCCGCCACCTGGCGGTACAGGGCCATGTGCCCGTCCTGCCAGGCCTCGGTATAGGCCAGGGCCAAAAGCGCGTTATCGTACAGCGTCTTTTCAAAATGGGGGGCCAGCCACTCCCGGTCGGTGGAGTACCGGGCGAAGCCGCCGCCGAAATGGTCATAGATGCCGCCCTTATACATCTGCCGCAGGGTGTTTTCCACCTGCCGCCTTGCACTTTTGTCGCCGCTGAGGGCGGCGTAGCGCAGCAGGAAGATCAGGTTGTGGGCGGAGGGAAATTTGGGCGCGGAGCCGAAGCCGCCGTATTCCTCATCATAGGAGTCTGCCAGCTGCTTTGCTGCCCGCTTCAGATCCTCCTCGCAGGGGAAACTGCTCTTTTCCACCTTCTGGCGGCTGAGAAAAGCGGTAATGTCGTCGCCGGTACGCACAAGCTCCTCCCGTCCGTTCTTCCAGCGTTCCGCCACAGCGTGCAGCAGGGGCAGAAGCCCGGTCTGCCGGAACGTATTGTTTTTGGGCAGATAGGTGGCAGCAAAAAAGGGCTTTTGCTCCGGCGTCATGATAATGGTGAGGGGCCAGCCGCCGCTGCCGGTTATGGCGGTGCAGACCTGCATGTATACCGCGTCCACATCCGGCCGCTCCTCCCGGTCCACCTTGACAGAAATAAAGTTCCGGTTCAGAATTTCCGCCACCTGCCTGTCCTCAAAGGACTCGTGGGCCATCACATGGCACCAGTGACAGGTGGAGTAGCCGATGCTGAGAAAAACAGGCTTGTCCTCCTGCTTCGCCCGCTGAAAAGCTTCCTCACACCAGGGATACCAGTCCACCGGATTCTCCCCGTGCTGGCGCAGATAGGGGGAGCTTTCCTTCGCTAATCTGTTGCTCATGCCACAGCCTCCAACTTGCTTTTCTGCTATTTTTTGCATATAATAAATGTATTATACACCTTGAAGAAAGAAAGGGCAATCTCTGATGGAACCTGTGTGCTGCTTTGACACGAGAGAATATACCGGCGAACCGGACAACCGTCCCTGCCCCCGGGTACTGGACGTACCGGTAGTCATCAAAGAACTGGATGCGCTCTATGAACAGGGAAGAGAGCGCGAGGCAGAGCGATTTCTGGAGGCACGCCGGGAACAGGCGGCCGCCGCGGGGGATTGGCGGGGCGAACTGAGCATGCTCAGCGAGCTGATGGGCCAATATCGCCGCAGCAAAAATGAGGAAAAGGGCCTGAGCGCTGTGGAAGACGGCCTGAGAATCATCCGTGAGCATAATATGGGTCAGACCCTGTCCGGCGCTACCGTTATGCTCAACGCCGCCACCACCATGAAGTGCTTCGGCCTGGCGGAGGAATCCACCCCGTTTTTCTCCCATGTCTGCCGGGTATATGCCCAGAATCTGGACCCCATGGACTATCGCTTTGCCGGACTGTATAACAACATGGCCCTGTCCTGTGCCGACGCGGGGCGCTATGAGGAGGCGGAGCGGTATTATAAGCTGGCTATGGAGATCATGGCCCGGCTGCCCGCCGGGGAAAACGAGATCGCCGTGACGCTCTGCAACATGGCGGAGCTGTACGACCGGCAGGACCATGAGGATGAGCGCGTCGGCCAGTGCATGGAGCGGGCCTGGGAATGTCTGAACACGCCGGGGCTGGCCCGGGACGGCTACCACGCCTTCAGCATTTCCAAGTGTGCCCCCAGCTTTGACTATTTCGGCTATTTCCTCTGGGCAAGGGAGCTGAAGGAAAGGGCGGAGAAAATCTATGCGGGGACTTGAGGAGGCCAGAGCCTTTTATGAAGAGCAGGGGGCGGAGCTGATCCGCAGCCGCTTTCCCGCCTATGAAGGCCGCATTGCCGTGGGCCTTGCGGGCCACGGCTCGGAGTGCTTCGGTTTTGACGATGAGGTGTCCCGGGACCACGATTTTCAGCGGGGCTTCTGCCTCTGGATCAATGACGATACGGACATTGCCATCGGCGTTCCGCTCTCCCGGGCCTACCGGGAGCTGACAGGCGGAAAGAGCGGGGAGCGCAGCGCTCTGGGGGAAAAATCTCTGGGTGTGCGGCGCATCAGTGATTTTTACCGCCGGTATACCGGCTCAGCCGGCGCGCCGGAGTGCTGGCAGCAGTGGATGAGTCTGCCCTCCTGGGCGCTGGCGGAGGCCAGCAACGGCCAGGTCTGGCGGGACGATCAGGGGAGGTTTACCGAAATCAGGGAGGCTATCCTCCACAATATGCCCGAGGACGTACGGAAAAAGAAGCTGGCCGCCGGCTGTGCCCTGATGGCGCAGTCCGGGCAGTACAATTATGCCCGTTGTCTGCGCCACGGAGAGGAGGGGGCGGCCATGCTGGCCCTGGGCGAGTTTGTCAACGCCGCCTGCGCGGTGATCTTCCTGCTCAACCGCGCCCATATGCCCTATTACAAATGGCAGTTCAGGGCCATGGCGGCCCTGCCCCTGCTGGGGGAAATGAAGGACGCCCTGGAATTTCTGATGACTGGCCCCAACGACCGGGAGGGTCAGTCCCTGAAAAGCGCCGTGATCGAGGATATCTGCGCAGCTGTTATCCGGCAGCTGCAAAAGCAGGGCCTGAGCTGCGGCAGCTGGGACTATCTGGAGCCTCACGCGCTGCACATCATGGAGCATATAGAAAACCCGGAGATCCGGGCTATGCATGTAATGGAGGGATAAAGATGGAGATTCAATGGTTGGGCCATGCCTGCTTTTCCATAAAACACAGGGGGTACACGGTGGTGATCGACCCCTATAACTACAAATATACCTATGGCTACCCCAAGCTGAATGTAAGGGCGGACAAGGTGCTGGTGAGCCATGAGCACTACGGGCACAACTGCCGGGAGGCAGTCACCCTGTCCGGCAAGCCGGAGAGCCAGTGCCCCTTTACCATCAGCTCCTTTTCCGTGGACCACGACACGGTGAGCGGCAGGATGCGGGGCAGCAGCCTTGTCCATATTCTGGAGGCGGACGGGCTGAAGCTGGTCCATACGGGGGATATCGGCACAAAGCCTACGGGAGAACAGTCCGGCCGCATGTTCGGCGCGGACGTGATGATGGTGGGGGCCGGGAGCTGCACCGCTCTGCCGGCACAGGAGGTCTGGCGCCTGTCGGAGGAACTGATGCCCAAAATCATCATCCCCATGCACTACCGCTTTAAAAACTACGGCACCCGCCGTCTTGAGCATATCGAGGCGCTGACGGATCTTTTTGATTCCCCGGAGCTTATCCGGCACTATGACACAGACACCATCGAAATTGACGAAAACACGGAGCCTCAGGTGGCAATTCTGAACTTTTTGGGCTGAAACTGTCGGAAAGCCTGCAGGATGTGTCAAAAAATGAACGAATTAAAGTTTGGTTTTATTATTTACAGAAGAAAAGATTTGTGGTAATGTTTATCCATGAGGTTATATAAAAATCTATTCAGGAGGGAATAACTCATGTACAATTTCGCAGACAGAATGAAAAATGTAAAAGCGTCAGACGTCAGAGAGATACTTAAAGTAACCGCAAGACCCGAAATCATATCTTTTGCCGGCGGCCTGCCCGCGCCGGAGCTGTTCCCCATTGATCCGATCCGTGAAGCCAGCGACGCCGTGCTGAGAGAGTCCGGCAGAGTGGCGCTTCAGTATGGCCCCACTGAAGGTCTGCCCCGGCTGAGAGAGCAGATCGCCGAGCGTATGCTCAAGAAAAACGCTATCCATACCGACATCGACCATATCATCATGACTGCCGGCAGCCAGCAGGGCCTGGATTACTGCGGTCTGCTGTTCCTGAACCCCGGCGACGCGGTGGTCATGGAGAGCCCGTCCTATCTGGGCGCCATCAACGCCTTCAATCTCTACCAGCCCAACTTCCTGGAAGTGCCCACCGATGAAAACGGCATGATCATGGAAGAGTTGGATAAGACGCTCACCGAGAACAAGAATGTCAAGCTCATCTATGTCATCCCCGACTTCCAGAATCCAAGCGGACGCACCTGGCCTCTGGAGCGCCGCAAGCAGTTTATGGAGATCGTAAACAGGCACGATGTGTATGTCATCGAGGATAACCCCTACGGTGAGCTGCGCTATAAGGGCGAGTATCTGCCTGCACTGAAATCCATGGACACCGAAGGCCGCGTCATCTATCTGGGCACCTTCTCCAAGATCCTGGCTCCCGGCTACCGTCTGGCCTGGATCTGCGCCGACACCGCCCTGATCGAGAAATTTGCCCTGATCGCGCAGGCTGCCGTTCTGCAGACTGCCACCATCTCCATGATGGTCGTGTCCAAGTTCCTGGACACCAACGACCTTGACGCCCATGTGGACTTGATCCGGGAGACCTACAAGCACCGCTGCGACGTGATGCTGGACGCCATGGACAAATACTTCCCGCCTGAGGCCAAGTACACCCGGCCCGACGGCGGCCTGTTCACCTGGGTGGAGCTGCCCGACTATATCGACACCAAGGCCATGGCACCCCAGGCCCTGGATAAGCTGGTGGCCTATGTTCCCGGCGAGGGCTTCTTCCCCAACGGCGGAAACAAGCACTGCATGCGCCTGAACTACTCCTGCATGCCCGACGAGCGGATCATCGAGGGCATCCAGAGACTGGCCGAAGTCATCAAAGCCAACCTGAAATAAGCTTATGGCAGAACTGAAAACAGGCTTAAAAGGCCGGGCAGAAGTGCTCGTGACCCATGACAATACCGCAGCTGTTATGGGCAGCGGCGCACTGGAGGTCTTCGCCACTCCCGCCATGGTGGCGCTGATGGAAAAGGCCGCGCTGGAATCCGTCCAGCCCTATCTGGAGGAAGGGCAGGGCACCGTGGGGACCCGGCTGGAGATCTCACACCTGGCAGCCACTCCCGTTGGCATGACGGTCCGGGCTGAAAGTGAACTGGTCGAGGTGGACCGGCGCAAGCTCAGCTTCATCGTTACCGCCTGGGCGGGGGACGAGAAGATCGGCGAAGGTACCCACCAGAGATTTATTGTCAATAACGAGAGCTTTCTGGCCAAGGCTCAGGCAAAGCAAAAATAAAAAAAACACCTGCGGTTCCCAACCGGGAACCGCAGGTATTATTTCAGCTTTGATTCAGATTCAGGATCAGCTCTGCCCTGAAAATACCGTCTTTCTGTTCCTGCTTCAGGCTTCCGTTGTATTTTTCCGCCAGATCCTTCAGTACCCGGCTGCCCACGCCCCGCTCCAGTTCCGGGATCCGGCGCTGCTTTTCCGCCGGGGCGTGGGAGACGGGGTTTTCCGTGCAGATCACAAGGCAGCCGCTCAGCTGGGCGCAGCGCAGGCTCACACAGGCCCCTGCAATGTCGGCGCAGGCCTCCACCGCGTTGTCCAGCAGATTTCCGAAGGCCCGCACCAGATCCACATTGCTCACCGGCAGACCGGCGCTGAGAGAGACCCGGGCACGGATCTCCACACCGGCGGCGCCGGCTGACTCGATCTTGTTGTGCAGAAAGGCGTCGATAATGGGATTTTCGCAGATACCCAGGGTGGAGTCATAGGCGCCGGCTTTCAGCTCGGAGAGGTAGGCGGCCGCCTCGCCGCTGCGGCTGTTTTCCAGCAGGGCCTGCATGGTGTCCAGATGGTTGGCGATGTCATGGCGCATACGGCGGATGCTCTCATATTGGGCGGTCAGATCGGCATAATGCTTCTCCTGGGCCTCCACCTGGCGGGCCAGCTGCGCATTTTCCGCCTTGAGCTGGGCGCGCTGGGCAATATGGCGAACGGAGAGGAAAAGCCCTGTATCGGCAAGGACAGAGGCCGCGATGGCAATGATGAAGAAAATGACCCGGCTTTCGTCCGCCGCGGTTCTGATCGCATCCAGCCAGCCGAACATGAGCAGATACTGACTGGCGGGGAAAACACAGAACAAAAACCAGTCCCGCCTGGACAGATCAAATTTGACCCGGTTGATCAGCAGACCGTAAAGGGAAAACAGCACGACGCCTGTGACCAGATTTGGCCCCAAAAACAGAATCTGACCTTTCGGGCTCAGCAGCTCTGGCGTACCGGCCAGGGCTTCCGGCGGATAGTACAGCGCCGCGCCGATAATCTCGTTGGTGATCATCAGCAGGAGGATCATTGCGGAGTTAAACAGCACCCTGGGCCAGGGCGCATCGAAAACCAGGATACAGACGGAAAAGAACAGCGAAATGCTGAAAATGGTGCGGATGGACGACATGAAGGGCAGACTTCTGGGCACAACGATGCAGAGGATAAGCCAGACGATCTCCAGCAGATAGGTGACCCGGCGGCTGAACCGGTAAGGATAGGTGAAGTTCATCACGAGAATCCAGGAGCCGCAGTATAAAATGTCGAAGATCAGCTGGATGGGAGAAAGATGGGAAAGACTCATGTCTGTTCATCGCCCCTTTCTGCCGGCTTGTCATCACGGAGCCGGGGGACAAAGTTGTCCGCAAATTTGCGCATGCTCTCTTTTTTTGCGCTGAAATAGCCGATGAGGGAGAACACCAGCGCGCCGATAAAGTTGACGAACAGGTCCTCCATGGTGTCGTACAGCCCGATATCCAGATATCCGCCCAGACCCAAGTCCTGACCGTTTACGGTTACGGTACTGATGCTGTCGATCAGGATGGGAATATTGCTGTTTGTCTCGTCCAGCATGACGCTGGAAATGTGGTGGACAATGGTGTCCTTCTGCATGTCCTTGAGAAAAATCACATCCACGCCGAACTCGAAAAATTCCCAGATTACGCCGATGGTCATAGAGAAGCAGAAGGCAACCAGAGCCAGATAGGCAGGGGACAGATTGAAATGAGTCCGGTTATCCCGGTTCAGAATATCCACCAGGGAAAAACCCACCGCCGCGCAGAGAAAGCCCCAGACGGTATGCATGATGGTGTCCCAATGGGGAAAACGCACGTAGTAGCAGCTCAGTTCGCCCAGAATTTCTGTGGCAAAGATGTGCAGCAGGATCACGATCTGCAGACCCGAGGGAAATTCTATGCCGAAGTTCTTCTGGATAAAGGCGGGGATAAGAAAGAGAACCAGCACCAGCAGACAGACAAACATGCTGGCGTAATCGCCGCGCAGAACAGACAGTACCATCACGGCAATCACCAGCAGGCGCAGCACGGCCCAGAGGATAAAGGTCTGCCGGTTGTTGCGGATGACGGCCTTCAGGTCACGGACCTGATTATTTCTTTTTCTTCCCATTCGCTCTTCGCTCCTTTGCAGTATTCACCAGGAAATTAAAATATTTTTAAGAATTGTACCACTTTTGTGGATTATAATCAATCACAGGACCAGTTTTTTCTCTGACGTTCCCCGTTGCTTTCCGGCACCATGCTGATACGACAATATAATGGCTTGACTTACGGCGCAATAAAACGTAAAATAAGAAAAAACTTTTCCGCGGCGGAGGAGACCCGCCAGCCGGAAAATTTAGCTGTACACACCCTGAAAACGGCATAAAGGAGAAGGATCTTGCAACTTTCAGAGCTTAAGTTGGTTTCTGCCAGCAACATCATCAAGCTGCGCACAGAAAACGAAATGACCCAGGCGGAGCTTGGCGCAAAATTGAATTATTCCGATAAAACCATATCCAAGTGGGAGCGGGGCGAGGCCATACCCGACGCCTATGTGCTGCTGCAGATGGCGGAGATCTTCGGCGTCAGCGTGGACTACCTGCTGTCCAACCACGACAGCTGGGAGGCCCCCAGAGACGAGAAACAGGAGAGCACGCGCAGCTACAGCGTGAATGTCATCATTTCCATTGCCGTGATCGCGGTGATGACCGTGGCGCTGACGGTGTTTGTCACCATGTGGCTGCTGGATATCATCGAGTGGAGAGTGTTCATCGTGGGCGGCTCCGTTGCTATCCTCACCTACATGATACTGGACTGCGTTTTCAAAAAGGCCAGGCACCTGCAGTTTGCTCTGGCAGCCTTTGTGCTGTCCATCTTTGTGATTTTGTATGTGTTTGTACCTCTGGCAAAGCCCTGGCCGCTGTTTCTCATTGCCATTCCGGCGGAGATCATTGTTTTTCTCAGCTGTAATATCCGCAGAAAACCGAAGCTGCCCGGAAAAAACCGCACAAAATAAAGGGGTCTACAAATCGTAGAGCCGGTGGAGAACACTCTACCGGCCCTTTTTTGCAACTGTAGAACGGGATATGGGCGGAGTAGTTTGCGATTTGCGGGCGTCCGACGTAAAATTTGCTTATCCCATAATAAACGGAAAGGACGAAACTTCATGAGTGATTATGTTTTGAGCTGCTGCTCCACTGCCGATCTGACCCATGAGCATTTTGAAAGCCGGGACATTCATTATATCTGCTTCCACTACTTCCTGGACGATAAGGAATACCCTGACGATCTGGGCCAGAGCGTGCCCTTCGATCAGTTTTATGAGGCCATGAGCAAGGGGGCGGATACCCGCACGGCCCAGGTGAGCATCGGCGAATATGTGGACTACTTCACCCCCTTCCTGGAGCAGGGGAAGGACATTGTCCATGTGAGCCTGTCCTCCGGCCTGTCCGGCACGGTGAACGCGGCAAGGAACGCGGCCCTTATCGTGAAAGAGCGTTTCCCGGAGAGAAACGTATATGTTGTGGACTCCCTGGGTGCGTCCTCCGGCTACGGACTTCTGATGGACCGGGCCGCCGACAAGCGGGACGAGGGCCTGAGCGCGGCTGAACTGGCCAAGTGGATCGAGGAAAACCGCCTGAAGGTCCACCACTGGTTCTTCTCCACCGATCTCAGCTTCTATGTGAAGGGCGGCAGGGTCTCCAAGACCGCGGCCTTCTTCGGCGGTATGCTGGATATCTGCCCGCTGCTGAACATGGACAATCTGGGCAGGCTGATCCCCCGCTACAAGATCCGCACCAAGAAAAAGGTCATCAAGACCATTGTGGACAAAATGGAGGAGTGCGCAAGAGACGGCCTGAACTACGACGGCAAGTGCTATATCTGCAATTCCGCCTGCTTGGCGGACGCCCGTCAGGTGGCCGATCTGGTGGAGGTCCGCTTTCCTAAGCTCAACGGCAAGGTGGAGATCTACAATATCGGCACCACCATCGGCAGCCATACCGGCCCCGGCACCGTGGCCCTGTTCTTCTGGGGCAGCGAGCGCGTCAATTGAAAAACAGAATCTTTCGTATATAACAAGAGCTTCCGGGACGGAAGCTCTTGTTTTGTATTCAATCAGTTTCATGCCGGGCGCGGATGGCCAGGAAGGGATCTGCCCCGTTGCCGGAGAGAGTGGTGAAGTTCATGCTGGCGTCCACATGGTCTGCCATGGACTGCCGGGCCAGCAGGGGCATACGCATACGGATGGCGGAGACCACGGAGATGTGGTTGAATTTCACGCTGGACATCCAGGGGTTGTTCTCGTTGTTGCTGCGGCGGATAAATTCCAGCATGGAGGACTGGTACATGGTGAGCTTGGGCAGCAGCAGCTCATAGCTCTGGCGGATGTAGGGGTTGCCGCAGGAGTCGATGATCAGGCGGTGGAAGGGCATGTCCGTGTCCTTCATGCCCCGAATATCCTTGCGGATCACGCTGTCCTTGAAGGCTTCGGCCAGATTGGAAAGCTCCCGTACCGTGGCGTCGTCCGCGTTGTGGGCGCAGAGAGCGGCGGCCTCGCTTTCAATGGCGGTCCTGACCTGGTAGAGACTGATCATATCATTCAGATTCAGATCCAGCACAAAATTTCCGTTTTGCCCCGGGTGGTTTACCACAAAGCCCACCTCGCTGAGCTTGGCAATGGCCTCCGTTACCGGCGTTCGGGATATGCCTAAAGAGGCGGAGATCTGGTTCACATTCAGTTTTGCCCCCGGGTTCAGGCGCAGGGCCACGATCTCGTCATACAGAAGCTGGGCCACCAGATCGCGCAGCTTTGTGTCCGGGTTGGCGTTGATGTATTCCTTCAGTTGGTATTGATCCATATCCGGCACCTCCCATGGATTGCTCCTGAAACCATTTGTGAAAGCTTGGAAAGCAATTCTGCCATATTTCGCGGCCGCTCCGCCGGAGGAGCGGGCAAAACAGAAATCATTGACCAGATTATATCGGAAAAAAACTGGCATTACAAGACTTTTTTGCCCTGCAGGGCGCATCAGTCATTAAGATAAATTAAGGCGTATTAAGAGGAATTAAGAACACAAAATAAGACAGCGGCCTTATAATGTAAGCAGAAAACAGGAGGCGCTGGATATGCATGCGGTAAAAACAAAAAGACGGATCAATCTTTCTGCGGTGGTGGCGGTAAGCCTGTTTGCCATCCTGCTTCTGGCGGGGATGATCTCCCGGAACAACGGGGAAAAACATAAGGAAACGCCGCCGGAGCGAAATGAGCCTTCCGCGGAGACCGCTCTTGCGGCGGAAAACGCAGCGGAGCCGGAAAATCAGCCGGAGGAAGGACAGGCGCCGCTGCGTGCTGTGGACCCGGACAAGCCCATGGTAGCGCTGACCTTTGACGACGGCCCCAGCGGGGAATACAGCCCTCTGATCCTGGACTGCCTGGAAAAAAACAACGCTGTAGCCACCTTTTTTGAGATCGGCTGCAACGTTGCAAAGTATCCGGAGATCGATAAACGGGCCGCGGAGCTGGGCTGCGAAATCGGATCTCACAGCTATTACCACAATGTTCTCCCCGGCCAGAGCCAGGAGGACATCGCAGAGGATCAGCGGCTGTGCAAAGAGGTATTTGAAAATGCCATCGGCACAGACCCGGTTCTGATCCGCCCGCCTCAGGGCAGCGTGGTGAAATCCATTCTGAACCAATACGATCAGATATTTGTGGGCTGGTCGGTGGATACCGAGGACTGGCTCTACCAGAATGTGGACAGGACAGTAAACAAAGTCCAGCAGGCCGGGGATCTGGACGGGCAGGTCATCCTGATGCATTCCATATATAAAGAGAGCGTCCAGGCGGCGGAGATCCTGGTGCCCTGGCTCATCGAGCAGGGCTACCAGCTGGTGACTGTCAGCGAGCTTTTCGCCTATCACTACGGTATTACACCGGAAAAGCATTACTATTACGCTTACGATTACTTCATTTCCGACGGCACGCTGATGCTCTCCTGATTACAGCACATATTTCAGAATGCAGACGGCCTGCAGCAGGCTCCCCGCGTCCACAAAGAGGTGAAATACCGTGTGCAGGGCGGGATTTTTTCTGCCCAGTCCGTAGAGAATGGCACCCAGGGTATAGGCGATGCCTCCGGCCAGAAGCCAGAGAAAGCCGGCTTTGCCCACGGCCTCCAGTGTGGGCTTCAGGGCCAGAAGGATCAGCCAGCCCATGCCGATATAGCAGCACATGGAAAGCTTTCCGTACTGCTTGTGGTCGATGGCGGTGAACACTGCCGCAAAGGCGGCAAGGGCCCATTCCGCGCCGAAAACGACCCAGGCTACGGCCGGGTGGACGGGGCGGATGGCAGAAAGCAGAATGGGCGTGTAGGTCCCGGCAATGAGCAGATAGATGGTGCAGTGGTCAATGACCTGCATTACCTTTTTACCCATGGAGGGTTTCAGCCCGTGGTATACGCTGGAGACAGCGTATAACAGGATCATGGATGCGCCGTAAATTGCGCCGCTGACCACGCCCCATGGGTTTTTGTGCATGGCGGCGATCAGCACCGCGAATACCAATACCATGACGCCTATGGCACCGCCCACAATATGGGTGATCATGTTGGCGATCTCGTTTGCTCTTGTGTAGTCCGGCAGACTGCGCTGACAGAGGGGTGTTCTTGTCATAATCATGGCCTCCTTTATGCGAAACTATTTTATGCCCGCCGGAGAGAAAAAGACAAGCTACTGAGACAATACTGCACTATATTCTTTAAAAGCAAAGGTAGAGTCCGAAAAATCGGACTCTACCTTTGAGGCTGTCAAAAAACTATGCTTTAATCGCCGACAACAGAGCAGCGGGGGAGCGCGAGGGGGTAAGGCCCGCCTCGCGTTACAATAACCCGCCGCCAAAAAGCTTGATTTTTCAAGCTTTTTGGGCGAAGCAGCGTTTTGAATATTTCAAAACGCTCGGCGGAAGAAGCGGTCAAAAAAGTCCCGACAGGACTTTTTTGACAAGC
>JALFVN010000067.1 GCA_022787565.1 Clostridiales bacterium | reverse complement strand
GCTCAGCGGCTTAAGTGCAGCTACTTGAATAGCCAGCAGGGGTCTGACAAGACCTCAGCTTTGCTATACCTTTTTTGAGCCATCTCTTTTTCACCACCACCATTCATTTTCGGGGTTGACTTTTAATAGTTAATCTTTCTGGGCATCTCGGACACCAACATCATCATGCTGTATCTGCTGGGGGTGCTGGTCATCTCCATGGTCACCACCGGGCGCAGCTACAGTCTGCTCTCGTCGGTGCTGTCGGTGCTGATCTTCAACTTCTTCTTTACAGCTCCCTACTTTACCCTGCGGAGCGATCCCAGCTATATTGCGACTTTCGGCATCATGTTCCTGGTGGCCCTGCTCAGCAGTTCCCTGACCATCCGGGTCAAGACCCAGGCGAAGATGAACGCGGACAAGGCCTACCGCACCGCCATTCTGCTGGAGTCCAGCCACAAGCTGCAGACCGCGGAGAGTTCGGAGGCCATCCTGACCGTGACGGCGCGGCAGCTGGGCCACCTTCTGGAGCGGGATTTGGTAGTCTATCAGGCGAACGGCCAGGGGGGACTGTTGCCGGCTATGTGCTTCCCCTTTGACGAGGTAAGGGACCTGTCCCCGCTGCTGACGCCCTCCGAGGAGGCGGTGGCGGAGTGGGTACTGAAGAACAACAAGCACGCCGGCGCCACCACCAACACCCTGCCGGGCGCCAAATGTCTCTACCTCTCCATCCGGGGAACCGGCGGCGCGCTGGCCGTGGTGGGGATCGCCGTCCGGCGGGAGCGCCCCCTGCTCTCCTTTGAGAAAAACCTGATGGTGGCGCTTCTGGACGAGTGCGGGCTGGCGCTGGAAAAAGAGCTGACCATGCGTGAAAAGCAGAAGGCGGAGGCTCAGGCGAATCAGGAGGCCCTGCGGGCCAATCTGCTGCGGGCTATCTCCCACGACCTGCGCACGCCACTGACCAGCATCTCCGGCAACGCCAGCATCCTGATGGAGCGTGCGGACCAACTGGACCCCGGAAAGCGGCAGAGCCTGTTCACCGCCATCTACGACGACGCCATGTGGCTGTTCAATCTGGTGGAAAACCTGCTGTCCATTACGAAAATTGAGGGCAGCCGCGTCCACATGAACATCGAGCCGGAGCTACTGGAGGATATCTTCGCGGAGGCCTTGACCCATCTGGACCGGAACGCCGTCAAGCACCACATCCGCGCCGAGCTGACAGACGATATGCTGATGGCCGATATGGATGCCCGGCTGATGGTCCAGGTGGTCATCAACATCGTAAACAACGCCATCAAGTACACGCCGGAGGGCTCCCACATCACGCTGTCGGGCAGGCGCTCCCATCATCTGATTGTTGTGGAGATTGCCGATGACGGCCCGGGCATCCCTGACGAGGCTAAGGAAAAGCTCTTTGATATGTTCTACACCGCCAATAATGAACGGGGCGACGGCCGGCGGGGCCTGGGGCTGGGTCTCTCCCTCTGCAAGTCCATTGTGACCGCCCACGGCGGCACCATTGAAGCCATTGACAATCATCCCCAGGGGGCCATTTTCCGATTTACCCTGCGGGCATCGGAGGTAAAGCCATATGAATAAACCGCAGATTTTGTTTGTGGAGGATGACACCGCCGTGGGCAATCTGATCGCCACGACACTGGAGACGCAGAACTACCAGTTCCACCGGGCCAAAAACGGCGCGCAGGCAGTCATGGACGCCCTGTCCTACCGTCCGGACGTGATGCTGCTGGACCTGGGTCTGCCCGATATCGACGGCATTGAGATCATCAAGAAGGTCCGCTCCTGGAGCAATATGCCCATCATCGTGGTATCTGCCCGGTCCGATGACCGGGACAAGGTGGCGGCGCTGGACGCCGGGGCGGATGACTATCTGACCAAGCCCTTCTCGGTGGACGAGCTGCTGGCCCGGCTGCGGGTGGCCCTCCGCCGGGTGCGGTACGACAGCCAGAAGACTAGCGGTGAGGCGGCCCGGTACCAAAACGGTGGCCTTGTCATCGACTACGCCGCCGGCTGCGCCTATCGGGACGGCCAGGAGCTGCATCTGACCCCCATTGAGTACAAACTGCTGTGCCTGCTGGCCAAAAATACCGGGAAGGTGCTGACCCACAACTATATCATCAGCGAGATTTGGGGCATCTCCTCCGAAAACATGTCCGCGGAGCTGCCCTCCCTGCGGGTTTTTATGGCCACACTGCGGAAAAAGCTGGAGGTGGATCAGAGTCATCCCCAGTACATCCAAACCCACATCGGCGTTGGATATCGCATGATCCAGTGCAATAAGGACAGTGAGACATAAACAGCCAGGATAGAGTCGCAACCCCCCGATACAGAAACCTGCATCAGGGGGCTGCTTTGTACTTATTTTGCCGAATAATTCAGCAAAGGTTCGTTAAAGGAAGTCTGTGACTTATTTCACGACCTCCCCGCCGGGGGCGGAGTGGGCGGTGGACCAAGCGTGCTCAAAGGCAGCCCAGTTGCGCTGCTCCAGTTTCTTGGTCCAGTCCTCCATGTACTTCTTCTCGGAGCCCTTGCTCAGCCAGGTGTAGTCATGGCTGTTGGTGGCCTCCTGCATGTCGGCATAGTACCAGTCGCCGGGGTTGTTGTCCGGCCAGGTGACCATTTGCTTTTCGGGCAGCAGGTGGTCTTCATCGGGCTTGCGGTTCAGGGCACGGTTCACGATAACGCAGGCCTGGGCGCGGGTGATGTTGGTGTTGGGACGGAAGGTGCCGTCCTCGAAGCCCTGGATCAGGCCCACGCGGGACGCGGCCTCCACGTAGTCGGTAAACCAGGCGTTTTCAGGCACGTCGGAGTAGTAGCCCTGGTATTCCTTCTTGGTGGTCTCGAAGAAGCCCACGGCGATCTTGGCAAACTGGGCACGGGTGATCTTGCCGTAGGGGCGGAAGGTGCCATCGGTGTAACCGTCGATGATGCCCATGTTGCTCAGGGTGGAAATGGCGTTGTTGCACCACAGATCAGAATTGCAGTCGGAGTAGTCGTTGGTCTGGCTCCAGTACTTGTCGCGGGCCTCGTCGGTCAGCAGACGGAAGAAGATGGTAGCCACCTCACCGCGGGTGATGGTGCCGTAAGGCCGCAGGTAGCCGTCCTTGTAGCCGATGATGTAGGAGTAGTGGTCATCGGTGTTCAGGACAGTGCTGCCGCCGCCGCTGCTGCCGCCGCTGGGAGTGCTGGGTTTCTCGACGGTATAGGACACGGTGGGTTTGTTAAATTTCTCGGGTACATAGTTGCCATTGCCCTCACTGTCGACGGGATATAGCGTGGCGCTGTTGTTGGTATACAGGCCGTCGCAGTTGTTGCTGCCGTCCGCGTCATATTTGCCGTACGTACCGGGAGCGGTCTCGGGATCGGTCAGCTTTACGGTGTAGGTCAGCTGCACGGTGGCGTCCTTCGTGACGGGCACGTTGATGTCCCAGACGAAGCACTCGCCGTATTCCGTGTCATCAATTGTTGTGCCATCCTTGTAATAGTGCAGAACAAACTGATAAGTTACCGCGTCGCCATCGCCTACGACAGCGCCAAAGCCGTAACGAGCAGTTTCGTTCTCAAGCAGGCTTTCCTTAATGGCCGCCGTATCCAGCCGAGTACCGCCAACCGTCAGGACCAGCTTTTCGATATCATTGACAAAGTCGAAGTTATAAGCGGAGGTCTCTCCAATTTCATCAATTACAACGCTGCCAGCGTCAACCAATTGGACCAGTTCATCGGCAATGCTCTCAAACGCCAAAGTCAACTCACCGACTTTTCCGCCAAAGCCAGGCTTTGAGACCTCATAGTAAGAGACGCCGTCCTGTTCGCCAATCCACTTGCAGAAGTTCTCACCGTACTGATACACGACATTGTTATCGTATTTGTCCGTACCAAAGGCGACCATCTTCAGCTGGTACCGGCCAAGGATCTCCTCCTGCAGATATTTTGCAGTCATGTAAGTGGACTTCTGGATGTTGGTATACTTATAGCCATTCGCTATGGTTTCTCCCGTATCGGAGATGACCGCCCAAGTATCGTTGTCGGTATCCCAATCGGTCGCCGCAAGCAGCTGTTCCACTGTAAGCATGGAGCTGAAATCATTTTTGGAACCTTCTGGCTCCGATCCTGCCGGACGGCTGAGTAGGAGCGTTTTGCCATCCTGCGCATACGCCTTGTAGGTCTTGCTGACGATTTCACCATTCTCGACCCAGTAGATGGGAATACCGTCGCTCATCAAAACCAGATACTGTTCGTCCGCGTCACCGCTGTCCAGCATCTCCTTGCCGGCGATCAAGCCGGCCATCATGTTTGTATCTTCAGCCGCAGCAATCCCGTCGATTGCCGCCTTTGCCGTGTCAATGTCAACAAGGCCGTCCGTCAGGCAATGTGCCGCTTTATCAAAAGTTACGATACCGACTTTGACATCCACATGGGTCTTGGCCGCCAGTTCGTCGCACATTGCTGTGGCGGCAGCTTTCGCCTCGGCAATATCCAGGGTCTTCATGCTGCTGGAGACATCGATCACCATGACTACGTCAACAGAGGGCTCGTAGTCTGCCGCGGGGAGGGACAAGGTTACGTCAGAGGTATAAGTACCGTCAGACTGCTTCACCAGATTGGTGGCCGTCTTGGACTTGGAGACGTCCCAATCAATGGGTTCGGCGTCCTTGGTCTCGGTATAGGTTTCCTCATAACTGCAATATTTGCAGGTCTTGGTCACCTCGCGGCTCTGGGTGCCGTTCGGGTTCTTGCTCCACTCGCCGTAAGCTACTTCAAACGCATTGTCCTGCTCACCGGCAGAGTATTCGTGCGTAAGCATCTTACCCTTTGCCCAAACAGGCGTACCGTCGATGCTTACATCCAATCTGCCTGTGTTGTTTCCAGCCTTTCCGCCAAAACCATACAAACGGGAACAGGTAGTCTTGTCATACGGCACACCGGAAACCGTATTATTTCCGGAGATATTAAGGATATACTTATAGTCTCCCATGTTGCTGTCGTTGACATTCAGTACCTGCTTGTTGTTAGCGGTATTCTTGACAGTGCAATCCTTAAAGTTAACCGTAATATCATGCGTACCAGCACCATAATCGGTATAGACATTGATGACCTTACCGGAAGAATTAAAGGTGCAGTTGTCAAAGGTCATGGTAGGTGAACTGTACGTCCAGAGTGCATAATCTCCATCCGGGCAGTTAAACGTGGTGTTCCTAAACGTTGCAGACTCATAGCCCCAATAGAAGGTCTTGCCGTTGATCACACAGCCTTCAACGATTGTGTGATCGGTTCCAGAAAAACCGAGATAATCTTTACTTGCAGCCTGAAGCGTCATGTTCTTAAATGTTACAGTTTCCTTCTCTTCCGTACCGCGAACGTCGAAACTGTAGTCGCTGTTAAATTCCGTGCCGAAGTTTGCCGGGTCCGGTACCTCCGCACCGATACCCCACTCGGTCTTACCAGCTCCCTGACCCACAAAAGTCAGATCTTTCCCCTTTGTCACAGCGCCCTTCTTGTACAGCGTGTATTTACCCTCGCCCAGCTGGATGGTATCGCCGCTTTCCGCTGCGGTAACAGCGGCTTCCAAGGTGTCATACTCCTTGTCACCGATTTTTACCTTGGGAGCAGCCAGCTGCGTCTCCCCTTCTTCCGCGGACGGAGCCCCGACAGCGGTCACTTCAAGTTCCGCGTCCGGTGTTTCTTCCGCGAAGGCCGTGGCGGGCAGCAGGCTGAAAAGCATGACGCATGTCAGCAATGCCGCTAACAATCGTTTTTTCATATTGTTTTCCTCCTAAAGTTTATTCATCTATATTAAACACGGCTTCCGCTGTGATTAATTGTATGCTCCCGCAGGGCGGCTGTATACCGCTCCATGCGCTGAGTTTTCACGTTTCCCGCGCACACCGGACAGCCGGTTTTCTGCGGCCCCGCCCGGGCGTAGATGATGGCCTTCCAGATGTGCCCGTCAGGGCATTGCCACCACACTTTCGTGTGACTCCCTGCCGTCACCATCTCCGGCGTCAGGGCGCCGTTCAGGGTGGGGTGCCACTGGGCCGCCACCCGCGGCTCCACAGTGGCCAGGTCGTTGAATCCCGCCAACGCCTTCCGCCCCGTGCAGTAGGGGCAGCCGGAGTGGTTCTTGACACGGGCCGCCACGGAGGCCTGCCACGCATGTCCCCGCTCGCAGGTCCACCACACCCGGCGGTTGCTGTACGCGGAGACCTGGTCCGGCGTCAGAGCGCCATTTTTCTCTTCGTTCCACTGGGCGGCCACCTCGGGGAACTGACTCGCCAGGTCGTTTTCTCCCGGCAGCACCTTCTTTCCCGCGCAGACCGGGCATCCGGCGCCGCCCATGGCCCGGGCGGACACCGCCGCCTGCCACTCGTGGCCTTTTCCGCACCGCCACCAGACCTTCCGGCGGGTCCCCGCCACCACCTGGCGGGGCGTCAGGCTTCCGTTTTTCACCGGATGCCACTGGGCCGCCAGGTCCGGATGGGTGGCCGCCAAATCATTGTCTCCGGGAGCCAGCTCCCGGTTGGCGCAGACGGGACAGCCGCAGCCGCTGACCCGGGATTTCACAATGGCCTGCCACTCGTGCCCCTTCCCGCAGACCCACCAGACCTTCCGGTGGCTGCCGGGAAGCATTTCCTCCGGCGTAAGGGGCAGATTTTTCGAGGGATGCCACTGGGCGGCGATGTCGGGGAACTGGGAAGCCAGATCTGTCTCCCCGGGCATCGGGCGCCTGCCGGTACAGTAGGGGCAGCCCGCGCCGTCTCCCGCCCGGGAGCAGACGGATGCCTGCCAGGAGTGCCCTTTTTCGCACCGCCACCAGACCTTCCGCTTGCTGCCGTAGGTGATGTCCTCCGGCCTCAGGTCTCCGTTTTTCTCTCCGTCCCACTGGCGGAGCAGGGCTTCCTCGCCCTGCTTTACGCAGTAGTCATATAAAGATGTATGCAATCCATCACCCCCTCTGCGCAGGCCCGCGTTCAGGCGCCGTCCTTCCAGCCAATGGTCATCTGCTCGGTCTCCAGCATCCGGTCATAGGTCTGCTCCATCAGCAGGTCCAGGCTTGACCGGATATTCTCCCGGGTGGTCAGATACAGCTTCCGCAGGCACCGGGGCGTGCATTTTTCCACCGGTACGCAGGCGTCGTGCGCCAGTCGCTGGATGTACGCGGTGACGCTGGTACGCCGGATGGGCGTGCCGCTCCGGGTCACAAACAGCGGCCCGGACAGAATGCCCGCCCGGCTTATGTAGCTCAGCAGCTCCTGCCGCAGGCACTTCGGAATGTGAAGCACGTCGCCGGAGAGATGAACTTCGCCGTTTCGGACCGCCTCGGCCGTCAACTGGGGCAGCTCCTGAATCATCAGGCCGGTGGACCCAAATACTTTTACCAGCAGATAAATGCGCTCCCAGCCCAGTGCCCGGGCTGTGGACAACAGCCGCAGATACTCACCCCGGGATAGCTCCGGCTGGACGGTCTGTTCCGGCTTCAGCGGCTCCTGCACCTGTAGTTCCCGCCGACCGCAGTATTCCAACAGGCTGCTGGCTGCTGAAATGCAGAGATTGATCGTCCGGGGTGCGTAGCCCACCGCCAGAAGCTCCCGCCGCCATGCTTCCAGCGTGCCGGGATGGATTGCTTTTTCCTCTGACAAGCTGTCATACAGCAGGTTCAGATTCCGCCTGTAGGTCAGGAGAGTCTCCGGTGTGCGCCCTTTCCGCCGCAGACTGTCCAAAAATTCGTCGAGCAGTTCCGGTGTCAAGGGCAGGCCATCGGAGCGAACATATGGAGCCGCCGCGCTGTGTTCCCTCATTTCCTTTCCCCCTGTTCACAAAATCAATATTTTGTATAATGCCTATGCTTCACCTTCAGAGAAAGCATAGAAAAATGGCATGTTTTCACATACTGATAAGGGGAAAAAGAGCGCGAAGAAGATAGCCGCGAAAAAATATTTTTGGCGGCTTGCTTTTATGCGTCCTGAACGCGAAAATGCCTTGCGTTTCAAAGAGCGTGGTGCTATAATTTTTCCAATAATATGTAGCTGAATCTAGTGGCTGTTTGTAAACGTTGAGACAAAATATTGATTTTGCCTACGACACCAGCCCAAGCTGGTCCATCTGTTTCACCTGTTCGCTGCCTGTGGTCAGAAGATAGATGCGGGTCGTCTCGATGGAGGAATGTCCCAACACATCCGCCAGCCGGGAAATGTCCCTGCAAGCCCGGTAAAAGGTGGTTGCAAACAAATGGCGAAGATTGTGGGGGAATACCTTACTGGGGGCCACACCCGCATATTTGCAGAGCTGCTTCATCTCCGCCCAGATTTGCCGACGGCCCAGACTTTTTCCGCTCTCCGTGCGGAATATTTCGCCGGAGGCGATTTTTTTATGCCTAGCGTATTTCAATAATTTCCGGCACAGCTTGTCAGGCAGCAGAATGGTCCGGATTTTGCCCTTTAAGGCGATCTCCGTCTGTCCCTGCCGGGCGGCCTCCACGGTGATATACCGCACTTCGCTGACGCGGATGCCGGAAGCGCAGATGGTCTCCATCAGCAGAGCCAGCCGGTCCCGGCCAAGGGTGTGTGCGGTGCTCAGCAGGCGGTCGTACTCCTCCCGGCTCAGTTCCCGGGAGGCCTCCCGGAACATCCGCCTCTGGATTTTCAGAAATTTTACCCGGCAGTCCTCCCACCCGACAAAGCGGAAGAAGGCGTTGATCGCCGCCAGCATGGAGTTGATGGTGACAGGGGCGTAGTGCCGGTCCAACAAATGCTCCTTCCATCCCGCCGCCGTCTCCTTTGTCACGATCCTGCCGTTCAGCCACACGGCAAAAGCCCGCACATCCCGCAGGTATTTTTCAATGGTACCGGAACTGCGCTCCTCTGTCCGCAAATATCGTTCAAACGCCGTGATCTGTTCTGGGATCAAACTGTGATTTTTCATTTTCAATGCCTCCGTCAGGTTTGTTATGTCATTCGTTAGTTTTTCCGTTTTCTATGGTTTTGATATAACTTTTACTCGCGTTTTTTGATAGCTTGCCAGTTTTCTATCACAATTTTTATACCGTCGGCAAACTTTAGAAAGCAGGTAAAAATTTCTACGTCTTTTTAATGCAAACAATACCATATTTGTTGTCAAACTTTTTCTGATCCTGCACAGTGATTTTACGCCGAACGTCATCCGTGTCCATCAACGCAGCCGATAAATACAGGTTTTACAATGGGGGCCGCTGACAGCAAATACATCCGTCCTTTACTTGAAACAGAGGCCGCAAGCAGCATATGTTTTCATTGTATTTCAAATGGATAATACCGATAGACAGGTCTTCCCTTGCCGTCCCGCAGATTAGTTAATATAAACTATTTTTCTACATAAAATTGTTATTTTTTGTACGTATTGACAATTTGGGCCATCAATGGTAAACTTGTGACATAAATTAATAACGATGTATCGACCTACGAAAGAAAGCGAACTCATTGAGCATCAGGCCCGCCGTGTAAAGCTACATACCGGGATTCGCCGCGCACAGCAGGATTTGAGCATTCACTGATATCTCAAGTTTTACTGTGCGCGGTTATTTTATTCCATTTTCACTTTAACCGTTTAAAAGGAGAAAGGAGTCAGAGTAAGCTACCCTGCACTCGCAACCAGCGGCAAGGACATGGTACTGTACCACAAGTCGGAAATGGAGGAAGATTATGGCAAACGCATTGATCATCAACTCGGTAGAATCCCTCGAGCAAGCACTGCCCATCATCCGCGCCTCACAGGAGAAGTACGCCACCTTTACTCAGGAGCAGGTGGACACCATTTGCGAAAAGACTGCCATGGCGGTATCCAAGATGCGGATTCCTCTGGCCAAGATGGCCTGTGAGGAGACCGGCTACGGCATCATGGTCGACAAGGTGACGAAGAACCAGTACGCCTCCGAGCATGTCTGGAACTACATGCGCACTGCCAAGACCTGCGGTGTCATTGAGGAGAATCCCGCTTTCGGCACCAAGCGTGTGGCCTCGCCCAAGGGCGTGATTGCCGCCATTACCCCCACCACGAACCCCACCTCTACCACGATTTACAAGATCATGCTGGCGCTGAAGACCAGAAACGCCATTATTCTTTCTCCCCATCCCCACGCTGTGAAATGCTCCATCGCCGCGGCGCGGATCATGCGGGACGCCGCCATTGAAGCGGGCCTGCCCGAGCATGTCATCAGCTGGATCGAGACGCCCACGCTGGACATCTCCGACGTGCTGATGAAGAAGGTGGACCTGATCATGGCCACCGGCGGCTCCGGCATGGTGCACGCGGCCTACTCCTCCGGTACTCCCGCCATCGGCGTCGGCCCCGGCAACTGCAACGTCGTCATCGACGAGACCGCCGACCTGCGCATGGCTGTGGAGTCCATCATCCACTCCAAGACCTTCGACAACGGTATGATTTGCGCGTCTGAGCAGCATATCACCGTCCTGAGCAGTGTCTATGACGAAGTCAAAGCTCTGATGAAGGATGCCCGCTGCTATTTCCTGAACGACGAAGAGGCCCCCAAGGTAGCCGAGGTGTTCTTCAATCCCAAGAATCACGGCGTCAAGCCCGCCGCCGTCGGCCAGACCGCCACCCGTCTGGCGGAGATGGCCGGTATCACGGTTCCCTATGACACCAAGGTGCTGGTCTATGAGACGGACGACACCTCCCATGACAACCCCTGGGCCAATGAGAAGCTGACTACCCTGCTGGGCATGTTCAAGGCCGACACTCTGGACGAGGCCTATGACATCTGCGCCAAGCTGGTCTATGAGGGCGGTGCCGGCCACTCCGCCGCGCTGTACGTCGACCCCACCGAGGAGGAGAAGATCGACCGCTTCGCCGAGAAGATGAAAGCCGGCCGTATCCTGATCAACACGCCCACCGCCTTCGGCGGCATCGGCGATCTGTATAACTTCGACATTGCCCCGTCCCTGACCCTGGGTCCCGGCGCTGTCGGCCACTCCGCCTACATGGGCAACACCCACTACGAGCAGCTGCTGGATATCAAGGTCGTCGCCATGCGCAAGGAGAACATGCTGTGGCTGCAGCTGCCCAAGAAGGTCTACTACAAGACCGGCTGCACCCCCGTGGCTCTGCGTGAGATGAAACAGGTCTACAACTTCAAGCGGGCCTTCATCATCACCGACGCCAACCTGTATCAGATGGGCGCCTGCGACGCCATCATCAACCAGCTGCATGACATGGGAATCGAGACCGCCGAGTTCTTCGACATCCGTGTGGACCCGCAGATTCAGGACGCCATGAAGGGCCTGCCCAAGATGCACGAGTTCGAGCCCGACGTCATCATCGCCGTGGGCGGCGGCTCCGCCATCGACACCGCCAAGATCATGTGGATCATGTATGAGAACCCCGAAGAGGCGTTCCTGGACATGGCCACCATCTTCCTGGATATTCGCAAGAGGATCCGCTTCTTCCCCCAGATGGGCAAGAAGGCCAAGCTGGTCTGCATCCCCACCACAGCCGGTACCGGCTCCGAGTGCACGCCCTTCACCATCATTTCCGATGCCAACACCGGCATGAAGTGGCCTCTGATCGGCTACGAGATGATGCCCGAGATGGCCATCATCGACGCGGACAACATGATGAAGCTGCCTCCCAGAGCCACCCAGGCCTCCGGCTACGACGTCCTGACCCACGCCGTGGAGGCCTATGTCTCCACCTTCGCCACCGAGTACACCGACGGCTTCTGCAAGGAGGCCACCAAGATGGTGTTCGACTATCTGCCCCGGGCCTACCGCTCCGCCTTCAAGGGCGCGAAGCCGGACCCCGTCGCCCGCGAGAAGATGGCCAACGCCTCCGCCCTGGCCGGCATTGGCTTCGCCAACGCGTTCCTGGGCATCAATCACTCCCTGTCCCACAAGATCGGCGGCTGGTTCCACATTCCGCACGGCACCGCCAACGCCCTGCTGTTCCCCTATGTCTGCCGCTTCAACGCCCAGAAACATCCCTATCACATGGGCACCTTCTCCCAGTACAAGTATCCCCAAGCATTTGAACGCTATGTCCAGCTGGGCGAGCTGATTGGCGTCAAGGGCGCTACCGACGAGGAGACCTTCGAGAACTGGATCAAGGCTGCTGAGCAGCTGAAGGCGGATGTGGGCATCCCCGAGACCGTCTGCGACTGGCTGTGCGAGGCCCATCCCGAGAAGAGCGCCGAGGCGTGGGAGGCCGAGTTCCTGGCCGCCGTCGACCAGATGTCCGAGTGGGCGTTCCACGACGCCTGCACCGGCTGCAGCCCCGTGTATCCCACCATTGGCGAGCTGAAAGCCTGCTATCTGAGAGCCTTCTACGGCAACGAGAAGTTCGTGGAGAAGTACGGCGATGTCCTGGAGGTGGAGGTCACTCTGCCCACCGAGACCCACGCCGCGTATCCCATGGGTCTCTCCGCCGAGATTGGCATCGACAAGGTCGGCGGTTTCATCTAAGCCCCGGCAACGCTTGTGCCGCTTAAACAATTTCCGTGGAGCCGGTGCCCTCCGGCACCGGCTCCACGGCTGTTCAGGAAACTGGGGGATATCCGATGAATATGCTGAATCTTCCCAAGAAAGTTTATTTCAAAGATGGCTCCATGAACGTGGCCCTGCGGGAACTGAGCGAGGTCTACCATCTGAAACGGGCCTTTCTCGTCTCGGACCCGGGCCTGTACCGCTCCGGCATCGTCATGTCCATCGACTGCTGGCTGCGGGACCGGGGCATCCGTACGGCGGAGTTCTTCTCCATAGGAAGCACACCCTCCTTTGCGGATGTTCGAAGCGCGCTGCCCAAGCTGCTGGAATTCGAGCCAGATGTCATCGTGGGTATCGGCGGCGGAGCAGCCATGAGCGCTGCCAAGGCCATGTGGGCGCTGTATGAGGAGCCTTCGCTAGACCTAGCGGAGGCTGTGGAGCATCCGGACCGCATCCGCACCGGCGCCAAGGCGAAGCTGCTGCTGGTAGCCACTTCTTTTAGCAGCGGGGCGCAGAATTCGCCCTTTGCCGTTTTGAACGATGACGCGGGAAACACTTGTGTTATGAACAGCTCCCAGCTGCTGCTGGAGGCTGTGGGACTGGTGCTGAACAATCTGCGGGCCGCGGAGTCCGGTTGCCCTACCGCACGGGAAAAACTCCATAACGCCGCCGCTCTGGCAGGTGCGGCCTATGGCAACACGCTGGATACCATAGATTCCGAAGCGCCGCTTTACCCGACAGATACGGAAAAGCCAGCGAATGGCGAGCGTACCGGACAATTGGCCCGGGGCCTCGGCCTTGAAGGTGTCCAGAGTCTGTGGAACGCCTGTGAGGCGCTTCGTTAATGGAAACAAGGTAAATTATATTGTGTAAAAAGGACTCCCCTGGTTGTTGCCAGGAGAGTCCTTTTTTGAGGACAGATATTCTTTATGGATACAGCATTATCCCCGCTTTCTGTCCCCAACAGATGAAAAAAGCTCCTCGCATCTCTGCGAGGAGCTTTTGGAGCTGGTGGGGTGACTCGAACACCTGACCGCTGGTTGTTGGTAAGGAGAATATTAACTAACTTCCTCCAACGGGCTATCAATACTAATACCACTTTGTACTGCAGCAGTTCGAATTACTTTAGACTTTTCAGCGATTCCAGAAGTTGCTGTCAACGCATACATATTGGATATTTCAATAGACTCCGCTTCTGCATTCACTTTGCGCGTGAGTGCTTCAGTATACGCAGTCTCCGCCTTGATTTTTTCAGTATTAGCCTCAATTTGTTTTATTTCAGCTTCCGCTTTTTTCCTGGCACTATGATCATTTAGTAACTCGTTTCCCTTAGTGAGAATTGCCATGATGCCAGTATTTGTTTTGCCATCATTTGAGGTGGTTTTCCCGATAATTGCTCGGATAGTGCATATAGCGGTAATAACCGACGTTGGAACATAGGGGAGAATGATTTCAAGAAAGCCCGGTGACCCGACAGCTGTTTTAACTACGATGCTTCCGCTTTGGTCAGGAACCCCATAATATTCTGAAACTAAACTATGAATAGCCAGAATAGATGTCTGCAAATCAATATTGTCTTTTGCACGATAATCAGATTCTGTCTTTTTTACAAGTGTCAAATGCAAAGCGTTCTCCGACACATAACAAGGGTGAAGGTTGCGATAAATCATCTCTGCGTATTCTGTTATGTCAGAAATAGTTTGCTGTGCTCGTAAAACGCGGAGCAAATAAACATCAGTCCATAAATCAATCTGTTTAAGCCATTTTACAGAACGCTTATGTTTATACTCACATCGCTCATATTCATCATCCGGATATTGGTGAACAATTTCAGACGCGATATTCCCTAATACTCCAACTGCGATTCGTTTTCCACCCATGGCCGGAATTACCACCAAATCTCCAGCCTGCATTTTATTATAGAATGTTTCCATCTGCCCAAGAATCAAGCCAGGGCGCTTTTCTTCCGGGTACAACTCCGAAACGTCCTCTTTTTTGTCATCGTAACTTCGTTTATCATTGCTCACTAAAGAAGCAGGAATCAAATCCCACCCTAACGCTATATAATGATTAATATAAAAATCGTAGTAAAAAATGCCAGATTGTGTTCTAAAAAACCAAATATGAGATCCATCACCTATGACAGGTAATCCAAATCCTTTGGCAATTTCCTTTACACCGTTGTTTTCCAGTTGCATGATATCCCCCCAATTCCACCAATGAACGCATCTGATATTATGTGTTATTGTTAAATATAACATTTTTCTCCTGTTTTTGCAACAAAGGAACGGATATAGAAAACACCGGGATATCAAAATATAAAAATGCAGGGAGGACCCGTCCCGAGTCCTCCCCGCATTCGTTCACTCTTCTGCCCCATCTGCCCGCTGCTCGTCGAACATTGCTTTGACAGACGGTGCATTTTTCGTCAGCTTCTTGATGCTCAAGTCTTCCGCCTTGTTGTTCGCAAGGCGCAAGTTGTTCTCCGAGGAGAGCAGCGCATCCTTGATTTTTTGCAAGTGCGTGATGGTCTTGTCTATCTCGTCGATAGCGGTGTTGAACCGCTCGCTCGCTATCCGGTAATTGCGGGCAAAGCCCTCTTTAAAGGCATTCATATTCTCCTCAAAGTGGAGAATGTCGAGCTGCTGGTTTTTGACGATTTGAAGCTCCTGCCGGTACTTGAGAGAGTTGAGGGCCGCATTGCGCAGCAGGGTGATAATAGGGATGAAGAATTGCGGACGGATAACATACATCTTCTCATACTTGTAGGAAACGTCCACAATGCCGTTGTTGTAATACTCGTTATCAATTTCCAATAACGAAACCAGCACCGCATATTCGCAGTGTTTCTCACGCCGGTCCTTATCCAATTCCTTGAAAAAGTCTTCATTCTTGTGCTTCGTGGCGGTGGTATCCGCCTCGTTTTTCATCTCGAACATTATGGAGATGAATTCAGTTCCGTCTGCTGACGATTCGTGGAAGATAAAGTCGCCTTTGCTGCCCGTGCGGGCGTCGTTGTCTTTTTCAAAGTAAGCGGTAGGGAACGCCGTCATACGGATGGTGTTAAACTGCGTCAGGCAATGCTGCTCCAAACTTTCGCCGATCATCTTGGTGGACTGGCGTGCCTTGAAGTCCTTATAATATTCGATCTGTTCGTCTTTGCTCTTGAGTTTTTCCTCGTACTGCTCCTTCAGGGATTTTTCCTTGAGCTGGCTCTCTGTCTCCTGAGCAGACAGCTTGCCTTTAAGCGTGATGATCTCCGTCTTGCCTTCGGCAATCTCCTGTTCCTTTTTCTGCACTGCTTCGGCAACCGCCAGTTTCTTTTCCGTTTCGCTGCCGGCAAGCTGAGCCTTGAGTTGCTCAATCTCGCGTTCTTTCTTCGCCAGTTCATCGTTCTTCCGGCTGACGGTAGCCTCTTGTTCTTTTTCCTTTTCGCGGACCGCCTCGCTGATGGCAAGCTTCTTCTCTGTCTCGCTGCCGGTGATCTGCGCTTTGAGCTGCTCGATGGTTTTCTCTTTCTCAGCCAGCTCCGCTTCCTTTTGAGAAAGCGTTTCACCGTACTCTTTTTCCTGCTGCATTTGGGCAAATTTCAGCTTGTCCTCCTGCTTTTCTGCAAGTTCCTGCTCGCGGCGCGCAAGCTCCTTCTTGAATTCCTCATCCCGCACCTGTTGAGCGATCTGCGCATAGCCGGTCTCATCGACTTGAAATACCTCCCCGCAGTTGGGACATCTGATCTCCTGCATAACACCCATCCTCTCTATGCTGTCACGTGGTTTCTATGTTATTTGAATTGTATCAAATCTCGTCTTTTGGTGCAACCGCAAAAGGCAGGGAGGACTCATTCCGAGTCCTCCCTGCTGCATTTCTCTTTCGCCGTCTGGACCTCTCGCTGCGCTGGCGCGGCCTTAATGACCTCACCCTCGCAGCCGCCCTCGGCTTTCCTGCTGATCAGTCCGATAAATTTATAGTAAATATCCACCTGCTGCGTTTTGACGCCGTCCGGTCCGACTACTTTTTCATGTACCACGATCTTCTCAATCAGCTCGTTAAGGATATACGGTGTCAGGTCCTGAATGTTCGTGTACTTCCAAATCAGAGGGATGAATTGCTGGATGTTGTTGTAGACCTCATCGTTCTTGGCAATCTCCACCGCCAACTCCTCCCGCTTGCTGCGCAGCTCGATTTGTTCCCGCTCGTACTTGGGAGCCATTGCCTGATACCGTTCCTCGCTGATTTTCTCCAGCGCCACATCTTCGTAGAGTTTGTTGAGGATTTTTGTCAGCTCATCCAAGCGTTTATCCACCTTTTTCAGTTCGCGGCGGCAGCGCTCAACATCCGCTTTCTGTCGTTCTTCTTTGACTGCCATCAGCATGTCCATGTAGTCCTGCACATGGCGGCGGGCTTCCAGCGCATTGCGGCGAATATCCTCCAGTACCAGGCGGTTCAATGTCACCCATCCGATGGCGTGGGAGGTACAGCGTTCTTTGCCGTAGTTTTTGTATACCCAGCAGGAGAAGCCGGTGTACCGTCCCTTTCTCTTATCGTAGCTGACGTTCAGCGATGAGCCGCAGTCAGCGCACTTCACCAGTCCCGCAAAGGGCTGAATCTCTCCGGTGCCGTTTTCCCTGCGCCGTGCTTTCATCATCTGATGCACGGTGTCCCATAGCTCCTGCGTGATGATGGCCTCGTGCGTATGCTCCGCAACCACCCACTCCGACTCGTCTGCCGCAATGCGGTGCTTGTCGAAGAAGCCTTTGGTTTTGGTTCGACCGAACACCACCTTGCCGAGATACACGGGGTTGTCCAGAATCATCCGCACGGAGGTAGCGTGCCAGTCAAAGGGCTTGCGCCAGTAATCGCTGTTTTTATAGTAGTCAGGATTGTTCTGATTGAAGTACGCCTGGGGATTGAGGATCTTTCGCTCCCGCAGGATCTTCGTCATACGCACGTACCCGATACCATCAGCGAACATTTGGAAAATGCTTTTGACCACTTCGGCGGCTTCCGGGTCGACGATCAGGTGATGCCGGTCATTAGGATCTTTGAGATAGCCGAAGGGTGCGCGGCTGCCGATAAACATCCCGCTTCCAGCTCGCGCCCGATGTGCTGCCTTGGTCTTGGTGGATGCCTGCCGCGCGTAGAGCGAGTTGATGACATTGGTCATCGGCAGCATCAGATTATCCAGGCCATTCTTGGAATCAACACCCTCCGCCACCGCAATGAAGCGGATTCCCTTTTCCTCAAAGTAGTGTTCGATGTACAGTCCCATCTGCGCGTACTCACGGCCGAAGCGGGACAGGTCTTTCACGATGACTGTGTTGATTTTCCCGTTCTCGATGTCATCGATCATGCGCTTAAATTCCGGGCGTTCGAAGTTTGTCCCACTCCATCCGTCATCGCAATAGTAGTCGACGATGCGGATATCATGCTCTTTGCAGTACTGCGTCAGCAGCGTTTTCTGTGTTTGGATGCTGCCGGACTCCCCGGCGCTGCCATCGTCCTGACTCAGGCGGCAATAGATTGCTCCGTTTTCCTGTTCCATCAAGTGTCCTCCTTCTCATATAGTTCAGACACACAATACCCACGACGGTCAGGAATAGCCATATCCAAACCCACTGAAGTTTCATTCGTAAGTTTGTCAAGTTCAGACGAACGAAAGTCTCTTTTTATGAGTTCTGCCATCTTGTTTCGGATCTCCACATCTCCGCCGTAGTGACTGACGGTCACATATCTGACACCGTGGATTACGGTAACATTTTTCAGGCAATCGCCTTCGTATAAAAACATCTCAAAGACCTCCCATCGTTTGCTGCTGTTCTTCGTTCTTCTGCTCTGTATTCTCCTGTGCCTTGTGTGTTAGCACAATGGCGGTGCCTGCGAGGGCGCCGAGCACCATGCCAATATTTTCAGCTTCCTCCTGTGCCTGAATGCGCCGACGCTTTTCTTCGGTATCCCCGCTGTCATCGTCCGCCATTTCCTCCAGCAGCTCAAGGCCGCACAGGCCAGTGCGAAGAGCAGCTGTCAGGAGAGCAGGCTTCGCACATTGCTGAGTACCGTCGCCGCCCCGTACCACACTGCCAGTACCGCCGCGATCAAAACCAGTATCAGTGCGATCCATTTTACCGGCGTGAGGAAGTAGAAGTCCGGGAGCCAGTCCAACCATTTGCAGGTACGCTTCACGTTCTTCTTCCCAGCCTGTTCCAGCAGGCGGGTGATCTGCGCCAATGATTTCTGTGATTCCGTCAGCGAGTTCTGCACTGCCGTCAAATCGATATACGTTTTCAGGGCGGGCAACGCTTTCCTGATCTCCTCCAGCTCCCAGCAGACTTCTTTCATCTGCCGTGTCAAACTCGTCAGTGCTTCCGGCAGTGGGCACTGGATCACGATAGGCGTCACTGGCTGCGTTGTGGGATTCGGCTCTGCGCTGTTGGGCTGATTCATCTGCTTTAATTCTTTCAGCGTTTTCGTCCGCTCGACGCTTGGCGAGTTCTGCCCGTATTCTGAACTCATACTCCATGACCTCCTTAAGATACTTATCCTCGTGCAGCTTGCTGTCGCGGCACTTCATGCCGTCCGGCGTGGTATAGGTAATGCTCTTGCGGCTGCTCTCCCAGCGGACAGCATAGCCCTCGGACTCCATCAGAGAAATGAATTCCGTGCGGCTGCCAGCGTATCGCATACACTCATCCACCGTGTTTGCCAGCCGTAGCTTCCAGCTCTGTCCCTTGAGCGCGGTGTGATATTCAGCGCCGCCCATGCCGCGGGCATGGCGGTGGGCACTGGGTTTGAACACTGGCAGTCCAAGCTCCTGGCAGATGACATCGTTGCGCTGCTTCAACTCCTGCACCTGCTCTTTTGCCATGTGCAGCTTTTTACCGGTTTCAAAGTTGACCGAGTTGATGATGCAGTGGGAATGGATATGCTCACGGTCAACATGGGTACAGATGAGGACTTCGCAGCCCTCAAAGTATTCTGAGAGCTGCCTCGCCGCTTCGTGCGCGATCACAGGATCGACCGTCTCACCTTTTGGAAAGCTCTGCACCATGTGGTAGAACATCACACCGTCGCTCTTGTGATAGAGCATTTTCGTGTTGAGAAATTCATCGTAGGCTGTTTGCGGCTGGCAGTTGATACCGCTGATGAGCTGCTCGCCCTCCCATAAGGTTTTCTTTTCCTGCATGACGTAGAACATCACGCCGCCCATCGCGCCGCGGGATTGTGTTCCCTTTTTGTAGTTCACAAAATGTACGACCGCGATAACGCTCACCTTCCTTCCGCTAGTGTGCGCAGAGCAGCATTGACCTCGGCCAGTTCCCGGGCGGCATTGTCCAGACTGATGATCTGCACCTTGCCCATGTTGGCTAAGACGGTCAGTCGGTTGAGGTTGCTGCCGATGCCCTTGAGCTGCCGGAGCAGTTCCTTTTGCTCATCGATGACGATGATCTGTTTGCCGAGGCAGCAGGCAGTAACATAGTCGCTCATGGACATTCCGGATTTTGCTGCCAGTGCTTTGATTTTCGTGCGGTTTTCAGATGTCATGCGAGTGCTGAATTTAATATCCTTTTTCATACTGTTTTCTCCAATCGTAGATAAAAAGTGGGTATGGGCTTCTGCCCGAAAATGGGGTGCGGGGCTTTGCCCCGGCGTTTGGCAGGGAGCCGGCTGCGCCGGTGACCAGACAAATGCGATGCTGGCCCCTCCTAAAGGAGGGAACCCCCCCGCCAGGGCCTTTTCGGGATTTCGGCCAAAAGCGGCCCCTGGCGGCCTTCCAGCTGGCCTGCGGGAGTTTACTCGGCTTTTCCGGAAAAGCCCCGCAAATCGCCAGCAAACCGCTTTCAACGGCTTAACCGTCCCGTGACAGCTGTGACGGCTGTGACAGGAAATTTGCCACTGGCGCTGTCTCGTTTTTGCCGTCATTCCCGTCACTGCCGTCACTACCAAAGCAGAGGATGCTCAGCGTGCGGGAGTCCCTGGTGCGGTGCGCCGCAATGCGGATACCGTTTTGCTCCAGCTCTCCCGCGTACTTCACCAGCTTCTTGGAGAGGACGCTGGGCAGGATGCTCTCTCCCGTCCGTACTTCCAGCAGTTCGCACAGCTCCGTTGCCGTCCCCTCGAAGCTGTGGAGCCCTTTCAGAAAATCAGAGAGGAAAGTTACCTCCGGGTCGGCGGCCGGAGTGTCTTCCTCCACCGGCTCTGTCAGCACCCAGGCGTGGGACGCTTTTTGGAAACGTAGCGGCAGTTCCCGGTACTCAATGTCCCGGCCCGTGCAGTACAGTGTGGCCTCGCCGCTGCCCCGCTTGCGCTCCTTCAGTACGAAGCTGGAGTCTGTTGCGCCGCTGATACCTGTGGTCCCGGAGATCATGTTCAGAGGGTCCTCATCGTTCATCTTCCGCAGATGATGGATGAGCAAGATGGCGATACCGTAGTCATCCGCCAACCGTTTCAGCGCCGTGATGTCCCGGTAGTCACTGGCGTAGGGGTTGGCGTTCTCACCGGGCTGCCGTACCTTTTGCAGCGTGTCGATGACTACCAGCGCTGTTCCCGGATGCTCCGCCAGGAAGCCCTTGAGCTGATCCTCAAGTCCTCCGCCGATGCTCCCGGCAAGAGTTGTGAAGTGCAGCGTGTCCGGCGCGTCCTCTGTGATCTGGAACAGCCGGTTCTGGATGCGGGTGAGGCTGTCCTCCAGGCAGAGATAGAGGACCGTCCCCTTGGTCACTGCGAAGTCCCACACGGATTCTCCCTTCGCAACGCAGAGGCAGAGCCACAGCGCCAGCCAGGACTTACCGACTTTCGGAGCGCCCGCCAGAATGTGCAGCCCCTCTGGCAGCAAGCGGTCCACCACAAACCGAGTGGCTGGCAGCGGCGTTGACAGCAAAGTGTCCGCGTCGATGGTTTGTAATTTTGACATGATTCTTTATCCCCCTTCTTGGATTTCGTTTCCCGGCATGATAAACTGTACAGGAAAGAACGTGATTCTTACATGTCAAAGTAAGATCGCCGCTTTTTACAAAAGTTGCTGCGACGGGAGGTGTTCGTATGGAGGGAAAAAGGAAACCCGGTATCTATCTTGTGACAGACACCGGGGCGGAGATTGAACTCATATTAGCAGATGCGGACAGGCAGGAAACGCTGCTTTCCAAGAGAACGCCTGCGGAGGACCTGGTTGCGTTTGTGAATCGTGACTTTTCAGAGTATCAGAGGAAGGTCAACGCCCTTTGGGAAACACACCCGCTGTTTGAACCGCACAACGACGTCCTACTCTCAGAATATCTGGACTTCATAGCGAAGGCCCTTCCGCTGACCGAAATGATTCGGGAGCTGGACCCCGCCGCGTATCTGGACGTGACCTTGCAGGCAGCCCAGGCGCAGGCAATGGAGGATAACGGCGATCCGCTGTTCCTCTCCAGAAAGGGTGCGGCTATTGGACAGGCGCTCAGCACGCCTTTCCGTATCCAGAACCGGCTGCGGAATCTTTTTGAGATCGTGTTCGCATATTCCGAGCGAGACACGCAGCAGGAGCGGTTTCAGACCTTAGAGCAGACCTGGCCTGGGATCATTGACCGGGACTACGCTGTACGCTTCATCCCGCAGCAAGACTCCAAATCACCTGTGGGAACGAAACGGGAATATCATCCTGACGGATTATATGAGCTATACCTCGTTGAGCTCTCCCTTTACTTTCAGCAGAGCAAAAAGCGGATCGCCCGCTGCGAGAATTGTTGGAGATATTTTGTTCCCAGGACCACTGCGGAGACTCGATATTGCGACGGAGAGGTGAACGGCGTTCCCTGTAAAAAGGCCGGGCCAAACAATAAGCGCAAGCTGGAAGCGGATTTAGATCCGGCTGTGGATACCTACAATCATCTGCGGCGAAGCCTGTCGGAGTGTGTAAAACGGTATGAGGACGCCGCCCCATGGGAGCGGGAGAACATGGTCCAGTTTGACGGCCAGCAGTACAATGCCTGGATCGTCATGGCGCAGGAAATGAAAAAGCGGTATCTGGCAGACGAGATCACAGCGGAAGAGTTTTTGAGTGCCATTGATGTTTTTGATGAGATACCGCATGAGGCACGGAAATTGGAACGGCCTGATCCGAAGAAAACACTCTGGCATCAGTCCATTATGCAGGACATCGATTTTGATCCCGCAAGAGAGTTTTCTGACATGGATTTTCTGGACACAAGGCAGGAAAATGCCCAGTGGACCATCATCACCAGCGAGCAGAGACGCCGCTGGGCGCGCGGAGGCTACGATGGCCTGCATGCCCTGTACGGCGGGGATACCCCCGTTGACTTATCTGAGAGCATCCATGATGATACGGTTTCCATTCCCGAGGAAGACCAGGAGATCATTCGCATTCTCCGCAATGCGGTGCAGGATTACAGGGAGACATGGGATAAAGATCAGTCATAATGAAAACGACGGACATCTTCTTCGGCTTCATCGCCGAGGAGATGTCCGTCGTAGTGTTTCAGTTCGTATGCAAGATCCAGACCCAGTTTCAGCCCGCAGAGAAAGCTGTCCATGGACTGCATATCCACAA
The DNA here is from genome assembly GCA_022787565.1 of Clostridiales bacterium. Classification (GTDB taxonomy): domain Bacteria; phylum Bacillota; class Clostridia; order Oscillospirales; family Oscillospiraceae; genus Limivicinus. The sequence goes on along the minus strand of JALFVN010000067.1, from coordinate 92 downwards.
AGTGGTCGTAGTCATCCACCAATTTCAGTAGCAGTTTGTGTTCCGGCTTTCCCAGCCGCTCCGTCAGCTGGTGGTGGCAAGAACTGATTTCT
>JALFVN010000046.1 GCA_022787565.1 Clostridiales bacterium | reverse complement strand
CGCAAGGTCAGTCACGCTGATAGATTGCCTCCAACCGTTTTCTGGATTCCTCCAACGTGTAGGCAGGTGCGCCGGAAAGCCGAGCGGCCTCTGCTGCCTCCAGCTTTGCGCGCAGCTTCAAGGTTTCCTCATGCTGTTCGGCTTTTTCATGCGCCAGATCAGAGACCATGCTGTAGTCGTTACACAGTGCAGTCGAAGATTTAATAATCATGGGTCTGTATCTCCTGAATGATTCTGTAATAATTCTATCGGAATTATTTACGGCTTTCAAGACTCTGTTTGAAATACTTCTCCCATGTGGATTTGAAAATCTGCTTGCGGTTTTGCTCCCAATGCTTGAGATTTCCAAGACTGACGCCCAGCTTGTCCGCATATTGTTTTTGCGTCAGCCCCAGTTTCATTCGGATTGCCTTGATCTGGTTGCCCTGACCATTCCTCAGAAATAGATTGTAGTCATCCAGAAGCGTATCGACCGGCACTTCAAAAAGCTGCGCGATTTTCTCCATGTGCTCTAGCGGATAGAGGTCTTTTCCGTATTCTTCATAGTGGACATAGGTGCTCCGGTCTATCCCTGCGTAGTCTGCAACATCTCTCTGGCGCAGGCCTTTCTGGTATCGAAGCCAGCGCAGCTTGTCCGCTGTTTCGGTAATTTCTGAGAAGTCTGAGAACTGCAAATTGAACTTTTCCGCGTCCTGAAACTTGTGCGGCAGCACCACCGGAAATTGAAGAATCTGGAGCGGGGCTACTTTTACCGCACCTGATACATTGGAAATCAGAATATAGCAGCGGACTCCCACTCTCGCCAGCAGGCGCCATTTTGCCTCAAAAGACACCCGTTCCGCCGCCTCAACCGCCGTTTGTTCCGCTGAGATAGTATAGCATTTTCAATACAGCGGCTTGCATAGGTCGCAAGGCGCACGCCTTTGTCGGGCTTGTAGGTGTTCACGCCCTTGATCAGGCCTATGGTTCCGATGGAAATCAGATCGTCCACATCGTCGGTCTGGGTGTAATATTTTTTCATAATGTGCGCTACCAGGCGGAGATTATGCTCCACCAGCAGGTTTCTGGCCTCCACATCGCCCCGGGCCCAGCGGGCCAGATATTCCTGCTCCTCGGTCCGGCTCAGAGGTTTGGGGAAAGAATCCCCGGGGGCAATGCGCAGCATCAGCAGCAGGCTGTTCATCAGCAGAATAAACGCGGTCTCCACCATAAGCTCACCTCCGTTCATTCTATTCGCGCCCTGCTTTTCCCCATTCCCCGCCTTTCGACAACTGCGGGACCGTACAGGGATTGAGCGGCAGTCCGATTATACAGGACGGTAAACTGGTGGGCGCGGTGACGCACGTTTTGGTGAATGATCCGACGAGAGGGTATGGAATTTATATTGAGAATATGCCGGGCACGGCGGGGTAAATCTTCTGGCAGAGACTGTTTGCCCTTGTCATTTTTTACAGATATGGTATACTTTTTCAAAAAAAACAGATCAAACAATCAGAATGGAAATGGATATGTCGCCGAAAGAACTGATCTTGATTTTTAAGGATACGCAAAAGATCATCGCCGAAGATCCGGTTTTACAGCAATACACCCTGCGTACCCAGGCATCCAGTCAACTGTATCTGGAAAACTACACATCGCCTCTCCGCACAATAAAGGGAAATCTGCGCGTTGACATCCTTGCAAACACCACGTTTCAGTGCGCAAGAGAATCCGCTGTGCCTGGGGCGAGAACGGCAGTTTTGAATTTTGCAAACCCTCATGAACCCGGCGGAGGTGTCCTCCGGGGGGCCAAGGCCCAGGAAGAATGTCTGTGTAGGTGCAGCAATCTGTATAACGCTCTTGCTCAACCCTATTTTCAGAAGCACTACTATCAGTACCATTACCGGAACTGTGACAATTTCTTCTCTGACCGTCTGATTTATTCTCCCAATGTGGCCGTAATCAAATCGGACGACACAATTCCGCGGCTTTTACCGAAAGCGTTTTTTGCGGATGTTATCACCTGCGCCGCCCCGTATATCAATAACGATAGTTTGCGAACGGAGCAGGAGCTGCTGTCTGTCTATGAGTCACGAATAAAAAACATCCTGGAAGTGGCCATGTCCAACGAGGTGGACATCCTGATTCTCGGCGCATTTGGATGCGGCGCCTTTCATAATGATCCCGCTGTCATGTCCAAAGCATTTTACAACATGCTGATCCGGGATGAATACGCACGATATTTCAAAAAGGTGAACTTCGCCATCAAACGTTCCGGGAGCTCCAGTCAAAATCTCTCTGCCTTTGAAGATGCCTTTTTCGGAATTTCCGCAGGGGGAAGCAAGAGACAGTTCTGGATGTAGTATGTGAGCAGGAAAGGAGGCGGCTGTTATGGTTGAAAAGGACGATTGGCGTCTGACTGCCGGGCCTGTGCTGGGCCACGAAGAAAAACTAAGGAACATTCCCCTGTATCACATCCCCTTCCGGCCCCTTTCCGAACAATGGGACCATGAACACTGCGTATTCTGTTGGAATAAATTTGCCCCTCTGGAAGGCTGCTTGCAGGAGGGCTATTGTACAAGCCCGGAAAACGAACGCAGCGCTTTCTGGATCTGTCCGGAATGCTATGGGGATTTTAAAGAGCTGTTCGGCTGGACCCTGGACACGGGGACGGAATGATCCCCCAGAACAGGCCCTTGTCCCCTCTCAGTCACTTTTTTCAGCTTCTTGTTGAAATTTCAACAAGAAGCTGTTATATTTTCAATTGTTGAAACTTCAACAAGGAGAGCTGCCATGGAAAAACGTTTTGAAACCTTCACCGTCCTGGTCAACCGGATCAGCCGCAATATCCGCAAAATCAAAAATCAGGAGATGGCGGAATACGGGCTGCGCAGCGCCCATGTCTCCTGCCTGTACTATCTGTACACGGAAAAGGGACTGACCGCCACGGACCTTTGCGAATGCTGTGAGGAGGACAAGGCCACCATCTCCCGGGCGCTGGAATTTCTGGAGGGCAGGGGTTATCTCTGCTGTGAATCCAAAACCGCCAAGCGCTACAAAAGCCCCCTGCTTCTGACGGAAAAGGGGGAGGAGATCGCTGGGTTGATCGCCGGAAAGATCGACTGGGTGCTGAAAGAAGTCAGCGCAGGTCTGACCGAGGAGGAACGGCTGGCCTTTTACCGCAGTCTGTTCATCATCAGCAGCAGTCTGGATGCTGTGGTCAGAACCAGCATTGACACGCTTCAGGCAGCAGAAAGGAACGATGAACAATGAGCACAAGAATTATCGTGGATTCCACCACCGACCTGCTGCCGGAAGTCAGAGCGAGAGTCGGCGTTGTTCCTCTCACCGTCCACTTCGGCGAGGAGGAATTCCTTGACGGCGTAACCATCGACCACAGGAGGTTTTATGAAAAACTGGTGGAGACCGACGTTCACCCCACCACCAGTCAGGCCACGCCTGCAGCCTTTATGGCTGAATTCGAAAAAGTGAGAGAGGCCGGGGACAGCGCCGTGGTGATCACCCTGTCAGCCAGGCTGTCCGGCACCTATCAGAGCGCGGTGATCGCCGCCAGAGAATTTGAAAACATCTATGTGGTGGACAGCGGAAGCGTGGCCATCGGCACAGCCGTTCTGACGGAGCTTGCACTGCAATATCTGGACGCAGGGATGGAGGCCAAAGAGATCGCCGCACGGCTGGAGGTGGAGAAGAAAAGAATCCTGATCGTAGCGCTGCTGGATACCCTTGAGTATCTGAAAAAAGGCGGCCGCATTTCCAAAACCGTGGCCTTTGCTGGCGCAGTTTTGAATATCAAGCCGGTCATCTCGGTTTATAGCGGTGAGATCCTGATGCTGGGAAAGGCCCGCGGCTCCAAAATGGGCAACAACCTGCTGGAGCAGGAGATCGAAAAGGCCGGCGGCGTGGATTTCTCCGCGCCTGTGCTGCTGGGCTACACCGGTCTGTCCGACATACTGCTGCAAAAATACATCAAGGACAGCCGTCGGCTCTGGGAACAGGGGCTGAATGAGGTACGCTATACCACCATCGGCAGCGTGATCGGCACCCATGCGGGACCGGGAGCCATCGCCGTGGCCTTCTTCAAAAAATAAAAAACTGCCGCCCGCATAAGCACGAGTTCTTATCTGGGCAGCAGTCTGTTATCATTATTCCGTGGGGCCGGGGTACAGCTTTTGCCGGATCTCCTCCAGGCTCAGACCGGTTTTCCGGGCGAGGGCGGCCAGATCCTCGTACTCGGCCTTTTCCCGGACAACGCCGTAGCCCTCGGCCCGCTTGACGCGGACAGGACCAAAGGGCGTTTCGGCCATAACCATGCTGCGGCGGAGCTTACAGCGGTCCCAGCGGGTCTCCCGCACGCCCAGCGTGGTGGTGTTTTTGAAGATGCAGCGGAGCATCTCCTCCCGCTGCTCCGAGGCGCACAGGCAGTGCAAAATCACACCGGGCCGGCCCTTTTTCATGAGGATATTGCTCATATACACGTCCAGCGCCCCCAGGGACAGGAGTTCCTCTGCGGCAAAGGCCAGGGCCTCCGGGGTCATGTCGTCCAGATTGCAGGCAAGCTCAGTGATCTGTTCACCTGCTTCCTCCCTTTTTCCCCAAAAAACGCGCACAACATTTGCCGCCTCAAAATCCTTTTTACCGGTACCGTAGCCGGTTTTCTTCACGGTCATCACGGGCATGGGGCCGAAGCTCTGTACAAAATGCTTCAGCAGGGCAGCCCCTGTGGGGGTGCAGAGCTCGCTTCTGATCTGCCCGGAATAGATGGGAACGCCCCGCAAAATAAGCTCTGTGGCCGGGGCCGGGACAGGCAGCACGCCATGGGCGCACTGGACAAAGCCGGAGCCCACATTTACCGGGGATGCCAGAATCTTCTCCGGTGCCAGCTCGTGGATCAGCGCGCACACATTCAGCACATCGGCCAGTGCATCCAGAGTGCCCACCTCGTGAAAATGGATCTGATCCACTTCCCGGCCATGGACCTGGCTCTCCGCCCGGGCGATCAGGCCGTACACCGCCTTCGCGTCCTCCTTCACCGCTTCGGGCAGCTCTGTCTCCTCGATGAAGCTTATGATCTCCTGCACGCCTGTGTGATGGTGGTGATGGCCGTGGTCGTGGTGATGCTCCCGCTCCCCTTCCTCTTCCCCGTCGATCCTGACGGAGACGTGGGTGCCCCGGATGCCGCATTTTTCGTCCGCCGCAGCCGAGATCAGGACCCGGCCGCCGAACACCGCATTCATTTTTTGCAGAAAAGCCTCTCTGTCCGGGTGAAGCTCCAGCAGGGCCGCCGTCAGCATATCCCCGGCGCAGCCCATGGCGCAGTCGATAAACAAGGTCTTCATTGGCTCTCCTCCCGCGCTTTTGGGTCAAGGCGCACGATGTCAAAATTTTGGGCCAGGGCGGCCCGGATCTGTGGGAACAGCTGCCGGGCTTTCTCCTGCTGCTTCGCCGTGATTTGCAGCAGGGCGCCGCCGTCCCGCAGGCGGACGCGGAAATCGGAAAAGCCCAGGGAGAAGAGAAATTCCTCGCTCTCCTCCACCGCCCGGAGCTTCTGGCCGGTGATCCGCTCTCCCGCGGGAATACGGGTAGCCAGGCACGCATAGGCCGGTTTATTCCAGAGAAACAGTCCCGCCTCTCTTGCCCGATCACGCACCATGCTCTTGGTCAGGCCGCAGATGCGCAGGGGCGAGAGGATATGCTGCTCCTCCAGCACCATCATGCCCGGCCGGTCGCCGCCGCTGTCACTGGCGTTGGTGCCGTCGATGAGCTGGTCGTAGCCCTCCGCAGCAGCTGCCGCGCCGATGGCGGACATAATGCGTTTTTTGCAGAAATAACAGCGGTTTTCGGGGTTTGCAATGACCTCGTCAAACTGCAGCACGTCAAGCTCGATCTCCCGCAGCTCAATGCCAAGTCCGGCAGCGAATCGGCGGGCGTCCTCCCGCTCAAAGGCCGGCTGAAACTGTGACCGGACAAAATAGGCGGCCACATCCGCGCCGCAGTCCTTCGCCGCGTACAGCAGATAAGCCGAATCCACTCCGCCGGAGAAGGCCAGGGCCACTTTATGATGCTCAGCGAAAAATTCTTTCAGTTCCATACTTTACTCCAAATGATTGATCATGCTGGCAAGATAGCCCGCGCCGAAGCCGTTGTCGATATTCACCACCGACATTCCGCTGGCGCAGGAGTTGAGCATACTCAGCAGTGCCGCGACGCCGCCGAAGGCCGCGCCGTAGCCCACGCTGGTGGGCACGGCGATCACCGGGCAGTCGGCCAGCCCGCCGATGACCGAGGGCAGCGCCCCCTCCATGCCCGCCACGGCCACGATGACCCGGGCGCTCATAATGGCGTCCATGTGGGACAAAAGCCGGTGGATGCCGGAGACGCCCACGTCGTACAGTCTCAGCACCCGGTTGCCCAGGGCCTCCGCCGTCAGCGCGGCCTCCTCGGCCACGGGGATGTCGCTGGTGCCGCCGGTGGCCACCAGTATTTGTCCCTTGCCGCTGGGCTCGGGCATTTTCCCGATGATGCCCACCCGGGCCTGGCTGCTGTAATCTAAGGGCAGTTCAGCGCCCACAAACTCCGCCGCCTCCGGGCTCATGCGGGTGATCAGGATGGTCTCCTGCCCGTTGTTGACCATGGCCTGAGCGATGCCCAGAATGTGCTCCTTCGTCTTGCTCTCGCCGTATATAACCTCGGGGACGCCCTGCCGGATGCCCCGGTGAAAATCCACTCTGGCGTATTCGCCGATCTCCTGAAAGGGCTGCATTTTCAGCTTCAGGGCAGCCTCTTCGGGACTGACGCTGCCGTCCGCCACATGCTGCAATAGTTCTGTCAATTGGTGCTTGTCCATCTGTGTTCCTTTCCCGGCCGCAAAATCCGCCAGATTTTCATTTGTTTTCTTATTATACAACGCCAGATGAAAAATTCAAAGGGGTATTGTCCCTGATCTTTGTTTTCGCCGCGCAAAAAGCCCGCGGGTACTTGCTTTTCAAGTCTCCGCGGGTCGTGTTTTTGCTTATTGCGGTGCTGTCGTTCAGCAGCGCAAAGCTTAGCAGGGCCACCGCGCCCGGCATTAGCTTCACGGCTCTTTTCATTCCTTTCCTCCCGGGGCCAGGACCGAAATGCTCCCCTGTGCCTGCCGGGCCGATACGGTGATGGTGTAAAGGCCGCTCTCCGGGACGGTCACGGTAAAATCCGTGGTCTCCCGTCCGTTTCCGGAATAGACTTCACTGCCGTCGGGCCCTGTGATCTCCATGGTCAGGCTGCCTTTCTCCGTTTCAAAACGGATCTGCAGGCAGTCGCCCTGCCGGAGGGCCAGGCTGTGCTGGTCCGTGCCGTTCATCCGCCGGATGTTCAGCAGATAGGCGTCCGGATTTTTCACCCGGCTGACGCTAAAGCCCGGCTGATTAAGGCACAGCAGAAACAGCGCGTAGCCCGCCACCAGCAGCAGCGGCAGACCGAAGAGGATCAGGGCTTTACTCCTGGTCATCGCCGTCGTCCTGCCTCTTCTTTTTGATAGAGCTGCCGACGGCAAGGCCCAGCAGCATCCCCAGGGAGATGCCAAGGCCGGTGTTATTGCCCAGAGAGGTCCCGATTGCCGTGCCGAAGCACATGCCAAGGCACATACCCTCCGTTCCGTAATCGCCGTTCTGTTTTTCCCCGCTCTGCTTTGCTTTCTTTTTGCTTCCCGCACTTCTGGCGGCAAACACGGCCAGCAGCAGGCCCACCGCGATCCATGGCAGAGCCGCCATGACAAATTCAATTACTTTATCCATATACCTTTCCTCCCTGAATTACGCTTTTTCCAGCATTGCCGCCCCGGCGCAGGCCAGCCCTATGCCCAGCAGAGTGATTGCCGTCCCCGTCTCCAGACTGCCCAGGCAGGACAGCGCCACCACCGCGGCGCCCATCGCCAGGGTCAGCGCCCGGAAAACCAGCGCAGCAATTTTTCTGACCGATCCTTTTTCCACGTTTTTTCTCCTTTACCCTTGTTTGTGACTTCATTCTACCAGAACCCCTGTCCCGCAGATAGGTATTTTTTACAGCAGAATGTGTCCGTTTTTCAGGTAAAGCCTCTTCACCCCGGACCGATGGGGAAAGCACTACGGCAGGAAGTATGCTATGTCGTCCCTGTGCTCCTCAGTCAGCGAATTCAGGACCCGCTCCAGTTCTTTCTGCACCTTCTCCGGGAGCCGGTCTTTGCTGTATTCCATCTGGTATTCCTCGCAGATATCCTGGGCCAGCCGGTCTCTCATTTTCTGCATGGAAATGCTTTCATAAGCCTGTGAACGAAGCAATTCCAGATATTCCGCAAAGCTCATCTCCAAGCCCCGGCAATATTCGTCGATCATGGTTTTTCCCTCCGGCAGCTCATAGGCCAGACGGGTATTTTCAATCATGGCTTCGATTTCCTCTTCCGTTGCAGCAACGCCCCGCTCTTCCGCCATTTCCACCAGTATTTTGCCTCTGATCAGACGGTCCACGATCGCCTTATCCGTGCTCTCATCGCTTTCCCCGCGGAGAGAAGCGGTATTTCTGGCATACTCCACCTCTGTCCAGCTGACAGTTTTATCTTTATATTTCGCCGCGATGTTCTCTGCACCGTTCTCTGTCTCGTCCAGAGCCTTGTGCAGGGCCTCGCCTGCTTCCGCAAGTACGCCATCACCCGGCCATTCCTCCCAGCCGAAGACCGAAAGCCAGGCTTCATTTCCCGGCGCTGTCTCCTGGGGCAGGCGGTAGTAACGGAGGGGCGGGAGGAAGATGCAGTCCTCCTCATCGGAAATCAGCAGGGAGAGCTGCCTGCCGTCGGAAAGGCTGCAGCGAAGCTCCATGTTGTAGCGGTCAAAGTTTCCGGCGGAGCTGCCCTGATAAGCGTCCAGCAGGGCTGCCATACGGTTGATATCCGTCTGGGACTCTGTGCTCCATATCACTTCCCCCTCCCGGATCAGCTCCAGCCGTGAGGCGGCTTTGCAGTCGTACAGGCCCGCGCCGCAGGGCTCACCGGCAGCTTCCCCGATCCGATTCAGCATGGCAGCCACCGCTTCATCGGCTTTGATAAAGGTCTCCACGCCGCTGCCGAAAAAACGCTCCCCGGACAGGGTCTCGAACACCGTGAAGCGCTCTTCCCGATCCAGCTCCACCTGAAACAGCTGCACCACCGTGGCCGGGTCCAGCCTTTCCTTTTCCGGATTATCCAGTGCCTCCCGGCAAAGCTCCACAAGGTCCGGGGACAGGGGGAGATAATATGGATCCCCGCCTTTCCCCTCTTCGCGGGCAAACCACACAAGCCTTGGGTAAGAAACCTCGCTCTCCGTAAAGCTTCCCCGCGCCTCCTCCGCCCCGCAGGCGCACAGGGAGAGGACAAGGGCCAGAGCAAGAAAGAAACAGACTGCTTTTCTTTTCATCACAAATTCTCCTTTTCATGGGATTTTGTGATTTGATTATAGCATTTCAGTTCCTTTCTTCAAGATTTTGGCCCCATTCTTCAGAATTCTTCATCTTTGCTCTCCCCCTCTCCTGCCGCTGCGGCAGGGCGGCGCATAGAATGGCGGGAGGTGATTCCCCATGGACCCCTGCGAATTGACAACCCTCATTACCGCAATAGCCAACGCCCTTGCAAATCAGCTGAACGACGACGAGCTGAACATTCTGGGCGCCGCCGTGACCCAGCTTGGCGATACCCTGCTGACCATCGCCGCCCAGCGGAGTATCTGCTGCCGTAAAAAATTGAAAACAGCTCAGGGTGACGCAAGTTTCAGCTGCGGAAAACGGGCGATTCGTGAATCGCCCCTACGGACTTGTTTTGGGCCGCGCCTTGCAGGGCCGGCCCTTTATTGTGGGTATACATAACGGCTTTATGCCCTGCGGCCCGCTGCAGTCCATGTGGATCGTGGCGCTGGCCGGCGGCAGCTCCTTTGCCGGGGCTTTCTCCATGCTGCTTTTCAGTTTAGGCACCGTGCCTCTGATGCTGGGGCTTGGCCCCTTGTCTCTCTGCTGGGAAAAAGGTTTAACAGCGGGGTGATGACCGTCGGTGCAGTGCTGGTGGTGGTTCTGGGCCTGTCCATGCTCTCCCAGGGCGGCTCCTTAAGCGGTCTGCTGACGCCGGAAAAGCTGCTGATCCTGGCAGCGGTTTTCAGCGTGACCGGCGTGCTTTTGAGCCTGCCCGCAGAGAGAAAAGCCGTAAAATTCCTGATGGGCGTTTTTTCCGCGGTGATCCTGGCCGGCGCCTTTTTCTTTACTTTTAGCCGGGGCAGCTGCTTTACCGTAAGGCTGCCGAAAGAAAAAGGCGCCTCCTGATTACAGGATTACAGATAACGCAAAGGAGCGGCCCTTAGGGCATGCAAGGTAGGAATCCGCCTCCCTGTCTTGCATGCCCTTAATTGCCGGCCCTTTTTCTTTCTCTATACGTTGGTATTGCGCTTATACGGTCTTCTTTGGCTCCTTTTCGCCTGTGATTGCGCGCCTGTCAATGGCTCATCGGCGCCGCAGCGGGGAATGGCCAGCGGTCACTCCCCACTGCGGGGACATTTTTTTACCAATTAATCCTTTTATGGCCTTTTATTCCCACAAAAAACAGTTTATAATGATAATGCCATTACGGGAAATAAAAGAGGAGAAAGCAGCATGACCCAGGAAAAGATGAACCTTCTTGTTCCGCAGAAATTGGACGCGCTGGAAAAGCGGTACGATATCAGGGTGCTGCTTGCTGTGGAGTCCGGCAGCCTGGGCTCCGCCGTGGAGCATCTGCTATTGAATCAATTTCTCCTGGCGGAGCTTCAATTCTGAGCCCTTCACCGCGAAAAAGAGAGGACCGATAGCAAATGAAAAAAGCAAAACGGATCATCGGCATGGTGCTGCTCATTGTGGGCGGTTTTGGCTTTTTAACGGGCCTGATCTCCCTGTGGGCGGTGCTGATCACAAGAGATGTGGACTACCGTCTGGCCAGCACGGTCATGGTACTGATTTATGTCCTTTTCAACGCGGGCATCTTCACGCTGGGCTGGCGGCTGCGGCACCCGCGGGACAAGGCAAGGGATCCGGAGCAGGCGCGCCCCGCCCCGGCAAAACCGGTTCACGCCCCGCCCAAGCCCCGGGAGCTGACCGCCGAAGAAAAGCATCGTCAGGCAGAGGAAAAAGCTGAACGTGAGCGGCTCTGGCGTGAGCAGGCGGAAGCGATGAAGAAAGCGCGCAGGGAGGCTTTAGCACCGTGGAAGGATATAGACCCCCAGGAGGCGGAGCATATCGCCCGGTGGGAGAGCGCTCTGGCCGGTGACTGTGCCATAAAGCGCTGTTATCTGTCCGCCATGGTGGATGACCAGGGGCTGGACGGCCTCTATGACCACACCGGAGCGGACTGGTTTATTCTCGGCAAGGACAGCAATCTTGCCAAAGTCGTCCGGCTGTACGCGGAGGTGGACAGCTATCGCAAGGCCTGTGATGTCCACGGCGTCAATCCGAAAAACACGGAGAATCACACCCTGTACGGGCTGATGCAGTTTTACTACGAGCTCCGTTTCCTGATCGTCACCAAAGAGAGCTTTCTGAAAATGGGAGAGGACACAGAGCAGTGTCTGGCCCTGTGCCGGGAGCATAAACTGCATCTTGTCCATTCTCAGTCCCGGGAAAACTACCTGGATCTTGGCAGCGGCAGGATCTGGAAGGTCTATATTGCGGGGGAATTTCCGGGCAGTGCCGATGACGCGGCCACCTACGGCAGTCTGGGTCTGGACTGGACCGACCCGAAACCCGGCCCCAAAGCACCCCGTCGGGTCGATCCCGCCTGCGGGCAGTACACGCTGGATTACCTTCTGGCGCTGGACGTCCCCTTCCGGGAGCAGGGGCCCGGGGCCCAGAAACTCCGGTTTGAAAAAGGGCAGCGTCAGTGGCGGCTGACGGTGCAGCTGGATGAGGAGCGGCTGTGGTTTTTATCGGTGTTTGTCAGTGAAGACGGCGGTTTGAAAAAATACGTCCTTGACTACGAGGGCGCCGCCGATTCCCACTATGAGTTTACGGCGGAGAAGGCCATCCGGGAAAAGCTCTGCGCGCCCGGCGACGAGGCGCTGTATTTCCACGAAATTCTCATCCGCACGGTGAAAGAATGGGGCGGAAACGCTCTGCTGACGCAGATCATGCCTTTCGTCACCGCCCAGTTTCATTATGATTGAAAAAAAGCTGTCATCCTTCGTCACTTCGTTTTTCAGGATGACGGCTTTTTTAAAGGTGAATATTTTGAAGCCCGGCGGCCATCTTTACAAAAAAGCAAAATCGTGTATACTGGAGCTATCTGAAACAACAGAGGGTAATTGCCATGAAAAAGCATTTATTTCTTTGCGGCCCTGCGGGCTGCGGAAAATCCAGGCTTTTACGGGAAGAGCTGGGCCCTGCCCTGGCTATGGCCGGGGGCTATGTGACGGAGTGTGCCCGGGACGAAACTGGAAAAGTTATCGGCGTCGACCTGTTTCCGGCGGCGGCCGCCGCGGGGATCGATGGCTTTGAGGCCCTGCGCTTTCTGGATATGAGCAGCGTCCCGCCCAAAAGGGACAACGAGGTTTTCCGCGGACCGGCAGCGCAGCTTTTACAGGAGGCGGAATACTACCCCTTCTCCGTTATTGACGAGTTCGGCGGCTTTGAGATGGTCATCCCCCAGTACCGGCAGCAGCTTGCGGAATTTCTGTCCTCAGAGCAGCCCTGCATCGGCGTGCTGAAAAGCACCGAAGAGGCTGAAAAGGCAAGAGAGCAGTTTGGTCTGGGTGAGAAATATACCATGCTGATTCAAAACCTCCACCAGGTTCTGGCCCAGGACAGCGATACGGTTCTGCTGAAAACCGGCGGATATAGCGACGAGACCACCCGCCGCATCGTCCGTCAGTGGGTAAAGGAGTTTGTCAATGGCTGATTTTTTCTCCCTTTACGACAGTATTATCGACGCCGTGCCTCCGGGCTCGGTAGTGACCGAGACCTGTCTCGGTGAGCGCTGGGCCATGGCCTTTCAGAAAAACAGCGCCGCTGTGGCCATGTTCACGCCCGGCAGCAGCATCCCGCCCCTGTTTTCTCAGGGGCTTTGCGGCATGGAGGTCCGGCAGGCGGCGGCGGGCGTCAAAAGCTGGAATTTTGAGGAGGCAAGCATGGCACTTGCCGCCGTCAATTCCGCGCTGAACACGCCTGAGCGGGTAAAAGCCCTTCACGCTGAGGACAGTATGGACCGCTATTACACTCATGGACTGGACTTCAGGGGCAAGACCGTGGGCCTGATCGGCCACCTGAACGGCCCGCCGGAGATGCGCAGGGAGGCAAAAACAGTTTACACGCTGGAAAAGCAGCCCCAGCCGGGGGACTACCCCGATTCCGCCTGTGACCTGCTCCTCCCCCGCTGTGACATTGTGATCATCACCGGCAGCGCCCTCATTAACAAGACCCTGCCCCATCTGCTGGATCTGTGCCGGAACGCCTATACCATTCTCACCGGCCCTTCCGTGCCCCTTTGCCCTGCTCTGCTGGAGCAGGGGCTGGACAGGATTGCGGGAATGGTGGTGACGGACCGGGAGGGTATGAAAAACAGCGTCCTTAGCGGGCAGCGGGGCAACCCCTACCGCTACGGGGAGCCATTTTTGCTGGTGAAATAGATGACCTATGAAAACATTTTTGAGGCGGTCTTTCTCGACCGCCCCAACCGCTTTATTGCCCATGTTTTCCTGGACGGGCATAAGCAGGTCTGCCATGTAAAAAACACCGGGCGCTGCCGGGAGCTGCTTGTGCCCGGGGCGACGGTATATATACAGAAGGCAGCAAATCCCGCGCGCAAAACCGCCTATGACCTGATCGCCGTCCGGAAGGGCGGAAGACTCATCAACATGGACGCCGCCGCGCCCAACAAGGTATTCGGCGAGTGGCTCGCTGCCGGCGGGCCGGGCTTTGTGCCTGAGCTGATCCGCCCGGAGTGCGTCCACGGGGACTCCCGCTTTGATTTTTATTTTGAGCACGACGGTAAAAGAGCCTTTGCCGAGGTAAAAGGGGTGACCTTGGAGGAAGATGGCGTGGTCCGCTTTCCCGACGCGCCCACGGAGCGGGGCGTAAAGCACCTGCGGGGTCTTGCCCACTGTGTGGAAGAGGGTTTTGAGGCTTATGCGGTATTCATCATCCAGATGAAGGGCGTGAAATACTTCGAGCCCAACCGGGTCACCCACCCGGAATTTGCCCAGGCGCTCTGTCAGGCCGCCCAGGCCGGGGTAAAGCTGATTGCCCTGGACTGTGAGGTGGGCAAAAGCAGCCTCGTGGCCGGGGACCGGGTGGAGATTCGGCTGTAACCCGTTTTTCTATCATAATTATACACTTTTCATCGGAGTGTAGCAGGATTTATCCCCCTGGGGGGCTTGTTAAGTGTACGCATTTGCGGTATTATTTTAACATGATAACGAACTAAATCGGAGGCAGTCATGCATATACCGGAAGAAGAGATTTTGGTTCACGATCACGGTGACGGCGTGGTGCACAGCCACAGCCACAGTGTCGGTCATCCCCATAGTCACGCCCACGGTGAGGTCCACGGCCATACCCACACCCAGACCAAGGCGGTGATCAACCGGCTCGCCCGGGCCATCGGTCATCTGGAGTCGGTCAAGCGCATGGTGGAGGACGGGCGGGACTGTACAGAGGTTCTTGTGCAGCTTGCCGCTGTCCGTTCGGCGCTGAACAGCACAGCCAAAGTCATTTTGAAGGACCACCTGGAGCACTGCATCAGCGGTGCCGGCGAGGGCGACCCGGACCAGCTTCAGGCCCTGAACGAGGCCATCGACAAGTTCATGAGCTGAGAAAAGAAAAGATATCCGTTCCCTTAGAGAGTGGATATCTTTTTTTGCTTTTATATTGGTTTTTTACATATTGTCATTCTGAACCGCGAAGCGGTGAAGAATCCCCTGAATAATACAGCCAGCGTAGCCAGACGGGATCCTTCACTTCGTTCAGGATGACAGCTTGTTTTGGGGTTATTCGCCCATAAAAAATTCCTGTCATTCTGAACCGCGAAGCGGTGAAGAATCCCGTGAACAGAACAGCAAGCGTAACCAGACGGGATCCTTCACTTCGTTCAGGATGACAGCTTGTTTTGGGGTTATTCGCCCATAAAAAATTCCTGTCATTCTGAACCGCAAAGCGGTGAAGAATCCCGTGAACAGAACAGCCAGCGCAGCCTGACGGGATCCTTCACTTCGTTCAGGATGACAGCTTGTTTTGGGGTTATTCGCCCATAAAAAATCCTGTCATTCTGAGGAGCAGCGCGACGAAGAATCCCCTGAACAGTATAGCCAGCGTAGCCAGACGGGATCCTTCACTTCGTTCAGGATAACAGCATTTTTGGGAAAGCGGAATCAGAACTCCCTTTGCTTCTCCTCGGCGGGTCGGAGGCAGTTTCGTTCAGAATCCCGCCGTGCTACGTTGAAGGCGGCGCCGCAGAGGATCACCATGCAGCAGGTATAGAGCCAGAGCATCAGCAGAATCACCGCCGCCAGAGAGCCGTAGACCAGCGGGTATTTGGTGGACGCGCCGATAAACTGGGAAAAGGCCATGCTCACGGCCACCAGCATGACTGTGGCTGCGAGGGCACCGGGCCAGGTGGGATACACGTCGTCCCGGCTGACAGAGACGCCGTACACACCCCAGATGGTCACAAACCCGATACCGCCCAGCAGAAGAAAGCGCAGGTAATTCCAGGAGTCGGAAATGTCGATCAGGGGCAGGTAGCTGTTCAGCAGGTCGATCAGCTCGCCGCCTGTCAGCATGACCAGAACAGAGAAATAGATTGCGGCCAGGAACACCAGAGAAAACACAATGCTGAAGGCGAAGCCCAGCAGACCCTGAAAGCGCTGACGACCCTGGATCTCGCCGATGGTGGCCTGAAAAGTGCGCATGGCAGCGGAGGAGGAGGTAACCAGAATGGCAAGGCTGCCAAACATCATGGCTTTATTGTTGTTCTCCGCCACATAGCGGAGAAACTCCTCCAGATACCCGGCGGTCTCCGCCGAGATGAAGCCCCGGACAAAATCCAACATCAGCATCACCCGGTCGTAGCTGCTGCCGAGCATGGTATACAGGCAGATAAGCAGGGGGAAAAAGGTCATGGTGAGATAATAGGACAAAGCCGCCGAGGCCCGGGGGATTTTTTTTGCGGTGTAGATCTCCGCGATGCGTTCCAGGATATTCAGTTGCCTTTTCATAAACAGATCACAGGCTTTCGGCAAAAAAGCTCCTTCATCCAGAGGACGGAGGAGCTTTTTGTATTTATTGACGGCTCACTTGGTATTGAAAATCTTGAAAATGCTGTCGAAGGGGTCCTCTCCGGCGTCGCTCTCGGCTGCGGGAGCAGCGGCGGGGGCGGCGGCAGCGGCGGCCTTCTCCGTTGCGCCGGTGAACAGGCCCTGGGGCTTGTCCTTCACGGTGACGGGACGCACGGGAGCGGCGGCAGCAGCCTTTTCCTGTGCGGGGGCATTCACGTTCTCCTCAAAGCCGGTGGCGATGACGGTGACGCGGATCTCGTCCTGCATGGTCTCGTCGAAGGTGGCGCCGAAGATGATGTTGGCGTCGGGATGGGCAGCCTCCTGCACCAGATTGGCGGCGGCTTCCACGTCCTCCAGGCCCATGTCCTCGGAACCGGTGATGTTGATCAGTACGCCGTGAGCGCCGTTGATGGAGGTCTCCATCAGGGGGCTGGCAACGGCCATACGGGCGGCGTCCTCGGCCTTGCCCTTGCCGGCTGCGTGGCCCACGCCCATATGGGCAAAGCCCGCGTCCTTCATGATGCAGGTCACGTCGGCAAAGTCCAGGTTGATGAAGCCGGTGTTCTTGATCAGATCGGAAATGCTGGTGACAGCCTGACGCAGCACGTCGTCCGCGATCTCAAAAGCGTTGGCCAGAGTGACCTTCTGGTCGGTGGCGTATTTCAGACGGTCGTTGGGGATGATGAGCAGGGAGTCCACCTTGCCCAGCAGGTCCTTGATACCGGCGTTGGCCTGATCCATACGGCGCTTGCCCTCAAACTTGAAGGGCTTGGTCACCACGCCAACGGTGAGGATACCGGCCTCACGGGCGATATCTGCCACGGTGGGAGCAGCGCCGGTGCCGGTGCCGCCGCCCATACCGGCGGTGATGAACACCATGTCGGCGTTCTCAATGGCCTTGGCGATGTTGTTGCGGCTCTCCTCGGCGGAGCGCTTGCCCACCTCGGGGTCGGAGCCTGCGCCCTGGCCGTGGGTCATCTTCTCGCCGATCTGCAGCTTCTGGTCAGCGTTGGAGACGGCCAGCGCCTGCTTATCGGTATTGATGGCAATAAACTCAACACCCTGGGTGCCTGTCTTTACCATGCGGTTGACCACGTTGTTGCCGGCGCCGCCGACACCAACTACTTTTATTGTTACAACATTTTCCGGACCGGATTCGGCTTTGAAATCCATTTTCTTGCCTCCCTGTATTTTTACCCACAATTCTGTGAAATATTAATATTTTTTGTAATGAATATATTATTACATTTTTTCGCTGCGGTCAATAGCTTTTTTCGTTTTGTCGAAAACTTTTGTAAGCAATTTGTAAATTTTCCATTGTTAGTTGGGAATAAAATGGGCAGTTGTGCCATCGGATACGTCAATCGTACCCACATCACCGGACTTCAGCTGGGACATAACAGAGACGATCATGCCGAATTTATATTCCACATTGCTGCTTCCGCCGATTTTGAAGGTATATCTGCCGTCTCCGAAAGCGATGCGGACGGAATAGGCGTTGGAAAAATCGATCTTGTTGACCTGGGGGGCAAGTCCCCGCTCCTGGAGCTGGTAGAGCACCTCGGAGATAAAATTCACCAGCTCCTCATTTCCGTCGGCGGTGGTGAGCTTTTCGCCGATCATCAGCGTGCCGGGAGAGACCCCCAGAATGGGGATCAGGTCCCCGGTCTCCTCTGCTGTAGCCTTGCCCAGGATCTTGCAGCTGTAGTCGATGGCCCATTCCTCGTCGCCCACCTGCAGGTAAGCCAGGGCCTTGCACTCCTGCACGGAGATGATGACCTTATTGGGCAGCTGCCTCTCCACGGAGACCTCCTCAATGTAGGGGAGCTTGGCAAATACCCGGCTGGTGGCCGCGATGCGGTCGAAGAAGAACAGGTTGTCGCCCTCCTCGATGACGACGGCCTTGATGATCTCCTGGTCGGTGTAATGCTCGTTTCCTTCCACCTGAATGTCGGTCACGCGGAAGAAAACGCTCATAACAAAGATGACGGCCATGATGACCACCAGAAAAGTCAGCAGAGCGCCGATGCCGGTCTTTTTCCGGCGGCTGGGCTTTCTGTATTCGCCGTGCTTGCTGGCAGGCGGTTGGTTCAGCTTGGAATAATTGGCCATAGACCAGTTCCTTTCTCTTAAGGTATTTCCCGCCTTTACGCAAGGCTGATATCCGCGCCCAGGGCGCGCAGGCGGGCGTCGAAGCGTTCATAGCCCCGGCTGATATGTCCCTCGTCGCAGATCAGGGTCTCTCCCTGGGCAGACAGGCCCGCAACGATCATGGCCGCCCCGCCCCGCAGATCGGTGGCGGTGAGGGCAGTGCCGTGCAGGGAATCCACGCCCCAGATCTCGGCGATCCTGCCGTGGGTCACGATATCCGCGCCCAGACGGCACAGCTCCGGCACCTGCCGGTAGCGGTTTTCAAAAATATTTTCCGTAATGCGCGTCAGGCCCCTGGCTTTCAGCAGGGCTGCCATCAGAACCGGCTGGGCGTCGGTGGGAAAGCCGGGGTAGGGGGCGGTGGAGATCTCCCCCACGGCCTTGAGCCGTCCCTCCGATCTGAGCCGGACACTGCGGTCTGTGCTTATTATATCACAGCCCGCCTGTTTTAGGAAGCGCAGAACCGTAGAAAATTGCCGGGGATCTATGCCCCTCAGCTCAACATTTCCCCCGGTGCAGGCCGCGGCGCAGGCAATGGTGGAGGCCACGATCCGGTCCGGGATAATCCGGCAGGCGATTTGCTTTTCCGGCCGCAGCGCACCGATGACCACGGTATCCGTCCCCGCACCCCGGACCTCCGCCCCCATGGCCCGCAGATAATCCTGCAGGGCGGCGATCTCCGGCTCCCGGGCAGCGCCGTGGATCACGGTCTCCCCTTTTGCGGCGCAGGCAGCCAGCATGATGTTCTCCGTCGCCCCCACGCTGGGGAAGGGCAGAACGATCTCCGCGCCTTTCAGCTCTGGCGCGGAGCAGAAGATCTCTCCCCCGTCCTCCCGGATCTCCGCCCCCATCTGCCGCAGGGCGGACAGATGCAGGTCGATGGGCCGCCTGCCCAACTGGCAGCCGCCGGGCAGGGACAGTCTTGCCTCCCCGCAGCGGGCAACCAGCGCGCCCATGAAGATCACCGAGGAGCGCATCTCCTCCATCAGGCTGTGGGGAATATTGCAGCTGGACAGGCTCCGGGAGTCTATGCTCACCTCTCCGTCCCGCTGCTCCGCACGGCAGCCCAGATGCCGGAGAATGCGCAGTGCCGCGTCCACATCCCGCAGCTGGGGGACGTTCAGCAGCTGGGTACTTGCCGGGCAGATGACCGACGCCGCCAGGATGGGGAGCGAGGCGTTTTTGGAGCCCTGGACAAAGCAGGCGCCTTCCAGCCGCTTTCCTCCCCGGATGTGCCATAGTTCCATAATAAATACCCCCGCGCATTGAAATCATGCCATACTATGCAGCGGGGCGTATTCATGTGATATTCAGGGAAATGCGCTCAATGCAGCAGGTCGAGAATGATCCCGCAGATTTTTTCGGTGGCGTCGGGCACGGCCAGCGAGCGCATGGCCTGAGACATGCCGGCCAGCTTCTCTTCATCGGAGAGCAGGTTTTTCAGTTCCGCAAGGAGGGAATCTGCGTCAAACTCGCCCTCTAAAAGCACCTTGGCGCCCCCTGCCCGCTCCAGAACCCGGGCATTTTTCTCCTGGTGGTTGTTGGTCACGTTGGGGGAAGGCACGATGATAACGGGCTTGCCCATATAGGTCAGCTCCGCCAGAGTAGAGGCCCCGGCACGGCACATGATCAGATCCGCCGCCGCCATGACCCTGGGCATGTCGTAGATATATTCCTTCACATCCACGCCGTATTCCCCGTGGTCGGGGGCGGTCTGGCTGAGCGTTTCGCAGACGTCCTTATAGTACATGCTTCCGGCAGAGTGGATCAGGCGGAAATCATCCTGTCCACGGAGCTTGGGGATCATCTCCGTGACGATTTTGTTCATGTGCCCCGCGCCCAGGGAGCCCCAGACGGACACCACCAGCGGCTTATCCGCCGGCAGGCCCAGCTGGGCCTTGGCGGAATCCCTGGTGTAGCAGGAAAATTCGCCCCGCACCGGCGTGCCGGTCACTTCCACCCTGTCCGGGTTTTTGTAGTATTTCCGGCTCTCCTCAAAGCCCACCATGATCTTGTCCACATAGCCGGAGAGCATCTTTGTGGTCAGGCCCGGGACGGCGTTGCTCTCGTGGACGGCGGTGGGGATGTGCATTTTGGCCGCTGCCATCAGCACCGGATAGCACACATAGCCGCCGGTACCGATGACCACATCGGGCTTGAAATCCTTCAGAATTTTTTTGGTCTGACGGGTGGAGGCCGCCACGTTCTGCAGGGTTTTCAGGTTGTGCATCATGGCCTTCAGGCTTTTGCCCCGGCTGATGTTGGTGATCTTCAGGGGCCTGATGTCATAGCCCGCCATGGGAACCAGCTGCATTTCCATTTTGCCCTCGGCGCCCAGGAAGAGAAATTCGCTGTCTGGCAGCAGCTCCCTAAGCCGGCCAGCCACGGCGATGGCAGGGTTGATATGTCCGGCGGTACCGCCGCAGGTGAAAACAAAACGCATATATCTCATATCCTTTCCATTGGATCATTTTTCTATTAGAATAGTTCTGGACGCGCTGAGGATGATCCCCATCTCGCCCAGTTGAATGAGCAAAGCCGTGCCCCCGTAGCTGAAAAAGGGCAGCGAAATTCCGGTGCAGGGCACCAGATTGGTGACCACCGCCACGTTCAGAAAAACCTGAAGGGCAAGCAGGCTGCTGATTCCCGCGCAGACCAGAAAATCATAGCGGTCCCGGCAGTGCAGGGCGATCCAGAAGCCCCTTAAAATCAGCAGGGCGAACAGCGTCAGGATCAGCGCCGCGCCGATAAAGCCCAGCTCCTCGCACACAACGGCGAATATGAAGTCGTTGTGCTCCTCAGGGAGATACAGATACTTCTGCCGGCTTCCCCCAAGGCCCAGGCCGCTGAGCCCTCCGGAGCCGATGGAGTAGAGGGACTGGACGATCTGATAGCCCTCGTCTGAGGAGCTGGAAAAGGGGTCCCGCCAGGTGGTGATTCGGCTTGAGGCATAGGGGAAAAAGGCCAGCAGTACAGCCAGCGCGCTTCCCGCGGCGGCCGCCGCGCCGATAAACCAGCCAAGCCGCACGCCCCCTAAAAACAGCATCACCCCGCCAATGGCAATGATGATGACAGAAGCGGAAAAATGGGGTTCCAGCACAAGCAGGCCCACAATGGCGCAGAGAAGGGCGGCAAAGGGCAAAATGCCGTAACGGAAGGTCTTCATCCTGCCCCGCATTCTGCAAATCAGGGCGGAGAAGGACAAAATCACCGCCAGCTTTGCCAGCTCTGAGGGCTGAAGCGTCAGTCCCCCCACGCCAAGCCAGCGCCTTGCGCCGTTGACCTTCACGCCGATAAAGGGCACCAGCATCAGCAGCAGCAGCGCGAAGGTCAGGAAGGGAAAGGCCCCGCGCCGGTAAAGGCTCATCGGCAGTTTAGACGCCAGAAGCATCCCGCCTGTTCCCAACAGGGCAAACAAAAGCTGCCGGACAAAATAATAGGCGGCGTTGCCGCCGGTGATGTTGCCCGGGTCGTAATAGGCCCTGGCGAAGCTTGCAGACAGGACCATTACCACGCCAAGCGACAGCAAAAGCAGCACCAAAAGGAAAAAGGGCGTGTCGAAGGGCGCGCGCCGCTCCTTCACTGCCGTATCGGAAAAGCCGGCGAGGCGGGCACTGTCGTAACGCATTTTCCCACCTCCCCGGCTTTTCAATCACAGATCATGAATTACAGGGCGTAACGCTGGAACACCCCAATAAATGATATGATTGCAAAGAGCAGAGATATGCCTGTGAAGAGGACAAAAAGCTCTTTTTCGCTCCACTTTTTCCCGGTCCAGCCGCCCATCTCCAGATGGTGGTGGAAGGGAGCCATTTTGAACACCCGCTTGCCGTGGCTGAGCTTGAAGTAGCCCACCTGGATGATGTCGGACAGGGTCTCGATGATATAGATGATGCCCAGGGTGATCAGAACCAGAGGCATATCATAGGCAAAGGCCAGGGCCGCCACCGCGCCGCCCAAAAACAGGGAGCCGGTGTCCCCCATGAACACCTTGGCCGGGTTGAAGTTATACACCAGAAAGCCCATCAGACCGCCAAGCAGGCCGGAGGCGAAGATGCCCAGCTCCAGAAACTCCTGTCCCCAGGCAAAGGTGACGGCCACGAAAAACAGCATCACCGGCAGGGAGGTGCCAGTAGCCAGACCGTCCACGCCGTCGGTAATGTTCACGGCGTTGACGGTGCCCACGATGACAAAGGCCGCAAACACGAAGTACAGCCACTCGGGCAGCGGCACGGTCTTCCCGGAGAAGGGGATGAACAGGTTGGGCCGGACATAGCCCAGAGAGCGCATCAGCAGTACAAACACCAGAGCTGCGGCCAGCTGGAGCAGAAACTTCTTTTTGGCCGTAAGGCCCAGGTTCTGCTTGTTCTTGATCTTCTGCCAATCGTCCAGCAGGCCGATGGCGCCGAATACCATGGCAAAGAGCAGCACGAAAATGTGGACAAAGTTGCCCTTCATCATGCTGGGAAAGCCGATGGTCAGGCAGACAAAGCTGACAGCAAGAATGAACATCACGCCGCCCATGGTGGGCGTGCCGCTTTTGGCCATGTGCCAGGTGGGGCCGTCCTTCTTGATCTCCTGCCCCGCCTTCTGCCTGCGCAGCCAGGGGATATAATACTTTCCAAAGGCTGTGGCAAACAAAAAGGCCAGGATAAATGAGCATATCAGCTTTATCGTCATGGTTTTTTCCTCTTTTCGTCTTTTTCCGGGAAGGGCTTATCGGCTTTGGGCCGCAAGGGCTTCGGCCACGATCTCTCTCTCGTCCATGTGGTGTTTTTCATGGCCCACCACCTGGTAATCCTCGTGACCTTTTCCGGCAAGTAATATTACATCTCCGGCCCCTGCGTTGTCAATAGCCCAGTGTATGGCCTCCACCCGGTCGCAGAGGACCTTTACCGGGGTGCGCCTGCCTTTTGTGCCCTCCACGATCTCCCGGATGATCTCGTTTGGGTCCTCGGTGCGGGGATTGTCGCTGGTGACGATGACCATATCCGCGTTGTCGGCGGCGATAGCGCCCATAATGGGCCGCTTGGCCTTATCCCGGTCTCCGCCGCAGCCGAACAGGGCGATTAAGCGGCCCTTTGTCACGGGCTTTAAGGTTTTCAGCACGTTTTCCAGGGCGTCGGGCTTGTGGGAATAGTCGATAATGATGGAAAAGTCCCTGTCGGTGGGAACGATCTCCAGCCTGCCCTTCACGCCTTTGGCGCTGGACATGGCGTCGGCGCAGTCGCTGAGGCTGATGCCCAGGGTCAGACCCACGGACATGACCCCCAGGGCGTTGTGTACGGAGAAAAGGCCCGGGATGCCCAGCTTTGTCAGCGCAAGGCCATTGTCCGTCACGGCGGCAAAGCGCACGCCGTTTGCGGAAAGGCGGATGTCCTTGGCGGCCAGGTCCGCATCGTTTCTCTCAAGAGAAAAGGTGCTGATGGGGCACTCCGCTCCCGAAATCATGAATCCGGCCCATTTGTCGTCCAGATTCACGCAGCCCTTTCTGCACTGGCGGAAAAGCAGCCGTTTGGCGGCGGCGTATTCCTCCATGGTCTTGTGAAAATCCAGGTGGTCCTGGCTCAGATTGGTATAGAGCCCCACATCGTATTGGATCCCGGCCACCCGCTCAAGGGTCAGCGAGTGGGAAGAGACCTCCATCACCACATGGGTACAGCCCGCGTCCGCCATGGCGCGGAACAGCTTATGCAGTTCATAGCTCTCCGGGGTGGTGTGCTCGGTGTGGAGAAATTCATCGCCGATCATGTTGCCGTTGGTGCCGATCAGACCCACCCTGGCGTCCAGCTTGCTCTCCAGCAGGTGCTTGAGCAGGTAGGAGGAGGTGGTCTTGCCGCTGGTGCCGGTGATGCCGATCATGGTCATCTCCGCGGCCGGGTTACCGAAAAACTCCCGGCTGGCAAGGGCCAGACCCAGACGGCAGTCGGCCACGCGCAGATAGGGCGTGCCGTCCTCCGGAGCGACCTCGCAGAGCACCGCCGCCGCCCCCTTTTCCACAGCCTTGGGGATGAAGCGGTGGCCGTCGGATTCAAAGCCCCGGATGGCCACGAACAGGTCCCCCGGCTGAGTCTTCCGGGAGTCATAGCTAATGCCCCCGATCTCCATGTCCAGGTCGGCGCTGCAATCCAGAATCTCCAGATTTTTTACGATCTCTTTCAGTTTCATTGTTCAATACCTTCCCAGCATCGAATCGTCGTCGCTGAAGAGCGTGACCTCAACGATGCTGCCGTGTCCCACAAGGCAGCCGGGCTGTATGCTCTGGCTGCTTACTTTCTGCGTCCCGGCATCGGTGACGGGACTGGTTGCGTGTATATATATCCCATAGTATGACAGGGTGTCTCTGGCCTGGGCGTAGCTCATGCCGGTAAGCTCAGGCACAGTCTCCCTGTCGGGCGAAACTTGCGCGTCAAAATAAAGGATGATCTGGCTTCCTTCGGCAATGGAAGCGCCTGCCGCGGGCAGCTGCCCGGTGACGCTGTCCCCTTCGCCGATGGTCCGGTAATCCAGACCCGCCTCCTTCACGGCAGCGGAAAGCTCTTCCCGGCCAAGGGCGGTAAAATCGGGCACGGTCACATCGGCTCCTGCGCCCTCGGCGCCTTCCGGCTCTACCCCCAGGTAGGGCAGGATATCCGCCATCATATTCCCCACAACCGGGGCCGCCATCTGTCCGCCGCTGATATAAACGCCAGACTTGTTGGAGGGCGTATCCAGAAATACCAGCAGAGCGATCTTCGGATCGTCCGCCGGAGCAAAGCCGATAAAGGAGACGATGTACTCCTTCTCCCCCGTCTGGGCCTCCAGACTGACCTTTTCGCTGGTGCCGGTCTTGCCGCCGATACGGTAACCGGCCACGGCGGCGTTTCTGCCGGTGCCGTCCATAGGGTCGCCCACCACCTGCTCTAAAATACTGCGCACCTTGGCCGAGGTCTCCCCGCTGATGACCTGGCGCACCAGGGTGGGCTCACGCGCATAGGCCACTGTGCCGTCCGGGTTTCGCAGCTGCCGCACCACATAGGGCTGCATCAGCCTTCCCCCGTTGACGCAGGCGCTGACCGCGGTAATGAGCTGCAGGGGGGTGATGGTAAAGGTCTGGCCAAAGGAGGCCGCCGCCAGCTGGGACAGATTTTTCTCCGAACAGAAGGTGTTCCGGCTCCACCAGATGCTGCCGCTCTCCCCGGCGAGGTCGATGCCGGTGGTGGCGGTCAGATTCTCGTCCGGGTCGGCGCTCAGGTTCAAAAAGCCAAAGGCTTCGCAGTATTGGTAAAAGGTCTCCGCCCCCACCCGCAGGCCGATATTCACAAAGGCCACGTTGCAGGAGTGCTGCACCGCCTGGGTCAGATTCTGGGAGCCGTGGCCCCCGTCCTTCCAGCAGCGGATGGGACTGGTGCGGCCAAGAACGCTGACGTTCCCGCCGCAGTAAAAGCTGTCTGTCAGATCCACGGCCCCTTCCTCCAGGGCCATGGACAGGGTAATGATCTTGAAGGTGGAACCGGGCTCATAGGTGTCGGACAGGGCCTTGTTCCGCCACTGTCTGGCCTGGGCCTGCTGAAGGAGGGCCGTCGCTTCCTCTTCACTGGCGGCAGCGTTGATCAGGGCCTGTGCCTCGTCGCTGACGGCGAGAAAATCGTTCAGATCATAGCCCTCAATGGAGGCCATGGCCAGAATACCGCCGGTATTCACGTCCATGGCAATGGCTCCCGCGCCGTTTTGGATGTCGTAGTCCTCCACGGCCTGTTTCAGGTGCTTTTCCACATAGTATTGGATGGTGGAATCCACCGTCAGCACCAGATCGCAGCCGTCCTTACCGGGGGAGTATTCCTCAAAGGAGGTAAAAAGCAGCTCAGTGCCGTAGGCGTTGGTGGCACGCAGGGTGCGGCCGGCACTGCCGGCAAGAGCGGAATTGTATTTTGCCTCTATCCCCTCAAGGCCGGTGTTGTCCGTGCCCACAAAGCCGATGAGATGGCAGGCCAGAGAAGAATTCGGGTAATAGCGCTTGGTGTCCGTCTCCAGACGGACGCCCTTCAGGCCGTTATCCGTTTTGAAGCGGCGGACCTCCGCCGCCTGTTCGGCCTCCACCTTCCGGGCCACCGTCACATACCAGGAGCCGGTCCGTCCGGTCTTTTCCAGTATATCATCATAGTCAAGCCCCAGGATCTGAGAAAGTCCCCGGGCGATCAGTTCCCTGTCCTCGCCGTACATCTGGATCTCGGCAGGGCTGAGATAAACATTGTCCACCGAGGCGCTGACCGCCAGCGGGTTCATATTGGTGTCGTAAATGGTCCCTCTGGACGGGGAGGCTGCCGCCTCCCGGAGCTGCTGCCCGATGGCCAGCTCCTCGTAGAACTCATGGTCTGTGATCTGCAGCTTGTACAGCCGGATAAGCAGCACAAGAAAGGCGGCAATACCGCAAAGGCCCATCAGGGCCAGCGCGCGGCGGAGCATCTGACGGTTGGGGCCGCTGCCCCTTCCCTTTTCAACTGTCCCTGACATAGCACACTCCCGCTTTTACGAATATATACCCAATATATTCAGCGGCTTATCCTTACACTACATCATTCTTCGTCCACAAGCGCTGTGTATTCTATAGTCTGTATCTGTCCCGGGTTGGGGCGCTGCATCCCCAGCTCTTCCAGGGCGCGGCGCTCAAGCTCGGCAATACTCAGGCTGTTGTCCAGCCTGGCCTGTAAAATCTGATTTTCGGTTTTCAGGCGCTCGTTTTCCTTTTTCAGTGCGGCGGCCCGGTCGTTCACAGCGGCAGTCTCCACCGCGCACAGCAGGGACAGCACCAGCAGCACCGCCGAAAACAGGGCGGCTATGGTGTTGAATAAAAGCGCCGGGGTCCTTTTTTCCCTGCTCATACTCTCTCCGCCACCCGGAGCTTTGCGCTTCTGGCCCGGGGATTGCGCTCCGTCTCCTCCGCGCTTGGCAGGATGGGCTTTCTGGTCACGCTTTTCAGGGTCTGTACAAAGCCGCAGGTGCAGATGGGCGCCTCCCTGGGGCAGGTACAGCCGTTTTCCCTGGCAGCGATACCGGTTTTCACGATCCTGTCCTCTAAGGAATGGAAGCTGATGACGCAGAGCCGTCCGCCCTTTCTCAGCTTGTCCGGCGCGGTATCCATCATCTGCCGGATGGCCCCCAGCTCGTCGTTGACGGCGATACGGATGGCCTGAAAGCTGCGCTTGGCCGGGTGCTGTTTTTCCCGCAGGGCGGCGGCGGGCATGGCGCTTTTGATGATCTCCACCAGCTCCAAGGTGCTCTCTATGGGCTTTTTCTGCCGGGCGGAGAGGATGGCGCCGGTGATCCGCCGGGCGTAGCGCTCTTCGCCGTAGTCCCAGAAGATGCGGTTGAGCCGGTTTTCGTCCCAGCTGTTCACCACCTCATAGGCCGTCAGACTGTCCGAGCTGTCCATGCGCATGTCCAGCGGCGCGTCGTGCAGATAGGAAAAGCCCCGCTGTGTCTCATCCAGCTGGGGCGAGGACACACCGAGGTCAAAAAGCATACCGTCCACGGCCCCGATACCCAAATCTTCCAGGATCTCCGCCGCGTCGCTGAAATTGCCGTGGACAAAGGTCACCTTATCCCCAAAGGGAGCAAGGCGCTTTCCCGCCCGGTCAATGGCGGTCTGGTCCCGGTCAATGCAGATAAGCCTTCCGCCTTTCAGGCGGGAGGCTATTTGGTAAGAATGTCCGCCCAGGCCGAGAGTACCGTCCAGATAGATCCCGTCGGGCTTGATGTTCAGATTTTCAATGCACTCGTCAAGGAGTACGGAAACATGGCGCGGTTCATCCATCAGAATTCCAGTTCCTCCATCACTGCGGCAATATTTTCAGGGGTGGTCTCCTCTTCAAAGATGGCATTCCAGGCGTCGCTGTCCCAGAGCTCCGCGTGGTTATTGCAGCCTACCACGGTGACGCTCTTCACCAGGCCCGCGTATTCCCGCAGATTCTGTGGGATCAGGGCGCGGCCCTGGCTGTCCAGCTCGCAGCGCGCGGCGTGGGCAAAGAGAGGCCGCATTTTCCGCTGCTTTACATAGGGCATGGCGCTGACCTTGTCCGAAAAAGCCTTCCAGTTTTCCGCGCTGTAGGCGCAGAGGCAGCGTTCCATGGACAGTGTGATGAAAAATACCTCGCCCAGCTCGTCTCTGAGCTTGGCGGGTATAAAAAGTCTTCCCTTATTGTCCAGCGAGTGCTGGTATTCACCTGTCATGGACTACGCCCCCGTTTCTGTGGTTTTTTGCTCCATTTTCCACCACTTCAAACCACCTTGTGACATCATTATAGGGGGAGTTAACATAAAAATCAAGAGAAACTTTTTGTCATTTTTCTTGTATTTTTTGCCATTTTTTCAGACCACAAGATATAGTTTCTCCCCTTCTCCATTGCTACAATTCAGGAGCAAAACCCCTCACTATTCACTGCCTTCCCCTTGAGGGGAAGGTGGCCCGAAGGACCGGATGAGGTGTCCCTCCGGTTTCCGACCGCGTCCCACACGGGCCGTCGGGGACGCCGGCCCCTACAGGGCGCAGCCCATAACACCGGCGCAGCCCGGAACACAACCGTAGGGGCGATTCACGAATCGCCCGCTTGCTGAAGTACCCAAAAAAAGGTACAAAAAAGAGAACAGGCAAAACCTGTTCTCCTTAAGTAAACCTTATTCTACTTATTTCTTCTCGCCGGGCTTGGCACCGCCGGCGGTCTTGAAGGCGTTGTGGGAGGCCTGAATGGTGCTGAGAGCAGCGCTCATGCTCTCCTCGGCCTGGCGCATGATGTCGTCCACATATTCGCTGGCCACCCGGCGCAGCTCGTTGGACTTGGCCTCGGCAGAGGCGATCATCTCCGCACTGCGGGTGCGGGCCACGCGGACGACCTCCTGCTCCTCCACCATGGCGCGGGCCTTCTCCTCCGCGCTCTTGCGGAGAGCCTCGGCCTCACGCTTGGCATTGCCGATAAACTCGTCTCTGGCCGCCACAAGGCGCTTTGCCTCTGCAAGGGCGGAGGGCAGATTGGCTTTGATATCGTTGATGATCTCAATGGCCTTTTCCCGCTCAATAATACATTTGTCGGCGCCAAGAGGTACGCCCCAGGCTTCCGTTACCATGCCGTAAAGGATGTCAAGCAGCTCGATGATATCGTTATTATCCATTGTTCCGCCTCCATTGCTTAGCTTTTATTTCTATTTCGGATTTGATCTCCTCCGGCACAAGGCCCGTGAGGTCCGCTCCGTATCTTGCCATTTCACGCACAACGGAGGAGCTGAGGAAGGTATACTTTCCGCTGGCGGTAAGGAACATGGTCTCCAGCTGGGGATTGATGTTTTTGTTGATCAGATCCATCTGGAATTCATACTCAAAGTCGGAAGCGGCGCGCAGCCCCTTGACCACTACCGCGCCCTCAAACTGCCTTGCGTACTCCGCCAGAAGCCCGTCTGAGAAATCCACCGTTACGTTGGGGAACCGGGATACCACCCGCTTGACCATGTCCACCCGCTCCTCAACGGAAAACATGGGTGAAGTCTTTGTGGAGTTGACCATGATACACACCACGACACGGTCAAAAATCTTGGTGCAGCGGCGGATAATGTTCAGGTGCCCCAGCGTGATGGGGTCAAAGCTTCCCGGGCAGATGGCGGTCCTCATGAAGTGCTCTCCTTGGTATACAGGCATAGCTTGACCTTGCCGTAGACATATTCTTTCTTTTTCCTGTACGGCGGGGTCATTTCAGGAAGCGCCCTGTCACGGCGCGCTTCGCATAATATTATACCACCTTCCGACAATATGTCAACCAATTTGACGGTTTCCAGCACAGATTCATACAAATTTGAGTCGTAGGGCGGATCCACGAAGAGAATATCGAACCTGCCGCAGTGACGGAGAAAGCTGAGAGCGTCTTCCTGCACCACGGTGCCCTTCAAGCCGCAGAGCTTCAGGTTTTCCTTCACGATCCGGATGGCGTCCCGGTCCTTATCCACGAACACTGCGCTCTCCGCGCCCCGGCTGAGACATTCGATGCCCAGCTGGCCGGTGCCCGCGAACAGGTCCAGCACCTTTCTGCCCTCAATATCGAACTGGATGATGTTGAACACAGACTCCTTCACATTGTCCGTGGTGGGGCGGATGTCGTAATTATCCGGGGTTTTCAGTTTTCTTCCTCTTGCCGTTCCGGTGATGACGCGCATTGGTCTTCACTCTCTTTCCTGTTGAAATAATCATATACGGCCCGGGCCGTATTTTTCGGCACCACCAGCCGCAGCTGCTCAAGGCTTGCGGCCCGGATGGCCTTTACGGATTTAAAATATTTGATCAGATCGTCCCGCCGCTTTGCGCCCACGCCGGGGATCTTGTCCAGACTGGAGCCGTAGGCCTCGCTGCGCAGGGAGCGCTGATACTCGATGGCAAATCGGTGGGTCTCCTCCTGTATGCCGCCCACCAGGGCGAATACGGCCTGATTGCCGCTGATGCCGATCTCCCGCCCGTCGGGGGTGATCAAGGCCCTTGTGCGGTGCCGGTCGTCCTTCACCATGCCGAACACCGGCACGCGGATATCCAGCGCCTCCATGGCCTCCAGGGCAACGGAGGCGTGCCGGTCCCCGCCGTCGATCAGCAGCAGATCCGGCAAAGGAGAAAACTTTTCGTCCCCCTCTGCATAGTGCTTGAAGCGCCGGTACACTGCCTGATACATGCTGGCATAGTCGTCCTGGCCCTGCAGTTCCTTCATGCGGAATTTACGGTAATCCCGTTTCAGGGGCTTGCCGTCCACATGGACGGTCATGGCAGCCACGATGCCCGTGTCGCCCAGATTGGACACGTCAAAAGCCTCGATCCGCTCCGGAAAATTTTTCAGCTCCAGGGCCTTTTGCAGCCACTCCAGGGTCTTGGAGCGCCGCTGGGCGGCGGTGGTACGCCGCTGGATCTCCTCCCTGGCGTTCAATGCCGCGCTCTCGATGAGCCGCAGCCGCTCCCCCCTTTTGGGTACCTCGATATATACCCGCCTGCCGGCGGTCTCGCTTAAAAGCTCCTCCAGCTCCTGCCGGTCCTCGATCTCGCAGGGCAGCAGAATGGACTTGGGCCAGCCGCCCCGGTGGGCGGTGAAATACTGGCGCACCAGATCGGAGATGGCCTCGCTGTCCTCCTCGATGGGCTCGTCCATCATCTCCACGTCCTTGCCCACCAGGTCGCCGTCCACAAAATGGAGCACCGTAAAGCAGCTTTTGGCCCCCCGGCAGAAGCCCACGGCGTCGGTGTCCGCAAAGGCAGTGGAAATGACCCGCTGGCGGTTGGCAAGCCGCTCGATGGCCCGGAGCCGGTCCCGGAGCTCTGCCGCCCGTTCAAAGCGCAGCTCCTCCGCCGCCTGCTCCATCTGGCCCTTCAGCTCCTCCATCAGTTCATTGCTCTTGCCCTCCAGAATGAGCACTGCCTGCTGCATACTGCGGCGGTAGTCCTCGGCGGAGCTGTCCTTCAGGCACCAGCCCGCGCAGCTGCCCATGTGGTAATTCAGGCAGGGGCGCTCCTTGCCGATATCCCGGGGAAATTTGCGGGAGCAGTCCGGCAGCAGCAGAGCCTTGCTGATGGTGCTGATGATGTCCCGGGTCTGGCTCCGGCCGCCGTAGGGGCCGAAATATTTTGCCCCGTCCTTTCCCGCCCTGCTCACAAGGGTCATGGCGGGGTATTCGCTTTTCATGTCCACCCGGATGAAGGGGTAGCCCTTGTCATCCTTCAGGAGGATGTTGTAGTGGGGCTTGTGCCGCTTGATGAGGGAGTTTTCCAGCACCAGAGCCTCAAACTCGCTGCCGGCAACGATGACGTTGAAATCCGCCACCTTGTCCACCATGGCCTGCACCTTGGGCAGGTGTTCGCCGTGGAAATAGCTGCTGACCCGGTTTTTCAGCTTTTTGGCCTTGCCCACATAGATGACCTGGCCCTGCCGGTCCAGCATGATGTACACGCCGGGGAGCAGGGGCAGGTTATTGGCTTTTTCTCTCAGGCTTTCAGGCATGGTTTTCCCCCGTACTTACCGCCTTTTCCTTGCCGAAAATGCACCAGACCGTGATGGACACGATGACGATCACGCTGCCGATCAGGGCGAATATGCCGGGCCGCTCCCCGTTGAAGAGAAGGACCCATACCGGGTTTAACAGCGGCTCCACCGCGCTGAGCAGGCTGCAGGCCAGCGGCGGACAGTAGATACTGGCTTTCACATACAGGATATAGGCGATGCCCAGCTGGAAAATGCCCAGAGTCAGGATACACAAGGTGGTTGTGGGGTTGATAACCGGCTTTGTGGCGATGATAAAGGGCAGGCCGATCAAAAAGGTCAGAAACTGGCCGATGGCGATGGTGCTGAAGCGCTCGTCCCCCTCCTGTTCGCCCACCATGACAAACATGCCGGCCATGAACATGCCCGCGGCGATGGCCACGCAGTTGCCCAGAATATAGCCGGGCTTGAGCTGGTCAAGGAAAAAGAGGGCGATGCCCACAAGGGTCAGCAGCACCACGGCCAGGTCCGCACGGCGGATCTTCGCCTTGAGAAAGGCGGCGGAGAAGATGACGATAAACACCGGGGCCGTGAACTGGAGCACGATGGCGTTGGCCGCCGTGGTCAGCTTGTTTGCCAGCACAAAGCAGGTGTAGACACAGCCGGTGAAGAGCCCGGAAATGAGCGTGCGGCGGTTCAGCACGAGGTGAATTTTTTTGATCAGCATATACACGCCGATGGTGGCCCCGGCGATGAGGGAGCGCAGCCCCGCCACGGCAAAGCCGTTCCAGGGCAGCAGCTTGATGATGATCCCCGCAATGCTCCACAGCGTGGCGCAGAGCAGCATTTCAATGATGGCTTTGTTTTCTTTTTTCATAAATGCCTCAGTAGAATTAGTGAAGAGTGAAGAGTGAAGAGTGAAGAAGTAAAGGACGAACACTTATTCACTGTTCACCATTCCTTTATACCTGAAAATAGGGGCGTGTATACACACGCCCCTCAAAGCGTCGGCAGAGTTCGACGCTTTGAGGGCTTATGCAGAAGTATTGATCCAACACCTCTGCATAAGCGTTGGATTGAACGCAGAAAGGGGACTCCCGTCCCCTCTCTGCACTCTCCCCAAGCATATCTGTACAATGCCGATAGGTTTGTTTACGACCTAAGGGGCGTGTTTTCACACGCCCCTGTAAGTAAGTGGTTTTCTTTTAAAATCACTCGGAAAAGTCGGAATCTATGAGTTCGGACAGGGTTGCGATGGCAGCATCTTCATCTGCGCCGTCGGCAATGATGGTTACTGTCGTACCCTTAACGATGCCCAGGGACAGAACGCCCAGAAGGCTCTTTGCGTTTACGCGTCTTTCTTCTTTCTCGACCCAGATGCTGCTCTTGAACTCATTGGCTTTCTGAATGAAGAAAGTCGCGGGTCTGGCATGAAGACCTACCTGATTGTTAATGACTACCTCTTTGGTTATCATACTCGCCACTCCTCATTTTTATACAAGATGTACTTTTCGGTACTCCCATACCTTAACAAATTTTAAGTCAATCGTCAACCGATTTCGTCCAATTTGTTGTTTTTCACATTTCTTGCAGCTGCTTAACACGAATTTTATTTCAGTTCGACAACGGTCACGCCGGTCTCGCCCTCGCCGTAACGGCCCAAACGGAAGGATTTGACCGCTTTGTTCCGCCGGAGCATCTGCTGAACGGCGGTGCGGAGAGCGCCGGTGCCCTTGCCGTGGATGATGGTGACAGCGCTGAGCTTTGCCATAACGGCGCTGTCGATATAGCGCTCGGCGGCGGTGACGGCCTCGATGGCCTCCATGCCCCGCAGGTCGATCTGGGGCTCCACATGCATCAGGCGCAGCTGGGCACTGCTGTTGGCGGATACGGTTTTTTTGTCCGGCGCCGGCTTGCCTTCGATCAGCAGTACCTCGTCCTCCCGGGCCGTTACATTCATTATGCCCGCCCGCAGCGTCAGTATCCTGTCGGAGGAGATCTCCGTGACGGTGGCCTTCATGCCCATGGACTTGATCTGCACCGTGTCGCCCACCTTCACCGGCCGGGCGGACTTCCTGTCCTCCACCGGCTCCGGGGTCGGGCGCAGGGCCTCCGCAGACTGGTTCAGGCGGCGGCGCAGCTCGCTTCGGGCCTCGTTGATGCGCTGGGCGTCGTCCTCTTCGTTGGCGTGCTTTTTCATCTCGTCCAGCTGGGCAAAGGTTTCCTCGGCGGTGGCTCTGGCCTCGGCAATGATCCGCTCCGCCTCCCGGCGGGATTTCTGATCTGCCTTTTCCAGCCGTACCTCCAGCTCCGCCTTGAGGAAGGCGGCCTTTTTGGCGTTCTCCTCCGCCTGGCGCAGCTTCTGGGCGGCCTCGTTCCGGTCCTTTTCCAGCAATCTTCGGGTCTGCTCCAGCTTTTCGATAGTGGCCTCAAAGCTGGCCGTCTCGGTGCCCACCCGCTTTCTGGCGTCCTCGATGATGTCCTCCCCCAAGCCTAAGCGCCGGGAGATGGCAAAGGCGTTGGACTTGCCGGGGATGCCCACCAGCAGGTGGTAGGTGGGCCGCAGGGTCTCCACATCGAACTCGCAGGAGGCGTTCTGTACACCCTTCTCGTTGGTGGCATAGACCTTCAGCTCCGCGTAGTGGGTGGTGGCGGCGATCATGGCCCCCTTCTGCCGGGCGTACTCGATGATGGAGATGGCCAGAGCCGCCCCCTCGGTGGGGTCGGTGCCCGCGCCCAGCTCGTCAAAGAGGATGAGGGAGTGCTCGTCACATTCAGAAAGGATGCTGACGATGTTGGTCATGTGGGCGGAGAAGGTGGAGAGATTCTGCTCAATGCTCTGCTCATCGCCGATGTCGGCCAGAATGTGGCTGAATACGGGCAGACTGCTGCCGTCGGCGGCGGGGATATGCAGGCCGCACTGGTTCATGGCGGACAGAAGGCCAATAGTTTTTAAGGAGACGGTTTTGCCGCCGGTGTTGGGGCCGGTGATCACTAAGGTGTCGAAGCTCTCCCCCAGCTCCACATCGATGGGGACGGCCTTGGCCTGGTCCAGCAGCGGGTGCCTTGCCCGGCGCAGGACGATGCCCTCCCCTTCCAGGCTTGCCTCCTGGCAGTCCAGCTTGTAGGACAGCTTGGCCTTGGCAAAGATCAGGTCCAGCTGCACCAGCACCTGATAGTCTGAGTCGATATCGTCCCGGTGTCCGGCGCAGTCGGCGGAAAGCTCGGCCAGGATTCGCTCGATCTCCAGCTTTTCCTTGGCGGCCAGCTCCCGCAGCTCGTTATTGGCCTTGACAGCGGCCATGGGCTCGATAAAGAGGGTCATGCCCGAGGCGGATACGTCATGGACAAGGCCGGGCACCGCGCCCTTATGGTCGGCCTTTACGGGCACCACAAAGCGGTCGGAGCGCATGGTGATGATGGGCTCCTGCAGGGCCTTGGCATAGGAGGGTGAGGAGATGATCTTCTGCAGAGCGTCCCTTGCCCGGGAGGCCGCTGCCCGCATCTGGCGGCGGATGGAGGCCAGTTCATGGGAGGCCCCGTCGGCGATCTCGTCCTCGCCCACAATGGAGGTGTTGATCTTCTCCTCTAAAAATTTATTGGCGTGGAGGGCGTAAAACAGGTAGTCGATGGGGGTCTTGCCCACGGTGTCGTCGGCAATGTAGCCCCGGACCAGCCGGGCGCACTGCAATACCCTTGCAATGTCCAGCAGCTCCCGGGTGTTCAGCGCGCCGCCCAGATCGGCCCGGGCCAATGAGGGGCGCACGTCCTTGACGCCGGAAAAGGAAGGGCTGCCCCGGACCACCATCATGGTTTTGGCGGCTGTGGTCTCGTCCAGACGGCGCTTGACCTCCGCCCTGTCGCCGGAGGGCGTAAGAGCCAGGGCCTGCTCCTTGGCTGTTTCCCCCACCGCCTGCTGGGCCAGCATTGCCAGCACTGCCGGCAGCTCCAGCGTGATCAGTGATTTTTCAAAAAAGCTCATTTCTTAATCCTCATATTCAATATTGGCTCCCCTGAAAGGGGAGCTGGCACGCGAAGCGTGACTGAAGGGTATGCAGACGTTACCACCGCGATAATGTAGAGCGTATGCTGGTTATCACTTCGTTCTTAAGCCCTTCCGCCTCAATTTTTCTGTCTTTCCACGCCGCGGCAGCGACGAAGAATCCCGTAAACAGAACACCGAAGCCGCTGAATACGAGCTCCTACACTTACGCTCTGGATGACAGCGAATTTAGCTGCAACAGACGGGCGACCGCAAGGGTCGCCCCTACGGCATTGTTTCGGGGTGAATGTAGGGGCGAGATCCGGTCTTTCCGAAATAATTTTATCATTATTCGCTCACCTCACGCTTTTCCAGTAGTCCAGAGTGCCGAAGCGGCGCTCGGTCTGGGTGAGAAGGTACTGCTCGGCGGCAGCGGACAGGCGGTTCAGGCCCTGATCAGAAAGGCGGAAAGAAAAAAGCTGCTTTGCCGGGGCGGAGGTGATGTAAGCCATGGCCCGCAGGCTCTCCTCGTCCAACTGCAGCGCGTCTCCGTAGTTCCGGCAGCGGCGGCAGAAAATTCTTCCGTCCTTCAGACTGAGGAGCGGCTCCTCCGGTGCGGTGCTGCCGCAGAGGGCACAGGCAGTCAAATTGGGCTCATAACCAGCAAGGCACATGAGACGCAGTTCAAAGGCGGCCTTGATGTGCCTGGGCGGGTACATTTTTTTGCTGAGGGCATAGAGGGAGTTCAATCCCAGCTGCAAAAGGGCGGCGTCGGGCTGGTCCTCCACGCTGAGGGCCTCCAGACACTCGGCAAAATAGCAGCCCAGGGCAAAGTCGGCAATGTCCGTACGCAAGCCGGAAAAGGGCTCGATCACGCTGGCCTCGTTCACCGTCCATTTGCCCCGGTTGCCAAAGAGGGTCATCTCCGAATAGGTGAGCTGCTGGGTGGCGGCGGCGGTTTTGCTGCCCTTGCGCAGCGCGCCCCGGGCCTTGGCCGTGATCTTCCCGTCGGTGGAGGTAAAGAGGGTGAGCATCCGGTCGGCCTCCTTGTACCTTACCTCCCGCAGCACAAGGGCCTTTGTGGTGTTGAACATTTATGTAACTCTCAGTCCCCGGGGCGGGGCATATCCCCCGTTTCCCCTTTATCCTTATCGTCTTTCGGCCTGCCTTTGCGCTGCACGCTCTTGTAGAGCATATAGCAGAGCGGATCCCCGGTCTCCGCAAAGGCCCGCCAGACTGCGTCTGTCTGCAAATTGACCACCTCTCACGCAGATAGTATCTGCGCGGAGCGCTTTCCTTATTGCTGGCAGTTTTTTCAATCGTTATTGAAGCCGAAGTTTCTCAGCTGGGCCAGGGAATCCCGCCAGTTTTCCTTCACCTTCACCCAGGTCTGGAGATAGACCTTCGTGCCCATAAACGCCTCGATATCCTGCCGGGCAAGCTCGCCGATCTTTTTCAGCATGGCGCCCTTCTTGCCGATAATGATGCCCTTGTGGCTGTCCTTCTCACAGTAAATGGTCACTTCCAGGTCGATAATGCCGTTGTCCCGCTCGGAAAATTTGGTGACCTCCACGGCGGTGCCGTGGGGGATCTCCTTATCCAGGCATTTCAGCAGCTTTTCCCGCACCAGCTCCGCGCAGATCTGCCGCTCGGGCTGGTCGGTGATCATGTCCTCGGGGAAGAGATGGGGGCCTTCCACGGCGTATTTCTCCATCTCGTCCATCAGTTCCTCCAAGCCCTCGCCGGTTCTGGCGGAGACGGGGATAACAGCGTCGAAATCAAAAGCCTGACTGTAAAGGGCAATGACGGAAAGAAGCCGGGTCTTGTCCACGGTGTCGATCTTGTTGATGACCAGAATGGCGGGGGCGCCGGTGGTTTTCAGCCGGTCGATCAGGGCCTCCTCCTGGGGGCCGATGGCGGCCACAGGCTCCACCATCAGCAGCACCGCGTCCACGTCCGCCACGCTCTCTTTGACCACATTCACCATGTAGTCCCCCAGGCGGGTGCGGGGCTTGTGGAAGCCCGGGGTGTCCATCAGCACGAACTGGGTGTCCCCCCGGCTGACAATGGCGGTGATGCGGTTGCGGGTGGTCTGGGGCTTATCGGATACAATGGCGATCTTTTCGCCCACAAGGGCGTTGGTCAGGGTGGATTTGCCCACATTGGGCCTGCCGCAGATGGTGATCATGGCGGCTTTGGTGTTTGTCATATCAGTCTTTATCTCCCATTATTTCTTTTTCTCTCTGTCTCATCTGGCGCTTCCTTTCGCCCTCGTCCACATGGTCGTAGCCCAGCAGGTGCAGTACGGAGTGGACGGTGAGATACTGGATCTCCCGCTCGTAGCCGTGGCCATACTCCTTGCCCTGCTCCTCGCACCGGGGAACGGAGATCATCATGTCGCCCAGCAAAATCAGGCCGGTATCCAGGTCTTTTTCGCAAAGGGACAGGTCAAAGTCCCCGGGTTCCAGCTCGTTCAAGGGGAAGGACAGCACGTCGGTGGGCCTGTCCACGTCCCGGAATTCCCGGTTTACCCGGCGGATGCCCTCGTCGTCGGTGAGCATGACGCTGACAAGGCAGGGCACATCCACCCCCTCGGCGTTCAGGGCCATGTTCACCGCCTTTTTGATCAGGGCGGCGGAGTTGTTGTGGCCCAGGTTTTTCACTTCCCGGCTGATACTGATCTGGTGTTCCATGCTTATCCCCTCTTATATTTTTTCGGCGGCAGCTTTTTCACGTCCGGCCCGGGGTTTTTCTTGTCGTACTCCTCGTAGGCCTCGATGATCTTCTGCACCAGCCGGTGGCGCACCACGTCCGCACCGGTGAGCTTGCAGATGGCAATGTCCTCAATGCCGTCCAGCACCTTCATGGCCACCTTCAGGCCGCTGGTCTTGTCCTCCGGCAGGTCGATCTGAGTGATGTCGCCGGTGATGACCACCTTGGAGCCGAAGCCGATGCGGGTCAGAAACATTTTCATCTGCTCCCGGGAGGTGTTCTGGGCCTCGTCCAGGATGATAAAGCTGTCGTCCAGGGTGCGGCCGCGCATATAGGCCAGGGGGGCCACCTCGATGTTGCCCCGCTCCAGATATTTCTGGTAGGTGTCCGCGCCCAGCATGTCGAACAGGGCGTCGTACAGGGGGCGCAGATAGGGGTCCACCTTGCTCTGCAGGTCCCCGGGCAGAAAGCCCAGCCGCTCCCCCGCCTCCACCGCCGGGCGGGTCAGGATGATGCGGTTGACCTCCTCCGCCCGGAAGGCGGCCACGGCAGCGGCCACTGCCAGATAGGTCTTGCCCGTACCGGCAGGGCCGATGCCCAGGGTGATGGTGTTTTCGGCGATGGCCTCGCAGTATTCCTTCTGGCCCAGGGTCTTGGGCTTGATGGGCTTGCCCTTGGCGGTGATGCAGATCACGTCCCCTGCCAGCTCGTTGATCTTGGTCTCCTTGCCCTCGCCCACCAGCTTCAGGATGTAGCGCACATTCTGGGCGTCGATATTCTCTCCCTTGGCGGCCAGGGTCAGCAGGCCGTTGATGGCCTTTTCCGCCAGCAAGACGTTTTCCGCCTCGCCGCAGATGTGGATCATGTTGTCCCGGTCCAGCACCTTGACTCCCAGTTCCGTCTCGATGATGCGGAGATTCTGGTCAAAGGAGCCGAACACGCTGATCACATGCTCCATTCTTTCCACTTCAATGGTTTTTTCTATCATCGTCTATCCTTTTCCGGGGGAGAGACTCAGCTCTCCTCCTGTTTGATCTCTCTTGTTTCCGCAATGTTTTCCAGGCAGTGGGCATATAACGTAACGCAGAGCAGCTCCCCGCCGTCGCTGAGGGAAAAATCCGTCTCCAGCACTTCCCCGTCCACGGTCTGGCGGAGATAGGCAAGCAGGGCCTCCTTCATCTCTTCCCCGGCGGCGCTGGGCCGCGTCTCGGTTTGGTAAAAGGACAGCTCCTCCTTTATTATGCTCACCGGCAGGAGAAACAGCCCCTCTATGCCCAGTTTATACTCATAGACGATTTTATCACACTCGTCAAGCGCATTTCTACCACTGACATACAAATTTATGCGTTTTTCTCCGAATTTCAGGGCAAAACGGAAAGATTTTTTTGTCTCCCCCGTTTTTTGCTGTTCCGAAGCCGGGCGAAGGGCGCAAAGTTCGGTCCAGGTCTCTGCCGTGACGCTGCCGGAGGATCGGAGCTGCCGGGGCAGGGCGGTGATGCTGTCCACGGTGCCGCTGACAAGGGTTTCCCCCGCTGTCACGGCCTGGCCCGGGCGCACCAGGGTCTTGCCGCTGAGCACCGACAGGCTTTTGACGATGCCGGTCTTTGTCGCTACCAGGTCCGCCGCCTCCGCCTCCGCATAAATTTCCGGCTTTTCCTCCCGCTCCATGACCAGCACCGTGGCCCGGGAGCCCCGGACGTTCACCGTCATCCAGGCGATCTCCGGCAGCTCCACCATCACCCGGCTTCGCACCATGTCGGAATTGACGCCGAAGCGAAAGCTGCCCTGCTCCACACCGCAGTCGGAAAGGGCCCGCAGCACCTGGCCCGGACTGAGCTTCCGGCAGCCCTGCACCTGAATGTCCCAGATGAACAGAGAGCTGAGAAGCAGAAGCCCCGCCGTCAGCAGGGCGAAGAGCAGCAGCGCCCGCCGCCTTTTGATCAGTTTCCGGCTTTTGCTGCCGCCGCTCTGGCTCAGCTTCTCCGCCTCGCACATGCAGCGGCGGGCAAGGGCCTGAAATTCCTCCGCCCGGTTTTCAAACACCGTCACCCGCAGGGTGCACTTGTCGATACTCTCCAGCTCCATCAGCTCCACTGCCTGCATGGCGCAGGCGTTCAGCACCGATTCCGGGCAGGCGCCGCAGACTTCAAAGCGCAGCGTGCCCTTTACCTGACGGTCAATTTTGCTCATATCACTCCCACTCCACCGATTGCAGCTTCCCGCAGATCAGAAGCTCCTCCCTGTTCATGGCCTCCAGACGCAGATCGCTGCCCCGCAGGACGATCCCGCCCCGCTTGAGCCGGAC
Organism: Clostridiales bacterium; assembly: GCA_022787565.1. GTDB lineage: Bacteria > Bacillota > Clostridia > Oscillospirales > Oscillospiraceae > Limivicinus. The sequence continues at coordinate 11,304 of JALFVN010000046.1, read as the reverse complement.
GCGGATCTCTTCGGGGCCGTACTCCTCTATGCCGCAGTGGTTTTCGATCAGGGCGCGGCGGTTCGCCGTCAGCGTCAGCTTTGCCGCCCCCAGCAGTGCCTCCTCCGGCAGCTCCAGCCTGTCGGCCAGGTCTTCCCCCAATTCCCGGAGCCTTTTCAGCGCCGCCACCTCCTTTTTCAAATCATCCCGTGTTTAATCTGAGCGTATGCAAAGGGCCCAATCCCCACCTGTCATCCTGAACGAAGTGATGGATCCCGTATTCTGTGGCTTTGCTGTTCTGCTCACGGGATTCTTCACCGCTTCGCGGTTCAGAATGACAGTAAATTTTACGGCGCTGTTTCAGGTTGCCCGCTTTTCCGCCTTCCGACCGGGTCCAACATGGGCCGTCGGGGACGCCGGCCCCTATAAGGGGGGCAGTCCAAAACACCGGCGCAGTTTTGGGCGGCGAAAGGCTCCCTTGCCTTTATCCGACTGCGTGCTTCTTTTTCGCACCCGTACAGGCTTTAAACAGGTCCACACGGGCGCTTCGTGAAGCGCCCCTACGACAATGCTTTCCGCTGCGTCCGTAGGGGCGATTCACGAATCGCCCGAATGCCTTGCTTCGCGTTGCGAAAAGCGGCGGCACCGTCTCCCCGGTCTTTCCGTATAACTTTATGTGCTCACACATAATTTGATACATGGACAAGGAGGTCTGCATATGAAAAACCGCATCGCCGTTTTTGCTTCGCTCTGTGGGCTGTTCTGCCTGATGTTTGCCTCACCTCAGGTGATCGGCTGCGCCAGAGACGCGCTGAAGCTCTGCGCGGAGCTGATCCTCCCTTCGCTGTTTCCCTTTTTTGTGCTTTCCATTCTGCTGAGCAAGCTGGGCCTGCCCGCCGCGCTGGGCAGGCTGCTGGGCCCGGCGGCCTCACGGCTTTTCGGTGTGTCCGGGGCCGGGGCCTCGGCGCTGTTCATCGGCCTTTGCGGGGGCTACCCCATGGGGGCGGCCTATATTGCGGAGATGTCCGCCGCCGGTGCGGTCAGCCGGGAGGAGGCGGAGCGGCTGCTGGGCTTTTGCAACAATTCCGGCCCCGCCTTTATCGTAGGCGCGGTAGGGGCGGGGATCTTCGGCTCCTCCGCCGTGGGTCTGGCCCTGTACGGCATACATATCCTCGCGGCGGTGCTCACGGGGCTGCTTCTGCGGAAAAGGGGCTTTTCCCCCTCGGCCCCGCCAGCGCCATGCAAGACGCCGCCCTTTTCCGCCGCCCTGCCCCAGGCCGTAAAGCAGGCCGTCAGCGCCGCCCTGAGTGTCTGCGGCTTTGTGGTCTGCTTTACGGTGCTGGCCGGACTTCTGGATGCCGTGGGCTGGTTTTCCCTGCTCTCCGGAAGTCTCTCCGCCCTCACCGGGGCGGAGCTGCATTTCTCCCGCGCCCTGCTCACCGGGATCCTGGAGCTGGGCAGCGGCGTGGGGGCCATGCGGGGGCTGTCCCTCTCCCCCGCGAATCTGGCTCTGGCTGCGGGTCTTCTGGGATGGGGCGGGATCTCCGTCCATTTTCAGACCCTGTCCCTCTTCTCCGATAGCGACATAAAAACCGCCCTGCATTTCGCAGGGCGGGTGATCAGCGGCGTTCTTTCGGCACTCCTTGCCTGGCTGTTCGCTTTTTTCTTTTTACGCTGATTCTCTATTTTACCGGGGCAGCTTATTGGGAATCTCCGGAGGCAGCCAGCATATCCACCCCGTGGCGGATGGGATCGATGACGGCGGCCAGGTTTTCCTTTGCGGCCTTTTCGCTGCCGGGCAGGTTGACGATGAGGGTGCGGCCCAGAATGCCCGCCGCGCTGCGGGACAGGCAGCCTCTGGGCGTGATCTGCAGACTGGCATAGCGCATGGCCTCGGGGATGCCCCGGGTCTCCCGCTCCACCACGGCCAGAGTGGCCTCGGGGGTCACGTCCCGGGGGGAGAAGCCGGTGCCGCCGACTGTCAGCACAAGAGACGCCTTTATCTCGTCAGCGCATTTCATCAGCTCGGTTTTGATCGTCTCCATCTCGTTTGGCACCAAGCTCTTATAGATCAGCTTCCAGCCATGCTCCTCCAGCATGGCGCAGACGGCGGGGCCGCCGGTGTCCTCCTGTTCGCCCCGGCAGCACTTATCGCTTACGGTAACAACCGCTGCGGTGTATTCCATGTCAGTCATCCTTTCTGTGAAAATCTCCGTGTACGCCGCCTGTTTTTTCCAGCAGGCAGATATTGCTGATGACCATGTCCTTCTGGACGGCCTTGCACATGTCGTAAACCGTCAATGCGGCGGTGGATACGGCGGTCAGGGCTTCCATCTCCACGCCTGTGCGGCCGTCACAGCTGACGGTGGCCAGTATCTCCACACTGAGCCGTTCCCGGCAGAGGGAGAGCTTCAAGTCGATGCCGTCCATCAGTATGGGGTGGCACATGGGGATCAGGTCCGGAGTGTGCTTTGCGCCCATGACCCCGGCGATCTGGGCCACGGTGAGCACGTCGCCCTTTTTCATGCCGCCGCTTTCGATGAGGGCAAAGGTGTTTTCGTTCACCAGTACCCGGGCCATGGCGGTAGCGGTGCGGCGGGTGATGCTCTTCTCCCCCACATCCACCATTTTTGCCCGGCCCTGGTCGTTAAAATGGGTAAAATCCGGCATTTTTTCAGCCTCCTATCTGGTTCATGCTGCGCCCGGCGTGGCTGGGGCTTTGGGCGGAGAGCTCCTGGTGGCAGGGCGGCTTAGCCAGAATGGCGGCGCGCAGCTGCCGCAGCATTCCCTCATGGTCCAGGCCCTTTATGGGAAATTCCTGGTCGGAGTGGAGGCAGGGCTTGATCTTCCCGTCGGCGGTGAGCCGGATCCGGTTGCAGCTGGCGCAGAAATGGCTGCTCACCGGGCTGATCAGGCCGATGCAGCCCAAGGCTCCCGGAAGACGGCAGAGCCGGGCAACGCCCTTGTCCTGAGGCTCGGGCTGAAGCTCGGGCAGGGCCTTCATCACGGCGGAGCAGGGAATGTATGCCTCCGGGCCGAATTCCCGGTCGTCCAGCATGGGCATCAGCTCGATAAAGCGCAGGTCCAGGGGATAGCGGCGCGTCAGCTCCGCCAGGGCGGGGATCTCGTCGTCGTTAAAGCCGCCGATGAGCACAGTGTTGATCTTCACCTTGTCAAAGCCGGCGTCCAGCGCCGCCTTTATGCCCGCCACGGCCGCCGCCAGGCTGCCCCGGCGGGTGATGTAGGCGTATTTTTTCTCGTCCAGCGTGTCCAGACTGATGTTTACCCGGCTGACCCCGGCCTCCCGCAGGGGCTTTGCCAGCTCCGGCAGCAGCAGGCCGTTGGTGGTGATGCAGACCTCTTCGATCCCCTCCGTCCGGGCCACGCCCCGGCAGATGGAGAGAATGTCCCGCTTGACCAGCGGCTCTCCGCCGGTGATGCGGACCTTCCGGATCCCCAGTTCAGCCGCCGCCTTTACTGCGTCCAGCATTTCCTCCCGGGTCAGCATATCCTCATGGCGCTTTTTGCACACCCCGTCCTCGGGCATACAATAGCGGCAGCGCAGATTGCACAGCTCCGTCACCGACAGGCGCAGATAGCTGATCTCTCTTCCATATTCGTCAATCAAAAGAGCTTCCTCCGCGTTTTTTCTTGTTTAATATTTATTATATTCTTTTTTGTCCCTTTGTACAAGACCGAAAACGGGAAACTGCGATCCCACCGTTTTTCCGGCTTTCGATCACGTCCAAAATATGCTGTCATTCTGAGCGCCAGCGAAGAATCCCGTGGTTAGAAGAATGCACTTCTGTTTACGGGATTCTTCGTCGCTTCGCTCCTCAGAATGACAGCGGTTTATTTGTCTCATCCCGCCAGTTGCGGCCCTTACGGCGGGGTTTGGGTTGTCTGTAGGGGCGACCCTTGCGGTCGGCTGATTCCTTCAGCTTGCTCACGCCTGAATTGCCCGGGCTGCAGCAATAATCAACCGGCCGGTCAATTCGACCTGCCGGTTGGAATAAATTTTGCTTATTCGGGTGCTTTTTTCTTATCCTGCGAAGCTGACCGGCTCCACGGTATATCCGGCGTCGCGGAGAGCCTGGACAAGGCCGTTTCCGGACAGGAGATGGGCAAGGCCCACGGCGTAGAACACCTGTTTCCCGCCCTCAAGATAGGACACGGCCACATCCAGCATGCCGTCGTTGCGCCCGGTCAGAACGGCGTTGTCGTATTCCTCGAAGAGGGCCTTGTTCTCAACATAATAGGTCTTTTCCTCCTCGGTCATATTGCTCTCATCCCGGCCTACGGCCTGGGTCAGCGCCGTCTCGTCGCCGCCGCACCAGAGTTCGAACAGCTCCCGGCATTGGCGGTTATATTCCGTCTGGCCCATGTACACCGTTTCGGCCAGCATCAGCTCCTGCAGCGCGTCGGAGAAGCCGGACAGCATCTCCAGCTGCTCCTGGCCGGACTCCACATTCCATATGGGCTTATCCAGCTCCCCGGCCAGCTTCATCAGCTGCTGGTCCACGCCGTATTCGCTGCTGAGGGTGTAGCCCCGGTTCTGGTAAAAGCTCTCTATGCTCTGGCTGATCAGGAAGGGCTTCATGTAATCGCAGTAGGCGTTATACTGTCCTGCGGCCTTCATCAGCCTGACGGCGTTGTCATACAGCTCCTGGTCCTCCACATGGTCCCTGGCCGTGCTGCCGTCGCTGTACAGATAGGACTGGAACACGGCGGCGGCCAGCTCTTCGTCCTCCTCCAGCTGGGCCATAAAAGCGTCGGTGTCAAACTCCACAGCCAGGGCGTCGGCCCCGGCAAGGGCGTCGGTGATCTCCTGGGGCAGGCGCTCTGTCCGGCTGTCGCCCAGATGGATGGTGCCCAGAAGCCACATCTCCTGGCCGTCCTCCCCGGTCACATGGTAAAACAGGGGCGTGGGGGCCGTAAGGCTCTCGTCCGGGGCGGGCCGTGTCTCGCTGACAGACAGGGCGATCCAGGGACTGCCGATATTCATGGCCTGGACAAACTCATAGCCCAGGCTGTAGCTCAGTCCGTCGATCAGGTATTCCGCCGTGTAGCTGATGCCCACGGAGGTGGGCAGGCCGGTGGCCTTGTCGATGCCTACATAGCCCTCGCTCTTCCGCTCGCCCGCCTCCACGCTGGACTGCTGGCTGATGTCCTTCAGGAAATTCTCGTCGGAGAACAGGTTATACAGGATATAAGCCTCGGAGAGGTCGAAGGAATCCTCCTTCATGACAAATTCGATCAGGCAGCTGCCGCCCAGGTCCGTCAGGGTGTATTCCGAAAAATCGGCGGCCCAGGGGATCTGTGTGCAGAGCTGGGTCTGGTAGTAGCTGCGCATATCCAGCGCGGAAATGCCCTCTTCCTGGGTGGCCTCGCCGTCTATGGTATAGGTATAGATCCCGTTTTCAAAGTGTTCGTTCTGTACGGTGTTGTAGATTTCGCCGTCAAAGCCGGAGCTGACCGCCACCTCCGCGTCCATATTGGCCACCATGTCCGCCAGGCCGCCGGTACAGTCATAGGCAAAGGACTGGACACGGATCACGCTGTCCATGCCGTAGGACAGATCCAGCATGGAAAAGGTCTCCATCTGGGTAAAGCTGATTGCCGTGCTCTTGCCGCTGAGCCCCTGGGCCCGGAAAAGCATCTGGGGCACATAGGGGTCGGCCAGGGAAGCATACTGCTCGGGGTCGGCGGGCGCGGCGATCTCTTCCGTGCCCGGCTCCTGAAGGGTGCTGGTGATGCTCAGTTGGATTTCCGCCGCGCCGCTGCTATATGTGGCGTCAAAGCCGCTTTTGACGATGCGGCCCTCGGCGTCCAGATCAACAAAGCCTTCCGCATCAATCAGGTCCGTCTCCTCCAGACCAAGCCAGGCTTCCGGCCCGGTGGCGTCTGTAAAGCGGATGGTGTCCTCGTCCTCCCACTCTACCGTGCCGTAAAGCTCCGCGGAGAGCAGGATCACCGGGAAGAGATAATCCTCGAAAGCCTCCCGGCTCAGCTCCGACCGGTAGCTGTAGCCGTTGAGCTTGGAATATAGCGTGCCGCCGGAATAGACCTCCTCCAGCATCTCGGTCACTTTGCCGTATTCGCAGCGCTCGGTGAGGCTGGCGCTGAGACTGTCGCCGCTCCGGCCGCGAAGCTCCAGGGTCTGGCTGAATTCTTCCTTGAAGCTGTCGGCCCCTGCGGTGGTGAGGAGGGTAATGTCGTTTTGCAGGCTGAGAACATCGCTTTCGTCCAGCGCCGCCGCGGCCTGGGTATAGACCTCCGCCGCCGTAGGTTCGGCCGCTTGCTGTTCTGCAGGGGTTTCCCCTGTGGTACCGCAGGCCGCGAGGGAGAAGAGCATTGCCGCGCAGAGGAGAAGAGAGAGGATCTTTTTCATGGTCAGCGCCGCCTTTCTGTTTAATTTTCACAAATTGCTTGGTTTTTCGCCGAAAAAAACTCGTTATCTGTTCAAATTATACCAAAGGCTGGCAGGGGTGTCAACAAATAACGGAATCGCCGCGGGCTGTTTTCAAGGGCTTTGTGCGGTTCCGGGGTGCGCCTTGTAGGGGCCGGCGTCCCCGACGGCCCGTGTTGGACGCAGTCGGAAGCCGGGGGGTGCAGCGGACCCCCCTCAGTCATGCTACGAGTGACCTCCATAGGCGTAAATTCGGCTTACAAAATCAAAGATTTCGAGCCTTTTCCTTTATCCAGCTTCGTCCTGCTTTTTTGTATACCGACGGTGTCCAACGCAAGCGGCGGGAGCAAGCCCCCGGCGTTGGGGAAAATACCACGAAAAACGCCTGCTGAGATCCAGCAGGCATCAGACTGTTAACAAAGCCTCGCAGAGTTTTTTCGTCGCAGCAAAAAAATAAATTGAATCAGTTTTCTGCGGCGACATGTGCGTCGCAGAAAACACTTCTCACGAAACGAGTGTCGAAATGTGCGCCGAAGGCGCACATTGAGGCATCGAGTGCAGTGTATCCTCTCTCGCCGGCAAAGTCAGAATGACTTTGCCGACGACTAAAAAACGCCTGCTGAGATCCAGCAGGCGTTTTTTCAGGTGAGTACGGCGACCATGAGCCAGATAAGCAGGCCAAGGCCGGCAATATAGGCAAGGGCGATGAGCATGGCGGCTTTCAGGGCGCCGAGGATGGCCATACGTCGTTCGCTTTTGGAAAGCTGGCCCATCTGGGCCTCCCAGGGGCGGTCGTCGGTTTCGGGCTGGTCCCCTTTCCCCTCGGGCTCCGGCTTTTTGGGCCTTACGCCCCGGAAGGAAAAGGCTCCCGGGAAATCCAGACCGCTCATGTCGGCTATTGTGCGGCCGTCGTCATCGTCGTAAACTTTTTTTGCCATGACGCTTTATTCGTCGAAGAGGTGGCAGACCACATAGTGGCCCGGCTCGATCTCCTTCTGCTCCGGAGCCTCCACCTTGCAGCGCTCCATGCAGTATTTGCAGCGAGTGTGGAACTTGCAGCCGGCGGGGGGATTTGCCGGGGAAGGAATGGAGCCTTCCAGCACGATGCGGTCCATCTTCACGGTGGGGTCCGGCACGGGGATGGCGGAGAACAGGGCCTTGGTGTAGGGGTGCAGAGGGTTGCGGAAAATATCGGCGGTGTCGCCGTATTCCACCAGGCTGCCCAGATACATGACGCCCACAGAGTCGGAAATATGCTCCACAACACTCAAGTCGTGGGATATGAAGAGATAAGTCAGCTTATACTGCTCCTGCAGGTCCTTCAAGAGGTTGATGATCTGGGCCTGAATGGACACGTCCAGCGCGGAGACCGGCTCGTCGCAGACCACGAACTCCGGGTTCAGGGCCAAAGCGCGGGCAATGCAGATACGCTGGCGCTGGCCGCCGGAAAACTCATGGGGATAGCGGTCCTTGTGGAAGGGCTGGAGACCGCAGTTGTCCATGATTTTGTCAATATAATCGTCAAACTCATTGGCGGGCACCAGATTGTGCTCCCGGACAGCCTCGCCGATGATCTCGCCTACAGGCAGGCGGGGAGACAGGGAGGAGAAGGGGTCCTGGAAGATGATCTGCATCTTGGTGCGCAGGGGGCGCATCTCCTTGGGGCTGAGATCATAGACCTCCTGGCCGTTGAAGAGCACCTGACCGCCGGTCTTTTCCCCGGACAGACGCAGGATGGTGCGGCCAACGGTGGTCTTGCCGCAGCCGGACTCGCCCACAAGGCCCATGGTGGTGCCGCGGCGGATGTTAAAGGTGATGCCGTCCACGGCCTTTACATAGCCCACGGTGCGGGATACCATGCCGCCCTTGATGGGGAAATATTTTCTCAGCTTGTTGACCATCAGGATATACTGAGGGTCATATTCCACGGGGGTGAAATCATCGGGGGTAATGACAACTTTCTTATCGGCCATGTTTATTCACCCTCCTTCTTGTCGTAATAGCGGTAGCAGCTGACCTTATGGGTGGGCGAAAGGCTGACCTCGCAGGGGTAGTCGCCCTCGCAGCCGGCAACACACATCTCGCAGCGGTCCTTGAAGTAGCAGTAGTCCGGCATGTTGACCGGGTTGGGGACCTTGCCGGGGATGGAATAGAGCTTATCCACCTGCTTGCCCACAACTGGCTTGGAGGCCATCAGACCGATGGTGTAGGGATGAGCGGGGTGAGCGAATATCTCCTCCGCAGTGCCCTTTTCCACAATGCGGCCGGCATACATGACCACAACATAGTCCGCCATCTCGGCGATGACGCCCAGGTCGTGAGTGATGAACATGATGGAGGAATTGATCTTATCCTTCAGGTTGCGCAGCAGATCCAGCACCTGGGCCTGGATGGTCACGTCCAGGGCAGTGGTAGGCTCGTCGGCAATGATGACCTTGGGGTTGCAGGCCAGCGCCATGGCGATCATGACGCGCTGGCGCATACCGCCGGACAGCTCATGGGGGAACATTTTGTAAACGCCCTCGCTGTTGGCGATGCCAACCATCTCTAAAAGCTCGATGGTGCGGGCCTTGATCTCTTCCCTGGTCTTGCCGCCGCCATCGTGCAGCTGGATAACCTCATTGATCTGTGCGCCGATGCGGAACACCGGGTTCAGGGAGGTCATGGGCTCCTGGAAGATCATGGAGATGTAGTTGCCCCGCAGATGCTGCATCTGCTCCTGGGGGGTTTTGGCGATGTCATAGGCCTTATCGCCCAGATTCAGGCGGATTGCGCCCTCCACCACCTGGCCCTGGGGCCGCTGCAGAAGCTGCATCAGGCTCAGGCTGGTGACAGATTTGCCGCAGCCGGACTCGCCCACAACACCAACGGTCTTGCCGATGGGTACCTCGAAGGTGACGCCGTCCACGGCCTTGACCGTGCCCACGTCGGTGAAGAAGTAGGAGTGGAGATTGTCAAATTCCACTGCGTTGTTGGGGTCCTTCATCTCCGTCAGATATTCGGCTTCGGGAACATTTTTGCGTTTGCGCTGCTTTTCCAGGGCGTTGGTGACCTTGCGGTTTTCACGGGAGATCCGGCGGGACTCCCTGGCGGACAAATAGCCCTCCGGTTTTTTCTTAGCCATTTTCTTTCCTCCTTTACCGCTTCATCTTCGGGTCAAAGGCGTCGCGCAGACCATCGCCCACCAGGTTGAAGGCCAGGACCGTCAGCAGGAGGAGTACGCCGGCCGGGATCCAGATGAACCAGTAGTTGGTGAGCACGAAGGTATCGTTGACGTCGTTGATGATATTGCCCCAGGAAGCAAAGGGGAACTTGACGCCCAGTCCCAGGAAGGAGAGGGTGGCCTCGGTCAGAATCGTGGAGCCCAGGCCCATGGTGCAGGTGACGATGAGCTGGGGGATGACGTTGGGGATCAGGTGCTTAAAGATACGGCGGGAAACGCGGATGCCGCAGGCCTCGGTGGCGGTCATGAACTCCTGCTCGCGGAGGGACAGGATCTGGCCGCGGACCAGACGGGCAACACCGGCCCAACCCAGGAAGCCAAGGATCAGCATCAGATACAGCATACGGATCTGGGGGTCCACACGCATGGCGTCCATGGCGGCACCCAGAATGATGATGATGGGCATGGAGGGGATGCAGTAGAAAATATCCACCAGACGCATGATCAGGTTATCCACCCAGCCGCCGAAGTAGCCGGAGATACCGCCCATGATAACGCCCAGGAAGGTCTCAATCAGGACCACGATAAAGCCGATGATCAGAGACACGCGGCCGCCGTACATCAGGCGGGTCAGCATGTCCATGCCGTTGCGGTCGGTACCCAGCAGGTGGGCCTTGCTGGGATAGGAATAGGTGTCAAACACCAGGGTCTCCGTCAGCTGCAGGACAGACCAGGTCTTGCTGGCCGGATCATAGGTGATGGTATACTCATGGGTCTCGCCGTTTTCGTCGGTGAAGATAAAGTCACTGTCACCGCTGTCGATGGACTCGGCCAGTTCTTCCTTGAAAGCGCGGGTCAGGAAAATATCGGGCATGATAGCCTGGGCCACATAGCGGCTGATATAGGCAATCTCCTGGCCGCCCTGGAGCAGGCCGCCGTCCTCATCGATGCTGTAGTCAACGCCGTCCACAGTGAATTCGGTCTCGTCGTTGCTATAGGCCTTCAGCGCACCGAACTGAACGGCAAAGGGAACGCTGCTGCCCTGAATGCTGGTGGAGACGATATCCTTATAGGCAATGGCCAGAATGGTGTCCTTGCCGCTGTGGGTGACAGAGTAGAGGTCCTTGCCCTCCTCAGTGACGTCGTAGCTCACATCCCGGTAAGTGAAGCTGTCCTTGTTCTGGAGCATGGCCAGGGTCATCTGGGCCTGGAGCACGGAGTTGAAGTCCTGCCCCTCGTTTACCGCGAAGCGGAATTCGCTGTTCAAAGTGACGCCGGCGTACTGCTTATTCTGCATGTCCATGCGGTAGAACTGCTGGGCCTCGCTGTAAGGGGTGATCAATCCGCCCACAAAGGAGAACAGGAACATGAAAATCAGCGTAGCCATACCCACAACGGCGATGCGGTTGCGGAAAAAGCGCTTGGCAACCATGGCGCCCGGGGAGAGCACCTTGACACGGCGGTCGTCATTCAGGGAGAGATGGTCCAGATCCTCCCCGTTTTCTGCCTTTTTCTTCAGCTCGTTATTATCGCTCATGAAAGTCGCCCTCCTTTCTTATGCGATACGCACACGGGGGTCGACCACCGCGTACAGAATATCGGAGATCAGGTTTCCGGCCAGGGTCAGTACGGCCAGGAACACCAGATAGAACATGGAAAACGGAATATCGCCGGAAATCATGGAGTGATAGGAGGCGTATCCGATGCCGGGTATGCCGAACAGCGTCTCGGTGATCAGCGCGCCGGAGAACAG
>JALFVN010000043.1 GCA_022787565.1 Clostridiales bacterium | reverse complement strand
GCCCGCCTCGCGTTACAATAACCCGCCGCCAAAAAGCTTGATTTTTCAAGCTTTTTGGGCGAAGCAGCGTTTTGAATATTTCAAAACGCTCGGCGGAAGAAGCGGTCAAAAAAGTCCCGACAGGACTTTTTTGACAAGCTGAAAGGTAGAGTTCGAAAAATCGGACTCTACCTTTTGCCTGTTGTCAGGGATTTATGATTTTGCCTTGTTCTGGGCCTCTTCCCGCTGGCGGCAGATCTCTGCCCAGCTGGGGAGCGTGGCGAAAACGGCGGGCATCTCCTTCATCAGTCCGGGCACGTCTATGCCCTGGGGGCAGATGGCCCGGCACTTGCCGCAGCCAATGCAGGACTGGGGAAGTTTGCTTTGGTCAAGGGCGTCCACCCGCATACTCAGATTCAGACTGGGCTCCATCCTGACGTCGTTATACAGGCTGATGAGCATGGGGATGTCCAGCTGCTTGGGACAACCTGCGCAGCAATAGCGGCAGGCGGTACAGGGGACGGCATTTTTCAGCTCGTCGGCAATTTCATAGAGCAGGGTATTCTCCTTTTCGGAGAGAGGACGGCGGGTATCGAAGGTCCTGACGTTGTCCACCATCTGGTCAAAGGCAGACATGCCGCTGAGCACCATCTTCACATTGGGCAGACCCTGCAGCCAGCGGAAACCCCAGGAGGCTGCACTCTCTTCCGGGTGGAGGGCGGTGAGCCGCTCTGCGGCAGAAGCGGGAAGATTTGCCAGCTTGCCGCCGCGTACCGGCTCCATGACCCACACCGGGATGCCCCGCCCGGTCAGCAGCTCGTATTTGCCTTTGGCGTCCTGAAGGCTCCAGTCCAGATAGTTCAGCTGGATCTGGCAGAACTCCATGTGCTCACCGTAGGCGTCCAGAAATTCTCTGATATTTTCTATGCCGCCATGGCAGGAGAAGCCCAGGTGCTTTATCCGTCCCAGACGCTTCTGCTCGATAAAATACTCCACAATGTGCCACTTTTCGTTTTTGTAGGTGCGGATGGAGTGCTCATTCACATTGTGCATCAGATAGAAGTCAAAATAGTCCACACCGCACTTTTTCAATTGATCTTCAAAAATGCCTGCGGGATCATAGCTGCTGGCAATCTGGTGGCCGGGGAACTTGTCGGCCAGGTTGAAGCTCTCCCGGGGATAGGCTTTGAGCGCCTTGCCGATGGCAATCTCAGACATGCTGCCGTGGTAGGGATAGGCGGTGTCAAAATAGTTCACACCGTTTTCCAGGGCGAAGGCCACCATTTTGTCCACCTGCTCCTGGTCGATGTCCGCTGTGGTGCCCCCGGGGATCAGGGGCAGGCGCATGGTGCCGAAGCCCAAAAGGGAAAGCTTTTTTCCGTGAAAATCATTGTATATCATATGCAGCCTCCAATTTGTTTTTTTCATTGTACCATAGAAGCATTCCAACGTCAACGCGGGCGGGTATCTGAAAAAACCGGAAAGCCGCGGGGAGAAAAAGATCCCAGAAACAGGACAAAATGAATTTTTTTACGCAAAAAACAAGAAACAGCAGGTTCACAAAAACGAAAAGATACTGTATAATTAATTATTGTGCATTTTCGTCAAAACCTTCTGACATGATGAAAAAACAGAATGACCTTAATAAGAATTATCAATAAAAAATGCGAAAAAATCCCATTTCTTTGATTGACTTTCCATACAAACCATGATATTTTTTCAAATTAATTTAGTTTAGTAAATCGGCAAATTGCTGCACGCATCAAAAATGTTGATTTTACAGAGGTAAATTGAAATGAATGATTTTTCTTTTTCCGTTCCCCAGAATGTCATCGCCGGAAGGGGCAGCATCACCGATTATGAGGGCGGCGGAAAGGTCCCCGGCGATATCGTCCCCCTGGTGGCAATCCCCACCACCGCCGGCACCGGCTCTGAGACCACGGCTTTCTCCGTCATCACCGACCACAGCCGCAACTATAAGCTGACCGTGTTCAGCTGCAAGGTGATCCCTTCTTACGCCATTCTGGATGCGGACCTGATCACCACCGTTCCCGCCCCCACGGCTGCCGCCTGCGGCATGGACGCCATGGCCGACGACGCCATGAAGAGCGGCAACATTGCCGTCAATCCGCGGGCCACCGCAAAGCGCGATATCCTTGACCTGTACCGCAAAGCCCTTTGAAGGAGAGTACCATGGAGCGACTGTATCAATTCCCGCTGAAGCAGCACGCCGGCGCGCCCTCCCTTCCCGTGGTGGCGCCGGGCCAGCGGGTGCTTCGCGGCCAGCGTATCGCCGATAAGCCGGAAAACGCCCTGGGCGCCAACCTCTTTACCAGCGTGACCGGCACGGTGCAGGAGGTGGGCGAAAGAAGCATCTCCATCCTGGCAGACGAGAAGCAAAGCCCGGACTTTGTGAAGCTCAGCGCAACGGAGCCGCTGGCCCTGATCGAGGAGGCCGGGATCGTGGGCCTGGGCGGCGCGGGCTTTCCCACCTATGCCAAGCTGAACCGTCCCTTTACGGAGGGCGGTACGGTCATCGTCAACGCCGCGGAATGTGAGCCCATTCTGGACCACAACATCCGCGCCATCGAGAAAGACCCGGAAAAGCTGATCCGGGGCATGAAGATCGTGATGGAGATCACCAATGCCCAACGCGGCATGATTGCCATCAAGGGGAAGCATACCGGGGCCGTGGAAAAGCTGAAAGCCGCTTTGGAAGCGGAGCAGATTTCCCCGGAAAAGGCCGGCATCTCCCTGCTGCCCGATATGTACCCCATGGGAGAAAAGAGAGCCGTTGTGCGCGAGACTCTGGGCAGGCTCCTGCCCATGGAGAGCTCTGCCCGGGAAGCGGACGTCGTGCTCATCAATTCCGAAACGGTCTGCCGTGTGTGGGAGGCCGTGGCGCTGAAAAAGCCCATGATCGACAAGGATATGACTGTCGCGGGAAAACTCAAGGGCAACGGGAATTTAATACAGGTATTTTTCGACGTGCCTCTTGGCAGCTCCGTACAGCAGGTCTTTGACCGTGCCGGGGGACTTGCGGAGGGTTACGGCGAGCTGATCATGGGCGGCCCCTTCACCGGCAAGCGCACAAGCCCGGAGGCCCCCGTAGTCAAGACCACCGGCGGACTGATTGCCGCCGAGTGCTTTATGAAAGGCCCGGAGAAGATCGGCCTTCTGGTCTGCGCCTGCGGAGCGGGCAGGGAGCGGCTCCAACAGCTGGCAGAGAGCATGGGCAGTGAAGTGGTAGATGTCCAATACTGCAAGCAGGCCCACGAGATCAAGGGCAGTCTGCGATGCGAAAATCCGGGACGCTGTCCCGGCCAGGTGCAGAAGGTCCTGGCGCTGAAAAAGGCGGGGGCCCAGGCAGTGCTCATCAGCAACTGCACGGACTGCTCCAACACGGTGATGTCCTGCGCGCCCAAGCTGGGGCTGCCGGTATACCACTGCACCGACGGCGCCCTCCGGGCGGTCAACCAAAGATTGGTACGAAAGATCAGATAAAACAAAGGAGAAAAGAGTATGTCAATTACAATGGAGACGCTGGAACAGCATCTGAAAGACCCGGCAATTTTCTGCTGCAGAAGGCAAAAAGGACTGGTCATCGGCGCGGCCGATCTGGAAGACCCCACGCTGTTTGACGATATGGTGGAGTCCGGGCTGCTTACGCTCAGCCCCGATGGCCTGCAGATCGGGCAGGTGTTGGGCTCCACCCTGCTGGAGGACGTGGAGGCGCTGACCCCCATTACCCGTGACGTACTGGACAGGGTGAACGAGCCTGCGGGGGCTCCGGCGGAAAGAAAAATGCAGGATAGCACAGAGACCTTTGCCCCTGTGATCAAAACCAGTGCAGGAGGAAACGGCATGATCCATATTGAAATAGGAAGGGCCGAAAAAATTGAAAATTTGGTCATGGACATCCCGGTGTTTGCCGCCGCAGGCGCCGCGGCAGAAGAGCCTGCCGCTGCAGGGGAAAAGCGGGTGATCCGCACGCTGGTGAAAAAACACATCAGGATCACCGATGTGGAGATCGGCAGCGAGAC
This sequence comes from Clostridiales bacterium, assembly GCA_022787565.1. Lineage (GTDB taxonomy): Bacteria > Bacillota > Clostridia > Oscillospirales > Oscillospiraceae > Limivicinus. The sequence goes on along the minus strand of JALFVN010000043.1, from coordinate 38,660 downwards.
TGCCATCCGTGACGGCAAGATCACCATCGACGGCAGCATCGTGGAAAAGGCCGTTCTGGAAGATCCCCTCTGCAAGAGCATGAAGCTGGACGTGATCAAGCCCGAAAACCGCCATGTCTATACCGAGACCATCATGGACGTGTGCCCCATTGCCACCAAGGTGGAGGGCGAGCTGGGCAGCGGCGTTACCAAGGTGGCCGACGGCGTGGTGTTCATGCTGACCGGCGTGGACGAGGACGGCGTACAGGTCCATGAGTTTGGCTCCTCCGAGGGCTATCTGGATGAGAAGATGTACTTCGGCCATCCCGGCTGCGCGGACGGGAACGACATCATCATCCGCTGCCATGTGGTCATCCAGCGTCTGTCCGGCATGACCCGCCCCGGCCCCTTTGCCGCCCACAAGTGCCAGGACTATGTGATCCAGGCCGTGAGAAACGAGCTGAAGAAATACGACGGCGAGGTGGTACGCGAGGAGGTCTGCGAGGATGTCCGACGCCGGGGCAACCCCCGTGTGGTTCTGGTCAAGGAGATCATGGGCCAGGGCGCCATGCACGACAACGTGATCTGCCCCAACGAGCCCTGCGGCATTCAGGGCGGCCAGAAGAACGTGGACTGCGGCAATGTGCCCATCATCCTGACGCCCAACCAGGTCCGCGACGGCTCCATCCACGCGCTGACCTGCATCGGCCCGGCCACCAAGGAGATGACCCGCCATTACATCCGCGAGCCGCTGGTGGAGGGCCTTGCGGCCGATACCGAGCTTGACCTTGTGGGCGTAGTGTTTGTGGGCTCCCCCCAGGTCAACGACGAAAAGCTCTGGGTTTCCGAGCGCCTGGGCTCCCTGCTGGAGTCTCTGGACATCGACGGATGCATCATCACCACCGAGGGCTTCGGCAACAACCATATCGACTTTATCCAGCATATCGGCCAGGCCGGTAAGCGGGGCATCCCCGTGGTTGGCGTGTCCTTCTGTGCCTATCAGGGCCAGCTGGTGGTGGGCAATGAATATGCCACGGCCATGGTGGAGGAGAACATGGACATGGGCGGCTTTGAAAACAATGTGGCAGGCTGCTCCTGCGTGACCAGAGAGGTCGCCGCCAGAGCCATCCAGATGCTGAAAAACAAGATGGCAGGCGTAGCCATCGCCCCCGCACCCAAGAAGTGGAGCAACGATGTGATCAACGCCAACAACCGCCTGCTGGGCCTGCCCGAGACGGTGCTGCTGGATAACGGAACGCTGCACTGAGATGCTGGATTATCTCATCAACCCTGTGCTCATGGGCGGCCTGGTAAAGGAAACGGACGGGGAGACGGTCAAAATCCATCTCCACGGCCGCCTGGGGGTCATCACCGTACCCAGGTTTCTGGTGCTGGACCCCATAGCGCCGGAGACCGGCCATGAGCTGAAGTTTTATTTCAGCTACCTGCAAATCAACGAACAGCCCTATGACTATGACGCCGCCGCTCTGCAAAAGGGCAGGGAAGTGGAGCCCGTGCTGATCGGCGCGGAGCTGACGGAGGTAAACGACACGGCTGTTAAAGCAAAAATACAGGACGGTCTGGGTACCGTGGCGGTACCCCGCCGCTGGGTCTTTACAGACGTCCCCCTGGCTGTGGGACAAACGGCAGAGTTTTATCTCAGTCCCATGAAGATCGTGGGAAAAAGAGAGCTCCCGGCGAAAAGCATCTGACCGGGAACGGAAATGAAGGAGGAACCCATATGAAATTGACAACGGTTGAGGGTATGCAGTCGGAGATTTTTGTCCCCGTAACGCCCGCGCCTGTTTTTACCGAGCTGAAAAAACCCCTGAACGAATGCAAGGTGGCATTCATCACTGCCGGCGGCATCCATAAAAAGAGCCAGACGCCCTTTAACACGTCCGGCGATTTCTCTTACAGAACCATTGAATTTTCCACCCCGTCCAGCGAGCTGATGGTGACCCACGGCGGATTTGACAACTCCGATATCAACAAGGACGTCAACGCCATGTTCCCCATTGACCGGCTCCATGAGCTGGTGGAGGAGGGCTTTATCGGCTCCCTGGCCGACGAGACCTATACCTTCATGGGCGGCGGCGGCAATGTGCAGAAATTCAGGGAGGAGACCGGCCCGGAGATCGCCCGGAAACTGAAGGCCCAGGGCGTGGATATCGTTCTGTGCACCGGCGGCTGCGGCACCTGCCACCGCAGCGCCACCATCGTCACCCGCTGCTGCGAAGCGGAGGGCATGAGCTGTGTGGTCATTGCGGCGCTGCCGCCCATCGCCCGTCAGCAGGGCGCGCCCCGCATCACCGCCCCCCATGTGCCCATCGGCTCCAACGCAGGCGAGCCCAATAACCCTGCCATGCAGACCGCCATCATCAAGGAGTCTCTGGAATGGGTGCGGGACTGCCCCGGCTATAACCAGACCAGAGTCCTGCCTTACGAATACAGGCACAACGTTTGATATTGGTGTAAAAGCTGAGGAAGGGTTTCCTGAATGATCCGGATCACCAGCTCCGGCAGGATGCTTACGCCAAGCTCACTGGAGACCATGGAGTGGTCATCCTTGCAGGAGCGATGGACGTTGGGCACGATCCCCGCGCTCTCCAGCGCCTGATGGATGTGGTAATCCACTCTTTCGGCGGATATGATGAAGGGCTCATCGGCCATTTTGCTGATGGGAAACACCTCCCGCAGACAGTAAAAATCCTTGGGCAGAATGGCCATCATGGGGTAGTCAGCCAGCTTGATCCATTGGAGTGAGCTGGTGTGCAGCTTGCTGAGAAGACCAAAATCCGCAATGCTGTTTTCCACCCAGCTGACGATCTCGTCTGTGCCGCCCTCCATCAGCTCGATCTTGATGCCCGGATAGCTCTTTTCAAAGGCGTGGATGATGCGGGGCAGCCAGTTGCGGGAGATGCTGGCAAAGGCGGCAATGGTCAAATGGCCGGTCTCCAGCCCGTTCAGGCCGTTGATGGTTTGCTCCAGCTGCTCGTTGACCGCCAGCAGCCGCCGTACATAGGGCAAAATCACCTTGGCAGCGTGGCGCCCTGCTTTGTCCTGACAAACAGTGCAAAGCCGATCTCGTCCTCAAGGGCCTTGAGAATGTGGCTGACGGAAGGCTGGGTATAGCCCGGGTTTTTGCCGCTTTTGGTAAAGCTTCCGGTGTCCACAATATCCGCGAACAGTTTATATCGGATAATATCCATAATATGCTCCCTGCAATAAAGCGAAAGAAGGTACGCTTTGTTCAGCGCGCCTTCCCGGCCAATTTTTTATTGATTATACGTTATCCATCCGGATTTGAAAAGTTTTATCTGTTTTCCCGGACATATTTTCTTTATTTACCTGAACCAAGAGGACCATTACATGGACATACATCCAAGACTTCTGCCTTATCAGTATCTGATCAAGGCAATTGATTCCCACACCATGGGAGAACCCACAAGGGTCATATACGACGGCTTTCCGGAGCTGCACGGCGACACCATGATGCAGAAAAAAGAGTATCTGACCGCCCATTATGACCATCTTCGCTCCGCCTTGATGCTGGAGCCCAGAGGCCATCGGGATATGTTCGGCGCGCTGATGACCGAGCCCGTACATGAAGAGGCGGATTTCGGCGTCATTTTCATGGAGAGCGGCGGATGCCTGAACATGTGCGGCCACGGAAGCATCGGCACGGCCGCCGTGATCGTGGAAACCGGGATGATCCCTGTTGCCGAGCCTTATACGGATGTGGTGCTGGACGCGCCCGCCGGGCTGATCCGGGCCAGGGTCCATGTGGTGGACGGAAAAGCCCAGGAGGTCAGTATCCTGAATGTGCCCTCCTTCCTGTATCTGGAGCAGCAGAAAGTGAGCCTGCCCGAATGGGGCGAGATCCGTTTTGATATTTCCTTCGGCGGCTCCTTTTTCGCGCTCATCAACGCAGAGGAGATCGGCCTGCGGCTTGAAGCAGATAATATTGACCGTGTAGAAGCGCTGGGAATGAAGCTTTTAACCGAAATTAACCGCAAAATATCCGTAAAACACCCTGCTCTCGACATAAAAACCGTTGATTTGGTGGAATTTTACAGTCATACGGACACGGAGAAGGCCAACATGAAAAACTGTGTGGTCTTCGGCGACGGACAGATCGACCGCAGCCCCTGCGGTACCGGAACCAGCGCAAAGATCGCCTCGCTCTATGCCAAGGGCCAGTTGAAGCTGGGGGAAGAGTTTGTGTATGAGAGCATCACAGGCACCCTGTTCCGGGCTGTGGCCATGAGCGAGACGGAGGTGGGCGGCTACAGGGCCATCATTCCCCAGATCACGGGAAACGCCTATCTGACCGGCATAAGCCAGTGGATTCTGGACGAGAGAGACCCCCAGGAATACGGCTTTTTGCTGGGCAGCCGCAAGAACGGCGTCTGAGGACTTGCTTTTCTGATGAACACACCGCCCAGAGCGGGTGCTAAAATAATTCTTATTTTATGGAGGCAGACATGTGAAACTGAGAGATACTGGCCTGACGGCCCAAGATATTAAGGACAAGGTCAATCGTTACATGATCGAGACCTATGAGCGCTTTGATTTTCTGGCGGAAACAGCGAAGGATCAGTATGTCTATGATGAAAACGGCGAAGCCTATCTTGACTTCTATGCCGGTATTGCGGTAAACTCCGCCGGCAACTGCAACGAAAAGGTTGTCGCCGCGGTCAGGGACCAGGTGGGTGATATCATGCACACCTTCAACTATCCCTACACCATTCCCCAGGACCTTCTGGCCGAGTAGATCTGCACCAGCATCGGTATGGACAAAATCTTTTTCCAGAACTCCGGCACCGAGGCAAACGAAGCAATGATCAAAATGGCCCGTAAATACGGCGTCGAGAAATACGGTCCCAGCCGCTATCATATCGTCACCGCCTCCATGGGCTTCCACGGCCGCACCTTCGGCTCCATGTCCGCCACCGGTCAGCCCCATAACAGCTGCCAGATCGGCTTCGGCCCCATGACCGACGGCTCATTCCTCTGGAACAGCAGGAAAACACCCTGTCCGGCCGGTACAGCCTGCTCACAGCAAACGCCAAGGCGGAGTATGAGGGCGCTGGAAGCCCTTTCAAAGGAGCGCGGCGAAAAGCTGAAAGCGGGTAATTTCTACGGCCTGCAATACCTGTGGCATACGGTGGTGCGGCTGTTTTCTCCCAGCAAACGGCACCTGGAGGAGAAAAAGGACTATTTCACCTACTGCCAGGAGAAAAAGGAGCGCCGGGCAGAGGAGGGCAAGACCCCCCTCAAGTCAGCCATGCTATTTGTGGGCCTTGGCTGCCTGGCCCTGTCTGTCGTGTTCACGCTGATCTTCTATCAGGCGGGATAAGGAAATTATGCAGAAAACCCATGGAGATATCAGATTGTAGACAAAGCTATCGGCAGTGTTTGGATTTGCATGAGGAGAGCGCGGAGAGGGGACGGGAGTCCCCCTTTCAGCGTTCAATCCTGCTTGTTCAGGAGTGTTTTTGAATACGCCTGAATAAATTTTCAAGGCGTCGAACTTTGTCGACGCCTTGAGATATTTCTGCCTCCATGTTTTTTTCCATTTCTATGCCTGACCGGAGCGGCTGCGGCTAAAAAACTATGATTAAAATTCAAGCGGTCCGTGGTTTGCTTCCGCATAACAAAAAAACCTGCCGAAAGGCAAGTCCAATAAAAAAGAATACTCAGCGCACCGTCTGATGGTGGAGATAAGCGGGATCGAACCGCTGACCTCTTGAATGCCATTCAAGCGCTCTCCCAAGCCATAATTTACATACCCACATGGCGGCTCATGTACAAATCTCAATGCTGTTTAAAAACTGCTCTGTGCTGATATTCATGGTCACCTTTATTTCATAGCCCCGGAAAACATCTACCCGATCAATGATATGTGAGATAATCATTTTCTTTGCCGCGATATCTGCATTGTCATATAAATCAGCCCATTGCAAAAAGTCGTCAAACTTTTCAGCAAGAACAAGAATGTTGTTTTCGCTATTATTCAAATCTCCCTCTGTCTCGCAAAGCGACTGATAAAGCGCCTTACATTTCTGTTCCTGTGAAAGTATGGCTGATTTCAACATTTCTGGAGTAAATATACTGTCTCCCATGAGGGACTTTGCAATTTCCTCTCGGAGCTTCTCTAATGCGTTTTCGGCCTTGAAATATTCTTGCCTGAGTTCCTTGACATGGTTTTTCTTAGCAAGTAAATCGCTTTTGTTTCGTGAACGTAAAACTTCTTCCCGGTCTATGCTGCAGACCTTTGCAAAGATATCATGTATAATGGTATCTATGATCTCATCTACTTTATGAACGGTATATCCTGTCTGCCCATCGCAGTTTCCGTGTTTTCGTGTCTTTGTCTGACAACAATATCGTGTCCGCTTAATATCTGTTCCGTCCAATCGTGGCCGTCCTTGTCCACATGTCGTAATACAAAGCCGGGCACCACAATGCCCACAAAAGATATTGCCAGCCAGTAGGGAATTGCCTCGTGTGTTTAGAGGTGCAGAGCGAGTTTCCTGATATTTTCTGGATCGTGTTGTAAGCATTTCTTGAACTTCGTTAAAAGTCTTGTCATCTACGATGCGTAATCTTTCTTGAACAGGGGAGAAGGTATCACCGCTTTTTAATATACCGGTGTAAAGAATATTGCGTAGGATAGACTGAATCGTGGACGGATGCCAGCTTTCTCCCACGCGGTTTTTATAACCATGACTGTTTAAATGGTTTGCGATCCTCTGGGCACCGTAACCATAAACATAAGCAAGATGGAACATAAGCCGTATAACAGCTGCTTCGTCTTCGCATATGTCAAGGTCATGTACTTCCTGCTTCCGCTTGTTCATACGCCCAGACTTGATGAGTGCATAGCCATAAGGACAAGTCCCGCCCGTATAGCAGCCTTGTTCAGTAAGGATGCGTATACTGTTTGCTGTACGGATTGAGGTCTTTTGACTTTCGCCGTCAGCCTGCCAAAAGCGTATGTAGTTTAAAAGTCGGTCGGTATGGGAGTCAATACGCTGCTCTCCCTCCTCAGTGCTCCAGACATGGATGCCGTGATTTATCAGCCACTCTACAACGAAGGGTGTTTCATCGGCAATACGTCCTATACGGTCAAACATAAAAACAAGAAGGATATCAAATTTTCCTTTTTGTGCATAGTCCTTTATCATCTGAATTTTATCACGGTTTTCTGCTCTCACTTTATGCCCGGATATGCCTTCCTCCTGGAGCTCGCATACAATCGTCCATCCACGACTCTCAGCATACTCACGGCAACGCAATCTCTGCATCGGGATATCTGCTTCTTCGTTGCTGTCATGGTAAAGCTGCTTTGCAGTAGAAACACGATACAGACACAGGGCTCTTGTGCCGGGCTCAATGTAAATGGGTAAGTCTTTCAGCCATCCAGTCTCTTTATCGAAATTATAACTTAGGACAGTGCTTGTTTTTCTCATATCAGTATCATCCTCTCAAGAGTAAGATACTGCCACTTCCACAATTTCTTTATTAACTTTTCAAGGTACATCAGGGACACTTCCTATAATTATTTTCTCATATTTGAATTATTTTGTCAAATTATTGAGCGCATTTTATTACAGAATGGTGCAAATTTGCACGGCGAGATAATATATCTCTGTTTTATCCAATAATGACCCGTTCCACTCTGTCATTCTGCGTCGAGGACCCTCACAGTTGAGCGCTGATAAGTTCTGCGATCAGAGAATCGGCTGACCTTTCGCGTTTGTAGCAGTAGCTTTTATTCCAAAGTGTTTTATATGAAGCCCGTATAATTTACAAAATATGTGTTGCCAAAATAGTTCATTTTGATTAAAATAAAAACAAATATAAATTTCCGTCGGTTATTCCCTTTATTAATTTAGGAGGGGTAAAGTATGCCTGAAAATGAAGTGTTCTTTTCTGATCAAACTGAACAGTCCGCTACGAAAGCACATATTGTTTCAAGCTATTTTACAGCATGGTCCAGAGTAATAAAAAAATGGGGCTCAAAGATGGCGTATATTGATCTTTTCTGTGGGCCAGGACGTTATGGAGACAACAACCCATCTGCACCTCTTCAAATTATACAGAGCACACTAGCAGATCCTCTGCTCACAAAGAATATGATGTTTCTTTTTAATGACTGCGATCCCGCGAATATTAGGTCACTACAACAAGAAATATCGGCGTTGGACGCTGCAAATCAGTTAAAAAGAATTGACTATTTTACAGAAACCATTGATATTGATTCGTATAAAAGGCTGCATATTCCGCCCAATGTTCCTGTTTTGTCTTTCGTTGATCCTTTCGGTTATAAAGGCTTAACGAAGGAGTTGATTGACTTATTAATTGCTAATAGCGGGTCGGACTGTATTTTCTTTTTCAATTATAATCGTATCAATATGGCATTGAGTTCTAATACGAAGTTCGACGAACATTTAATAGGTATTTTTGGTGAAGAGCGAACAAATGTGTTAAAAACTGAATTGGCTACTTTGTCTCCTGCTCAAAGGGAACCTGTGGTAATTAATGCACTTATTGAATCTTTGACAGAAAGTAAAGGGAACTTTGTCCTTCCGTTCAAGTTTTACAGTGCAGAAATGCTTCGTACAAGTCATTTTATTGTATTTGTGACGAAAAATCCTGTTGCCTGTAAGATTATGAAGCAGATTATGTACTCAAATAGTGCAAAAGATAATGATGGGGTTGCAACTTTTTCTTTTGAAGACAGTAAAAATTTCTCAGACATTTTTACACAATTATCTTTATTTGATGGTCCAATAAAAACACTTGAGACAAATTTAATTAAAAAAAATCACGGGAAATATGTTACGGTACTTGACTTGTGCAATGAGGTAGATTGCGATTTCACCAATCAATTTGTTGGGAAAAATGTAAAAGATGTCTTACGGAATTTAGAAATGGCAGGTTTAATAACCGTTGTATCAGGCAGAAAGGTGAAATCACGAAATGGGATACTGAACATGCCAGATAATGCAATAATATACTTTAATTAGGTGGAATATAATGTCGCAAAATTCAAAAATTGAATGGACAGAAGCTACATGGAACCCCATTACAGGGTGTACAAAGTATTCAGCAGGTTGTGAACATTGCTATGCTGCAACGCTTGCAAAACGCTTAAATGCGATGGGAAATATAAGATATGTTAATGGGTTTAATGTTACCATACATAGGGATTTATTTTTACGGCCTCTCGAATGGAAAAAGCCTAAAATGATCTTTGTAAATTCCATGTCAGATCTCTTTCATGAGCAGGTTCCAGAAGAAGTGATATTTGAGTTGTTTGAGGTCATGAGCAAGGCATCGTGGCACACATTTCAGATTTTAACGAAACGTGCAGACCGACTGCTTGAGCTTTCTCCCCATATTAAATGGTCTAAAAATATTTGGATGGGCGTATCCGTTGAAAATAAGAAAGCTATTTCGAGATGTGATTTATTAAAACAAACAGGGGCTCAAATTAAGTTCGTATCGGCAGAGCCGTTACTTGAGTCAATATCAGACATTGACCTAGTTGGTATTGATTGGCTTATTGTAGGTGGTGAATCTGGCGCGGGTTGTAGACCATTAAAGAAAGAATGGGTACTTGAGTTGCGTGATAAGGCAAGAGAAGCTCAAACTGCATTTTTCTTTAAACAATGGGGCGGCTTTCATCACAACCAAGCCGGTAGTGAACTGGATGGTCAGTTATACAAAGAGTATCCAATTATACCCTCAGAATAAAAACAACATTGACTAACATAAAATAGAGAAGGATTCTTTTTCAAATGAGGAGATATTTTACTACACTTGCCACACTATCTTCAATCATTGCTCTTGCTCTTGTTAAAGAAGTGCCCCTTATGCTTCGAATAGTATTAGTTGTTATAGGTTTTTGGGGTACAATTGATCAATTTCGTGAGGATTATAAAAATAATCATGAGAATTTAAAGATTTGTACTAGTCAGCAACAGATTGAAGATGCTATGACGCAACTTGTAAAATCGCAGGGCAAGATTTGCATTATGAGCAGAGACCTAAGCTGGGTTAATCCAACAATTAAAGCCACAATGAAAAAGAAGAAGGACAGCTTACGAGTTTTTGCACAAAAAGAAAGTGAACTAACAAATGAACTCATTGAAAGCGGTGTAGAAGTTCATTATTATAAAGACTATGGTTTTGAACCAAAAACACGTTTTACAATTATTCGGTATAACCGAGCTGACCCCCAAGTAGCGATAGCACGAACAACAAGCTCAGTGAGGAAAAAGGGGATTGAACATAAGATTTATCAGACCCGAGGGAATAATATGCAGGATGAATTTATTTGTTCGCTTGCACTTGACTTGATGGAGTTGTGTAAAAGCGCTGCTGAAAAAGAAAAGATGAGGCAGAAGGAATAATGAAAAGAAGAATTGACCCTGTCGATTTGGCGACAATTTCTCTTGAGTGGGATAAGACTGGACCGAAACGGCAAATGGCAATTGATGCAGGTTTGGATTTAAGCCTCATGTATATCACAGCCCCTTGTATTCTAAAAAGTATATCAATGATTCCACATAAAAAGATTCTTGATGCTGGCTGTGGAACGGGTTTTCTAACAAACGAAATGGCCGAAATCTCGGAAGAATGTTGGGGAATTGATTCAAGTAGAGAGTGTATACGTTTTGCGAAAGAGAGATACCAAAAGAAAACGCTTAATTTCGTATGTACCCCCATAAAATCTTTTGCGTATAATCAACTATTTGATGTATGTGTTTCCAATATGGTTTTTATGGATGATCCTGAATGGAAAGATTCTCTAATTCATATTGTTGAAATGCTTGCTCCAAAGGGGCGTCTGCTTATGACAATAACTCATCCTTGCTTTTGGCCCAAGTACTGGGGCTATCAAGATGAACCATGGTTTAATTACTCTGAGGAAATCTTTATACAAGGAGATTTCTCTATAACAATGGAAAAGCAAATCGGTATTACAACACATATCCATAGGCCTCTTTCTAGTTACCTTTCTACATTGATCCAGACCGGTCTAAAAATTGAAAAAATTGCTGAGTTAACTTCTGAGAAGGCTATGCCATCTACTGACGAGCAGAAGTACCCAAGGTTTATTTTTATACAAGCAATAAAATGATTTATAAAAATGCGTTTCATCATGAAACGCATTTTTATAAATTTTTTCTTGCCAAATAAATAGTCACGCAACGTTCACCCTCTCCAATCTATCCTATAATCGGTGAATAGACAATCTAAATCCCGTCAAGAAGTTGATTTATCAATATTTTTCGTATTGTTTCATAAACTTCAGCATTGGCTTCGGGCTGGCATACAGCGGTAACATGATAGCCGTTGACTGTCATATTAATTGTGTTTTTATCTTTATCCACATTCGATATTTCCAAGCTGGAAATACAGCTATAGCTCTTCCTGTCTGGCTGCGTCTCTTGACGCACTTTTACCACTTTATCACGCTCCTAAATACGTTTCACGGTGAAACGCATTAAATGTCCTTATATGACAAAATCCGCACATTACTTTGTGCGGATCATTTCTTATCACGATATTTCTCAAAGGCAAAGCAGACGGCGGCGGGCCAGCCGCTCCATAGGATTTTTCGTGCCTCCCTCCATGCTTATGGCGGGGCGTTCTACTCTGTGACGTGTAGCCAACGCAAGTATCATTGTTCCCGTCTGCGCATCCTGGCCCGCAGCTCTGCCAAAGCTGCTTCACAGCGCGGTGTTTCCCGCTCGTCCCTTTTCTCTCCTCTCTGGGACATATCTTCGCGCACACGCTGTACGGCTCAACGCAGACAGAACGTATCTGTCTGCCCTATTCATTTTTCCTCGGATCGTCGATCCGCGAAAACACATCAGCCCCGATGTGCTTTGACCGATCGACGGTTTGGCTTTTTCTCGCTGCTTTGCCGTGTTTCTTCCAGTGCACTGGTTTCACAGGCCCAGCAGACCATTCGCCCTTCCGGTACAGCGACACCACACATCACGCAGCGGTCATCATTGGTAATATAAGACGGTATGCGCATTGCTTTCTCCTCTTTTAATGCGTTTCACAGTGAAACGCATTAAGCCAACTTGTCAGAAGGACGATGCAGCCTCGTCCTTCCTTGCCCTTAATTCATGCCCTTTATGTATGCTGCCATCATGTCAATAAACTCCGCGTTGCTTGGAGCCTGTAAAAGCGGTCTTCCGGCGATCTCATTCATTGCGTCCCGATCCCCGTGGGTCCAGCAGGCGCTGATCAACGTCCGGAGCGCATGTTCCACGGAATGAGGCTTCACGCCGAAATGCCTGGCTGTCTCCGGGTACAGACGCTTGGTGATGAGCCGGATGCTTTCCTGGGAATCCACAACCTGTTCAATCATGTATACAGCATAGTCAAAGCCAGTGTACCGCCCGGAAGCACCAATACACCTGAGCAGCCGATCAGCCGTAATGGGAATCCCGCTCTGCTTATCCGGCAGATAAACATAGAACATATCTGAATCCTTCTTTCTTTTTTATAATGCAGGAAGGCTCAGAAAAGGAGGAGAACGACAGCAGGGAATGGGCCGCTGTACTATGGTTAACTTCACTGCCAGACCTCACATAACGTCTAAGCAAAAAGCACATTATTGTTCTCCGTTTCCTTTAATGTGCTTTAATTATACAACAAATATGGACGATTTTGTTTGTGAACACATCGCATAATGTCGCCATAGTCTGTATGGCTGAAATAGATAAATGTCGATTATCTTCTCGGATTTGCGTATAAGAAGCCCCTGCAATTTGAAATTGCAGGGGAAGATTAAGAAATGGCATGATAGTCAGCCATGAAATGAATTCATATTATCAGATAAATTGCATCAAGTTTATGGAGTAAGAGTATATGCCAAGCTTACAGCTGTGTTTTAGGTCACTTCATATGCTTCACCAAGAGGTTTTTTGCTGAATGAAACGCTCAGAAGCAGAAGGCAGATCCCTGAAACAATAACCGCAATGAGCAAAGCAAGACTACTCATATTTGAGGTCCACCATGCGGCGATACACGCAACAGCAATACAAAGCACAAGCATGATTGCCAAGCGCAATCTAAGTATGTAATGAAGCTCTTTCATCGACAGACCAGATAAACGCAGGTTTTTTATCTCTTCGCGGCGCTGAATTTTTTCCAGCGTATAATTTTTCTGAGTCAGCAAAAGAGCACAGATAAGAAATCCCAAACTGGAAACGCACTGCCGCATGATGCTGCGTTCCGTAGCCTCCCATTGCTCTATTCGTCCATACTCGCTTTGGACTTCAAGACCATAGGTTTTTAACTCCCGGGTCGCTTTATTTCCATATCCCGCGCTGATAAGCTGAAAGCGGATCTGGTATTGCTCCTGAAAACCTGCAAGTGATTTTGCAGCATCATAATTCATATAGACTTTCGGTGTTTCTGCTCCGTCACTAAGAACACCGCAAAGAATAGCCGGACTTTCATTCTCAAGCAACAGGCTGAAGCTGCCGTTTATATCTACGTTGCCAGGGGCCTTGCCGTCCGTATCCTTGAAGGCCTTCAGTGCCGCTTCATTTAAGATGAGATAAGGCATATTGGACCCGTCAGGGAAAATCGTTCCGTCAATATTTTCTCCCTCCAAATAGGTTCCCATGATCCCTTCAATTTCTGTTTCCAATACATACTCGCCGTAAGCAATTTTGCCATTGAATTTAATGACGGGAGAAAGTTTTTTTACTCCTTTTATCCCTTCAAGCTCCTCCAGATCTACTGTTTTGGTCGCAGTGGCCGTTATTTCAAAATCTTCCTTTTTGCCCTCCTGCATGGCAAGGAATGATGTGGCAGCAGGAAAAATAAGATAAAGCCCAACCAAAAAAAACAGCGCTGCTGAAAAACCTATGCGGCCTACAGTATGGAGGGCTATCTTAATGACGTGCACTTTCATGGCGGATGCTCCTTCTGCGCAGAATCACGAAAGCTGCAACGGCTGCAATAACGACAAGAAGGATCAATACAGATATCCACCATTGACTTGCCGCAGCTTCTTCCTCCGCTTCGGGATTTGCAGAAGCTACAGTTCCCGTAATGATCGGGCTGCCAATGGTCGTTTCAAACTGGCGCTCCTCGCAGAATTCCTCGCCGCTTGCATCTTCATAGATCAGCTTTACCGTGCCTGTGGTATCCCCATATTTTTCGCTGCCCGTGTAATCTTCTGACATCAGAAGAGAACCAATAAAAAGATCGATTTTTGCTGTTGATGAGGTCCCTGCAGCCATAGTACCTATGTAGCCCGTATTTACCGGTAAAAGTCCATAGCCGGATATCTCACAGCGCACATTATACATGCTGTCACGACCCATATTCATTACCTGAAAAGAGAGCGGAAGGGTCTCTCCGGCATTAACCTTGTCCGGGATCTTTGGCATTACCAACTCCATATTTGCCGGCTGCTTTATTTCAACAACAACAGAGCCGGAAGAGGAAAGCTTGAGCGTCTGCCCGCTGTCATAGCTGAAAGAAAAAGAGACCACATATTTTCCGGCGGGTATTGACTTATCACTGCTGAAATGCACTTCCAGCTCAGTCGTTCCGCCTTTCTCGATTCCCTTGATTTGAAATACATTACTGTCATCTTCTATGTTGATCTGTAAATTCCCAGTGTCAACGCTTACCAGCATGTTTTCGACCGATTTCGTTTCCAGTGAATTTTTAAGCGTAAGCTTCATCGTAAACTGCTCTCCGGAGACTGCCTTTTCCGGAGTAATCTCACATTTGGAAATCAGCACGATCGGTTCCGCAGTAGGCGTAGAGCCTCCGCCTCCGCTGAACACGGGGGTCTCTTCAACTGGAACATCTGTAATATTCACATAAACAGTAAATTGACTATCGATCGGAGTCCCTGATTTGTCGTAGGCTTTTATCTTGATAATCAACGGAAAGGTACCGTTCGCCCGTGAGGCCGAGAGAGGCAACTCAAAATCCACATAGAACAGTTTTCTCGTTTCTTCGGTATTATTGATTTTTTCTTCTGTGAGATTAACAGTCTTTTGGTAATTTGACACTACAAAGGTTGTGCCTGCACCACTGAAATCAGGTGTAACCGTTATCTTGTCTCCATAGACCTCGCTGCTGGGGATAAGAGGAAGGACGACATAAACTTTGCCGTCTTTTACGGTGGGGATATATCCATCCTTGTACGCCTTATCCATTCCCCGATAGATATTTTCCGTATCGATCTCAAGCGCGGTTGGAAGCGTCAGTATGGGTTCTTCTGGGGGTGTTGGCTCCGGTGTCTGCTCCGGGGGCGGCGTTTGCTCAGGAGCCGGTGTCTGTTCGGGGACTGGCGTCTGCTCCGGAGGCGGTGTTTGTTCAGACTCCGCCGTTTCAACCGGTTTATCTGCCTCGGCAAACGCATCCTCTTCTGCATAGCATACGGAGTTCATGCTGAGCAAGAGCGCAGTCAGCATCAAAGCAGATAGAATTTTCCGCATTTTTCTCATGGATGTACCTCCTGGTCAAAGCCTGATTTCCTGCGTCCAGACATAGTTTTCCGGAGCAACAGTACTGCTCATATAGATAAGCAAACTATCTTTCGGCCGAATTTCATGTATTGTATACCAGATATCCGGGAGATCCTTTTCATCCAGTTCGCACATAAAATCGTCCAATAAAAGCAGTTTTGGGGTATTAGCTGCGGCGCGGATAAGCCCGGTCAAGGCTCTGGCGAACGGAGTAAGGCTCGCTGCTTTTTGCTCAAGTATCATGGACGAAACAATTCTGGATGACTGTTGTTTGATATTCTCCGCCGCCTTGTCTGGATCAACTCCGGCAATCACCTGCGGCAGGGCGATATTATCTACAGTGCCCAATTCGGGCAGAAATCTGATTCTTGCCGGAACCGCTCCTATGTTACGGCATCGAAGTTGAGCCGTTTCTTCCTCTGTCCTGTCATAGAGGTCTTCTCCGCAAAGCAGGACACGACCGGTGTCCGGCTTGGAAAGGCCGCTGAGGATATCAAACAACGCTTCACGGCGTCTTTCTGACGCCTGAACAAAAATGCTTTCGCCGCTGCCGCCCTGAAACGACAGCGGGCTTATGAGCCGCGTCCCACCTGGCAGGACCCGGATGATGTTGTCAACACAAAGTATTCTGCTCATTCTCTCACCATTGTCATTACGCCGCCGTCCATTTCGCAGACGGTGTCGCACAGTTCGTCTATATCCATCTGATTGTGGCTGGCGAGGAGGACCGTTTTGCCCTCGTCACGCAGGGATTTAATAAGTTCTCTGATATGAGCCGCGCCATGCTTATCCAGACCGTTCAGCGGCTCGTCCAGAATAAGAAGCTGCGGATCTTCCATCAAGGCTTGGGCAAGGCCGAGACGCTGGCGCATACCCAGAGAATATTTGCCTACCGGCTTTTTCATATATGGGTCAAGGCCAACCTTCATAATGGCATCCCGTATAACGGCATCCGAGGCCTTTTTCTTCAGCGAGGCCAGAAGCTGTAAATTTTTAAACCCGGAGATATTGGGGAGGAAGCCCGGTGTCTCAATGATGATTCCCAGATCGTCCGGAAAATCCATGTCTTTCCCGACCTCTTTATAGTTCACATATATTTTCCCGCTGTCAGGCCTGAGAAAGCCGCAAATACATTTCATCAGCACGGTTTTTCCTGAGCCGTTGTTGCCGACAATCCCATGTATTTTCCCAATCTCAAAGCTGCGGCAGATGTTCTTCAATACCTGTTCCTCACCAAAGGATTTGCTGACATGCTGTACATCGATTATGGCGTCCATTGCTATCCCTCCGTTCCGGTAAAATTGAAATTATAGTTTTTTATGGCCCATAAAGCTCCGGCGCAGCCCATAGCGATTAAAACGGCAAAGATAAGGTAAGACTGCCACAGTCTGGGGAGAAGATCATAGCCAAAATTGTGCATATGATAGGTAGCCTGATTCAAAGGCGAAAGCCAGCCGATAGCCACATTGGCCTTGTAATAGGCCTCATCGGGAAGATTGAATATGGTCTGTATCGTGTCAGGCCGAAGCAAAAAGCCATAGACGCTGAACACAAACACGCTGACAACGCCTGCCGCCTGTCCCTTCCACAGATTGAAAAACAGCATGATAAGCACCAGGACCAGCGCATAGCCCAGCATCAGGAAGAAAATAGACACCATGCATTGATACGGCCAGCTCATCTCCAGCGTTTTGACCAGAGCCGGGATCGCTACGCGCTTACCCGCGCTGGTATAGCCTAAAATTGCCGCCGTAGGACTCCACATATTGGCGATATAGGTCTGCTTTGCGCAGACAAGTGCTGTGGAGAGCAGGATAAACAGCAGATAGATCATTGTGGCAGCTATGGTATAAATGACCTGGCCCGTTACCCAGACCCGGCGGCTTGTCCGCACAAGATAAAAGGGCGTACCGGAGGACAAAAAGGGCATATCCGCAAACAGCAGTATCAGCAGCATGGAGGACAGAAGGATGGAGTTGCTGTCACCGAAGGACCAGATAAAGGCCTCAACCGCCTGCATGGAGGTGTTATGCTCCTCGGCAAAGCGCACGGCTTTGTCTGACAGCAGAAAGCACAGAATAAAGGCCAGGGCAAAGGTGACAATGATGCGGGGATTTTTGTGCCATTGGCGGAAATTGTAGCCCGCCACGGCAAAAGACTGTTTCATCGCTCTCACAATTGGCGCAGCCTCCTTTCCGCGTTTATCGCAAATAGCATAGCCGCCAGAAGTGTCAGCTCCAGCACAATAACGGCTGGGCCCCAGCTTCCCAAAAACCATTTGTCCGAGGGAACAAGCCACTCTTTCGGCGACAAAACGAACAGAGAAGTAAAGTATCTCTCATGGAGAATGACCAGAAGATAGTACAGGATAAAAGGAGACGCATAAGCGATATATTTGCTTTCCATCAGTGTTGACATAGCAAGCCCCAGCAAAGCCCAGAAGCCGCCTGAAAGGAAAAACAAAAGCGAGGAAAGGATGACATCCCTCAGACCAAGGATATTTTCCACTCCGGCATCGGCAGCCCTTTCCATTGGCAGGAACAGCAGCGAGGATGCACCATAGGCCAGCAGGATCCCCAGCAGCAGTACAAGTCCGCCGGAGACGAAGCTGCCGCATATTCTTCCGAATATGTATGCACTGCGGGAGGAACGGAAGAGGTAATAGCGCACATAGTTGCTTTTTATATCCTCCACATAGGCTACAGCCATAGGTAGCACAGCCGCCACCGGCGTAAAAAACGCAATGCTGTCTGATTTCAGCGCGTTAAGGACCAGCGAGGTATGAAATCCGCTGTATAAAAGCCCTGAACCTCTGACAGCGTTAAGGATCGTCTCAACCGAGCTGAGAAAGATCAGCACGGCAATAGCGACCGTCCCAACGGCAAATGAAATTGACAGGATTCCTTGTTTGAAGTTGGACAGTATCGCTCTTTTCATTGGTTTTCCTCATCGTATTAGTATCCGGCACTTGTATTAACTACGCTGCTGTCGATAGCATTGAGGACAAGAAGTGTTTCTTTTCTTCCCTGCATAGCTTCAAGGTCGTAAATCAGATTTCCGTTTTCATCAAAGATTTTATAAAAGCCTTTTACTGTAACAGTAGGGAGATAGTAGAAGTCTGTTTTATTGTCTTTGATCCGCGTTCTGTTTAGCCCAAGCTCAATTTCGTCAACTACCACTTCCGCAGAATACTGACCGTCATTTGAGCCGATAAAATAAAAATTGTTTACATCCGTCAACTCAAGCTGAGCTTTTATTTTTTCTATAAGAATGTCAAAAGTGACCACATTTACATTATCATTGATAACCTGAACGACATCCATAGGCGAGACCAACTGCAGGTAAAGTAAAGTACCATCAGCCAAAAAGCGAATGGTTAAATCACTATAGTAATAGTTTTCCGCATAGGCGTCTTCAGACTTCAAGTTGACCAACTGAGGAAGCCTTGTGACCGGAATGCCGTTATAGACAGGAACTGCTTTAATTTCAATAAAATATACTTCTTTAACGCTGCTTATATATTGGGTTACAGCATTGCATGAATCGATCTGCCACTGGCCCATCCCGAGTTGTCCAATCAGTTCCTCCGCCCTTGCTTTTGCCGCGTCAAGCTCCTCCTGCCCTGGCTTTTCGGCATAGCCTTTTTCGCACATTAGCATAACATCCGCGAAACTGCCTCCGGCAATCCGCTCGTCCATTATATATGCGCTCAGATTGTTTATGCGATAATCGTCTTTATCCCGGTTAAACACCTGATAATGGTAACCTAAATCCCCAACCGCCGTGACTGCTTCTATTTCCGTGTTGCCTTCTCCATCGTCCTGAAACATCCATTGGCATGGGGTATGCTCCGTCGTGTCTGGTGCAGCCTCATATACCGCCGGATCGCTGTATCTAGAAATAAGGGCATCCAAAGTATCTCGATTTACCCGAATGGTGTCCTCATCATCCCCGAACAGGTCCCGCAGCACCTGATCCGAGCGCAGCTGCTTCCATTCCAAAAGCTTCTCTTCGATGTCCTGCTTGGACATTTGGTAATTTATACTCCAGTCAAACAGCTCAGTGTCTCCAAACAGCAGATTTGATATGCGTTTTGCGTCGTCAACAGTATAGAAATGTGGTCTGGTCTGGACCACCGGAAGCGCGCCGTCAAATATTTGCTCATCGTCAAGACTGATTGTATATCTCACTGTGCCATCTGTGCTTGTAAATTCGTCAGAATATGCAGCAAAGCTGCTGCCAAGAGCATTGCCTTCCTCATCATTGGGCTCTATGAGCGCCGAATCGAATGAACCGTTATTTTTGCTGACAACGGAATCATTTTCGGGAGCGTCCTTGCATGCGCCTAAAGATACCATAGCAGCAATCAACATCAAGGACAGAATAAAACGCTTTTTCATTTGCTTTGTCTCCTTTCCATTTATTACACAATATTAGTCGCAATTTCTATCAATAATGCTGCGACAATGGAAGGGAAATGTCTCGAAGGCTTAATTATGGCATACCCCCCCCTTTGAAGAGAATTTATGCTCCTTACATATGTCAAGTAATTTTTGACTTGTACTGAGCCTATTTACCAACATTGCCGTATTGCTGCATGAAATAAGCAAATGAGGCATCGATTTTAATCAATCCTCCGGCCGAAAAGCCGGAGGATTGATATGCTATTGATAGATAAGTTTTTACGCGCAATGATGGAAAGATGAAGTCAGGAAATTACCATTGGAATTGGTTGAATAGAAATACCACTCACTGCCTGATTTCTCTGCTTTGGCAATATAATACGAAAGCGTACTTTCAGGAGCAACACCGGTACGGTACTCAAACAGTTTGATCGTGCTCGTGTAATCAGAGTAGCTTGCCAACTCTGCAATCTTTCCCCAAGTGTTGGGTCCCGCTATTCCATCAACTGAAAGAGATCTATTGGTTTGAAAGTATATGACGGCATTATATGTGCCTGTACCAAAGTACCCATCAAGTCCGCCGGAATTCATGATGTAATCATGTGTTGTAGTGGAATACACTTGCAAGAATCTCTGCAGTTCCTGCACATAACCAGAATTTGAATTTTGACTGACAGTTGCAAACCCTCTAAAGCGAGAAACCCATTCGCTACTTGCAGCAAAAGCGGAGACAGACAAGCTTGCGATCAGGGCCACGACAAGAAGGATCGATACCACAGGTTTTATATACTTTTTCATTGTAGAAGTCTCCTTTTTATGTTATAATACTTATGTTATGGGCTGCTGTGCCGGACTGTGCTCCTGCTGCTTGCAGGCTTGGAGGAGGGCAGTTCGTGTTTTCACCTCATTTCTCAACAGGATTTGGTGGGTCACCATGTTGGGCATAGCAGCTCATAGCATTTTCTTATTTGGCGAGAGGCAGGCATAACCTGCTTCTCGTTTTTTCCCATTCTGGGAAACGTTTGGAGTCTTAAATTATCCGCATTTTCCACTCACCGGCTCCACGACAAGCGTTGTACTGCCAGAGGTACCGGTGACTTTCAGCGTGTATGTCTTGCCCTGCTCCACTTCATGACTCCCACTTATGATGACTAAGGAAGTCCCGCTGCCGGGCCAGGAGTCTATGCAGGTGTTTCCGTCCCAGAGGGACATTGTTGCTGATATTGCTTTGCCTGAATCCCTTATTGTCACTTTGCAGTTCGCTGTAGTGCCACTAAAGGACAAAGTAGGTGTTGCACTTGCAATGCGATATGGTTCTGCAAAGGATACAACAGAGATTGCCAGAAGCATAACCGCAACAAGAATTGCGGAGATGATTTTTTTCATTTTTTTCGCCCCCTTTCTTTCCGTTCTAATAAGAAAACGGAGAAAGGGGGCGAAACCGGACACTTAATTAATTTGTTTTTTTAAATTTGTTTAATACTCACTAAAACAATGATCAAATATATAGCAACTTATCTAACGTTGACCTGTATGTTCTCTGCAATTTTCACCATCTCATCTTTTGCTAAAATGGCATTCAATTCAAATGCTATTCCACTATCCTCATCAGTCCACCAAAGCATATTAGAGTCTTCTTTGTTCAAAACCTTATAAAAATCTGCTGATTTACCATTAATAATGACATCTTCATGTATAATACTTCCATCCTGCGTTATAGAAGTAGAACTTTGTGAGGTCATAATGTAATAGCTGAATACGATCTCCCGGCCATTGCTGTCCGTAAAGATAATATCTCCGGACCCATTACTGTATTCGGAAAAGCTTTCCGTAAAGCCTTCCGGCAACCATTGTACCTCCACATCAGGGAAATCACTTGACTCTTTTTTGCTGAAAAAATTATATACTATACTGTCTTCATATTCATTCCGTATCCATTGTATAAAATCTGCCCTGGCCTCAACGTCAAAAGAAAGCCATGCAACGGAGCTGATAAGCAGCAGTAAAATGACCGCTGCGGCACTTTGTGCGAGTTTTTTCAGCGAATGATGGATACGGGTTTTCTTGAGCAATACATTCATTTCTGCCAGAAAATGCCCGGAAAAAATATGCGCCTCATCCTCCGGCTGAGGCGTCAGCTCAGCCAGAGCGCCCCGAACCAACAAGGCAGCCTGCTCAAGCTCGTTATCATTGAAGCAAAATTCATGTTTCTGTTCTGCTCCTGCTTTACTCATAATACCGCACCGTCTTTCTCAAGCTGATTTTGCAACGCTGCCTTTGCTCTGTAAAGCAGCCGCTGTACCGTTTCCTGTGACCTGCCCAGCATTTTTCCTATCTCCTTCGTTGTGTAACCATAGGCATAACGTAGCAAAATTACTTCTCTGTACCTGGCTGGCAGCCTTGCGATAGCATCTGCAAGCCCACCGTCAATAGGCAGAGTTATTTCAATCCCGGATAACTCCTCTTCAAATTCCAGAGAAGATATGTGCTTTCTTGCACGCAAAATGTCGATTGCTTTTCTCTCTGTTATTATAACGATATAAGATTTTGTTTCCGGACAGTCCACTTTGTGAATTTTCTGTAAATTCACAAGAATTGATAAAAAAGCCTGATGAACGGCATCCTCTGCATCGTGTTCATTGTTCAAAATGCTTTTTGCCACTGAATACATAAGCCAACGATATTTGAGATAAAGCTGCTCAAATTTTGACTTGTCCTCTTCAGACTCTATCATTTGAATGTAAATCAGCATGTTGTTGACTCCTCCTCAACCTACATGCATTATACAACACAATGAACAGCTAATAAAGTTATGATTGAAAAATTTGCAGATTGTATTTAGAGAAGTAATCAGCTTATGCTTTGCCGTTTCAATACAAAGGCAAGCCGTAACCATATATCACAGTACTTCCAACCGGGTAAGAGTTTTCCCGGCAGGTGTCGCCGGAGTTGCCTTCGATGGTGAGAACGATGCCGTTTTCACAGCTTTTTACAATGCCAACATGGTCGGCAAGGCCGTCTTTTTCCCAGTCGAAGAAAATGATGTCTCCGGGCCGTGGCGCATAATCCCGTCCCTGCCACTGGCCTCTCTCCTTAAACCATTCTGCGCCGGGGCGCACGCCCTCAAAACGGGGGATCAATCCCGCGTTAATATAACCGCACTGCTCTGCGCACCAGCTTACAAAGATGGCGCACCACTCCACCCGGTAATTGTAGCCGTACCACGTCCAATAGGGCTGTCCGCCCACATTGCCAACCTGGGTCAGCGCGACCTCCACCATGGCCTGTCCGCCGCCCATAAAGGCCCCGCTTATGGGATAGTACCTCAGCACATGGGACACATACTGCCTGTCCCCGTAACTGCTCCAGCCAAGCCGGGCGGCCATCATGTCGGAAAACTCCGCCGCGTTCTGCGCCGAGTAGCCGCCGTAGTTTTCCTGCGCCCATCGGATATAGCCGTTTCCGTAGTTATAGCCCTGCAAGGCCAGGGAAATGCGCTCAATGTCTATCGGGCTTTCCACTCCGGCCTGAGCCAGACTTGCCGCAAGATTTTGAATACCTACATTGACAGAATACTCCGGGTCGGTAATACCGCCCGGAGTATTAGGATATCTGGTATTGAATGAACATTCCGACGCCTGCATAGGATCGCTGCCCCGGCCTCCGCTCTCCTGCATCATCACCGCCTTGATGAGCTCCACATATTGGGGAATGCCGTGCTGCTTTGCATAAAGCTGGATGAGCGGCGTGTATGCGTTTACCTCCTCACTGACCGGTGTTTTGGCTCCTCCGCCTGAGTACAAAAGCGCGGCAAAGGCAAGTATTATGATCAGGGGCAGGATTACTGCCACGATCCCGCCGCCTGTAAGCAGCGCGGCGCTCCCTGTTTTCTTCGCAGAACGGCTCAGCAAGGATTGAAACCGCGCTGCTACAGACGCACGAATTTGTGTGCCGCTTGCCGACTGTCTGACTGTTTTGCGCTGGGCAAGCCTGCGGCCCTGTTCCTTAACCGAAAGAGCTTTCTGCTCATGGGCCTGACTTCGTACCTGCAAAGATCGTATTTCTCTGCGCGAACTTCTTTCCAAAGTTGGCTTCTCTGCTTTACTTCCGGCTTTCTTTTTGTACTCATTGACGGTCTCCTGCCGCAGAGGCTCCTTTGCAGGATGCATATCTTCAAAATACGTCTCACGGTGAAACGTATTTCTCCTGTGCTGTCTTTTGGCATAAAGCAAAGTACTATGCGCTGCATATGCTGCCACGCTTTGAACTTGATCCGCTGCGGAGCTCTCTTCCTCCTGCTCTAGCTCCTGTGCAGCAAAGTGCCCCGGCACATCAAACGTGTGCCAGGGCCTCTCTTTAAGCTGTTTTGTTCGCTCCCGGATAAAGGCATACCGGGCTTTTTCCTTCAGATACTTCTCTTTCATTCACGCCCCCTTTATATGTTTCACCGTGAGACGGATTAGGCCCTGCCGGGGCTGGTGTTCATCAGCGCGTACAGCTCCGTGTCCCTGGGGATGGTACAGTCAAAGGGGATCACCGCCCCGTCCACGCGCAGAAGACCGTGCCCCGGTTCCACATCTGTCACATAGTTCATCTGCGTGTCGGAGATATGGAGCAGCTTGCTCAGTTCCTGCCGGTCTGTGGCTGCCTGATTGAACAGCATCAGAAACTCGGAGTTTGCAAACATGAGCCGCGCCGTCTCAGAGCGCAGACATTCCTCCACGTTCTGCGTTGCGGCAGTCAGGATGCCGCCGTATTTTCTGAACCGCTTCCAGGCCCGGTAAAGCACCTCAGCGGAGTAGTGGTATTTGAAGTACAAATAGACCTCGTCCAGGAACACCCAGGTATACTTTCCCTTTTTGCGGTTTTCCATGACCCTGTTGTTGATGGCCTCCAGCGTCACCACCAACGCCGTGGGGCGAAGCTGCTCTCCCATCTCATACAGGTCAAGAACCATGATCCGGTTGGACATATCCACATCGGAGTGATGGGCAAACACGTTCAGACTGCCCTCGGTGATCAGCTCCGCAGCAAGGGCGATTTCCCTTGCCTCCGGTTCCGGCTGCTTCAGCACCTCCCTGCGCCAGTCGGTGAGCAGCGGAGCCGGAGCCTTGCCGCTGAGATAGGGTTTGAACACGCTGGCTGTGCAGCGGTCAATGATGGATTTGTAGCTGCCGCTCATGATCCCGGCTCCCATCTGCTGCTCCAGAATACTGGTGATCAGCTCAGACTTCAACGCAATGGGGTTTTCATCCTCGTAACCTTTGACCACCTCCAGCGGATTGATGTGGTGCATACTGTGGGGAGAGATCTCCACCACCTCGCCGCCGAAGGCACGGGTCAGCGCGCCGTATTCCCGTTCAGCGTCCACGATAATAATGTCGTCCTCTGTACCCAGGGCAACATTCTGTATGGTGCTTTTCATCCCCATGGATTTACCGGAGCCGGACACGCCCAGATAAAAGGCGTGGGGAGACACCAGCCGTTTGCGGTCGCAGATCAGCGGATTTTTTGAGATCACGTTGATGCCGTAGGATATGCCGCCGGGATCCTGTATCTCCTGTGCCCGGAAGGGCATGGCGACGGCGCAGCTCTCGGTGGTGAGGGTGTGCAGGGCTTTCAGCCGCCGCAGGCCGTAGGGCAATGCGGTATTCAGGCCGTCCTCCTGCTGGTAGCGGGCGGAGGAGATGTCGCAAAGATGCTCTTTGCCGATGGCGATCAGGCTCTCGGAGTCGGCGTCCAGCTGTTCCAGAGTGTCAGCGGTGTGGACAATGGTAATGATGGAAAAGATCATGCGCTGGTCGCGCATAGTCAGGTCATCCATGTACTCCCGGGAGTTTTCCCGCTTCTGCTCCATGGTGCGGGGCACTTCTGCTGTGAAGTTGTTCTTTGCGTTTTGCCGCTGCTGCCAGCGGGTGATGTCGGTCTCCACACCAAGGATAATGCTCTCCACTTCCTTGACCGCCTCGTCTGTGGGCACAGGAATCAGGTCAATGGAGAGCATGAGATTTCGGGAAAACTCAGTCAGGTCAGAGATCAGGTCATCAGCCACAAAGGAAGCATAGCTTCTGAGAAACAGTACCCGGCCAAACTTGTCTCCCATCTCAAAATGGTTTTTCCTGAAGCACATACCGTCCGGGCAGATCAGCTCCCGGAAGTCTGTAGCCCTCCGTATAGCCTGTGCGTCGTCATATTGGAAATACTGCTCCTGTCCGGAGCGGAAGAAGTCATGGAGGATGCGAAGCCGCTCATAGTTGCTTATGGCTTTCAGCCCGGAGTCCAGACGTGAAAAGCTCTTGTTCAGGTTGCTCTCCACCCTGCGGAAGTACGCCCGGCTCTCCTCAATTTTCCGCTCGGCGATGGACAGGGTGATATACCGCTCCTGTACCAGATTGTTGCTCTGTCTGGAGCGGTCGCGCATGATCTGATTGGCTTCCTCCCGGAAGTGGTCAAGCCAGTCGCCCTTGTAGGGCAGCAGAATGCGCCGCTCGAACTCAGCGGGGTTGAGGCGATGGTTCACGATGGTGATCTTGGCGGTAGCGTCAGTAGGCAGAGCGTTCAGCGCGCCGCAGTATGCCGTAAAGATGCTGCGTTGGGCCTCCTGGGAGGCCGCGATGTAATTTACATCTGTCAGCTTCCATGTGCGGCTGTGCTTGCGGCCCACCTGCCAGATGCCGTCGGCGTAAATGCGCTTAATGGGGATGGTCTGCTGAACACTCTTGGGTATTCTCAGTTTGTCCCGTTCACTTTGATTTGCTGTGGCAAGAGATCTGATCACAGGCATCACTTCTCCTTTCCCAAACAGGCTTCGTAATACGGATTTTCCGAGATATATTTCCGCTCCCCGGCAAAGAGCAGCTCAGACTTGACGACCGCCCACAAAAACTGCTCAAAGCTCAAGCCGTTGTAGCTGAAAAAACCGGCCGCCGCGAAAGGGGCCGCCAGAAGGATACAGAGCCAGCTTGCCGTTTCCCGGCCGATCAAGCGGCCAAGGCCCAGGTATATACCGGCGGCAACGAACAGAGCCACAAGGGAGCAAAAGAACTGCCTGGCCGACAGGCCGAAAAAGATGCTCTCCTTGTACTGACGGATCTCTTTTGGTATCTTGATTTCCATTGCTTTCACCTGCCTTAACAATGTGTGGTAATGCGTTTCACGGTGAAACGCATTTGTGATGTATTCCTTATTGAATGAAAAATGCGCCACGTAGCATGGCGCACCGTACTGAAAGAATTTTCGATTGACAAACAGGGTCTGTAATTCTATAATAAAGACAGAAAGAGCGCTGCCGGTAAACGGTTCCGCCCAAAATGATTTATCTTATACTAAAGCATAAGAAACCGTCACTTGGCAGAGTGGCGGTTTCTGCTTTTTACAGTAACAGTTATCGTGCATCCAAAGATGTGAAACGTCAATGTAATCGGCATAGCAACACCCCCTTTCGGGTGGTGTAGCGGAACCGCCTACCGTATGTATGGCAACGCTCTTACCCTTTCGGGCAAGCTTATTCTATATAAAAACCGTATTTATGTCAATATTCTTCCATCGCCATATCTCTTTCAACCTCATTTTTCAAATATCCCAGCTGGGAGAATTTCGACGGGCAAAGAGCTCTATATAGCGCCATGGTGGGTCGGTATAGATTACGCCGTATTTCTTCATAGGCTGAACATCTCCCGGACCAGCCGGTCGGCTCCCTTGACAAGTCCGGTCAGTACCAGCATATTGAAGCCCAGCTGCCCCAAATACTGCCATGCCATTGTCACTGCCGGGAGCGTGGTATCTACCGACGGCGCGTCGCTGGACAGAAAGGCGGAATAGATCAGACAGGCGAGGACGATGACCGCACCCTCCAGGCAGACACCCACATAGGATTTGACAAAAGCCTTGCCCATTACCGAGGCGTTTTCTCCGGCAAAGGAGGCAAAGGGCAGAGGCGAGAGGGCGGTATAGAGGTAAAGCCGGAAAAAGCGGCCATACACCGTGAGGATCAGAATAAAGGACATAACAGTAATAAACAGACTACCAAGAAAGGAGACCAGCCAGAGAGGGATGCTCTCCATAAAACCAACATTTTCTATAGCTGTGACGATCTCAGCGGGGAGGGTCGCCGTCTGGGTAACGGCTGTACCCAGACGGCCCATTACCGTGGACGCAACGCCGCCGCATATGGCAAAGATGGCCGTCATGATCTCCATTCCCCGGCCAACCGCCACCTTTGCGAAAAGGAAGCGGATAAAATGCCGCAGAGCAAACTCCGGTCTTTGCAGCTCTCTGAATGACGCTGCCGTGGAAAAGATGCCCATGGCGAAGAAAAGCACCAGCAGGCCGTACCCCACGCCCACCAGTGCCGAATGGATATTGACAATGACACCCCAGATTTGCCCGCCCTTGAAGGTCTCCGGCGTCTGCGTCACAAGCTGCCACAGCTCCGCCAGTTTCTCATTCCATGTGGCAAGGGCGTTTTCCAGATTTCTTACTACCCAGTTGTCACTTATTGTCTACACCTCCCGTTCTTGTAATTACGTTGTATTGACATTTTTAACTTTGGGTATTATACTTTAAATGCGAGGTGATAAAAATGGATCAGCACAAATTGAATGTTGCCAATGCGCCCAAGACTTCTACCTTTCAGATGCGGATAAACCCGGAAATAAAGCAGCAGGTCGAGAATATATATTCCCGTCAGGGGCTTACTTTTACCGATGCCGTAAATATCTTTATTCAGCAGTCCATCAACGCAAACGGCCTTCCGTTCCTTGCCTCTCCCGAAAACGAGGAATACATGAAGGCAAAAGCCATGCACCGTTTTATAGAAGAAGTGCAAAAAGGGTTTGATTCCGGTGAAAAGGAAGGCTGGCTCAGTCTGGATGAGGTTGAGGCAAGCCTGGGTATAGCCGATGAATAAGCTCGTCATCTCTCCGGAGGCTGCACGAGACCTGGAGAAGATCAAACAATATATTATTTACGAGTTAAAGAATCCCAGCGCAGCCCGACGGGTTGTGCGCAGCATAACAAAGGACCTGCGCATTTTGGAACATCATGCCGAAGCCGGTCCCTCAGTCGCTGCCCTGACGGGATATTCCAGTGATCTGCGGATATTGGTCTGCGGGAATTATATTGCTGTCTATAAGGTAGAAGGAAGCACTGTGCTTGTTGCCAGAGTGATCAATGCCAGGCAGGACTATATCACTGTCCTGTTCGGAGATAACATAAGTCCATAAAAAAATGCGTTTCACCATGGAATTACGTTTCACGGTGAAACGCATTTTTACGTCACACCAATGGCAGTCAATATCTCCTTGGCAAAGGTGATGACCAGGCCGCCGAAGAGGCACAGGAAGCCCTGGGACCGCTGACTGGCGTCATGACTCTGGATACTCATGCCCACCTGCACCACGCCCCAGCCGAGGATAATGATGCCGATGGCCTTGATGCAGGAGAAGATAAAGTCGCTCAGGTTATTCACAATGGTCAGGGGATCGCCGTCAGCGTAGGCCGTGCCGGTAAACAGCGTCAGGCCAAGGGCAAGAACGCTCCACAGGCACAGGATACGCCTTGCCGTCTTTTCAGTATTGCTTTTCTTCAAATCGTTCCTCCGTTTCAAGTAAATGTCTCATGTCGTACATGCAGCGAGGGCTGTGCAGGTAGGGTGCCGCGCCGCCGTCCTCGGTATAGGCAATGTTGGGGTGCTTCATCAGGTCGTACTTTTCATCAATGACCGGGCGCTCCCCGCGAATGAACACAACCGCATTTTTGTTGTCCAGAAGCCGGACCTCGTCCGGGGTCATCAGCTCCCGGCCTGTCTGCTGCGTGCCCTGGGAGAAGGAGCCGCTCCGCCCCTTGCTCTGGCTGCTGGAGGTGGTGCTGATGGTCTCCTTGCCCAGCAGCTTGGAGATATATTCATGGGTGCTCTGTTCATTTCCGCCCAAATACACCAGCGTGTCCGCGTTGCCGATAATGCCCTCCCAGTCATCCTTGAACAGGGCTTTAAGCTGGGAGATGTTCTGCAAAATAATTGTGGCCATGATGTTCCGGGAGCGCATGGTGGCCTGCAAACGGGCATAGCCGTCCGGTAAAGCGACATTCGCAAACTCGTCGAACATCAGGCGCACAGGAACAGGCAGCGGCCCCATATGGTTCTTGTCCGCCTGGTAGTAAAGCTCCTGAAATGCCTGGGTATACAGCATACCCACAAGAAAGTTCAGACTGTTGTCGTTGCTGTCCGGGATGACACAGAAGATGGCCTGCCTGCGCTCTCCCAGCATGGAGATTTCCAGACTGTCCTCGTTGGTAATGTTCTGTATCTCAGGCAGGGTGAAGGTGGAGAGACGGACAGCGGCGCTCACCAAAATGCTTTTTGCCGTTTTACCGGCGGCCTGCTTGAAAATGCGGTATTGGCGCAGTGCGATATGGTTCGGCTGTTCCTCCTCCAGCGCTTCAAAGAGCAGGTCCAGGGGCGACTGATAATCGTCGTCATCCTCCTTAGCAGCGCCGTATTCGATCATGGTGAGCATCATCTCCATGGTCTGCTCTTCGGGAGGGGCCTCATGGAGCAGATACAGCATCAAAGCTGCGTCTAAAGCTGTCTCAGACTTCTCCCAGAAGGGGTCATTCTGACCGGCATTTTTCGGTGTGGTGTTCTGGATAAAATTGTTGATGAGCCGGAACACATCGCTGTCCCTGCGGATATACCGAAAGGGGTTATAGCTGTCCGAATGGGACGGGTCGATCAGGTCAAACACTTTCACCACATAGCCCTTTTGCAGCAGCAGCGGAGCCACGGCACGGACGATCTCGCCCTTTGGGTCGGTACAGATAAAACTGGCATTGGCCAGCATCAGGTTGGGCTTGACTACATAGCGAGTCTTGCCGGAACCGCTGCCGCCCACAATGATCTGAAGCAGATTTCGCATGTGCTTTCTGCCGTTCAGGCTCATACTGAGATGTCGGGTGAGGATGGCATTATTGTTGGGGTTTTTGTCGCTGTACTTTTTGTTCAGCGCACGGACATTTCCCCATTGGGCTGAACCGTGCTCCTCTCCCGGCCTGCGGTTTTGCCGGGTGGAATAATACAGGGCAATGCCGCCTGCGTATATTGCAAGGGAAATGAGGATAAATTTAGGCGTGTATGCTGTCCAGCGGATGTCTCCTGACTTTGCATTAATCGCAAGAGGGATTAGCTGAAACAGTGTCATGCCCTCCTCATATACACTGGCAGCAATAAGGGTAAAATAGATGACCAGAAGGGAAAACAGCGCCCACACCGGGGCGCTGTCCCTGAATGATCTCTTCACCGGTTTCTATCCTTTCCCCGGCTTCGCTGGGGCGTATGCAGGGTCTCCGCCACGGCTTTCAGTTCCTCCAGCTTCTCCCGGACAGAGGGCTTTTCATTGCTCTGCTGTGGCGTCAAGCCATTCCCGCGCTCTTTTGAGGATGTCTCTTGTGGAGCGCGGGACCTCGCTTTTTTTGCAGGCTGCACCTCCCTCGTCGGTATGCCGTAGCCCATAGCCTCCAGCACGGCGTTGAGCTGGGCAGAGTAGTTTACATTGGAGATAATATGCACGACCTCCGCGTTCTCGTTTTTTGCCGCCGCATACAGCACGCCGAAGCGCTTTGCCGTTTTCTCGAATCGGGATAAGTCTGTACTTTTGATGGGAATGACCACCGACTCCACATTCTCCCGATTCAGCCGGTCTATGCCTACCTTGCCGACCACCTTGTAATTGTTCTTCACCATAGCCGCCAGCAAAGCGGCTGCATTCACGATTCCTTTGCCGGACAGTCTGGCTGCCAGTTCTGCCACTTGCAAGCCCTCCTTGACCAGCAGATCGGCCACTTCACCGCTCACTTCCATGTTGCTTCACTTCCTTTTCCTTGAATTTGTTTTTGCTCTGTTCCTCTGCCTGCCCGGTGAGCCGGATATGCTCATGGATCTGCGGGACAGACGCAGAAATGTTTTGACAGCACCGCAGCTCCCGGCGCAGGGGACGGAGAGCGTGGTTTATCTCACTTATCTCGGCAGCTACATCTTCCCCTCGCCTTTTCCGGCGGTACAGGTTTTGCCGGGAAAAAACAAGAGAGTCGATCTCCGCCTGCAAAGCGTCTGCAAGCATGGATAATTGACTCTCATTTTCTATTCTGTATTTTTGCAGCAGGGCAAACTGCCGCTTGTATTTGCTGAGCTTTCTCACCTCCGCCCGGACATTGAAAGGCACCGGCCGCCGCTGATATGGCCGGGGCGGTGCCAGCAAATACAGATAATGCAGGTATAAGCGGCGCAGGCCCTTGGGCTTTGTTTTGCGGGAATTGCCGCCGTACCGCTTTACTCTGTATCTTTTTTGCTGAGGAATATGCACCTGAACAGGGGTCGTTTTTTCTGCCTCTCCCCGGAGTCGGGCTTTCAAATCCGCTTCCGTATAGCCCTCGCCCAGACTGTCCAGACGGATAAAGCGTTCGCTGCCGGGCGGCTTGATGGCAGTATGCTTCACATTGGTTCCGCGTTTAACGGTGTAGCCCTGCTTTTCCATTGCCGCAAAAAGGGTCTGCATGGAGATTGCCCCTGCAAGGGCCGCGTCAATGTCCTGCCGGATGAGGCCGCGGATGGTGGGCCTACCCTGTTTCTCCGCGCTCCACTGGGCGTATTGTTTGCCCTTGCCTTTTGGCTCAATGACAGAAAGGCCGTTTTCCCGACTGATGGCATTGGAGACGCCCCGGATATCTCCATAATAGGCTTTGAAGTCGCTGTGGAACATCCTGCCGTCTGTACAGGAAACGGAGTTGAAAACAATATGCGAATGGATATGTTCATGGTCAACATGGGTGGCAACCACAGCCTCAAACCGGTCTCCGATCAGCCGCCGGGCAAACTCAACGCTCAGCTTCTGAGCCTGTTCCGCTGTCACTTCGCCTGGGGCATAGGAGTGGATGATATGATAACCCTGAACAGGGCGGTTTTCCTTATCCCAGCGGTGCTTGGTCTCCTGCATGTCCTGACAGGCGGTATCCAGCTGACAGTTGAGGGCAGCACACAGGGACCGCTCTCCGTTCCTTGTCTTTGCGGGATTCAGCGCGTAGTTGATCCGCCGGTCCAGGCGGGAATGAATGGTGATGATCTTGTCGTAAGCCATCAGAGTTTTTCCTTTACCAGCCGCCACGCTTCCCGGGCAAGCACGGCGGCTTCCACGATTTCTGCCTCGCGGATGCTCTTCTGGGCGTTGGCCCAGTGAGCGATCTGGTTGATGTTGTTCCCGATTGCCGAAAGCTCCCGGAGCAGCGCCACATATTCATCGGGCGGCCTGGGCCGAAGCTGTACCCCGGCAACAAGATTTCGGATGAAGGGGTCAATTCCCATACCCGCCACCCGGGCCTGGGATTTCAGATGCCTGTATTCCTCCTCATTCATCCAAACGCTTACATGGCGCGATCTTGTGCGCACAGCTTTTCTCCTTTCCTAAATGGTTTGACTTATGGAACAAATATGGCTATAATATTATTGAAAACAATGAAGGGAGGCAGAAATATGAACACACCTGACGCAGTTTCCATTGTACGCGAAGTGTACGATGCATGCAGCAAGCTTTTTCCCGGCAGTGTACACGACGCATACCTGTATGGCTCCTATGCCCGCGGCGATTTTGACAGCGAATCTGATGTTGATATTCTGCTGACCATTGATGTCGACGGTATGGAGATTTCAAAGCGCAGAAACGCTCTGGCTGAAATAACAAGTGATCTCAGCCTTAAGCATGATGTTACCGTATCCGTAACCGCGAAGCCCTTACAGCAGTTCCGCCAGTATTCCGCAGTTGTGCCTTTTTACAAGAACGTTCTCCGGGAAGGAGTCCGCTATGCAAATTGAAGAAAAGAAGGCCCTGTCCTCAGTCAGGCTGGAACACGCGGCAGAATGCCTTGCTGCTGCCAAAAATCTTTTGGATGCCGGCAACTACAAGAGCGCAGCAAATCGCTCTTACTATGCTGTTTTCCATGCCATACGCTCTGTCCTTGCCTACGACGAGATCGACATGAAGAAGCACAGCGGCATCATAGCTGAGTTTCGCCGTCTTTACATCAAGACCGGCATTTTCAGCAGCGACCTTTCCAAAATTATTTCCGTACTCTTTGATATACGGACAGAAAGTGATTACGATGACTTCTTCATCATTTCAAAAGAAGAGGTCGTGGAGCAGGTCAGTAATGCACAGTATTTTTTTGATAAGATAACTGAATATCTGAAGGCAAAATAAAAGCAGTTCACGATTTCGTGGACCGCTTTCTTGTAATTACGTTTCACCATGAAACGCATTTCGTATGGGGTTTTAGGGTTTTCCCCTAACAAGGGCGTTTGTGCTACCAAATGCCATACTTGCAGGGACACAACACGGTTTACACTTTTTCATTCATAGTAGAATTTTTTAAGGTTGGAGGGAAGAATAATGAACCCAGTCGGTGATTATAGAACTTTTTATGACGAGTTTCTCAGAAAATACGATGACTATGCTGACAATGAAATAATTAGCTTTGGTATTTTGCTGGCAGATTATAGGCAAACAGCCACTCGCGAATACATTCTAAATTATTTGCAAGATTTTGATTATTTATCGGGGAAATTAATTGATTTCTTTATTCCAGGCTATATTGAGGCGTGGAATGTTGGTCGGTGCACACGTGACACTATGTCAAGAAATAATGGAAGCATTCAGGTAAGGGGCACAGACTATGTGTTTGTCGAAGAAATATTCAGGAGCTTTATTCATAATCTCCAGAGTCAATTCGGTATAAGATATACATATAATCCTATGCTTATCCTAATGTCGATGGAACGATGCTATATACAGACGGCACGTTATATCGTTTTTGAGCTTGACACAATTCCTGGCGGCATAAGACGAAGTGGTGAACTGTTCAGGCGAATTTTTGATGTAGCTCGAGAAGATACTTCTTTAGAGGCATATAGGAATAGATGCTATCACATATATATCAAAGATAATATCGTTGAAAAATTTTCTG
Source organism: Clostridiales bacterium (assembly GCA_022787565.1). Classification (GTDB taxonomy): domain Bacteria; phylum Bacillota; class Clostridia; order Oscillospirales; family Oscillospiraceae; genus Limivicinus. The sequence continues at coordinate 3,733 of JALFVN010000043.1, read as the reverse complement.
CTGCTATTGGTCTTCCTTGGTTAGAGGAAATTACTAGGGTTGGAACCGAGTATAAGCGGTATAAAATTCGCTCTATATTTCGCTGATATCTCGAGTACAATCTACTTCAAGCTTTTCTTCCCTCTTGACAATCCTCTTTTCCAAGCTGCTCTTCTCTATATCGACAATCATTTTTGCCGAAGTCTTGCCGATGCACTCCAGCGAGGCTTTCAGCTCCGGCAGTTCTTTGCCCCGGCTCCAGCCGGTCACATAGGGGAAGGAATAGTCTGAAGTGTCGATGCCGAAGTGCTGGCAGACCACATAGGCGATGCTCTCGGCCTCAACCTCTTTGGTGTGCCGGTCCTTTTTCGGGATTTCATCATCCAGCACTGAGCTGTCATGGAGCAGGGCGTGGGCCGTCTCGTGGATCAGGGTCTTGAGGGTCTGCACCTGGCTCATGCCCTCATTGACATAGATTTTCCGCTCAAGGTGGTTAAAGCAGCCCTTGGCTGCCGACGCTGGGCGGAACTCCACAGGCACCGGGGAAATTGCCTCAACGGCGGAAAACATCGCGTCAAAGTTCGGAACATTTCCTGTCAGCTCATCCACACCCAGTGAGGGCAGCTCCCTGCCCTCAGTCTGGCTTACATCAAAAACATAGGCCACCTGAAAGCCCTGATACTGCACAAAAACAGGCTCTTTCTCCGGCTTTCCGTCCGGCCCGATGACCGGCTGCTGTGTGTCCGGGTCGAGCCTGTCCTGACTGACCAGTTTACTGCGCTTTACCGGTGCAATGATCTGGATGCCGTGTTCGCCTTTCTTTACCGTCCGGCCAAACTGCTTTTTCCATGTGGTGTAGCCCGCCACCAGACTGGCTTCCGGGCACTGCATGAGAATGAGCATGACATTACCAAAGCTGTAATGGTGAAACCTGGACATGGCTTTCAGATAGGTCTTGTATTTCTCACTTTCAAAAATCTCTTTTACCCCCGCCTCCAGCTTTTCCGTCAGGGCCTTTACCCTTTCGGCGGTCTCAGCGCTGGATCTCATCATGCTTTACGGCTTTCTCCTGCCTCAGCTTGGGCTTGGCGTCCACCTTGAGGGTGACAGGCTCATTTCCCCGAAAGCCTACCAGGATCTCCGCCTTTTTGAATTTCTCCCGGTATTTCTCCATCTGCTCCGGGGTGAGGGAAATGAAATTCTCCTCACCGCAGCCGCAGACAAAGAAAGTGCCGAAAACACCGCCGTAGCCGCCCTCCATACTCCGGTTAAACGGCATGTGGTACAGCAGCGCCTCGTCGTTGCAGACGATGGCGACAGGATCATCATAAGGGTAGATCGCGTCAATCAGCCCGCCCACAACGGCCTGCATTTCGTGCAGGCCGTTTACTTCTTTCTCATAGGGCATATAGCCCGGTTCAACAACAAGTACGTTCATAAGCTCACTTCACCGGCTCATTTTTGCTTTTCAGAATTTCCGCCTTCTGCTTCAGCTTCTCCTGCCGCTGTCGGCGTTCTTCCAGCGCATCGTAAACGCTGTCCTCGATCTCGCGGGGCGTCATGCTCACATCGGGGAAGTATTTTCTCAGCCTGTCCCCGGTGAGGATGACCTTGGTCACATAGCTGTTTTCCTTGTCCTGCGTTTCTGTTGCTTTTACGGCTGCCGTATTGGGAGCAGGCTCCGCTTTTCTCTCAGGCGCAGGCGGGACGAACGGAACAACATTGCCCGGTTTGGGCGGCGCAGGGATATCCGGGGACTTGGGGATGTCTGTGGGGGCCATGGGCGGTGCCGGTTCCTTTATCGTTTCAACAGGCTTAGGCTTTTCCACCACCTTGGGCGGCGGGTATCTGCCCTCCAGCACATCCCGGACTTTACCAACGTCCAGCTTTTCCGTCCGGGCGACTTCTTTCAGCCGTCCGGTGTTCTCGTTGCTTACTTTCACATTGACCCCGATCAGGTCTACGACAGTATCCTGAAGCAGGGGCGTGAGAAATGCGATGTTATAGGCAATGGAGGGGGCCAGCGTGCCCTCATCCACCAGCTCACAGACGCCCTTGGTGGCTTCAGACAGCTTCATCAGCCGGTTGAGCTTTGAGGTGCTCATCCCCATTTCTTTGGCAAGGATTTCGTCCGTGTCCATCTTCGGCCCATTGTCTCCCTTGCTCCGGCGGCCCGCCTTACGCTTCATGCTGTCCGCTTTCATGCGCAGAGCGCGGGCCTGATCGTAGGTGGAGATATGTTCCCGGTGCAGGTTGCCGTCCGCCACAAGGATTTTGGCGTCGTCATCGTCCAGCTGCTGTATGATGGTGGGGACGGGATAATTCAGCTCACTGGCAATCAGGTGCCGCCGCTGGCCGGAGAGGATTTCCAGCTCCCCGTCCTTGCCCACTCTGGCAAGCACCGGGTCCTTCACGCCGAAACGCTCAATGGATTTATACAGCTCCTTGAAGTCATCGGCCTCCCGGTCAACGGAAAAGGTGTTGATGTCCGCTTTCTTCAAAAAAGCCGGGTGGAGAATAACGGAGAAGGCTTCACCCTCGCCGGGAACCGGCAGGCTTTTCTTGTCCTTGGCCGTGGGCGGATTCAGGCGGCTGTCCAGTATTTTGGTGATGACCGTGCCGGTAGGCCCTACGGCAGCGGGACCGGCAGGCGCTTCCTCCCTGGGCTTTGCCGCTTTGGGCTTACTCTCTTTTGCCGCAGGTTTTTTCTCCTTACCTGCGGCGGACGCAGCAGACTCCTCCGCATTTTTCCCGGATTTGTCCTCTGCTTTTGTGGGAGAGTCAGCCTTTGCTTTTTCCTCTGCCGCATCTTCCACGAATTTTCCGGGTATCGGCGTTTTGGGGTCTTTACCGGCCATAGCCCGGTATTCCAGGGCCTCTTTTTCCGTCATGTCATAGATCAGGGCAGGGATCTCCTGCAGCTTGGCAAGCTCCACCGCCCTTTTGCGCCTGTACCCGGTGACGAGCTGGTACTCGCCGTTCTCCATAGAGCGCAGGATCACAGGCTCCTTGACGCCGTTGATGAGGATGCTGCTCACCAGACTGCCGTATGCCTTGTCCGGCTGCTTATTATCCTCCAGTCCGGGAAGATCATGGATCTTCTCAATGGGAATGTTTCTGCTTTGTTCCTTTGCCATTTGGTTCCTCCTTGTAATTCGTTTCACCGTGAAACGTATTTTTACTGTGCGGCGTCATGCCTCACACGGGCAGAATAATAAGGGCCTATCGTCAGCGGCGCATTGTACAACGCGGTCAACAGATAGGCCTTTATGTTTTTGATCTCCGATGTGGTGTTTTCAAGGGCGTCCAGAACATAGGCCGCGTGCTCAAACCGCAGCCGTCGGAAACGGGCCTGCACCTTTGGCGTGGGTATGGTCTCGCTGCCGATCTTCAGGTTCGGGGCTGTACTGCACAGCACATGGCAGATCAGCTCCAGAATACAGTCCGGGTCATCGTTCATGTAGGACATAGCCAGCAAGGGGTAGTCGATCTGATCCCGCACCGTCTCTATCATTTCCTCTGCCTCTGATGGATAGATAGATGGATCAGTATAACTGTTCTCAGTATTATTCTTATCAGTATAATTCCCGTCCGGTTTTGAAACGCCATGAACGCTGTTTTCCCGCTTTCCAGACATCCCGTTTTCGGGCGTATGGCCGTCCGTATTCCGGTCATGCAGGCTTTCGCTTTTCGGCTGCACCGGCTGAGGGGCACTTTCTCTCTCCGCAAACTGCTTGACATAGATTTTGGTGGG